>NZ_JBSFSI010000002.1:0-798084 GCF_053589675.1 Streptomyces sp. NPDC003284
GTGCGGTGACTTTCAATGTGCTGACCACGGTGTTCACGGGTGGTGCGGGGGGTGCGGCGTCGGGTGCGGGCAAGGCCGGCGCGGTCGCGAAGGCGCTGTCGGTGGCGGGCAAGGCGGGCAGGGTCATCGACCCGATGACGTATGTCGCCAAGGGTGCGGGCGCGGGCCTGTCGAAGATCGGGGACATCACCAAGGCCCTGAAGGGCATCGGCAAGATCGACATGCCGACGCTGCCGGACGGCTCGGTCCATCTGCCCGACGGACAGCTGCTGGATCCGCACGGCAACATCACGGCCGCCAACGGCATCCCCGAGACCACACCGGTCCCGCACGAGACCGTCCCGAACGCCCCGAAGGTCCCCGGCCTTCCCGACAGCTGGACGATCCACGGACAGCAGCCCGTCCACACGGGCGTACACACCGGCGCGGACGGCGTGTCCCACACGACCGACCCGGCCGCGCACTACGGCCACACGCCGTCACCGTCGCCGTACGACCACACGGTCCCGCCGTCCGCGTACGACCACACGCCGCCGCCGTCGTCCTACGACCACGCCCCGGCCTCGTACGACCACACCCCGACGCACACGCCGACCCACGACGTCCCGACGCACACGCCGACGCACGACGTCCCCGGCAGCGGCGGGCACGGCCACACCTCGGACGCGCCGAACGGCCACGGCCAGGGGCATGGCCACGACGACACGGGACACACCGAGCACGGCGGCGGTGACCACACCGACCACCACGGCGGCGGCCACCACACGGACGGCCACGCCGACGACGCCTCGCACGTGGGCGACCACGTGGACCTCGACCACCCGGTCCTCGACGCCACCGCGCACCACGGCGCCGACGCCCCGGCGACCCCGGTCCACGACCACCCGGACGTGCCGGGCCACGGCACCGGGGAACCGTTCGAGTACAAGCCGCAGATGTCCGACCGGGACTTCGACGCCCTGGACGACGCCGAGAAGCACGCGGTCGCCGAGGCCGAGCTGTCCCGGGGCACGAACACCGCGCCCAGCGCCAGCAACAAGGCGGGACTGGAGTACGGCAACGCGTACTGGAACAAGTTCCTGGACGACCTGACCCCCGAGTCCCGTGAGGCGCTGCGGACGTACAGCGGCAACGAGTACGACCTGATCAACGGCCATCTGCGGTTCGGCGCCCCGGTGGACGACGCGCTCAAGCACACCATCGCCGAGATGGACGAGGTCATGGACACCCGCCCGGTGCCCGAGGACATCATGATCGTCCGCGGTACCGGGGTCGACCATGTGAAGGTCGGCGGGCGCGCGATCGACTCACCGCTCGACATGCTGGGCGGTACGTTCGACGACAAGGCGTTCACCTCGACGGCGCTCGGCAAGACACCGCCGCCCCCGTTCGACATGAAGCCCGTGTGGATGCACCTCCGCGTGGCGAAGGGCACTCCGGCGCTCTGGATCGACCATCTCTCCAAGTACCCCGGCGAGCGCGAACTGCTGCTCGCCCGGGGGTCCGAGTACAAGGTGACGCGTGTCTTCTTCGACGAGGCGCAGGGCAAGTGGCACATCTACGGCGAGGTCCTCCCGAGGGCGAAGCCGTAGCTGTGGCCGCAGCCGGCCCCGGCCGCGTTGAGGATCAGGCAGAGCCGAGCGAAAGTGGACTTCATGAGCAGCGAACGACCGATCAACCCGCGCTTCGACCAGGACGTGCACTTCGACCTGGTCGAGCCCGGACCCGCGCGGTACCAGACCTGGACCGACAAGCCGGTGCGGTACCTCACGGTGGTCGACAAGCAGGGCGGTGCGCCCCTCGGATACGTGTGGGCGAGCGACGAGGACGACGCGGCCGCGTGGGTGCCGTGCGCGGCCGCGGGCGGCCGTGCCCTCGCCGAGGGCGGCCACTGGCACGCCCGGCTCCAGGACTCCAAGGGGCAGGGCGTACCGCCCTCGCAGGCGCTGGCGGACATGTTCGCCCACCCGGAGGGCAACCGCGGCCGGGTCCGGCCGGGCCCCCTGGCCGACGCCCCGGACTCCGACGCGGTCAAGGCCCTCGCCAAGGGCGACTGAGTCCGGGCCCGCGGCGGGGCGAGCGGTCCCGCGCGGGGGCGTCCGCCCTGGCCGCGGGCCCGGTCCGCCGGATGCCGTGGCGGTCTCGCCGGGTACGTGGCACGCTGCCCGTCAGGGCACGGGGGAAGGGGCCGCGGGGCTCCACCCCGGGTGTACGGGCGGCCCGTCCATGCCATATGTTGCGGAAGCGAAGTAGGGGGATCCGCGATGCCGCAGGAAAGGCCGCCCCGGACGGGGCGGGCGCAGGCGCCGGTGCGCGCCGGGGCGGAGATGAGCCCGGCCGAGGTCGAGGCCGTCGCCCGTGCCGCGCACGCCGGGCAGACGGACAAGGCCGGACGGCCGTACGCCGAGCACCTGTCGGCGGTCGCCGAGGGCGTCCGCGCCCGCGGCGGAGGCGACGACCTGGTCGCCGCCGCCTGGCTGCACGACGCCCTGGAGGACGGCGCGCTCAGCGAGGAGTGGCTCGACGCGGCCCCGCTGCCCGCCCGTACCAAGGACGCCGTACGGGCCGTGACCAAGCGGCCGGGCGAGGAGCCGGAGGCGTACGCGCGCCGGATCCTGGCCGTGCCCGGCGCCCGTCTGGTCAAGGCGGCCGACCTCGCGCACAACGCCGACCCGCGGCGCCTGGCCGCACTGGACGAGCCCACCGCACGGCGGCTCGCGCACAAGTACGCCACGATGCGCGGCCACCTCGGACTCGGCCCGGACGACTGACGAACGCGCGCACGACGGGCACCGGCACGGGCGACGGACACGGGCACCGGCACGGGCGCGGAGCCACGAGACACGGTCACAGCAAACAGCTACTGCACAGGACGACGGGATGGCACGGGACTACGACAGCCAGCTGCTCGAGTCGGTGGCGGTGCGCCGGCGCCGGATGCGCGACGCACTGCTGTTCGGCGCGCAGCGCGGACGGCGCACGGTCGACGAACGGCTCGGCAAGGTCTTCGCGGGCATCGCCATCGCCGCCGTCCTGTGCGCGGGCTGCGTCGGCTGGTCGTTCCTCCAGGCGACCCTGGCCAAGCAGAAGGCCGACCAGAAGAAGCAGCAGCAACAGCAGGAGCAGATGTACAACCCGTCGGGTACGCCGGCCCCTTCGGCGACCAGCGGTACCAAGGCTACGGAGAAGCCGTGAAGACGATGTGCGTGGTCACCATGGTCACGTCACGCGGACCCGTGACGGAGAAGACGCGATGATAGGTTCCGGTGAGTGGTGAGCACAGCAACGACGTCCCGGACCCAGCTGAGCCGGGTCACCCTGGTCGGTGAACGCCGACGCGCCGACATCGTCCTGCCGTCGGACACCCCGATCGGCCAACTGCTCCCCGACATCCTGCGGCTGCTCGACGACCGGGCCTCCACCCGCCCGGCCACCCGGCAGCTGATCACCTCCGACGGCTCGGTCCTGCCGCACGACGCGACCCTGTCCTCGGCCGGGATCCCCGACGGTGCCGTCCTCCAGCTCGTGCGCGCCCACGCCGCGCCGCCGGCCCCGGTCGTGCACGACGTCACCGACCAGGTCGCCGACGACCTCGACCTGCGCGCCTGGCGCTGGCGCCCGGCCGCGCGCCGGGCCAGCGCCGGGGTCGCCACGGTCGGCTTCACGGTGGCCGCGGGTGTGCTCGCCCGGCGCGAGTTCGCGCTGGAGAGCGTCACCACCGCCCTCGCGGCCGTCACCGTGGTCTGCCTGGTCGCCGGTGCCCTGGTGGCCCGGATCGGCCAGGGCAACCGGGGGCTCGCCACCGCGCTGCTGCTCGCCACCGGCGGACTCGGGCTGCTCACCGCCTGGACCGCCGCCGACGCCTACGGCTGGTCCGGGACCGCCCGGCTGGCCGGTGTCGTCGCGGCCCTGGTGGTCACCCTCGTCCTCCTCGCGTACTTCTCGCCCCTGGGCCGAGGCGGACTCGTCGGCGCCGGTGCGGCGGCCGCGATCGCCGTCGTGTGGGAGGCCGTCGCCGCGCTCCAGGACCGGCCGGACCGGCTCGGCGCGGTGATGGCGGTCTTCTCCGTCGTGCTGCTCGGCCTGCTGCCCCGCCTCGCGCTGATGGCGTCCGGGCTCACCGGACTGGACGACCGGCGCTCCTCGGGCGTGTCGGTCAGCCGCCACCAGGTCGCCAACGCGCTCGCCGCCACCCACCGCGGACTCGCCCTGGCCACGGTGGTCACCGCGGTCTCGGCCGCGGCCGGCGGCTGGCTGCTGACCACCGCCCACGAGCCGACCGTGTGGACGGTGGCGCTGGCCGCGCTGACGGCCGTCGTCCTGCTGTCGCGGGCGCGGGCCTTCCCGCTGGTCGCGGAGGTCGTGGCGCTGCTCGCGGCGGCGGCCGTGCTCGTCGTGCGGCTGGCGGTGCTGTGGCTGCACCACGCGGGCGGCGCGGGCGCGCTGGTGCTGCTCGGCGCGGCCGGGCTGCTGCCGCTGCTCGTCCTCGCGGTGGAGCCGCCCGAGCACGTACGGGTGCGGCTGCGCCGGTTCGCCGACCTGATCGAGTCCCTCGGTGTGATCGGGCTCTTCCCGCTCGCCGTCGGGGTGTTCGGCATCTACGGGCAACTGCTCGACAAGTTCTGAGACTCACGGACCACTCACGGACGACGCGCCGGCGCTCCGGGCGGGACGACGAGGCGGGGAAGAAGGCGACATGCCCAACGGGGACAACTGGCAGAACGACGTGCTGCGCGACTTGAGGAACACCGCGCCCCGGCGCGGCCCGCAGGAGGAGACCGCGGCGCCGCGACCGGCGGGGCCGGAGGGGCAGCAGCCCCCGGCTCCGGGCCCGGCCGCACCGGCGTACGGCTATCCGCACCCGAACCCGAACCCGAACCCGCACCCGAACCCGCAGACGGAGGCGGCCCAGGCCCCCGCTCCGGCGTACGGCTACCCGCACACCCAGCCCCCCGCCGGGCCGCAGGACCAGGCCGCCCCCTACCCGGCCCAGCCCCAGGCCCCCTTCCCCGGGGAGGCCCAGGCCCCGGCCCCCTTCCCGGCACAGGCGCAGGCCCAGCCCCAGGCACCGCAGCCGTACCAGCACCCGCAGGCCCAGCCCCAGCAGCCGTACCAGCCGCAGCAGCCCGCCGCGCCCCAGCAGTCCGCCGCACCCCACCAGCCCGCCGCCGCCCGCCCGGCCGCCGCCCAGTACCCCGGCTCCCCGCAGCGCGGCGCCACCCCCGACTCGCGTCCCGTGGTCGACAAGCGGCTGGCCGCCACCGGGGGCAAGCCGCGCCGCGGCGAGCCGTTCGCGGCGCGGGCGCTGCGCGCGGTGCGCCGTACCGTGTCCTCCTCGGCCGCGCGCGAGGTCGCCGAGACCACCGCCGTCGCCGAGGTGCTCCAGCAGGCCGTCACCACCGGCCGGCAGATCGCCGTGACCTCCATCCGCGGCGGTTCCGGCAAGACCACCGTCGCCGCGCTGCTCTCCACCACCTACGCGCACTACCGGCAGGACCCGGTGCTGGTCGTGGAGGCCGACCCGGCGCTCGGCTCGCTGCCGCTGCGCCTGGGCGCCGAGAGCCTGCGCTGGACCACCGGCGACCTCGCCGGACTGGTCGAACCGCAGATGTCCCTGCTGGACGTCACCGGCTACCTGGTCCAGCTCCCCGACAACGCCTGGCTGCTGCCCGGCAGCCAGGGCCAGGTCGGCGCGATGCTCGACACCCGCGGCTACGAGCGCGTCATGGTGTCGCTGCGCCGCTACTTCGGCGTGACCGTCGTGGACTGCGAGACGCTGCCCGCCGAGGTCGCCCGCACCGCGCTGTCCGCCGCCCAGGCCCGGGTGCTCACCGTGCCCGCCACCCTGGAGGGCCTGGCCAGCACGCACGCCGTCCTGGAGTGGATGCGCGGCCTGCCCCGGTCCGTCACCACCTCCACCGTCGTCCTGCTCACCGAGACCGTGCCGCACACCGGGCTCGACCTGGACAAGGCGGCCGGGCAGCTGAAGGAGACCGGGGCGAGCGTGCGCGTCCTGCCCTACGACCGGCATCTGGCGGCCGGCGGCGCGATCCGCACCGACCTGCTCGCCCGCGCCACCCGGCAGGCCGCCACCGAACTGGCCGCCGAGGTCTTCCGGCTGTCCCAGACACGCCGCTGAACCCCGTAGCCGAAGGGCACTTGAGGACGACGAGGCACCCACGATGAGCACCCGACTGATCCACCGGCCCGCCCGGACCACCCGGCCCGCGGCGGCCCCCGAACCGCGCACCATAGAGGCGCCGCCCAACCTGCCCGAGGGCAAGGCCGGTTCCATCGCGACCTCGCTGCTGCCGGTGGCCGGTGTGATGTCGTCCGTCGTGATGATGACGGTCGTGCGCAACAGCCAGTTCGCCGGTCTGGGCGCGATCATCCTCGTCGTCACCCTGGCCGGTTCGATGACGCTGGTCTTCTCCCAGCGCGGCAAGGCCCAGCGCACCCGCCGCACCCAGCGCGAGGCGTACCTCGCCTATCTGGAGGACCTGCGCGAGGAACTGTCCGGGGAGGAACGCGAGCGGCGCGAACGCGCCCAGGTGCTCAACCCGCCGCCGGACGCCCTCTACGACATCGTGCGCGACCCGGCCCGGCTGTGGGAGCGGCGCCGCGTGGACGGGGACTTCCTGCGGGTGCGGGTCGGCACCGGCGAGATGCCCGTACGGGACCTGAAGGTGGCCCAGCAGGGCTCCTCCGTGCTCACCCCGCCCGACCAGTTCATGCTGAACGAGGCGTCCGCGCTGATGTCCCGCTTCAGCAGCGGCACCGAGCTGCCCCTCACCGTCCCGCTCGACCGGGTCGGCAACATCAGCGTCATCGGCCCCCGCGAGGACACCCTGCGGGTGGCCCGCGCCCTGATGGTGCAGACCGCCGCCACCCACGCCCCCGACGACGTCGCCATGGCGCTGGCCGCCCCCGGCGACCGGATCGGCGACTGGGAATGGGCCAAGTGGCTGCCGCATCTGCTCGACCCCGAGCAGTTCGACGGGCCCGTCGCCGCCCGCCGTATCGCGCCCTCGCTGCCCCAGCTCGCCCGGCAGACCGGCGCCGAGCTGCGCCGTCGCGCCTCCTTCGCCGCCGAGGTGCGGCGCGGACTGTCCGGCCCGGACGCCCTGGCCATGACCTCCCGGCTCCTCGTGGTCGCCGACGGACACGGCGCCGACGCCGTCGAACTGCCGCGCCCCGACGACGCGGTGGGCCTGCGCGAGATGGGCGTCACCGTGCTGCACCTGCTCGACGAACGCGTCCAGGAGCCCGGCAGCGTCGGCGTGCGCATCACCGTCGACGGCGACCGCATCCTCATCGAGGACCTGCGCGAGGCCGAACCGGTCAGCGCCCACGGCACCGTCGACGAGGTCGGCGTGCCCTTCGCCGAGGGCCTGGCCCGGATGCTCGCCCCGCTGAGGCTGTCCGCCGAGTCCATGGTCGACGCGCCGCTGACCGGGCCCGTCGACTTCGCCGAACTCCTCGGCATCGACGACGTCGCCCGCCTCGACCTGGACCGGCTGTGGGCGCCGCGCGGCGAACGCGCCTTCCTGCGCGTCCCGATCGGCGTCAGCGACGCCCACGAGCCGGTCCTGCTCGACCTCAAGGAGTCCTCCGAGCTGGGCATGGGCCCGCACGGCCTGTGCGTCGGCGCCACCGGCTCCGGCAAGTCCGAACTGCTGCGCACCCTGGTGCTCGCCCTGGTCGCCACCCACCCGCCGGACGACCTCGCGCTCGTCCTCGTCGACTACAAGGGCGGCGCGACCTTCGCACCCTTCGCCGACCTCCCGCACGTCGCCGGAGTCATCACCAACCTGGAGAACCAGGCCGGTCTCGTCGAACGCGTCCACGCCTCCCTCGCCGGTGAGGTCAAGCGCCGCCAGCAGGTCCTCAAGGACGCCGGGAACGTCGCCGACATCGGGCACTACGCCGCCCTGCGCGCCGAGAAGCGCCCCGACCTCGAACCGCTGCCGCACCTGTTCGTCGTCATCGACGAGTTCGGCGAACTCCTCACCGCCAAGCCCGACTTCATCGACCTGTTCCTGTCCATCGGCCGGATCGGCCGGTCCATCGGTGTGCACCTGCTGCTGTCCAGCCAGCGCATCGAGGGCGGCAAGCTCAAGGGCCTGGACACCTATCTGTCCTACCGGCTCGGCCTGCGCACCTTCTCCGCCGACGAGTCCCGTACGGTCCTGGACACCACCGACGCCTTCCACCTGCCCCCGCTGCCCGGCTTCGGCTACCTCAAGGTCGACACCAGCCACTACGAGCGGTTCAAGGCGAGCTATGTGTCCGGCGCCTACCGCGGCCCGGTGGAGCGCGAGACCGAGGACACCGGGCCGCTGGCCCTGGAGTACGCGGCGTACAACACCCTCGGCCAGGACGAGTCCGCCGGGGCCGAGGAACCGCAGATGCGGCGCCGCGAGACCGGACCCACCGAGATGGGCGTCCTGGTCCAGCAGATCGAGGACGCCGGGGCCCGCACCGTACGCCGGATCTGGCTGCCCCCGCTGCCCGACGCCGTCGCCCTCGACCAGGTCGCCGGACCCGTCGAGGTGGGCGCGCGCGGCATGCAGCTCGCCGGGCGGCGCGGGCCGCTCCGGGTGCCGCTCGGCCTCCTGGACGACCCGGCCAAGCAGTGGCAGGGCCAGTGGTACCTGGACCTCACCGTCGCGGGCGGCCACGCCGCCGTCATCGGCGGCCCCCAGTCCGGCAAGACCACCCTGCTGCGCACCCTCGCCCTGTCCCTGGCGCTCACCCACACCCCGCAGGAGGTCGGCGTCTACGGCCTCGACCTGGTCGGCGGCGGCCTCCAGGCGCTCGCCGGACTGCCGCACGTCGGCGGTGTCGCCGGCCGCGCCGACCGCGAGCGCGCCGCCCGCACCATCGACTCGGTGCGCGGCATGCTCGACCAGCGCGAGGAACTGTTCCGCGTCCACAACATCGACTCCCTGGAGCAACTGCGCACCCTGCGCGCGGCGGGGCGGCTGCCCGAGCTGGCCTCCACCGAGATCGTGCTGCTCATCGACGGCTTCGGCGCCCTGCGCGACGACTTCGAGGACCTGGACGACGCGGTCGTCGACATCCTCAAGCGCGGCAGCGGCTACGGCATCCACGTGGTCGCGGGCATGCTGCGCTGGAACGACGTGCGGATCGCCACCCAGTCCCAGTTCGGCACCCGCGTCGAACTGCGGCTGAACGACCCCACCGAGTCCAGCGTCGACCGCAAGCTCGCCGAGACCCTCTCCCCGGAGGAGAAGGGCCGCGTCCTCACCGACGGCAAGCTCTTCGCGCAGGTCGCGCTGCCCCGCACCGACGCCCTCGGTGACACCGCCGAACTCGGCGCCGTCCTGGAGCGCACGGCCCGTACCGTCCGCGCCACCTGGACCGGCGAGGTCGCCCAGCCCGTCCGGGTGCTGCCGCACCTGCTGGAACCGCACCTGCTGCCCGGCCCCGCCGCCGAGCCGCGCCGGGTGCCCATCGGCCTGGACCAGACGAAGCTGGCGCCCGTCCCGCTGGACCTGTTCGCGCACGACCAGCACCTGATGATCATGGGTGACAGCGAGTGCGGCAAGACCAACCTGCTCAAGGTCGTCGTCGAGGGCCTGATCGAACGCCACGGCGACGACGAGCTGGTCTTCGGCGTCTTCGACCCGCGGCGCGGACTGCGCGGCGCCGTCCCCGAGGAGTACCGCGGCGGCTACGCCTACAACGCCAAGCTGGCCGGTGCGCTGGCCCAGGGCATCGCGGGCGAACTGGACAAGCGGCTGCCCGACGAGAGCGCCGACCCCGCCGACCTGGAACCCGGCAGCTGGGGCTCGGGCCCGCGCATCGTGATCCTCGTCGACGACTACGACGTCCTGACCACCGCGGGACAGCAGCCGCTCGCCCCCTTCGTGCCGTACATCCCCTCCGCCGTCGACATCGGCCTGCACTTCGTCCTCACCCGCCGGGTCGCGGGCGCCTCGCGCGGCCTGTACGAACCGCTGCTCCAGGGGCTGCGCGAGTCCGGCTCCACGGCGCTGGTGATGTCCGGCGACCGCAGCGAGGGCCAGCTCTTCCCCGGCGTGTACGCGAGCCAGCAGCCGCCCGGCCGCGGCGTGCTGGTGCGCAGGGGCGAGCCGAACCGGCTGATCCAGACCGTCTACGCCGGGAACAGGTGAACCAGCCATGACCAAGGACGTCGTCACCCTCACCCAGAAGATGCCCGATCCGCTGAGCGTGATCGCGGGCCTGCTCTCCGGCGGCCCCGACAAGCTGGTCGGGGCCGAGGACGGGGGCGCCGTGGTGCGCCTCTGCGACGAGCAGGGCCGCCCCCTCGTCACCGTGGAGGCGCCGCTGCTCGTCCAGGTCAGGGGCGAGGCGCAGCGGCTGCTCGGCGCGAGTGAGCCCGAGGTGCCGTACTGGTGGACCGAGGCCCGCGCCACCACCGGCGTCAAGGAGGGCGAGGAGCTGGCCGGGACCTTCGCGGCCCGGCTCGCCACCCTCGTCGGCGGCACCGCCTGGCCGCCCCAGGCCGCCCGCTCGCTGGCCGTGGTGAAGACCGACGGGGTGAGCGCCGTCCCGGTGCCCGCCGCGGCCCAGCCCGCCGTGGACGTCCTCACCGACAAGGTCGCCGTGGTCATCCAGGACCGGCCGGTGGTCGCCCTGTCCGCCTGGCTCGCCGACGCCTTCCGCGCGGCGGCCGAGGCCCAGCTCGGCCTCCAGATCGTCACCCCGGCCGGCACCCGGCTCTCCCCGGCGGTCCGCACTGCCCTGCCCGGCTGGCCCTCGCGCTGGGTCGTCCAGGACGAGCGGGACGGCTACTACGACGGCCTGTCCGGCGCCGTACTGGAGTGGAACAACGGCCTGTTCGTGACCGTCGAGTCCCCGCAGGCCACCCCCGAGGACCCGCGCACGCCCCTAGCCGCCGCCTTCACCCGGGACACCGCCGACACCGGCGAACGCCAGCTCGCCGTCTCCTACCGGGCGATCCATCCCGCCGACGACCGGCTCGTCCTCGGCGGCGCCCTGGAGGCCGTCTGGCGCGAGATCACAGGCGAGCCGCCGGCCGGCTGGGGCACCGAGGAACCCGCCAACCTGCCGTGGTCGCTGCGCCAGTTCACCGACGTCGCCCACGAACGGGCCCCCGCGCCGACCTGGTTCGTCGTCGTCGGCAGCCCCGAACGCCCCGCCCTCGCCACGGTCCGGGTCAGCCGCACCAAGGGCGGCGTCGAGGAGGACGTCACCCTGGCGTTCGGCTTCGGCCCCGGCGAGGAGATCCCCCACGAGGCGGTGCCGCGCGCCGCCGAGGTCCTCGCCACCCGGCACGACCTCCAGTCCATGCTGGTGCAGATCCGCAGGGCCCGCCGCGACCTGTCGGTGCCCCCGCGCTTCGAGGGCCCGGGAGTCCCGTACGCCTTCGTCCTGGGCGCCGAGGAGGTACGGGCCATGCCCGGCGACCGCGCCCGCAACACCCCGCTCGACCGGCGCCCGCGCGAACTGGGCCCGCGCACCCGTCCGGCGCTGTACTACCCCTTCCCCGGCGACCCGTCCGACCTGTCGGGCTGGCAGCACTTCGAGCGGCTGATGCGGCACCTGAAGGGCGAGCCGCCGGCCTGACACCGGGCGCGGGGCGGCCGGCTCAGCGGACCAGCGCGGCGCCGCGCCCGGCGGCACGGGCGGCACGGGCGGCACGGGCGGTGCCGGTGGGCCCGCTGTCGCTGTCGCTGTCGCTGCCGTTGTCACTGCCGCTGCCGCCCGGCCGCCCGCTGCCCCGGCCGTCCGCCGTCCCGGCCCCGCTACCGCTCCCGGTCCCGGCTCCGCTCCCGGCTCCGGTCCCTGCGGCGTCCCGGCGGAAGGCCCAGTCCATCCGCGGCTCCACGACACACCGGAAGACGCCGCGCACCGGCCGGGTGCACAGCAGCGTGACCCCGCCCGCCGCCACCACGGTGACCACGAGCGCGCCGAGCGGCCGGTGCAGCCACGCCGTCTCGAACCAGCCCGCGTACAGCACGCCCTTGATCACGAAACCGTGCAGCAGATAGCCGTACAGCGTGCCCGTGCCGAGGGCGGTGCACCACATCCGGCGCCCCGGCACCAGCGCCAGGAAGCAGCCGGTCAGCAGCACCGACCCGGCGAACAGCAGCAGCACCATCACCGGTCCGGCCCACCACGGCGCGCCCAGGTCCTGCGCGGCGCCGTTGCGGTAGACCCAGGCGGTGTTCAGGTCCGGCACGGTCCACCAGCCGGCCAGGAGCGCCACCGCGAACACCGGGACCGCCACCAGCCGTGCCGCACGGCGGCGCACCAGCCGGAAGTGCTCGGGCCGCAGGCAGAGCCCCAGCACGAAGCAGGGCAGGAACTGGAGCACGCGCGGCAGGTCGAGCGAGCCGCCCATGGCCGGTGACACCGACGCCAGCATCGCGATCCCGAGGGCCACCGCCAGGGGGTGGCGCACCAGTTTCCACACCGGCGCCGTCACCCGCCAGATGAACAGCGCGCACAGGAACCAGGTCAGGTACCACGGTTCGAGAAGGCTGATCGCGTGGTCGCCGGAACGCCCGACGAAGACCCGGAAGAGTGAATACGCCGTCTCGAAGACGACGTAGGGCACGACGACCCCGGTGATCAGCCGTTTCAGCCGGCTCGGCCGCAGATCGAAATCGCGGGAGAAGAAGCCGGAAATGATGACGAACGCCGGCATGTGGAAGGTGTACACGACGTTGTACGCGCCTTCGAGGAACCGGTTGCCGCTCATGACCGGCGCCCAGGAATGTCCCAACGCCACCAGCACGATGGCCAGATACTTCGCATTGTCGAAGAACGGATCGCGCTGCTTTCCGGACCGCCCGGCACCGTCACCGGGTCTGTGCGGCACCGGAGCGGCGGCGTCCGGTGCCTGTGCCGGGGGGAGGGGTGTTCTGTTCTGGCCGGGGGAGGAGGCAGCGTGGAACATCTCAGGCACCTTAGCGTCGACCGTGCGCGATTCGCGGAACCTCCGTCGGCGATCCCGGCTCTGCGCGGCGGCTGCCCCGGATTCGGCCGGGAATTCCCGTCCTGAGGGGTGTCGCCCACCACATGACGGCAGGGGCGTGAGCCCTCGATGTCGGGATTGTTCAGGGCGAGTTGACGCGCGGCCCACCGCCCGGCGACAACAATTCGAATTACCGGCGAACGAAATGTGCAGACATCGAAACGGAAACCTCCGCTGTCGCGGCGGCCGCACCGCCGGTCACCGCCCCGCGGCCCCACGGAGCCCGGCCCGCACCGCCGTCCCGGGTGCCGCGCGTGTCACAGACCCGGCCGATGATGCGTCAGGCACGGCATAGGCGGCCCGTGTTGGTGGCACGATGGTTCCAGCGGGGGCGTGGGACAGGCACCCGGCGGGAGAGCGGACCGATCGAAGGTGTGATCAGTTGTGGCCATTTCACTGTCAGTGGTGCTGCTGTTGGCGATCATCCTGGTGGTGCTGCTCCGGGGCGGCTCCATCAAGGCCGGCCCCGCCATCGTCGCCGTGCTCTTCGGCTTCTTCCTGGCCTCCACCGGCATGGCCCCGTCGATCAACCGCTTCATGAACTCGATAGCGGACACGATCAACTCGATCAACTTCTGAGCCGGCGGCCGACCGGTCCCACGGGGCCGGTCCCCGCCCGCGCCCACCGCACCCCGGCGGCGCACCCGGGAAACCACCTCGGGGCCGACCCGGGAAACGATCCCCGGACCGGCCCCGAGCCGTCCTGGAGCGGGCGACGGGAATCGAACCCGCGTAGCCAGTTTGGAAGACTGGGGCTCTACCATTGAGCTACGCCCGCACACAACACGCGCCGCCGGTCGGAGACCGACCGCGGCACACAGGCATCGTAGCGGGTCACGCCCCGTCCCCGCACACCCCCTTGCGGAGCGGTCGCGCGCGGGCGGGCCGTCCCGAGGGGCGGTGTCCGCGTCCGGGCCGCCCGTCCGGCACCCGGCCGGGCGTACGGGTGGCCGGGAATCCACCCCGGCGGAGCAGGCGCCCCGCGCGTCCGGCGGTGTCCCTCGGCCACCGCCCTCCCTGGG
This sequence comes from Streptomyces sp. NPDC003284, assembly GCF_053589675.1. Lineage (NCBI taxonomy): Bacteria > Bacillati > Actinomycetota > Actinomycetes > Kitasatosporales > Streptomycetaceae > Streptomyces > Streptomyces sp. NPDC003284. Next base: position 14,035 of record NZ_JBSFSI010000002.1, read on the forward strand.
GACGTACGGCGTATACGTACGGTTCGCGTACGTACTGTCCGCGTGCCGGGTGAGCGGGTGGGTGCGGCGGGGTGCGCCGCCTGCCGGGGGAAGGCGGCTCGGCGGGCGCGAAATGCGGCGGCCGTACCGCCTGCGGGCATGTACCCTACGTGTCGCACCAGACGGGGTGTGGCGCAGCTTGGTAGCGCGTCCGCTTTGGGAGCGGAAGGCCGTGGGTTCAAATCCCGCCACCCCGACCACTCGCCGGCCGCAGGTCGGCGCCACCTCATGTGATTCCCGTGATCGCCTTTTGGGGCGCTGAGCGGCTGCGGTTACTATGCAAGCTGCGCGCCCGTGTGTCCGGCCCAAGTGGGCCTGCGAACTCCTCCGGGCGGCTAATCCGCCGGACCCCCTCTGGCTCCGGCGAAACCAAAGAAGTCAGCCACAAGGAGACCGAACCGTGAAGAGCGCCGTGGAGACCCTGAACCCGACTCGGGTTCGGCTCACTGTCGAGGTGCCCTTCGAGGAGCTCAAGGACAGCCTCGACGCGGCGTACAAGAAGATCAACCAGCAGGTCACGGTGAAGGGCTTCCGCAAGGGCAAGATCCCGGCCCGGGTCATCGACCAGCGGTTCGGCCGCGGTGCGGTTCTGGAGGAGGCGGTCAACGACGCGCTTCCGAAGTTCTACACCGACGCGGTCAACGAGGCCGAGCTGACCCCGCTGGGCCAGCCCGAGGTCGACATCACGGAGCTGAAGGACGGCGAGACGCTGAACTTCACCGCCGAGGTCGACATCCGCCCGGCCATCGAGATCCCGGACTACTCCGGCATCGAGGTCGAGGTCGACGCTGTCGAGGTGACCGACGAGGACGTCGACAAGGCCGTCGAGCAGCTGCGCGAGCGCTTCGCCTCGACCAGCCCGGTCGAGCGGGCCGCCGAGGACGGCGACGTCGTCACCATCGACCTGGAGGCCAAGGTCGACGGCGAGGTGCTGGAGGACGGCATCGCCGACGGCGTCTCCTACACCATCGGCTCCGGTGAGCTGCTGGACGGCATCGACGACGCCGTGAAGGGTGTCGAGGCCGGTGGCGAGGCCACCTTCACCTCCGAGCTGAAGGGCGGCTCCGCGGCGGGCAAGGAGGCCGAGGTCACCGTCAAGGTCACCCAGGTCGCCGCCCGCGAACTGCCCGCGCTGGACGACGACTTCGCGCAGCTCGCCTCGGAGTTCGACACCCTCGACGAGGTCCGGGCCGACAGCCGCAAGCGCCTGGAGAGCATGAAGCAGTACGACCAGGCCACGCAGGCCCAGGAGCGCGTGCTGGACAAGCTGCTCGAACTGGTCGAGATCCCGGTCCCCGAGAAGCTCCTCGAGGACGAGATCAACACCCGCAAGCACAACCTGGAGCACCACCAGCTCGGCCAGATGGGTCTGACCCTCGACAAGTACCTGGAGATCCAGGGCAAGACCGCCGAGGAGTTCGAGACCGAGACCCGTGACGCCGCGGTCAAGGGCATCAAGACCCAGTTCGTCCTGGACGAGCTGGTCAACAAGGAGAAGCTCAACGTCAGCCAGGAAGAGCTGACCGAGCACCTCATGCGCCGTGCCGCCTCCTCCGGCATGTCGCCCGACCAGTTCGCGCAGGCGGTCGTCCAGAACAACCAGGTCCCGCTGCTGGTCGGCGAGGTCGCCCGCGGCAAGGCCCTGGCCGTCGTGGTCGAGGCCGCGACCGTGAAGGACACCAACGGCGAGGTCGTCGACCTGGAGGACGAGGAGGACGAGTCCGCCGAGGGCGAGACCGCCGAGGCCGCCGCCGAGGGCGAGGGCGAGGAGAAGGCCGAGGCCTGATCCGCGCGGCGTCCCCGACGTACGTACGATGGGCCCTGGGGCATGTTCCCCGGGGCCCGTCGTCACACCTGGCCACCCCGCCCCACGGGCCCCGGACTACGCCCCCGGCGAACACTCCCCTTCGCGGGATTCCCCGAAGGGGCCCGCGCGTTAGGGTCCATGAATACGAGGGCAGGGGAGTCCCCGGAACCGGCCGGACGGCCCACGCCCCGGCAGTACACGTGAGACGGCCCGGCGCCGTCGTAAGACGAGCAGGTGGATACGTGACGAATCTGATGCCCTCCGCCGCCGGCGAGCCCTCCATCGGTGGTGGCCTCGGCGACCAGGTCTACAACCGGCTGCTCGGCGAGCGGATCATCTTCCTCGGCCAGCCGGTGGACGACGACATCGCGAACAAGATCACCGCACAGCTGCTGCTCCTTGCCGCGGACCCGGACAAGGACATCTTCCTCTACATCAACAGCCCCGGCGGTTCGATCACGGCCGGCATGGCGATCTACGACACCATGCAGTACATCAAGAACGACGTGGTGACCATCGCCATGGGCCTGGCGGCCTCCATGGGCCAGTTCCTGCTCAGCGCCGGCACCCCCGGCAAGCGCTTCGCGCTGCCGAACGCCGAGATCCTGATCCACCAGCCCTCCGCCGGCCTGGCCGGTTCGGCCTCGGACATCAAGATCCACGCCGAGCGGCTGCTGCACACCAAGAAGCGCATGGCCGAGCTGACCTCGCACCACACCGGGCAGACGGTCGAGCAGATCACCCGCGACTCCGACCGCGACCGCTGGTTCGACGCCCACGAGGCCAAGGAGTACGGCCTCATCGACGACGTCATCACGCACGCCGCCGGCATGCCGGGCGGCGGCGGCACCGGGGCCTGAGCCGACCGGCCCAGCCAGCCCCCAGCCGACCGTCCAGCCCCTTTCCAGGAGACATCGTGAACGACTTCCCCGGCAGCGGCATCTACGACCGCACGCGTGCCGAGTACACCGGCCCCACCGCCGAGTCCCGCTACGTCATCCCGCGCTTCGTCGAGCGCACCTCGCAGGGCGTCCGTGAGTACGACCCGTACGCGAAGCTCTTCGAGGAGCGCGTGATCTTCCTCGGCGTCCAGATCGACGACGCCTCCGCCAACGACGTCATGGCGCAGCTGCTGTGCCTGGAGTCGATGGACCCCGACCGGGACATCTCGATCTACATCAACAGCCCCGGCGGTTCCTTCACCGCGCTGACGGCCATCTACGACACGATGCAGTTCGTCAAGCCCGACATCCAGACGGTCTGCATGGGCCAGGCGGCCTCCGCCGCCGCGGTCCTGCTGGCCGCCGGTACCCCGGGCAAGCGCATGGCCCTGCCGAACGCCCGCGTGCTGATCCACCAGCCCTACAGCGAGACCGGCCGCGGCCAGGTCTCCGACCTGGAGATCGCCGCCAACGAGATCCTCCGGATGCGTTCGCAGCTGGAGGAGATGCTGGCCAAGCACTCCACCACGCCGATCGAGAAGATCCGCGAGGACATCGAGCGCGACAAGATCCTCACGGCCGAGGAGGCCCTGTCGTACGGGCTGATCGACCAGATCATCTCCACCCGGAAGCTGAACAACGAAGCCGTCCGCTGACGCGGAAGCCGTACCCCTGGCCGCCCCCCGGCACGGTCACGTCGAAGTGAACCGTGCCAAGGGGGGCCCGAACGGGGGGCCCGGCAAGGTACCGTCGACATAAGGCAGCACCAGGAGTCGCTGGACGAGCGCGTCCAGGCGGCCCCCAGGCGAAGGGGAAGCACACCGTGGCACGCATCGGTGACGGCGGCGATCTGCTCAAGTGCTCGTTCTGCGGCAAGAGCCAGAAGCAGGTCAAGAAGCTCATCGCAGGGCCCGGTGTGTACATCTGCGACGAGTGCATCGATCTCTGCAACGAGATCATCGAGGAAGAGCTCGCCGAGACGAGCGAGGTGCGCTGGGAGGAACTGCCCAAGCCCCGCGAGATCTACGAGTTCCTCGACGGCTATGTGGTCGGCCAGGAGGCGGCCAAGAAGGCCCTCTCCGTCGCGGTGTACAACCACTACAAGCGGGTCCAGGCCGGGGAGAACGGCGGCGGCCAGGGCCGCGAGGACGCCATCGAGCTGGCCAAGTCCAACATCCTCCTGCTCGGCCCCACCGGGTCCGGCAAGACCCTGCTGGCCCAGACCCTGGCCCGCATGCTCAACGTCCCGTTCGCCATCGCGGACGCCACGGCGCTGACCGAGGCGGGGTATGTGGGCGAGGACGTCGAGAACATCCTCCTGAAGCTGATCCAGGCCGCCGACTACGACGTCAAGAAGGCCGAGACCGGGATCATCTACATCGACGAGATCGACAAGGTCGCCCGGAAGAGCGAGAACCCGTCGATCACCCGGGACGTCTCCGGCGAGGGCGTGCAGCAGGCCCTGCTGAAGATCCTGGAGGGCACCACGGCGTCGGTCCCGCCGCAGGGCGGCCGCAAGCACCCGCACCAGGAGTTCATCCAGATCGACACGACGAACGTGCTGTTCATCGTGGGCGGTGCCTTCGCCGGACTGGAGAAGATCATCGAGGGCCGCGCGGGTGCCAAGGGCATCGGCTTCGGCGCGACGATCCGCTCCAAGCGGGAGCTGGAGGCCAAGGACCAGTTCGAGGACGTCATGCCCGAGGACCTGGTCAAGTTCGGCATGATCCCCGAGTTCATCGGGCGCCTCCCCGTCATCACCTCGGTCCACAACCTCGACCGCGAAGCCCTGCTGAAGATCCTCGTCGAGCCGCGCAACGCGCTGGTGAAGCAGTATCAGCGGCTCTTCGAACTCGACGGTGTGGAGCTCGACTTCGAGCGCGAGGCGCTGGAGGCCATCGCCGACCAGGCCATCCTCCGCCAGACCGGCGCGCGCGGCCTGCGCGCCATCATGGAGGAGGTCCTCCAGGGCGTGATGTACGAGGTCCCGTCCCGCAAGGACGTCGCCCGCGTCGTCATCACCGCCGACGTGGTCCTCTCCAACGTCAACCCCACCCTGATCCCCCGCGACGCCCGCGGCCGGGGGCCGGGGGAGCAGAAGACGGCGTAGCCGCCCTTCGCCACCGCATACGGAAGGGGCCCCGGTCGAGTGACCGGGGCCCCTTCCGTACGCGGTGAACGCGCGCGTGCGGGTCAGATCTTGACCCGGACCTCCTTGCGGAGCTTCGCGGTGGTCTCGGCGGCGGCCGACGGCTCGGTGACCTTGCCCGACAGGATGTCGGCCATGTCCATCGGGATGACGAGGCCGAGCGTGCTGTGGTCGCCCCAGACGCAGACCGTCATGTTCAGGATCTTCGGCGCGCCGGTGTCCTTCTCGGAGGAGTTGTCTATCTTCGCCTGCTGGCACTTGAGGACCGCGCCGTCGAGCCCGGCGGGCGAGTACGCCTTCGGCTCGCCGACCAGGGTGGTGTCCGCGTCGTCGCCGTCCTTCTTGCCGGACTCCGACTTCATGTGGGCGAACATCGCGTCCACCGTCTTCGCGGGGTCGTCGATGGTGCCGTAGACGCCGTTGAACTGGAGCTGCTTCATGGCCAGCGGCGCGCTCTTGTCGCCGGACTGGTAGCTGGCGCCGATGTCCTTGGGGTTGTGCACACCCCACTTCTCGGCGTCCTTCATGTCGTCCTTCGTCATGGTGCCGCTCTCGCCGTCGGACTTGGCGTAGTTCCCGAGCACCGTCGCCGGCGTCACCAGCTTGTGCGGGCCGTCGTCGGCCACCGAGCCGCTGCCGCCGCTCCCGCCGATCAGGAAGTACGCGCCCACCGCGATCGCCGCCACGACCGCGACCGCCCCGATGATCACCGCCGTCTTCTTGCCGCCTCCGCCGCCACCGCCGGCCGGGGGCTGGGGCATCCCGCCGTAAGGGGGCTGCTGGCCGTACTGCGGCTGCTGCTGCCCGTACGGGCCCGGCTGCTGGGGCTGCTGCGGGTAGCCGTAGCCCGGCTGGGGCTGCTGGGCCTGCTGCGGGTAGCCGTAACCCGGCTGGGGCTGCTGCGGCGGTGTCTGCTGGGGGTAGCCGTAGCCGGGCTGCGCGGGCGGCGCCTGCGGCGGCTGCTGGCCGTAGGGGCCCGGCTGACCGTACGGTCCGGGCTGCTGGGGCTGCCCGCCGTACGGGCCCGGCTGGTTGTGACTCATTACTGGGTTCCCCTCCAGATGCTTATGCGTACCTGACATCCTGGCCCAGCCGGACGCGGCCCAGGCCACCGGGGTGCGCACCGTTACAGAACAAATGCGGTTCGGGACACGGCCGTGACGCCTCTAAACTGGGCGCGTGACCGAGAACGCTCAGCAGCAGCCACCAGCGCCCGACACCGAACTGCCGACCCAGTACGCGCCGGCCGATGTAGAGGGGCCGCTGTACGAGCGCTGGGTGGAGCGGGGTTACTTCGAGGCGGACGAGAAGAGCGACAAGCCGCCCTTCACCGTCGTCATCCCGCCGCCGAACGTCACGGGCAGCCTCCACCTGGGCCACGCCTTCGAGCACACGCTCATCGACGCCCTCACCCGCCGCAAGCGCATGCAGGGCCACGAGACGCTGTGGCAGCCCGGCATGGACCACGCCGGCATCGCCACGCAGAACGTGGTCGAGCGCGAGCTGGCCAAGGAGGGCAAGTCCCGCCACGACCTGGGCCGCGAGGCGTTCGTCGAGCGCGTCTGGCAGTGGAAGGGCGAGTCCGGCGGCCAGATCTCCGGCCAGATGCGCCGCCTCGGCGACGGCGTCGCCTGGTCCCGTGAGCGCTTCACCATGGACGAGGGCCTGTCCCAGGCCGTCCAGACCATCTTCAAGCGGCTCTACGACGACGAGCTGATCTACCGCGCCGAGCGCATCATCAACTGGTGCCCGCGCTGTCTGACCGCGATCTCCGACATCGAGGTCGAGTACCAGGACGACGACGGCGAGCTGGTCTCGATGACGTACGGCGAGGGGGACGACACCATCGTCGTCGCCACCACCCGTGCCGAGACGATGCTCGGCGACACGGCCGTCGCCGTCCACCCCGACGACGAGCGGTACAAGCACCTGGTCGGCACGCTGATCAAGCTGCCGCTGACCGACCGCTCCATCCCGGTCGTCGCCGACGAGCACGTCGACCCCGAGTTCGGCACGGGCGCCGTCAAGGTCACCCCGGCCCACGACCCGAACGACTTCGAGATCGGCCGCCGCCACGACCTGCCGTCCATCACCGTCATGGACGAGCACGCCGTCATCACCGCCCCCGGCCCCTTCCAGGGCCTGGACCGTCTGGAGGCCCGCTCCGCCATCGTCGGCGCGCTGCGCGCCGAGGGCCGGATCGTCGCCGAGAAGCGCCCCTACGTCCACTCCGTCGGGCACTGCTCGCGCTGCAAGACCACGGTCGAGCCGCGCCTGTCCATGCAGTGGTGGGTCAAGGTCGGCCCGCTGGCCGAGGCCGCCGGTGACGCGGTCCGCGAGGGCAAGGTCACCATCCATCCGCAGGAGATGGAGAAGCGGTACTTCGACTGGGTCGACAACCTCCACGACTGGTGCATCTCGCGGCAGTTGTGGTGGGGCCACCGCATCCCGGTCTGGTACGGCCCGGACGGCGAGACCGTCTGCGTCGGCCCCGGCGAGGAGCCGCCGTCCGGCGAGGGCTGGCACCAGGAGACCGACGTCCTGGACACCTGGTTCTCCTCCGGCCTGTGGCCGTTCTCCACGCTCGGCTGGCCCGAGCGGACCGAGTCGCTCGCGAAGTTCTACCCGAACTCCGTCCTGGTCACCGGCTACGACATCCTCTTCTTCTGGGTCGCCCGGATGATGATGTTCGGCCTGTACGCGATGGACGGCACCCCGCCGTTCCGCACCGTCGCCCTGCACGGCATGGTCCGCGACCAGTTCGGCAAGAAGATGTCGAAGTCCTTCGGCAACGCGGTCAACCCGCTGGACTGGATGGACAAGTACGGCTCCGACGCGCTCCGCTTCACCCTGGCGCGCGGCGCCAACCCGGGCGTCGACGTCCCGATCGGCGAGGACTGGGTCCAGGGCTCGCGCAACTTCGCCAACAAGATCTGGAACGCCACCCGCTTCGCGCTGATGAACGGCGCGACGGTGGAGGGCCCGCTGCCACAGCCGTCGGCGATGTCGGCGACCGACCGCTGGATCCTGTCCCGGCTCAACTCGGTCGTCGCCGAAGTCGACGCGTACTACGAGGACTTCCAGTTCGCCAAGCTGTCCGACGCGCTGTTCCACTTCGCCTGGGACGAGGTCTTCGACTGGTACGTCGAGCTGTCCAAGACCACCTTCCAGGCGGGCGGCGAGGCCGCCGAGGTCTCCAAGCGGGTCCTGGGCGAGGTCCTGGACGTCACGCTGCGGCTGCTGCACCCGGTCGTCCCGTTCGTCACCGAGACGCTGTGGACGACCCTCACCGGCGGTGAGTCGGTCGTCATCGCCGCCTGGCCGGCCGACAGCGGCTTCCGGGACGCGGACGCCGAGCGGGAGATCGAGACGCTCCAGGCGGTCATCACCGAGGTCCGCCGCTTCCGCGCCGACCAGGGCCTCCAGCCGGGCCAGCGGGTCCCGGCCCGGCTGACCCTGGACGGCACGGCGCTCGCCGCGCACGAGGCCGCCGTCCGCCAGTTGCTGCGGCTCCAGCCGGAGGGCGAGGCGTTCACCGCCACGGCCACCCTGCCGGTCGCCGGGGCCGAGGTCGCCCTCGACCTGTCGGGCACCATCGACGTCGCCGCCGAGCGCAAGCGGCTCGCCAAGGACCTGGCCGCCGCCGAGAAGGAGAAGGCCCAGGCGAACGGCAAGCTCGGCAACGAGGCGTTCCTGTCGAAGGCACCCGAAAAGGTGATCGACGGCATCCGCGCCCGGCTCGCCAAGGCCGAGGAGGACATCGCCCGCATCACCGCCCAGCTGGAGCGGCTGCCGCAGGCGTGACATCCCGTACACCCGAAGGCCCCGGAGTCCTTGAGACCCCGGGGCCTTCGGCCGTCCAGGACGGGCGGGGCAGGGTGGGGCGGGGCGGTCCGGGACGCGGGCGTCCGGGAGCGCGAGTCCGCACGACCGCCCATGACCGCAGTCGTCCCTCCCCACACGCACCGGCACCGGGGGAGGACGGCCCCGAACCTGCTCCGGGGCTGAGCCCGGCCCCCCACCGGGCTGGGGGGGGACCGGGACTGAACCAACCCGGGCCTCGTCCGTGGGCGCCCGCGCCGGGTCCGTACCGCGTCCGCCGCCGCACCCCGCGCCCGGCCGCACCCCGCGTCCACCGCCGGACCCGCGCCCGGCCGCACCCTGCGCCCGGCCGCACCCCGCGTCCGCCGCCGCACCCCGCGTCCGCCGCCGCACCCCGCGTCCGCCGCCGCACCCCGCGCCCGGCCGCACCCCGTGCCCCGGCGCCGGGCCGCCGTCCGCGCCCCGCCCCGGACGGCCGAAAGCCCCGGCCCCGCGCACCCCCGCGCCGAACCGGCGCCGCGCCTCGTCCCGGCGCTCCGTAGACTGAACCCGTGAGCGACCTCCCGCACGAGAACGACCGGCCCGACCCCCTCGACTCCTTCGACGAGATCATCGAGGCCGAGACCACCCGTGACCCCGATCTCGCGGTGATCGAGGCCGGCAGCCGCACCCTGCGCACCCAGGGCGGGCCGCCGCAGGCCGACGTGCCCGGCCGGCCCGAGGACCCCGAGGTCGACAAGGCGCTGCGGGAGGTCGAGGCCGAGCTGGCGACGCGCTGGGGCGAGACCAAGCTGGAGCCCTCGGTCAGCAGGATCGCCGCGCTGATGGACGTCCTGGGCGAGCCGCAGCGGTCGTACCCCTCGATCCACATCACCGGGACCAACGGCAAGACCTCCACCGCCCGCATGATCGAGGCGCTGCTCGGCGCGTTCGAGCTGCGCACCGGCCGCTACACCTCGCCGCACGTGCAGTCGGTGACCGAGCGGATCAGCCTGGACGGCGCGCCGGTCTCCGCGGAGCGGTTCGTCGAGACGTACCAGGACATCAAGCCGTACGTGGAGATGGTCGACGCCGCGCAGGAGTACCGGCTGTCGTTCTTCGAGGTGCTGACCGGCATGGCCTACGCGGCCTTCGCCGACGCGCCGGTGGACGTCGCCGTGGTCGAGGTGGGCATGGGCGGCACCTGGGACGCCACGAACGTGATCGACGCGGATGTCGCCGTCGTCACCCCGATCGGCCTGGACCACACCGACCGGCTCGGCTCGACCACCGGGGAGATCGCCGGGGAGAAGGCCGGGATCATCAAGCGGGACGCCACGGTGATCATGGCCCAGCAGCCGGTGGACGCGGCGCAGGTGCTGCTGAAGAAGGCCGTGGAGGTCAACGCCACGGTGGCCCGCGAGGGCCTGGAGTTCGGCGTCGTGGCGCGCCAGCCGGCCGTGGGCGGGCAGCTGCTGACGCTGCGCGGCCTGGGCGGCGAGTACCCGGAGGTGTACCTGCCGCTGCACGGCGCGCACCAGGCGCACAACGCGGCCGTGGCGCTCGCCGCCGTGGAGGCGTTCTTCGGGGTGGGCTCGCAGCGCGCCGAGTCGCTGGACCCGGAGACCGTCCGCAAGGCGTTCACCGCGGTCAGCTCGCCGGGCCGGATGGAGGTCGTGCGGCGTTCGCCGACCGTGGTGCTGGACGCCGCGCACAATCCGGCGGGCGCGCAGGTCACGGCGGAGGCGGTGCAGGAGGCGTTCGACTTCAGCCGGCTGATCGGCGTGGTCGGCGCCAGCGGCGACAAGAACGTGCGCGGGCTGCTGGAGGCGTTCGAGCCGATCTTCGCGGAGGTCGTGGTCACGCAGAACTCCAGCCACCGCGCGATGGACGCCGACGAGCTGGCGGGGATCGCGGTGGAGGTGTTCGGCGAGGAGCGGGTCCAGGTGGAGCCGCGGCTGCCGGACGCGCTGGAGGCCGCGATCACGCTCGCCGAGGAGGAGGGCGAGTTCGCCGGCGGCGGTGTGCTGGTCACCGGTTCCGTCATCACCGTGGGTGAGGCCCGACTGCTCCTCGGGAGGGGCTGACTCTCGTGCGTACGCTGTGTTCCTCGACCCTGATCGGCGAGTTCTTCGTCATCGGTTTCGCCGCGCTGGTCGCGATGAAGGACCCGGACCTGTCCATGGGGACGGTGTGGACGGTCAGCGGCATCGCGATGGTGCTGTGCGTGCTGCTGTGCGGGATGCTGGGCCGGCCCGGCGGGGTGGCCCTCGGCTGGGCCCTCCAGATCGCACTGGTCGCGTCCGGCTTCGTGGTGCCGGTGATGTACTTCCTCGGCGCGGTGTTCGCGGGGCTGTGGTGGGCGTCGGTGCACTTCGGGCGGAAGATCGACGAGGCGAAGGCGAGATTCGCGGCGCGGGCCGCCGAGGCGGAGGCGGCTTCCGCGCCCGCCGCCTCGGCTGACGCTGTGTGACCGCGACCTTGTAGGGTCGTGCCACCGCACATCTGTACAGCAGAAGGAGTCCACCGTGACCCAGCGCACCCTCGTCCTCCTCAAGCCCGACGCGGTCCGTCGCGGCCTGACCGGCGAGATCATCAGCCGTATCGAGCGCAAGGCCGGCTGGCAGATCACCGCGCTGGAGCTGCGCACCCTGGACCAGGACACGCTGGAGCAGCACTACGGCGAGCACCGGGGCAAGCCTTTCTACGAGCCGCTGATGGTGTTCATGGCCTCGGGTCCGGTGGTCGCGATGATCGTCGAGGGCGAGCGGGTCATCGAGGGGGTGCGCGCCCTGGCCGGTCCGACCGACCCGATCGCCGCCGCGCCCGGTTCCATCCGCGGGGACTACGGTGTGATCGTGCGGGAGAACCTGATCCACGCCTCCGACTCCGAGGAGTCCGCCGAGCGCGAGGTGAAGATCTTCTTTCCCGGTCGTGGCTGAGCCGTCGGCGCCGCTTTCTGACGTATCGTCAGTTCATCAGCCCGCCTGACCTGGGCGGCCGTGGACATGCGGCCGCCCATCGGCATACCCGAAGGCGATCGGGGGAACGCGTGCCCCCGATGGACCGTCTCCACAAGCGAGGCGGTACGCCATCTGCTGACAATGGCGAAGACCCTCGCGCGGTGTTCGTGCAGGCGCGTTTACGATGGAAGCCTTCACGTCACAGCACCCACCTCGCCGTACCTGAAATGCCCTCAAAAGCTCCCAGGGAAGGCCAGACGAATCCTGATGGGGAACTCAATGTCGTTCATCGGCCGTGACATGGCTGTCGACCTCGGGACCGCCAACACGCTGGTGTACGTCAGGGGTCGCGGGATCGTACTCAACGAGCCGTCCGTCGTCGCGATCAACACGAACACCGGTGGCATCCTCGCCGTCGGCGCCGAGGCGAAGAAGATGATCGGGCGCACGCCCGGCAACATCGTCGCCGTGCGCCCGCTCAAGGACGGCGTCATCGCGGACTTCGAGATCACCGAGCGGATGCTCCGCTACTTCATCCTGAAGATCCACAAGCGGCGCTATCTGGCCCGTCCGCGGGTCGTGGTCTGCGTGCCCTCCGGCATCACCGGCGTCGAGCGGCGCGCCGTCATCGAGGCCTCCTCCCAGGCCGGCGCCCGCCAGGTGCACATCATCGAGGAGCCCATGGCCGCGGCCATCGGCTCCGGCCTGCCGGTCCACGAGGCCACGGGCAACATGGTGGTGGACATCGGCGGCGGCACCACGGAGGTCGCGGTCATCTCGCTCGGCGGCATCGTCACCGCCCAGTCCATCCGCGTCGCCGGCGACGAACTGGACAACGCGATCATCCAGTACGTCAAGAAGGAGTACAGCCTTCTGCTGGGCGAGCGCACGGCCGAGCAGATCAAGATCACGATCGGCTCCGCGTACGAACTCGACGCCGACGAGCACACCGAGATCCGCGGCCGGGACCTGGTCTCCGGCCTGCCCAAGACCGTCGTCATCTCGGCCGCCGAGGTGCGCAAGGCGATCGAGGAACCGGTCAACGCGATCGTCGACGCGGTCAAGACGACCCTCGACAAGTGCCCGCCGGAGCTGTCCGGCGACATCATGGACCGGGGCATCGTGCTGACCGGCGGCGGCGCCCTGCTGCGCGGCCTGGACGAGCGGCTGCGCCGGGAGACCGGCATGCCCATCCATATCGCCGAGGACCCGCTGGACAGCGTGGCGCTCGGCTCCGGGAAGTGCGTCGAGGAGTTCGAGGCGCTTCAGCAGGTGCTGGACGCCCAGCCGCGCCGATGACACGACGTTTCGATTCCGCCGTACGAGATGATCTCCTCTCGTACGGCGGATCGTTGATATAGAGGCATAAGCTCCCACAAACGGCCCCCGAGGGTGTGCGCTTTCCCACCGGCGCTCACCGGGGGCCACCCGAATTCCTACGAGGAAGGGCACGGCCGCCGCACGTGAGGGACACGAAAGAGAGCCGGCTGCTCCTGGTGCTGCTGATCGCCGTGGCGTTCGCGCTGATCACGGTCGATATCCGCGGCGGGGAGAATTCCCCGGTGGACGGCGCCCGACGCGGCGCCGCCACCGTCTTCGGCCCGATCGAGAACGGCGTGTCGGGCGCGGTGGACCCGGTCGGCGACGCGGTCTCCGCGGTCCGCGACTCCGGCGGCCGCCACGACCGGCTCGCCGCGCTGGAGAAGGAGAACGCGGCGCTCAAGGCCAAGCTCGGCAGCGACGACCGCAACCGCAGCCGCCTGAGCCAGCTCGACAAGATGCTGAAGCTCGCCGGCCAGGGCCAGTACGGCATCAAGGGCGCCCAGGTCATCGCCATAGGAGCCGCGCAGGGCTTCTCCTGGACCATCACCATCGACGCGGGCGCCGACGACGGCATCCGGCGCGACATGACCGTCCTCAACGGCGACGGCCTGGTCGGCCGCGTCACCACCGTCGGCCCCGGCACGTCGACCGTGCTGCTCGCCAACGACCCCGACTTCACCGTCGGCACCCGCATGGAGGGCACCGACGAACTCGGCTTCGCCTCCGGCCAGGGCGACCGCCCGATGCGCGTCCAACTCCTCAACGGCAAGGCGGAGGTGAAGAAGGGCGACCGGCTGATCACCTTCGGCTCCGAGGCCGACAAGCCGTTCGTGCCCGGCGTCCCGGTCGGCGTCGTCTCCCGCGTCGACCCCTCCGGCGGCGACCTGACCCGCACCGTCTACGTCACGCCGTACGTCGGCTTCACCAAGCTCGACGTCATCGGTGTCGTCGTCCAGGCCCCGAAGAAGGACCCGCGCGACACGGTCCTGCCGGCCAAGCCCAAGCCGGCCCCGACGCCCACCGTGACGGTCACGGTCACCCCGACCGGCGGCGCGAACGACACGTCGGGCCGCTCCGGGGACGGCGCGGGCCTGCCCGACACCCGGGGCACCGGGGCGCGCGACAGCCAGGGCACCGGGGAGCCCGATCCGCAGTCCACCGACGACCAGCAGCCGTAGGAGCGAGAAAAGTCCCCATGCGTCTCAACCGGATCCTGCTCTCCACCGTGCTGGTCGTCGTCGCCCTGGTGATCCAGGTGAGCGTCCTGGCCCGGCTGCACCTGCCCGGCGCCGTGCCCGACCTGCTGCTGCTCACCGTGCTCGGCCTGGCCATGGTCTACGGACACGTCGGCGGCTGCCTGGTCGGCTTCGGCGCCGGACTCCTCGCCGACCTCGCCCCGCCCGCCGACCACGCCGCCGGCCGCTACGCCCTCGTACTCTGCGTCATCGGCTATCTGGCCGGGCTCATCAAGCCCGAGACCGGCCAGGTCAAGTCGGCCACCGGCCCGATGGCCGTGGTGGTCGCCGCCGCCCTCGGCTCCACCCTGCTGTACGCCGGTGTCGGCGCCCTCGTCGGCGACACCGCCGCCCGCCACGTCGGCCTGCCCGGACTGCTGATCAGCGCCGCCGTCTACGACCTGCTGCTCGCCCCGTTCGTGGTGCCCGGCATCATGGCGCTGGCCCGGCGCGCCGAGAACGACCCGCTCGCCGAGGCCGGTTCCGCCGCCAAGAAGGCCGACATCTCCTCCGGCTGGCTCTCCTCGGGCACCGGACTGCGCATCGGCGGCCAGCGCGGCGCACTCGGCTCACTGAAGACCAGGGCCCGCTCCCGCTCCACCCGGGTCGGCCGCATCAAGGGGGTCAAGCGCCTGTGACAGGCCCGCACACACACGACTCGTCCGGACACTGAGAGGGGGAGGCAGCACCAGTGACCAACATTCCCGAGACCGGTCGGACCCCACGCGTCCAGACCCGGCTCATCGTCCTCCAGATCCTCGTCCTCTCCCTGCTCGGCACCCTCGGCGGCCGGCTGTGGTACCTCCAGATCCGCGAGGGCGCGCAGTACCAGAAGGAGGCGTCGGGCAACCACGTCCAGCAGGTCGTCCAGCCCGCCGTGCGCGGCTCGATCCTGGACGCGCGCGGGGTCCCGCTCGCCGACAACGAGACCCGGCTCGTGGTCTCCGCCTCCCGCACCGACCTGCTCAGGCAGAAGGACGACGGCAAGGCGGTCCTCGCCAAGCTCGCCGGGGTCCTCGGCATGGACCCGCAGGAGATCCAGCAGAAGGTCCGGCTGTGCGACGCCAAGACGCCGCAGCCCTGCTGGAACGGCTCGCCCTACCAGCCCATCCCGCTCACCGACGAGGCCACGCCCAAGCAGGCCCTCCAGATCCGCGAGCGCGCCGAGGACTTCCCCGGCATCACCGCCGAGCCCGAGGCCGTGCGCCGCTACGCGGGCCCCGGCAAGTCCAACACCGCGCAGGTCCTCGGCTACCTCTCACCGGTCACCGACGACGAGATCCAGCAGGCCAAGGACACCTCCTCGCCCTATCTGCGCTCCGACATGGTCGGCCGCTCCGGTCTGGAGCGCCAGTACGACAAGGAGCTGCGCGGCAAGGCCGGCGTCACCCGCTACGAGGTCGACAACCTCGGCCGGGTCATCGGCAAGGCCAAGTCGGACGCCGCCCAGCCCGGCTCCAACCTGGTCACCAGCATCGACGCCCGGGTCCAGCGGGTCGCCGAGTACGAGCTGGACAAGGCGATGAAGGCCGCCCGCCAGCAGTACGACAGCATCACCGGCACCAACTACAAGGCCGACTCCGGCGCCGTCGTCGTGATGGAGGCCAAGACCGGCCGGATCGTCTCCATGGCGTCCGCGCCGACGTACGACCCGAACGTCTGGGTCGGCGGCATCTCCGCCAAGGACTACGCGAAGCTCACCGGCAAGAACTCCGACTACCCGCTGCTGAACCGCGCCATACAGGGTCAGTCCGCGCCCGGTTCGACCTTCAAGGTGGTCTCCACGGCCGCCGCGGTCGAGGCCGGCTACGACTTCAACGGCAACTACCCCTGCACCAGCTCGTACTCGGTCGGCGGCCAGGTCTTCAAGAACTTCGAGGGCGAGAACTTCGGCAACATCTCCCTGGGCCGGGCCCTGGAGGTCTCCTGCGACACCGTCTTCTACGGCCTCGCGGACAACGAGTGGAAGAAGGACGGGGGCATCAACCCGAAGAAGGGCCAGCCCAAGGACTACTTCTTCAAGGCCGCCCACCAGTTCGGCCTGGGCAAGGAGACCGGCCTCGACCTGCCCAACGAGGTCACCGGCCGCGTCCCCGACCGCCAGTGGAAGCAGAAGTACTGGGCGGCCAACAAGGACGCCTGGTGCAAGTCCGGCAAGAAGAACGGCAGCTACGTCGAGAAGATCGCCTACGAGAACTGCCTCGAAGGCAACAAGATGCGCGAGGGTGACGCGATCAACTACTCCATCGGCCAGGGCGACACCCTGCTGACGCCGATCCAGGAGGCCGTCATCTACGGTGCCATCTCCAACGGCGGCACCATGTACACCCCGACCATCGGCAAGGCCGTGGTCAGCCCCGACGGCAAGCACGTCACCGAGATCAAGCCCAGGTCCCACGGCAGGCTGCCCATCACCAAGGCCACCCGCGACATGATGGACCAGGCGCTCGCAGGCGTCGCCACCCGCGGTACCGCCGCCTGGAAGTTCAACGGCTGGCCGCAGGACAAGATCCCGCTGCACGCCAAGACCGGTACCGCCGAGGTCTACGGCAAGCAGACCACGTCCTGGCTCGCCACCTACAGCAAGGACTACACGGTCATCATGACCATCGCCCAGGCCGGTACCGGCTCCGGCGCCTCCGGCGAGGCCGTGCGCAACATCTACAGCGCCCTGTACGGCGTGCAGGCCGACGGGTCCGTCGACAACAAGAAGGCCCTGCTGCCCACCCCGATGAAGGGCCTGCCGAAGATCCAGGCCGACGGCACCATCCCCGCCCCGAAGATCAACGGCGACCCCGCCAAGGACCAGGAGAAGGTCGCCAAGGAGGTCGCCCAGCAGGGCACCACCACCGCCCCGGACGGCGACCAGGACACCCCGGCGACCACCAACGGCACGGGGGCGGGCAACCGCGACACCCGAAGGCGCCCGCGCAGGCGCCCGCAGCGCGGAGGAAGGCGGAGGACGACCGCATGACCGGCGCGAACAACTTCTCCGTCTCCGGGTACGGACCCGAGCGGGCCGGCTGGACCCGGCTGCTCGCCCGTGACTCGGTCACCCGCCGCCTGGACTGGCCGATACTGCTGTCGGCGCTCGCCCTCTCCGGGATCGGCTCCCTCCTGGTCTTCTCGGCCACCCGCAACCGCACCGAGATCAACCAGGGCGACCCGTACTACTTCCTGATCCGGCACCTGATGAACACCGGCATCGGGCTCGCCCTGATGATCGGCATCGTCTGGCTCGGCCACCGCACCCTGCGCACCGCCGTGCCGATCCTCTACGGCGCCTCGGTCTTCGGCATCCTGCTGGTGCTCACCCCGCTCGGCTCCACCGTCAACGGCGCGCACTCCTGGATCGTCCTCGGCGGCGGCTTCTCCATCCAGCCCTCCGAGTTCGTGAAGATCACGATCATCCTGGGGATGGCGATGATGCTCGCCGCCCGGGTGGACGCGGGCGACAAGGAGCACCCCGACCACCGCACGGTCCTCCAGGCGCTGGGCCTGGCCGCGGTCCCCATCCTGATCGTCCTGCTCATGCCGGACCTCGGCTCCGTCATGGTCATGGTGGTGATCATCCTGGGGGCGCTGCTCGCCTCCGGCGCCTCCAACCGCTGGACCCTGGGCCTCGTGGCCACCGGCACGCTCGGCGCCGTCGCGGTCTGGCAGCTGCACATCCTCGACGAGTACCAGATCAACCGGTTCGCGGCGTTCGCCAACCCCAGCCTCGACCCGGCCGGTGTCGGCTACAACACCAACCAGGCGCGAATCGCCATCGGCTCCGGCGGACTGACCGGCTCGGGCCTCTTCCACGGCTCCCAGACCACCGGCCAGTTCGTGCCCGAGCAGCAGACCGACTTCGTCTTCACCGTCGCGGGGGAGGAGCTGGGCTTCGCGGGCGCCGGGCTGATCATCGTGCTGCTCGGGGTCGTCCTGTGGCGCGCCTGCCGCATCGCCCGCGAGACCACCGAGCTGTACGGCACCGTCGTCGCCGCCGGGATCGTCGCCTGGTTCGCCTTCCAGGCGTTCGAGAACATCGGCATGACGCTGGGCATCATGCCGGTCACCGGCCTGCCCCTGCCGTTCGTCTCCTACGGAGGCTCGTCCATGTTCGCGGTCTGGGCGGCGGTCGGACTGCTCCAGTCGATCAGAGTGCAGCGGCCCATGTCGGCGTAGCGCACGCCTCCTGCGCACGGATCCGTGCGCAGGAGGCGCCCCCGGCGGCGCGGACCACTAGATTCGGTGCATGGCGGCCGTCCGGCGCGAGATCGAGCGGAAGTACGAGTCCGGTACAGGCCGACTGCCGGACCTCACCGGCGTCGGCCCGGTCGCCGCCGTCGCCGACCGGGGCACCGCCGCCCTCGACGCCGTCCACTACGACACCGCCGACGCACGCCTGGCCGCCGCCGGACTCACCCTGCGCCGCACCGGCGGCACCGACGCGGGCTGGCACCTGAAGATCCCGGCCGCCCCCGGCGTACGCGACGAGATCCGGGCCCCGCTGTCCGACGAGGTGCCGCCCGCCCTCGCCGCCCTGCTGCGCTCCCGGGTCCGCGGCGCCGCGCTGCGCCCCGTGCTCCGGCTGCGCTCCACCCGCGCCGTCCGCCACCTGCTCGACGCCCGTGGCACGCTGCTGGCCGAGCTGAGCGTGGACACCGTACGGGCCGACCGGCTGACCGGCACGGCCGCCGCCGCGGACGACCGCGGCGGCCACGCCGACCGCTCCGCCACGGCCCGCTGGACCGAGATCGAGGTGGAACTCGCCGCGGACGGCGACCCCGCCCTCCTCGACCTGCTGGACGACCGGCTGCGCGCGGCGGGCGTACGGCGCGCGGCCGCCCCCTCCGAGGCCGCCCGCGCCCTGGCGGAGACCGCCCCGCCCGGCCACCGCCCGCTGCCCGGACCGCCCGCCCCGCCGGTCACCGCGGGCGACCACGTCCTCGCCCGGCTGCGCGCCCAGCGCGATGCCGTCGTCGCCCTCGACCCGGCGGTCCGCCGCGACCTGCCCGACTCCGTGCACCGCATGCGCGTGGCCACCCGACGGCTGCGCAGCGCCCTGCGCAGCCACGGCCGGGTCCTGGACCGCGCCGCCACCGCCCCGCTCGCCGCCGAACTGAAGTGGCTCGCCGGGGAACTCGGCCTCGACCGCGACCACGAGGTCCTCGCCGAACGCCTCACCGCCGCCCTCGACGCCCTGCCCGAGACCCTGGTGACCGGGCCGGTCCGCACCCGGCTGCGGCTGTGGTCCGCGAGCCGCCGCGCGGGCGCCCGCAGCCGGGTGCTGGCCGTCCTGGACGGCGGCCGGTACCTGGCCCTGCTCGACGCTCTGGACGCTCTCACCGCCCGGCCGCCGCTGCGGCCCGCGGCCGGTGGCGACCCGGCCGAGGTGCTGGGCCGCGCCCTCGGCGAGGAACACGCCCGGCTGACCGCCGCCCTCGACCGGGCGCTCGCCCTGCCGCCCGGACCCGCCCGCGACCTCGCCCTGCACGAGGCCCGCAAGCAGGCCAAGCGCACCCGCTACGCGGCCGAGACCGCCGCCGGGGCCCTCGGCGCGGCGGCCGGGCCGCCGGGCGCGGCCGCCAAGGCCCTCCAGACGCTGCTCGGCGACCACCAGGACGGCGTGCTGGCCCGCCGCGCCCTGCGCGAGCTGGCCGGGCAGGCGCAGGCGGCCCGGGAGAGCTCCTTCACCTACGGGCTGCTCTACGGGCGCGAGGAGCACCGCGCGGCTGTGCTGGAGGCGGAGCTGCCCCGGCTGCGGGCGCGGCTGCGGCCGTTC
Source organism: Streptomyces sp. NPDC003284 (assembly GCF_053589675.1). Classification (NCBI taxonomy): domain Bacteria; kingdom Bacillati; phylum Actinomycetota; class Actinomycetes; order Kitasatosporales; family Streptomycetaceae; genus Streptomyces; species Streptomyces sp. NPDC003284. Next base: position 34,063 of record NZ_JBSFSI010000002.1, read on the forward strand.
GGGACAGGCCGCCGACCGGGTTAGGCTAGATGGTCACCCCTGTCAGCTGACGAAAGTTCCCGCGATGACCGTCGAGTCGGTTTTCCCGCAGCTCGAAGCCTTGCTCCCGCATGTGCAGAAGCCGATCCAGTACGTGGGCGGCGAGCTCAACTCCACCGTCAAGAGCTGGGACGAGTGCGACGTCCGCTGGGCGCTCATGTACCCGGACGCGTACGAGGTCGGCCTGCCCAACCAGGGCGTCATGATCCTCTACGAGGTGCTGAACGAGCGGGCGGGCGTCCTCGCCGAGCGCACCTACAGCGTGTGGCCGGACCTGGAGGCGCTGATGCGGGAGCACGGCGTCCCGCAGTTCACCGTGGACAGCCACCGCCCGGTGAAGGCGTTCGACGTGTTCGGCCTGTCCTTCTCCACGGAGCTGGGCTACACCAACATGCTCACCGCCCTCGACCTGGCCGGGATCCCGCTGGAGGCCCGCGACCGCACGGTCGACGACCCGATCGTGGTGGCCGGCGGCCACGCGGCCTTCAACCCGGAGCCGATCGCCGACTTCATCGACTGCGCGGTCATCGGCGACGGCGAGCAGGCGGTCCTGGAGATCACCGAGATCGTCCGCGCCTGGAAGGCCGAGGGGCGCCCCGGCGGCCGCGCGGAGGTGCTGCTGCGCCTGGCCAGGACCGGCGGGGTCTACGTCCCCGGCTTCTACGACGTCGAGTACCTCCCCGACGGCCGGATCGCCCGCATCGTGCCCAACCGCTCCGGTGTGCCCTGGCGGGTGTCCAAGCACACCGTGATGGACCTGGACGAGTGGCCCTACCCCAAGCAGCCGCTGGTCCCGCTCGCCGAGACGGTGCACGAGCGCATGTCGGTGGAGATCTTCCGCGGCTGCACCCGCGGCTGCCGCTTCTGCCAGGCCGGCATGATCACCCGCCCGGTGCGCGAGCGCTCCATCACCGGCATCGGCGAGATGGTCGAGAAGGGCCTGAAGGCGACCGGCTTCGAGGAGGTCGGCCTGCTCTCGCTGTCCTCCGCGGACCACAGCGAGATCGGTGACATCGCCAAGGGCCTGGCCGACCGCTACACGGACGACAAGATCGGCCTGTCCCTGCCCTCCACCCGCGTGGACGCCTTCAACGTCGACCTGGCCGACGAACTGACGCGCAACGGCCGCCGCTCCGGTCTGACCTTCGCCCCCGAGGGCGGCTCCGAGCGGATGCGCAAGGTCATCAACAAGATGGTCTCCGAGGACGACCTGATCCGCACCGTCGCCACCGCGTACGGCAACGGCTGGCGCCAGGTCAAGCTGTACTTCATGTGCGGCCTGCCCACCGAGACCGACGAGGACGTGCTCCAGATCGCCGACATGGCGACCCACGTCATCGCCAAGGGCCGCGAGGTCTCCGGCTCGGGCGACATCCGCTGCACGGTCTCCATCGGCGGGTTCGTGCCCAAGCCGCACACCCCCTTCCAGTGGGCGCCGCAGCTGAGCGCCGAGGAGACCGACGCCCGTCTCCAGAAGCTCCGGGACAAGATCCGCGGCGACAAGAAGTACGGCCGCTCCATCGGCTTCCGCTACCACGACGGCAAGCCCGGCATCATCGAGGGCCTGCTCTCCCGCGGCGACCGCCGCACCGGCGCCGTGATCCGCGCGGTCTACGAGGACGGCGGCCGCTTCGACGGCTGGCGCGAGCACTTCTCCTACGACCGCTGGATGAACTGCGCCGCCAAGGCCCTGGCCCCCTACGGCGTCGACGTCGACTGGTACACCACCCGCGAGCGCTCCTACGAGGAGGTCCTGCCCTGGGACCACCTCGACTCCGGCCTCGACAAGGACTGGCTCTGGGAGGACTGGCAGGACGCCCTCGACGAGACCGAGGTCGAGGACTGCCGCTGGACGCCCTGCTTCGACTGCGGGGTGTGCCCGGCGATGGACACCAGCATCCAGATCGGCCCGACGGGCAAGAAGCTGCTGCCGCTGACGGTGAAGCAGCCCGCGGGCAGCGGGCACGCGCACTGAGCGGCCGCCTGCACCGAGCCGCCGGACGGCCGGGCGGGATGTGACCGGGAGCGGGCCGGGACACCACGAGGGTGGTGTCCCGGCCCGCTCCCGTCGTCGGGCGGCGCTTTGTGCTCTGGGCCCGGCTTCCGCGCGTCCTCCCCGGCAGGAATGCCGGGGAGCCCCGGCCGGTGGCCCGGCGGGAACCCGGGACGGCCGGGACGCGTACTCTAGACAGAAGGAACGGGCCCGAGACGTCCCCGCGCGCGGGAGGCGGTCCGGACCGGCCGGCACCGGCAGGACGCCGGCCGGAAGGCTCCCCGGCCGGGGAGCGCGCCCGGTACCGCCCGCCGTACACAAGGAGAAGTTCCCCTGGGCAAGCGACAGCCCGAAGGCCCGCCGCCCGCACCCACGGTGCAGCGCATCCGACTGCGCTACACCAAGCGTGGCCGCCTCCGGTTCACCAGCCACCGTGACTTCCAGCGCGCCTTCGAGCGCGCGCTGCGCCGCGCCGAGGTGCCGATGGCGTACTCGGCGGGGTTCACTCCGCACCCCAAGGTGTCCTACGCCAACGCCGCGCCCACCGGCACGGCCAGCGAGGCGGAGTTTCTGGAGATCGCGCTCACCGCGCCCCGTGACCCGGAGCGGCTGCGCGGTCTCCTCGACGAGTCGATGCCCACCGGACTCGACATCGTCGACGCGGTCGAGGCCCGTACCCCGGGACTCGCCGACCGGCTGACGGCCTCCGTCTGGGAACTGCGCCTGGACGGCGTGGACCCGGCCGAGGCGGACCGGGCGGTCGCGGCCTTCGACGGCGCCGAGGCCGTCGAGGTGCAGCGCCAGACCAAGAACGGCGTCCGCACGTTCGACGCCCGCTCCGCGGTCGTGCGTCTGGCCCGCGTGGAAACGCCTGGTGCGGCGGCCGATAGGCCGAGCGACCGGCCCTGTGCGATACTGCGGCTGGTTGTTCGGCACGTGACGCCTGCCGTACGACCCGACGACGTCCTGTCCGGTCTCCGCGCCGTGGCCGACCTGGCGCCGCCGGTCCCCGCAGCGGTGACCAGGCTGGCGCAGGGGCTGCTCGATGAAGAGACCGGCACGGTGACCGACCCGCTCGCGCCCGACCGCGAGGCAGACCCGGCCGCCCCGGCCGCTTCAGAAGGGGCCGCCGAAGCCGCCGCCGCGAAGGCGCCTGCTTAGGGAAGGTTCCGTAGGGACGGACGTCGAAAGCGCCGCCCTCGTACTCGGGAGCCACCTGGGTCGGGCAGCGCACCGACCACAAGACTTTCGCCAGGCCGTACGCGACAAGGCGTACGGAACCGGCGAGACAGGACACAGAGAGCTCCCGTGCGGCGCCCGCGCCCCGGACGGCGGCCATCGCGCAACCGCGAGGCCGCGGACGTCAGCGGTGTCCGATCCACGCGATCGGACACCGGACCAGCGCGGCGCCCGGGAGCCTGACGGGAGATTCGCCCGCATGCTCGAACCGACCGAGCCCACCCAGGGTTCCGAAGAACTGAACACCCCCAGCGACACGCTGCCGCCGCGCCGTCGGCGCCGCGCCGCGTCGCGTCCGGCGGGCCCGCCCGGTGCCGCCGAGGCACCGGCCGAGGTCACCGCTCCGGCCGTACCGGCTGCGTCCGCCGAGGACATCGCGGACGCCGAGGCCACCGAGGATGCCGAGGACGCCGTGGACACGGCCGCCGGGACCCCGGCCGCCGAGGAGCCCGCCGCCCCCGCGCGCCGCACCCGCCGCCGGGCCTCCGCGCCCTCCGGGACACCGAAGACCACCGAGGCCCCGGCCGCCGAGACCGTCGTCCCGGCGACCGCCGCCGAGGAGACCCAGGCGGTGGACGAGACGTCCGCCGGGACCGTCGAGAGCGGCGAGGCCGCCGCTCCGCGCCGTACCCGCCGCCGCGCCACGCGCAGCGTGTCCGCGCCCACCGGTGGCGCCGACGAGGCCGCCGAGAGCGGTGCCGTGAGCGGTACGCAGGAGCCGGCCGCGCCCGCGGAGGCGGCCGCCGAGGCGCCCGCGCCCGCCCGCCGTACCCGCCGCCGCGCGTCCGCCGCCGCCGGTGCGCCGCAGGCCGCCGAGACCGCCGCGCCCGCCGCTCCCGTGGAGCAGCCCGCCGCCGTCGAGGCCGCCGAGGAGCCCGCGCCGCCGCGTGCCCGCCGCCGTGCCACCCGCAAGGTGTCGGCGCCCGCCGCCGAGGCAGCCGTGGAGACGGCGGCCGAGGTCCCGGCCGCCGAGGAGCCCGCTCCCGCCGTCGAGGCCGCGGAAGAGCCCGCGCCGCCGCGTGCCCGCCGCCGTGCCACCCGTAAGGTGTCGGCGCCCGCCGCCGAGGCGGCCGAGGCCCCGGTCGCGGAGGAGCCCGCTCCCGCCGCGGAGGTCGCGGAAGAGCCCGCGCCGCGTGCCCGTCGCCGGGCCACCCGCAAGGGTGCGGCGTCCGCCGCCGAGGTGAGCGAGCCCGCCGCCGCGGCTCCCGCCGCCGAGCCCGCGCCCGCCGCCGAGGAGGCCGCGCCGCGCCGTGGCCGCCGCCGGGTGGAGCGGCGCGCCGCGACCGGCTTCTCCGAGCCCGCCGCGCGCTCCGGCGCCGGGGACGACGCGCCGCGCAAGCCCGCGCGGCCCGCCGTCGCCGTCTTCCAGCCGCCCGTCTTCGCCGAGCCGAAGTTCCAGTTCCAGACCCCGCAGCGGGCCGCCGCCGAGGCGGCCGCCGAGGCCGCGCACGAGGAGGAGCCCGACGGGACCGAGGCCCCCGCGGCGGAGCAGGCCGCGCGGACCGAGCCGGCCGAGCAGCCCGGAGCGCGGCGCCGCCGCCGTCGCCGGGGCGCCGCCGACGAGGAGCCCGAGGCCCGTACCGCCGAGGACGCCGTCGAGGCGCCCGCCGCCCCCGCCGCCGACGACGAGGAAGACACCGAAGCCACCGAGGACACCGCGGCCGCCGAGGAGGCGGCCGAGGATCTCGCGGACGGCGACGACGGCGAGGAGTCCGGTTCGCGGCGCCGCCGCCGCCGCGGGGGCCGCCGCCGTCGCCGCGGCGAGGCCGCCGAGCACGGTGACGAGGAGCCGGAGGAGAGCGGTGAACTCGCCGCCGCGCAGGCCGCGCAGGACGCCGAGGACACCGCCGAGCAGGTCGAGGAGGACGCCGAGGACGCGTCCGAGGAGAGCGACGAGGGCGAGGAGCACGCGGGCGCCGCGGGCGGCAACAGCAGCAGCCGCCGCCGTCGCCGCAGGCGTCGCCGGGCCGGGGACGGCGGCCAGGACGGCGAGCCGTCCGCCGACGACCCCGAGCGCACCGTCGTCAAGGTCCGCGAGCCGCGCGGCAAGAAGGACGAGCGGCCCGGCAGCGGCAGCGACGAGGTCCAGTCCATCAAGGGCTCGACCCGTCTGGAGGCGAAGAAGCAGCGCCGCCGCGAGGGCCGCGAGCAGGGCCGCCGCCGTGTCCCGATCATCACCGAGGCCGAGTTCCTGGCCCGCCGTGAGGCCGTCGAGCGTGTGATGGTGGTCCGGCAGAACGGCGACCGCACGCAGATCGGCGTCCTTGAGGACGACGTGCTCGTCGAGCACTACGTCAACAAGGAGCAGGCCGTCTCGTACGTCGGCAACGTCTACCTCGGCAAGGTGCAGAACGTCCTGCCGTCGATGGAGGCCGCCTTCATCGACATCGGCAAGGGCCGCAACGCCGTGCTGTACGCGGGCGAGGTCAACTTCGAGGCGCTCGGCATGGGCAACGGTCCGCGCCGCATCGAGTCCGCCCTGAAGTCCGGGCAGTCCGTCCTCGTCCAGGTCACCAAGGACCCGATCGGACACAAGGGCGCCCGCCTGACCAGCCAGGTCTCCCTGCCGGGCCGCTACCTCGTGTACGTCCCCGAGGGCTCGATGACCGGCATCAGCCGCAAGCTGCCCGACACCGAGCGGGCCCGGCTGAAGACCATCCTCAAGAAGATCGTCCCCGACGACGCGGGCGTCATCGTGCGCACCGCCGCCGAGGGCGCGAGCGAGGAGGAGCTGCGCCGCGACGTCGAGCGGCTCCAGGCGCAGTGGGAGGACATCCGCAAGAAGGCGAAGAACGGCAACTCCAGCGCGCCGACCCTGCTGTACGGCGAGCCGGACATGACCGTCCGCGTGGTGCGCGACATCTTCAACGAGGACTTCTCCAAGGTCATCGTCAGCGGTGACGAGGCGTGGGAGACCATCCACGGCTATGTCTCGCACGTCGCCCCGGACCTCGCCCCGCGTCTGTCGCGCTGGACGAGCGAGGTCGACGTCTTCGCCACGTACCGGATCGACGAGCAGCTCGCCAAGGCGCTGGACCGCAAGGTCTGGCTGCCCAGCGGCGGTTCGTTGGTGATCGACCGGACCGAGGCGATGGTCGTGGTCGACGTCAACACCGGCAAGTTCACCGGCCAGGGCGGCAACCTGGAGGAGACGGTCACCAGGAACAACCTGGAGGCGGCCGAGGAGATCGTGCGTCAGCTCAGGCTGCGCGACCTCGGCGGCATCATCGTGATCGACTTCATCGACATGGTCCTGGAGTCCAACCGCGACCTGGTGCTGCGCCGGCTGCTGGAGTGCCTGGGCCGCGACCGCACCAAGCACCAGGTGGCCGAGGTGACTTCGCTGGGCCTGGTGCAGATGACCCGCAAGCGGGTGGGCCAGGGTCTGCTGGAGTCCTTCTCCGAGACCTGCGTCCACTGCAACGGCCGCGGTGTCATCGTGCACATGGAGCAGCCCACGGCCGTCGGGGGCGGCGGCAAGCGCCGCAAGCGCGCCCGCGCCGGTGCCGAGCAGCCGCACGAGCACGAGACCGCGGCGGTCCAGGCCGCCGTGCCCACCGCCGAGGAGGAGGCGGAGGCCGAGGCCGACGTCGTCGTCGAGGCGCAGGCCGAGCCGGTCGAGGTGTCCGCGTTCGAGCTGTCCCCGGACGAGGAGCTGTACAGCTCCGTCGCCGAGGCGGAGGCCGCCGCGTCCCGTGGCCGTGGCCGTCGCCGGGCGAGCCGGCGGGCGTCCGCCCCGGCGGGTGCGCCGAAGGCGGCGGCGGTGGACGGCGCGGCCCCGGCCGCTCCCCAGGCCCCGGCCGCCCAGCAGGTGACCGCGGAGCAGGAGGCCGGGCGCCCGGTGCGTCCGGAGCCCGCCGCCGCGGCGCAGGCCGAGCCGGTGGCCGCCGAGGACCCGGTGGTCCAGGCCGCCGAGCCCGAGGCGCCGGTGGCCGAGGAGGCCGCGCCGAAGGGCCGTACCCGGCGCCGCGCGACCCGCAGGGCGTCGGCTCCGGCCGGTTCCCCGGCGGGAGCCGAGGCGGCGGCCGTGGTGACGGTCGCGGAGACCGCGTCCGAGCCGCGGCCGGTCCCGGCCGAGGAGGCCGCCCCGGCGGCTGCTCCGGCCGAGGCCGAGGCGCCCGCGGAGGAGGCCGCTCCGGCCCGTCCGCGCCGCCGCGCGGTGCGCAAGGCCACCGCGCCGACCGCGTCCGAGGAGGCGGCCGTCGTGGTCGTCCCGGCGGGCCAGGCCGGTGCGGAGGAGCCCGCCGCGGCGGAGTCCGGGGCGGACGAGGAGGCCCCGGCCCGGAAGACGGTCCGCAAGGCCGCCAAGAAGGCCACGGCGAAGAAGGCCGCGACCAAGAAGACGGCGGCCAAGAAGACCGTCGCGAAGAAGGCGACGGCCAAGAAGGCGACGAAGACCGCCAAGACGGCCGGCGCCGCGAAGAAGTCGGCGGCGAAGAAGACCGCGGCGGCGTCCCCGGCCTCCGCTGACGAGAGCTGATCCGCCTCCGCGGGACGGTCCTGGTACGCGTACCAGGACCGTCCCGCGGGCCGGTCGCGGCCGCCGCTGTGACCGGCCGCCCTTGCGCGGGCCCGGCCTGGTTTGACCCCTTCGGCCACGGCCCGTAATCTTGACCGTCGACGTGCCGACTGAGCACGTCACATCCCCGTAAACCTCTTCCTCCCGGTCACTGGGTTGGCCGGGAGAGGTCCGCCCGTCGCCGGGCGGCTGGCCTGCGGGGGTGCCGTTTCCCGAGCGAGAGAGTGAGATCCGCGTGTACGCCATCGTGCGCAGCGGTGGTCGCCAGCACAAGGTTGCTGTCGGCGACATCGTTGAGGTTGACAAGATTTCCACTGCCCAGGTTGGCGACACGGTCGAGCTCTCGACCCTGCTCGTTGTCGACGGCGACGCTGTGACCAGCGACCCGTGGGTGCTGGCCGGCATCAAGGTCCAGGCCGAGGTCGTGGACCACCACAAGGGGCAGAAGATCGACATTCTGCGCTACAAGAACAAGACCGGCTACCGCCGTCGTCAGGGCCACCGCCAGCAGTACACGGCGATCAAGGTCACTGAGATCCCCGCGGCTGCGAAGTAAGGGACTGAGGAGACATGGCACACAAGAAGGGCGCATCGTCCACCCGGAACGGTCGCGACTCGAATGCCCAGCGGCTCGGCGTGAAGCGCTTCGGCGGTCAGGTCGTGAACGCCGGTGAGATCATCATCCGCCAGCGCGGCACCCACTTCCACCCCGGCGCGGGCGTCGGCCGTGGCGGCGACGACACGCTGTTCGCGCTCCTGCCCGGTGCGGTGGAGTTCGGTACCCACCGTGGCCGCAAGGTCGTGAACATCGTCCCGGTCGCCTGACCGGAGGCTTTCGCGAGGCGGACCTCACTTCCCGGTCGGGAAGGCGGGTCCGCCTTTCGCGTGTTACCCAAGAGATATTCCCGTAGTTTCTGGAGGCACCAACATGACCACCTTCGTGGACCGCGTCGAACTGCATGTCGCCGCGGGTAACGGGGGCCACGGCTGTGCCTCCGTGCACCGTGAGAAGTTCAAGCCGCTGGGCGGCCCGGACGGCGGCACCGGCGGACGCGGCGGGGACGTGATCCTCACCGTCGACCAGTCCGTCACCACGCTGCTCGAATACCACCACTCGCCGCACCGCAAGGCCACCAACGGCAAGCCCGGCGAGGGCGGCAACCGGTCCGGCAAGGACGGCGAGGACCTGGTGCTGCCGGTGCCGGACGGCACGGTCGTGCTGGACCGGGCGGGCAACGTGCTGGCCGACCTGATCGGCCACGGCACCTCCTACGTCGCCGCGCAGGGCGGCCGGGGCGGTCTGGGCAACGCGGCGCTGGCCTCGGCCCGCCGCAAGGCGCCCGGCTTCGCGCTGCTCGGCGAGCCCGGTGACCTCGGGGACATCGTCCTGGAGCTGAAGACCGTCGCCGACGTGGCGCTGGTGGGCTACCCGAGCGCCGGCAAGTCGTCGCTGATCTCCGTGCTCAGCGCCGCCAAGCCGAAGATCGCCGACTACCCGTTCACCACCCTGGTGCCCAACCTCGGTGTGGTGACGGCGGGTTCGACCGTGTACACCGTCGCCGACGTGCCCGGTCTCATCCCCGGCGCCAGCCAGGGCAAGGGGCTGGGCCTGGAGTTCCTGCGGCACGTGGAGCGGTGCAGCGTCCTCGTGCACGTACTGGACACCGCGACCCTGGAGTCGGACCGCGACCCGGTCTCCGACCTCGACATCATCGAGGAGGAGCTGCGCCAGTACGGCGGCCTGGGCAACCGGCCGCGCGTGGTCGTCCTCAACAAGATCGACGTACCCGACGGCAAGGACCTCGCCGAGATGGTCCGGCCCGACCTGGAGGCGCGCGGCTACCGCGTCTTCGAGGTGTCGGCGGTGGCGCACACCGGTCTGAAGGAGCTGTCGTACGCCCTGGCCGAACTGGTCGCCACGGCGCGGGCCGCCCGGCCGAAGGAGGAGGCGACGCGCGTCGTCATCCGGCCCAAGGCCGTCGACGAGGCCGGTTTCACGGTCACCCGCGAGGACGAGGGCCTGTTCCGCGTGCGCGGCGAGAAGCCCGAACGCTGGGTGCGGCAGACCGACTTCAACAACGACGAGGCCGTGGGCTACCTCGCCGACCGGCTCAACCGCCTCGGTGTCGAGGAGCAGTTGCTGAAGGCGGGCGCCCGCTCCGGCGACGGCGTCGCCATCGGCCCCGAGGACAACGCGGTCGTCTTCGACTGGGAGCCGTCCGTGATGGCGGGTGCCGAGATGCTCGGCCGCCGCGGCGAGGACCACCGCTTCGAGGCGCCCCGCCCGGCCGCCCAGCGCCGTCGTGACCGGCAGGCCGAGCGCGACGAGACCGAGCAGGAGTACGACGACTTCGAGCCGTTCTGACCGGCACGGCTGCGCGTCCGGAAGTCCCGGTGGCTTCCGGACGCGGCTGGTGTCCGCGCGGTTCCACGCTGTGATTTATGTCAACACTCGTGACCGATCGGCCCGGTATGTCGCCTTTGCTGACGGTTGCGGTTGTGGCACGGCCATGGGGACGTGGGGTAAACACACTGCATACTTGTCTCGCCGTGTTTTTACCGGATCACCTAGTGGGAGCGTGCCGTTCACCCAGCCGTTCCCGTCGGAGGAGCTCCCGCAGTGCGAAACCCTGAAGCCTCCCGGTTGGTTGGCGTATACCGCCGCGCGGTGCCGGTCGGCGCTCGGCGAGTGATCGCCGAACATGTGGGGACCGACTTCCGCGAGCAGCTGAAGTCGGGGATCGCCGCCGCGGCCGAGGTGCGCAACCAGGTCAAGCGTGTCCGGGTGGTACGCCGTCACCGCGCGCTGCTGGCGCGGCACGACCGGACCGTCGTCAGCGTGGACGGGACGCCGCGCATAGCGCATGTCGTCCCCGACATCACCCCGCTCCAGGCGCGCCGGGCCAACCTCGACGAGGTGATGGCCGCGCTGCGCGGGGCGGGCGTCGACCACTTCTGCGTGCGCTCGGACTCCGAGACCTCCGCGGCCGTCGCGGTACGCCGTGAGGACCGCGAGCGCGTGCTCACCGCGCTGCGCCAGGCCTGCCGGATCAGGCCCGGTTACGTGGTGCCGGTACGGGGCCGCCAGCCCCAGGAGGAGTCCGCGCTGCCCGGCTACGGCGCGGGCCCGTGGAAGCGGGTCGCCGGTGCCGACGTGCTGCGCTGCACCTGGTACCTCACCGACCAGACCGGCCGTCTGGTGCTGGGCCTGCGCTACGGCTGCGACATCGAGTTCTGGCGCCAGGAGGGCGGCGAACTGGTCTCCCCCCGGCGCAACGTTGTCGCCGAGGCCGTACCGGTGGCCGAGCCGCTGGTGGAGGCCGACGAGAGCCTGTTCACCGAACTCGCGCCGCTGCCCGCCGAGCAGGAGCAGGAGCCGGTACGGGTGCCGACCCGGCCGGCCTTCGCCGCGGTCGCCGTGGGCAGCCGCACCTTCCCCGTCGACGTGGTCTACACCTGGGTGGACGGCTCCGACCCGGACTGGCTGCGCCAGCGGGCCGCCTTCTCCGACCGGCCCTACCACGAGGAGGCCGCCAACGCGGCGCGCTACCTCAGCCGCGACGAACTGCGCTACTCACTGCGCTCCCTGCACCTCTACGCGCCCTGGGTCCGCAACATCTACCTGGTGACCGCCGACCAGACCCCGGAGTGGCTGAACACCGACCACCCCCGTATCAAGGTCGTCAGCCACAAGGAGATCTTCAAGGACCCGGCCGCGCTGCCGACGTTCAACTCGCACGCGATCGAGAGCCAGCTGCACCACATCGACGGGCTCTCCGCGCACTTCCTGTACTTCAACGACGACGTCATGCTCGGCCGGGAGGTGCTCCCGCAGCACTTCTTCCTGCCCAACGGCCTCGGCAAGTTCTACCTCTCGCCCGCCCTGGTGCCCTTCGGCGAGTCCTCCGCCGAGGACCCGCCGGTCGCAGCGGCCGGCAAGAACAACCGCAGGCTGATCGTCGAGCGCTTCGGCGACAACATCTTCCGCAAGATGAAGCATGTGCCGCACGCGCTGCACCGTGACGTCCTCGACGAGATCGAGCGGGAGTTCCCCGAGGAGCACCGGCGCACCGCCGCCAGCCGCTTCCGCAGCGTCGACGACATCTCCGTCGCCTCGTCCCTGCACCACTACTACGCGTTCCACACCCAGCGTTCCTTCTCCGGCGAAGGGCTCGTGTACCGCTACTGCGACGTGGGCAGACCCGGGGTCGAGCGTGTGCTCGGCCGACTGCTCGCCCAGCGTGACGCGCACGTCTTCTGCCTGAACGACACGACCTCCACGGAAGCCGAACTGGGCCGCCAGCAGGCCCTGATGAGCCGCTTCCTGGACGAGTACTTCCCGTACCCCAGCCCCTACGAGCGTGGTGCAGACAACCGATGAGACAACTCCCTACCCCGCACAAGGTGATGCGCAAGGGGTACGACGTGGTGCGCTCGGCACGGTCGCGACTGGACAGTCTCGTCCTGGTCCCGCCGAGCGCCGACGACTGGCCGCGCGTCACCGCCGAGCATCTCTCCCTGCTCGACGGCCGGACGCTGAACTTCTGCGTCCGGGTGCCCGGCGAGGTGACCGCCTCGTCCGCCTCCCTGCTGCTGGGCGGCTCCTCGTCCCCGGTGGTCGTCCCGCTGACACTCGTCCAGCGCGGTGACGGCCAGGTCGAGGCCCAGGGCACGGCCGTCCTCGACCTGCTGGAGGCCGACGCCGACACCCACCCGCCGGTGCCCGCCGGAATGCGCAGGTTCCTGCTGGGCTCGGGCCAGTGGCGGCTGTCCGTCGTCTTCACCGACCCCGCGGGCACCGAGCGCCGCTTCGCTCTCGCCAAGGCACCCCGGCTGATGGCGGACGGCCCCACCGTCCCCGAGCCGGTGCGCCCGGACGGCACCTACTGCCGGCTCATCGCCTCCGGCACCGGCCGCGCGTACGTGTCCGTGGGCCGCGACGACGCCGAGGCGGAGATCCTCTCCGTGAAGATCGGCTGGTCCGAGGTGACGCTGGAGGGCCGGCTCGTCAACGCGTCGGCCGGGGAGTGCACCGGTGACGTCGAACTCGTCCGCCGCAGCGGCAAGGCGGCCCGCACCGTCCCGGTGACCTGGCACGGCGACGTCTTCACCTGCGCGCTGCGGGTGGCCGACTTCGGCGACCTCGGCACCAAGGAGCAGATCTTCGACGTACGGCTCCAGCGCCCGCGCCGCCGCGCGCTGAAGATCTCCCGGCAGCGCACCGACGTGCGCAGCCCCCGGGACGTCTTCCGGATGCCGCACCGCCTGCTGACCGCCGACGACGGCTCCGTGCTCAGGATCAACCCGTACTACACGCCCATCGGCAGTCTCGCCTTCCGAGCGGCCCACCTCCCCACTGGATGTTGACACCAATGAAGATCACGTTTCTGCTCACCTGGGGCGACGAGATGGGCGGCACGGAGCAGGCCGTCTACACCCAGGCGACGCATCTGGCGCCCCGGCACACCGTCGAGGTGCTCAGCGTCTTCAAGACCCGCGAGAGCCCCTTCTTCTCCGTGGACGAGCGGGTCCCGGTGCGCTACCTCGTGGACCGCACGGGCAAGACGGAACGTCCGGTGCGCGAGAGCGACATCGGCACCGAGGAGTGCCGCCGCCTGGCCGGGCTGCCCAGCGACCTGATCAGCTCCAAGTGGGAGGCGACCTTCGACGCCCTCTCCGACGTCGAGATGAACCGCGCCCTGCGCACCCTCGACACCGACATCCTCATCACCACCTCCCCGGCGCTGATGTCCGCCGTCGCCGACCTGGTGCCCTCCCGGGTGATCACCATTCACCAGGAGCACCGGCCCTCGCAGCTGCGCGGCGGCACCGGCGAACCGCTGCTGCTGCGGGCCCCGGAGATCGACGCCCTGGTCGTGCTCACCGAGCGCACCAAGCAGTGGCTGGAGGAGTCGCTCGGCAAGGCCGCACCGCGCCTGGCGGCCATCCCCAACGCCATCCCCGAGGGCTTCCGGCCCCGCTCCAGCCTCACCGGCAAGAGCATCGTGATGCCGCGCCGGCTCGTGCCCGACAAGCAGGTCGACCACGCCATCCAGGCCTTCGCCAAGGCACTGCCCGAGCACCCCGGCTGGCGGCTGCGCGTCTTCGGCGACGGACCGCAGATGTCCCGGCTGCGCAACCTCGTCCAGGGCCTCGGCCTGCACGACGCCGTGGAGATACTCGGCCCGAGCCAGCACATGACCGAGGAGTGGGCCAAGGCCAGCCTCACCATGCTGCCCTCGCAGGACGGCGAGGCGTTCCCGCTGGTGCTCCTGGAGGCGTTCGCCGCCGGTGTCCCGGCGGTCGCGTACGACATCGTCACCGGGCCCGCCGAGATCATCCGGCACGGCGTGGACGGCCTGCTCGTCGCGCCCAACGACATCGAGGGCCTGGCCGAGTCCATCTCCCGGCTGATGGGCGACGAGGAACTCCTGCGCTCCTACGGGGAGAACGCGCACGAGGGTTCCGCGCGCTTCGCCGCCGACGTGATCGTCAAGCAGTGGGAGGAGCTGTTCACCGAGCTGCTCTACCGCCGCGACGACCCGCAGCGCATGGCGCAGCGCGCCGACCGCATGGCCCACCGGGTGGCGCACGGCGGCGCGGGCCGCTTCCACGCCGCGGTCGCCGCGGACCGCACGGCACCCTCCTCGGGCGACCAGCGCGCCCGCGAGCTGATGATCGGCGCCGCCAACCGCGGCCTGGTCCGCGCCAGCGGCCGGCTCTCCGAGGTCCACGACGACCTCCAGGGCACCGACATAGTGCAGCGGAACTTCGAGACGGTCGTCGCCGCGCTGGAGAAGCACGACATCCCCTTCGTGCTGCTGCGCGACCGCGAGGACTCCCCGCGGCGGCGCCTGGCCGTGGACACCGTCCACCAGACGGCGGTCCGCAAGGCGCTGGCCACCGACTACGAGGGCAAGGCGGTCTACGCCGAACTCCTCAAGCCCCGGACGCACGCGCCCGGTGTGCTGCTCGCCGAGCGGCTGGAGGGCGCCGGAGAGGTCGCCGGACTGCGGGTCTTCCGTCCCGTGGTGACCTCCAGCCGCACGCTGCGCTTCGGCCCCGCCTACGGCTGCGACGTGGAGTTCTGGCGGCAGGTGCCGGAGGAGGAGGGCGGCGACGGACAGTACGTCACGCCGCTGCGCGCCAGCGCCGTCGGTCCCAAGCTGCCGACGCTGACCGCCGACGCCCGGCTGCGGGTGCGCGACCGCGAGTACCCGACGCTGGAGCCGTTCACCAAGAAGCTGGTCAGCGACATCACCTTCCCGGTGGACGTCGTCTACACCTGGGTCGACGACGCGGACCCGAGCTGGCAGGAGCGGCGGACGCAGCGGCGCGCGGAGCTGGGCTTCGCCGCCGAGAGCGCGGGTTCCGGTGACGAGGCGGCGCGGTTCCGCAACCGCGACGAACTGCGCTACTCGCTGCGCTCGCTGGCGATGTTCGCGCCCTGGGTGCGCAAGGTCTACCTGGTCACCGACGACCAGACCCCGCAGTGGCTGAACACCGAGCACCCGGACATCGAGGTGGTGTCGCACCGCGACATCTTCACCGACCCGTCCTGCCTGCCGACGTTCAACTCGCACGCCATCGAGAGCCAGCTGCACCACATCGACGGCCTGTCCGAGCACTTCCTGTACATGAACGACGACGTGTTCATCGGCAGGCCGCTCACCGCGCAGAAGTTCTTCCAGCCCAACGGCACCAGCCGCTTCTACTGGACCCCGACGACCGTGCCGATCGGCGAACCGGCCGAGACGGACGAGGGCTACTTCGCCGCCGCGAAGAACAACCGCAAGCTGCTGGAGGAGCGCTTCGGGGTGACCGTGGCGAACAGCTTCGCGCACGCCCCGCACCCGCTGCGCAGGAGCGTCCTGGACAGCATCGAGGAGGACTTCCCGGAGAGCGTGGCCCGCACCGCCGCCAACCCGATGCGCGGCTGGCAGGACATCTCGATGGTCTCCTCGCTGCACCACCACTACGGCTATCTGACGGGCAGCGCGGTGCCCAGCAGCATCCGCTGCGCCTACATCGACGTCGGCACCTACTCCCGGCACCCGGAGCTGACGCGGCTGCTCGCGATCCGCGGGCACGACGTGTTCTGCCTGGGCGAGTCGCAGGACGCCGAGGTCCCGGACCAGGAGCAGGCCCGCATCATAGGCTCGTTCCTGCGCGCCTACTTCCCGGTGAAGAGCCCGTACGAGCGCTGATCCGGCGGAACGCGGAAGGGGGGCTTCCCCGGCACCTGGTGCCGGGGAAGCCCCCCTCCGTCCGTACCGGCCGGGTCCTAGCGGACCACGTAGCCGAAGCGGCCGCCGGCCGACGGCAGGCCGTCCTTGCCGGGCTGGTACGTGGTGATCGCCGCGTTGGAGCCGCCGCCGGTCACGTTGGCCAGCGGCAGGGCGTAGACCGTGCCGTAGCTGCCCGGACCGTAGGGCATGCCCAGGTACAGGTGGGTGCCCGTGTAGTGGATGCTCTGGCCGAGGTGCTGGTTGGCACCGGCCGGGCCCGGGATGCCGGAGGTACCGGCCTCGATCCAGCGGTTGTTGGAGCCGGGCGAGCCGATCAGCGAGAAGGTGGTGAGGGCACCGGCCTTCGCGGTGGTGCCGATCGCCTCGTCGGCGATGCCGACGGCCAGCTTCATCGTCGCCGTGGTGCTCACCGCGCGCGGTGCGGTGTTCACGGCGGCCAGGGCGGTGCCGAAGCGGTCACCGGCCTCCGAGGTACCGGGCACGGCGTCCGAAGCGGTGCCGGACAGGTAGGTGTTGAGCTGGGTGTACTTGCCGTCCGCACCGATGCGGAAGCTCTGCGCCATGCCCGCGTCGGTCTTGTCGACGCCGTCGACCGACACGTCCTCGCCCGGGGAGCCGACCACGAGGATCGACTCGTTCGCGCTCGCCGCGCCCGAGGGGCGGTAGGGAACCATGGCCACGGACTTGCCGAACAGGTCACCGGCCTCGGCGCCGCCGGAGACGGTGTCCAGGTCCTGGTCGAGGCCGAACAGCGGGGTGGGCCGCTTCTCGGAGTTCAGCTGGTGCGAGAAGACCGCCAGGTTGCCGGCGTCCGCGTCGGTGCCGATCGTCTCGTTCGGCGCGGCGATGACGATGTGGTTGGCGTCGGCCGCGACCGCGCCGCCGAAGCCGTCGTTCGCCTCCACGGCGCCGGGTACGCCGGTGCTGTCCTGGCTGATGGCGACGTTGGTGTCGCCGTGCACATAGAAGGCCATTCCGGCCTTGGCGACCTTGCCGATCGCCTCGCCCGGGGAACCGATCACGACGAACGGCTCGCCCGCGGCGGTGACACCGGCGGCGACGGCCTGGCCGGTGCGGTCACCGGCCTCCGGGCTGGACGACTTGAAGGAGCCCGTGCCCATGCCCTGCTCGAAGTGGGTGTCCTTCAGGGCGCCCGTGCCGATGCCGCCCGGGGCGCCGTACAAGATGTCGGCCATGCCCGCGTCGGTGGCGGTGCCGAGGTCCTCGGAGGGGGTGCCGACGACCAGGTCGGTGCAGCCGTCCTCGTTGTAGTCGACGGTGTCGACGGCCTCGCCGAACCAGTCGCCGGGCTCGGAGCCGCCGGGCACCCAGTCGAGGTCCTGGTTGATCTCGGCGGTGCCCTTGCCGCCGCCGTAGACGATGCGGACCACACCGGCGCCGTCGTCGCCGCCCACGGCCGCCTTCGGGTCGGCGACGGCGACATCCTCGACGCCGTCGCAGTTGAAGTCGGTGATGCGCGGGGCGCCGGTCTTGGCGGCCACCCAGGAGGCGAGGTCGTCGACCCGGGCGCCGATGCCGCCGGTGCGGGTCTCGGCCGGGTCGATGCCGAAGCAGCCGCCCTGGTAGGAACGGCTGTTGAGGGCGACCAGCTGGGGCGTGCCGCCCGCCGTGCGCACCACGGGACCGCCGGTGTCGCCCATGCAGGCGGCGGCGCCGTCCTTGCCGGTGACGGTGGCGGTGGTGGCGTCGGCGGAGTCCACGGTGAGCGCGCCGGTGTGCAGCTTCAGGGGCGCCCACTCGGTCGTGTCGCGTCCGTACCCGGCGAACTTCAGCTCCTCGCCGGCGGCGGGCGCGGTGGCGGCCAGGGCGACGGGGGCGACATCGGTGACCGGGCGGTTCAGCCGGGCCAGCACCACGTCGCGGTCGGCGCGGGGGACCAGCTCGACGATCTCGCGGACGGCGCCGTCGGTGCCGCTCAGGTCGGCACGGCCGACGGTCGCGGTCGTCTTCGTCTTCGGCTTGCCCGCAGGCACGGTGAGGTCGCTCGCGGGGTTGTCGGCGAAGCAGCTGGCCGCGGTGAGCAGCCATTCGGTGTCGACCAGGACGCCGGAGCAGCCCCGGTCGTGGTCACCGACGACGACCTGCGCCGTGAAGGCGAAGGACGCGTCGGTGACCGGGGTGCCGGTCACGGCGGACGCGGGCGCGGCGCAGACCGCCAGGGGGCCCGCGATGAGCGCGGTGGCGAGTGCGGCGAGACGCACGTGTCGGGTATGTGGCATGTGGTGAGTCCTTGGAACGTGGTTTCCGCGGGCCCTCGGCGGCCGGCGGATCGGCTGGCGGAACTGTGTGGAACGCGGGCGCAGGCGCGTAGCGCGGGCTACTTGGAGGTGCGGATCTCCACGAGCATGTGCTCCCGGCCCTGCGGGTCCGCGCTCTCGCCGACCGCGGTCCAGGTGTTCTTGGCGATGTCGAAGCTCTTCTCCTCCGAGCCGACCGTCATGTCCACCTGAGCCGCGTAGTCGTTGCCGCGCACGGCGTAGACGGAGGGGATCTCCAGGGTCAGCCAGCCGGAGTTGCCGCTGACCTGGAAGCAGATCTTGTCCTTGCTGCGGGCCCAGACCTCCAGGAAGCCGGTGCCGCTCGCACAGTCGGCGAGGGTGATGTGCCCGTCGCCGCGCTTCAGCACGATGTTCTTCTCCGCGAGGATCTTGTCGGCGCCCGGGTAGTTGAAGTCCTCCACGGCGTAACCGGGGGCCTCACCGGCGACGGAGGTGACCGAGTCCGCCGTGTCACCTCGCGCGGCGGAGGCTCCGCCGCTCAGTGCCGTGAACGCCAGGGCACCCGCGGCCGCGGCCGCCAGGACGGTTCCGGCGATCCTTTTCTGGTACGGCTTCGCCATAACGGTACGTGCCTTCATCGCAGTCCTCACTCGTCGGCTCCGGACCGGAAGAACCGGAGCGCATTTCATGCAGCGGCGTGAAGGCAACCGGAATTGACGTGCAGTGCCCCCACTCCCGGCCGTCGGGGAAAAGGGCCGCTGCCAAAGGGGGCCGCCGACTGCCGGGAAACTGCTCGAACTTGGCTATAAAACCCTCTGAAGTGAACCCTTGTCCACTTCGCAAGTTGCTTAAATGGGGCGTAAAGCGGATCCCTCGATGTGAGGTGGATCACAACTTGGGGATGTTTCTTGGATGGATCTCTGCACCATTCTCGATTCTGCCCGCACCGCCTCTGAACAGGCATGATGTGATGAAAAAGCGAACCGGGAAATGACGAAAGAAGCCCTGTGCGGAAATCGGGCAAGAGGGGGTCGCCGGGCGTGTGCGGACCTTTCAGGAAATCCCGGCGAGGGTCGACGGGAGAAGCGCCCGGCGACCCTCGCCGGGATAAGAAGAAAGAACCGTCAGAAGAGAGATCCCAGCAGCCCGGTGACCGGCGAGATCAGATCATGTCCCGCCTGGGTGAGTTTGGTCGCGACCTTCGCCCCGCCGAGCGCGCCGATCCACTTCGACTGACCAAACGTGATGACGCTCAGCGCGGCACTTCCCAGGGAGGACTGGAACTCGCTGCTGCCCCAGCCGTAGCCGATTCCGGTGAACAGGACGTTCAGTCCCGTGAAGGCGAGGGACGCATATCCGAAACCGGCCGCGATGCCTTCGAGGGCGACTCCGGCCGGCGGGAAGAAGACACCCACCCCGAGCCCGACCAGACCGATGCCCACCGAGGCGAAGCCGGTGCCGATGCTGGCCCAGTTCGTGGCGTTGGCCAGCCATCGGGCGTCCTTCTTCCACCAGGGAAGTCCGCCCTTGACATCGTCGTTGTCCGGGGTGTCGGCCGGGTTCTTCCCCGCCTCCTTGGCCTTGCGCGCCTCCTCGGCCGCCTTCTTGGCCGCCGCGGCGATCTCGGCCTTCCGCTTGGCCGCCGCGATCTGGTGGGCCTGGCTGGCCGCCGCCGCCGCGGTCTGCGCGTCCTTGCCCGCCTGGACCGCCGAGGCGCGCGCCGATGCCGCCGACGCCTGCGCCGAGTTGGCCGACGCCACCGCGCGCTGCGCGGCGTCCACGGCCCGGTTGGCGGAGTAGTTCGCCGAGCGCGCCGCCGTACGGGCGGTGGCCGCCGCGGCCTTCGCCCGGTCGGCCGACGCCTGCGCGTTGCGGGCCGACTGCTCGGCGGCGTCCGCGTTGCTGTCCGCCTGCTTGGCGGCCACGGCGGCCTGGTCGGCGGCGGCCTTCGCCTTGTCCGCCCACTTCAGGGCCTCGTCGGCCGCGTTACGGGCCTTGGCCGCCGCCTCCTGGGCGCGGGCGGCGTCCTCCTGCGCCTTGTTCGCGATCTTCGCGGCGGCGGCGATGGCCCCCTGCACCGCCGCGATGTGGGCGGCCGAGTCGTAGTCGAGCTGCGCCGTCTTGTACTGCACCGAGGCGACGAAGTTGCGGCGCATCCACGTCGGGCCCTCCATCGCGGCCTGCGCGTGCGCCTTGGTGTAGGGGCCGCCCGTCTGGATGAGGGCGGCGGTGGCCACCGCGTCGTCCTCGCGCTGCGCCGCCTCGTGGGTGACGCTCAGGAACTCGTACAGGGCCTCGGCGGTCCCGGCGTTCAGCGCGTCGTCGGCCGCCTTCGTCACCGCGCTGCCCGGACCGGCCGAGAGCACGCGGGAGACCGCGACCCGGTTGTCCGTGGCGGCGGCCTCGACGACACCGGTGGCCAGGAACGAGGTGCCGGCCTCCGGGTCGTCGTTCTCCAGCGCCCTGGTCGCGGCGTCCGCCACGTCCGGGCTGGTGATCTGCGCCAGATACAGGACGGTCTCGCGGTCGTCCTGCTTCTGCGCCAGCGCCCGGTCGGTGTCGATCCAGCCGTGCACGTCCGCCTCCGCGCCGGACAGCGCGAACCGTGCCGCCTCGCGCGACCAGGAGCCGCGGGACTCCAGGTGGGCGAGGGCCGCCTTGCGGCCCAGGGTGGCGGCGAGGCCCAGGTCGTTCGCCCTGAGCGCCGCCTCGGCCCGCGCGACGAGGTCCTTGGTGGCCTGCTCGGCCTGCGAGGCCTGGGTGCGCTTCTCGGCGTACTCGGCCCGCTCCTGGTCCTCGATCTGCGCGAGGTCGCGGGCCTCCTCCAGCGCCTGCTTGACATCGTCGTCAAGACGCTGCCATTCGGCGTCGCGGGCCTGCTTCTCCACCGCCACCGCCTGGTTGACGGCGGCGGTCGCGTTGTTGGCGGCCTCCGTGGCCGCGTTGGCGAACTCGGTGGACTTCTTCGCGTACTCGACGGCCTGGCCCGCGTACTTGACGGCCCACTCGGCGGCGTCCGCGGCCTTGTCCGCGTGCCCGGCCGCGCTGTTGGCGGCGTCGCGCGCGGTGCGCGCGGCACTGGCGGCGGTGTTCGCCAGCGCCTGCGCGGTGCCGGCCGCGTTGGTCGCGATCTGCGCGTTGGCGCTGGCGATCCGCGCCTGCCGCTTGGCCTCGGCGGCCTCGGCCTGCGCCTTGCCCGCGGCGGACGCGGCGGTCGCGGAGGCGTTCGCGGCGGACGCGGCGTTGCGCGCGGCCGAGGCGGCGGCGGAACCGGCGCTCGCTGCCTGCGCGGAGGAGGTGGCGGCGTAGTCGGCGGCCTTCGCGGCGCTGCGGGCCTTGGCGGCGGCGTTGCGCGCGGCGACCGCGGCGTCCTTGGCGACGGACGCCTTGGAGGCGTCCTTGGAGGCGGCGATGGCCGCGTTGTACGCGCGGGCGGCGGCGGAACCGGCGGTGGCCGCGGCCTGGCTCGCGGCGGTGGCGGCGTAGGCGGCCCGGCGGGACGCCTGTACGGCGGCGTGCGAGGCGCGGATGGCGACCCGGGACGAATCGGCGGCCCCCTGCGCGGCCTGCGCCGCCTTGCGCGCGGCCTTGCCCGACTTGACCACGTCGTCCTGGGCGGCCTGGGCCTCGGCGGCGGCCTTCTCGGCGGCCTCCTTGGCCTTCGCGGCGGCCTCGACGGCGCGGGCGGCGGCCTCCTCGGCCTCCTTCGTCTTCGCGTCGGCCTTCTTGCCCTCGCGCTCGACGACCGCGACCAGTTCCTCGATCCTGGCGGACTCCTGGTCGCGGGCGCGCGCGATGTGCTGGCCGGTGTCGAGGAACCACTCGACGTCGTCGGCGGTGCCGTCCAGCGCCCGGGTGGCGTATTTCCGCACCTCCGGGCCCGCGTTCACGCTGAGCGCGGACACCTCGAAGCGCATGTCCTCAAGGCGGGCGCTGTACTGCCCCGCGGTGAGGAAGTCCTCCAGGGCGCCCTGGGTGCCCGCGCCCAGGGCGGCGTCGCCGTCCCGGCGCACGGCCTTGGCGCCGGTCGCCATCACGGTGGAGGTGGCGACGCGCAGGTCCTCGACGATCGCGGTCCTGAAGCCGGTGTCGAGGTAGGCGGCGACGGCGGCGTCGCCGCCGTCGAGCGCGGCCGCGGCGGCCCGCCGGGTGCCGGCGCCACCGGCGGCCAGGGAGGTCAGGATGGCGACGCGGTTGTCCTCGGCCGTGGCCGCGGGCAGTTCAGCGGTCAGGAAGGTGCTGATGTCCGCGTCGGTGCCGCTCAGCGCCAGCTCCGCGGCGGCGCGCACGGCCGGGCCGCCCAGCAGCCAGGCCTTCACGGCCTTGGCCCGGTCGGTGTCCGGCAGGTCGAGCGGGTCGCCGTCGTCGTCCGCCGGGGGCGTGTCCGCGGCCCAGGCGGCGACGGGGTTGAGCACGAGGCTCGACGTGGTCGCCACGGCCGCGGTGGCGGCGAGGGTGCCCAGAACGCGGCGTCTGCTCCAGTAGGTGGTGTCCAAAGCGGTCCTTCGTTGTCGGTGCCCGACGGCTGCGCGAAGACGGCGGAACGCCGCCGGACAGACTGATGTCCGCCGCGCGCATGTCCCCCCGTTGGCGCAGAAGTTGAGCAGGGACACGACAGAGCGCCACGTGAACATACGCACCTTGAAGAAGTTGTTGAACACCTGTGGAGGTCTCGTTGGCCAAATGAAAGCGCTCACAGAAGGTTTTGAGTCATCTTCCGTTCAACCGGCCGTTGCCATGAGCGGCTTGGACGCCACTTGAGAGACACCTCACGTTTCAGACACACCCCGGGGCGAGAACCGGTCATTCGTCCGCGTACTGGACGAACGAGCGGCGGCCGTCCGCCTCGCGTAGATTGCGAGGCGGATCACCGGCACGCGAGGGGACGGACAGCAAGGTGGCAGGGGCAAGGCAGGCCGTGCGCGAGGCCCGCAGGATCGTCGTCAAGGTGGGCTCCTCCTCGCTGACCACCGCCACCGGCGGCCTGGACGCCGACCGGGTGGACGCCCTCGTCGACGTCCTCGCCAAGAGCAGCGGCCCGGGGAACAAGGAGGTCGTCCTCGTCTCCTCCGGTGCCATCGCCGCCGGCCTCGCCCCGCTCGGCCTGGCCCGCCGCCCCAAGGACCTCGCCCGCCAGCAGGCCGCGGCCAGCGTCGGCCAGGGGCTGCTGGTCGCCCGCTACACCGCTTCCTTCGCCCGCTACGGCATCCGCGTCGGCCAGGTCCTGCTGACCGGCGACGACACCAGCCGCCGCGCCCACCACCGCAACGCCTCGCGCACCCTCGACAAGCTGCTCGCCATGGGCGCCCTGCCGGTCGTCAACGAGAACGACACGGTCGCCACCGACGAGATCCGCTTCGGCGACAACGACCGCCTCGCCGCCCTCGTCGCCCACCTGGTCCGCGCCGACCTGCTGGTCCTGCTCTCCGACGTGGACGGCGTCTACGACGGCGACCCGAGCCGGCCGGGCACCTCCCGCATCACCGAGGTGCGCGGCCCGGCCGACCTGGCGGGCGTCGAGATCGGCAGCGCGGGCAAGGCGGGCGTCGGCACCGGCGGCATGGTCACCAAGGTCGAGGCCGCCCGGATCGCCGCCGCCGCGGGCATCCCCGTGGTCCTCACCAGCGCGGTGCACGCCGCCGACGCCCTGTCCGGCGAGGGCACCGGCACCTACTTCCACCCCACCGGGCGGCGCTCCGCCGACCGGCTGCTCTGGCTCCAGCACGCCTCCGCGCCGCAGGGCGCCCTCACCCTCGACGACGGCGCGGTGCGCGCGGTCGTCCAGGGCCGCAAGTCGCTGCTCCCGGCGGGCATCGCCGCCGTCGAGGGCGACTTCACCGCGGGCGACCCCGTCGAGCTGCGCGACGCGGGCGGCCGCGCCGTCGCCCGCGGCCTGGTCAACTTCGACGCCCGGGAGATCCCCCGGCTGCTCGGCCGCTCCACCCGGGAACTCGCCCGCGAGCTGGGACCGGCGTACGAACGCGAGGTCGTACACAGGGACGACCTGGTGGTCCTGGAGCCGTAATGGGCCGAAACGTCCGGCCGGCCGGTCCCTGAAGGTGGGGGACCTTCCGCAAAACCGCCCCACAGACCCGTACGGCCTGCTGCACTTTGTCCCAGGGACATGTTCCGCACGAGCACTGGGTGAAGGAGGCCGTCGTGAGACGAGTGCGCCCTGGGGCGGCGGGGTCCCGCGGTGGTGGCGGCCCGTCCCCCTCCCGCGTACCCGGTGAGGAGCGGACCCTGACCAGCGTCGCGGCCGGCGACCGCTACGAGCGCGAGCACCGGGAGCACCGGGAGCACGACGGCGCGGAAGGCGGGCGCGAGCACGGCACGCGCCCGGCGCACGACGGGCGCCCGGAACAGGCGGAGCAGCCCCGGCTGTGGCACATCACCCTGCGGGTCTCCGGGGCCGGGACCCCGCTCCAGGAGGTACGGCGCGGGCTCGAACAGCTCGCCCACGACCACCCCTTCCTGCTGACCAGCCGCTACGCCGACGACCACGCCGAGATCCGCTACTGGGAGGAGGCCCGCGACCTGCACGACGCCGCGGCCGTCGCCCTGCGGCTGTGGGGCGAACACCGCCAGAGCGCCCAGCTCCCGCCCTGGGAGATCGTCGGCCTGGAGGTCATCGACCGCGAGACCTACCACCAACGCCTCGCCGAGGGCTACGGCCCACCCCCGGCGACCCCGATCGGCGTCCACCCCTTCTGAGACGCCGCGCCCGGTCCGCGGACCTACGCCCGTCCGAGGCCGATCCGATCCGGTCGCGGCCGGGGGCGGGACTGCTCCGAGGAGCGCGCACGAGCCAGGACGAGGCGCCTCCCCCGATCGAGGAAGGCTGCGCCGGGCCAGCCGATCGGCCGCCCGGCCCAGGAGGGGCCGCCGGTCCGGTCCGGGCCACCGACCGGCCGGAGGCGCCCGGGACCGGCGCCGGATGCCCGTGCAGGGCCGGGTCCGCTCCGGGGAGCGAGGCGCGGGCCCGGTCGCGGCCCGGCCGGTGTCTCTTCCCCGGTCGGGGGGAGGGGCGCCGGGCCAGCCGGTCGGCCGCCCGGCCCAGGAGGACCCGCCGCTCCAGCCCGCCGACCGGCCGGAGGTGCGGCCGGGACCACATCGTCGGCCCCCGCCTGCCCGGACTGCCGGTCCCTGCCACCCGGGCCGGGGCCTGTTCCCCGGCCCCGGCCGGTCCGGGCCCGGGACCGGGTACCCGCGGGCCGCCCCCGCCCCGCCCCGGCCCCGGAGGCGCAAGGCCCGCTCCCCCCAAGCACCCACGCCCCGCCGACCCGCCCCCCGCCCCGTCCACGTCTCGCGCTGTGGAACAGCGCGTGAACGCCGCAGCACGGCGCATTACGCTGCCCCCATGACCACGCTCTCGCCGTACGACTCCATGTCCCCGGTGACCCAGGCCGCCTACCGGGCCAAGGCCGCCGCCGCCGACCTCGCGCCGCTGCCGCGCGCCGAGAAGGACGACGCGCTGCTCGCCGTCGCGGACGCCCTGGAGGTCCGTACCAGCGAGATCGTCGAGGCCAACGCGCAGGACGTCGCCAGGGCGCGCGCCGCCGGGACCAGCGAGGCGATCGTCGACCGGCTCACCCTCACCCCGGAGCGGGTGCGGGCCATCGCCGCCGACGTACGGGACGTGGTCGCGCTGCCCGACCCGGTCGGCGAGGTGGTCCGCGGCTCCACGCTGCCCAACGGGCTCGACCTGCGCCAGGTCCGCGTCCCGCTCGGCGTGGTCGGCATCATCTACGAGGCCCGCCCCAACGTCACCGTGGACGCCGCCGCTCTCTGCCTGAAGTCGGGCAACGCCGTGCTGCTGCGCGGCTCCGCCTCCGCCTACGCGTCGAACACCGCCCTGGTCCGGGTGATCCGCGACGCCGTCGGCGGCGCCGGGCTGCCCGCCGACGCCGTCCAGCTCGTGCCCGGCGAGAGCCGCGAGAGCGTACGCGAGCTGATGCGCGCCCGCGGCCTGGTCGACGTCCTCATCCCGCGCGGCGGCGCCTCCCTGATCCGCACCGTGGTCAACGAGTCCACCGTCCCCGTCATCGAGACCGGCACCGGCAACTGCCACGTCTACGTCGACGCCCAGGCCGACCTCGACATGGCCGTCGGCATCCTCATCAACTCCAAGGCCCAGCGCCCCAGCGTCTGCAACGCCGCCGAGACCCTCCTCGTCCACCAGGACATCGCCGCCGAGTTCCTGCCGCGCGCCCTGGACGCCCTCGCCGACGCCGGGGTCACCGTGCACGCCGACGAGCGCGTCATGGCGTACGCCAAGGACTCCCGCGCCACCGTCGTGGAGGCCACCCCGGAGGACTGGGACACCGAGTACCTCTCCTACGACATCGCCGCCGCCGTCGTCGACTCCCTGGACCGGGCCGTCGCCCACATCCGGCTGTGGAGCTCCGGCCACACCGAGGCCATCGTCACCACCTCGCAGCAGGCCGCCCGCCGCTTCACCCAGTTGGTGGACTCCACCACCGTCGCGGTGAACGCCTCCACCCGCTTCACCGACGGCAGCCAGTTCGGCTTCGGCGCCGAGATCGGCATCTCCACGCAGAAGCTGCACGCCCGCGGCCCCATGGGGCTGCCCGAGCTGACCAGCACCAAGTACATCGTCACCGGCGACGGGCACGTCCGCCGCTGAACCCGGACCGCGCCGGTCGTCCCGGCCGGGCCGGGGCCGTCTCAGCAGGCGGATGAATTTCCCTGCGGTCTGCCCAAATTGACCCCCCAGGTCTACTCTGGATCCGTGCCGGAGGACGTGGGGGGCACGCCGTTCCCGGACGGCTGGGAGCCCGACGACGACCACGACCGCGGGGTGTCGGACGAAGAGTTCGCCTCCGTGGTCTTCGACGAGGCGTTCGTACGGGCGGCCGTGGTGCACGAGCCGACCGCCGTCGAACGCCTGCTGGCCGCGGCCCAGGCCAGAGCCGAGGCGTCCGAGGCCGAGGCGCGCCGCGCCCGCACCAGAGGCGAGCGCCACGACGACCGCTTCGGCGCCGACCGGCACGGCTTCGCCACCCGGCACGGCGCGGAGGACCCGGACGACGCCGGCCACCAGGACGACGACGGCCCCTACGGGTTCGCCCACCGCTTCGGCGGTCCCCGTGCCTTCGGCAGACAGGTCCGCTGGCACCGCCCCGTCGCCTGGGTGCTCGCGGTCGTCATGGGCATCGGCATGGTCGCCCTGGCCTTCGCCGCGGTCTACCGCGGCGGCTCCTCCGGCAGCCGCGACCAGGTGCCCCCGCCCGCCTCCACCGGCCTGGAGCAGGGCAGCGCCGCCGCCCCCGCCGAGCACTCCCGGCCACCGGTGTCCGCGGCCCCCGGCGGCCACTGAGCCCCCACCGGCCGCCGCACGGCCGCCCATGGCGAGCGGCTGTCACAACTTGGCGCAGAGCAGCGCGTTTACCGGCGCTCCGCGCGACCTACCCTGAAAGTATGGGAGGGCCTGGCGACCCGCCTGAAGGGACACCCGAAGGCACTCCCTCAGGCGCGGAGGACGAGTACCGATCCGTCGTCTTCGACGAATCGTTCGTGCGCGCTGCCCGCCTCCAGGAGTACTCCGCCCAGGAGCGGATGACCGACCACACGCCCGCCGTCCGCCGCCGCCCGCACCTGCGCCGCTCGCTGCCGCGCCAGGCGCTGTTCCTGCTCCTGCTGATCGTGATCGCCTTCGCCACCGCGATCTACCTGGGCGTGCGCACCCCCTACCGGGACGCGCGGACCCTGCGCCCCGTCGAACAGCTGCGGACGACCGTGATCCCGCTGGCCCCCACCGGCAAGGTGCCCGGGGACAGCGATCCCGCCCGGTTGTACGCGCGCAGTCCCGCCGCCGCGTACGCCACCGGCGCGGAGGGCATCCCGCTGCCCGCCCACCGCGGCACCGCGCACTTCTCGGACAGCCAGGTCGTCGCCGCGCTGACCGGCGCCCGGGACTACATCGTCGCCTCCTCCCTCGATCCGGAGGTGCTCCACGGCGACCGGACCGAGGCGGTGCGGGCGCTGCTCGACCCGGACCAGCTCGACCAGTTCGACCGCAGCACCGGCGGCCATGCTCCCGCCGACGGACGGCACGCGGCCACCGGCTGGCTGGTCCGCTTCGACCCGCGCCGGGTGGAACCGGCCGGCGCCCCCATCCGGGCCCAGGGCAGCCTCCAGGTCGTCGAGACCGACCCCTCCACCCTGGAGGTCACCGCCGACCCCGTCCTCGTCTACGCCCTCAGGCCGGCCGGTTCCGCCGCCACGGCGGCGGCCTCGCTCTTCACCGTCCGGCGGGAACTGCGGTTCCGCTTCGACCGCGACGACCTCAGGCTGCACCAGGTGCAACTGGTCATGTCCACCGTCCAGGCGGGCCCGCTGTCCTGCTCCGAGGACGCCACCGCCCGCTTCCGGCCACTGCTGGCCGGCCAGAGCGCCCGGCCCGGGGGCCCGGCCGGGACGGATCCGTACGCGCCGGACGGCACCGCGGCCGTGTGCGGCTCCCTGGCCCCCGACGCCCAGCCCCTGGCCCCCAGGAGCTGAGCCGCCGGGGCCCTGAGCCCCCGGAGCCCTGGGCCGCCGGGGCTCTGAGACACCGGGCCCCGAACCGCCCGCAGTGCCCCCGCGCGGGGGAGGGCTTCAGTCCTCCTCGCGGGCCGCCCCACCGGCGGGCGGCTCGTCCCCGCCGCCCTCTGCGCCCTCTGCGCCCTTCGCGCCCTTCGTACCCTCGGTGCCCTCGGGGGCGTCCTTGCGCGGCCCCGGGCCGCCGGTGAACCCGCTGAAGCCGCGCCGGACCTTCTCGCCCAGGTCGCCCGCGCCGCCCGCCAGGTCGGTCACCAGCTTCATCAGCGGGTCCTTGGAGTTCTTCACCTGGCCCGCGTAGTGCGCGGCCGACTCGCGGAAGGAGTCGGTGACGGAGGTGTCCTTGTCCTCCTCGCGGCGCGGATAGTGGCCGTCCACGATCCGCTGGTAGTCGCGCGACTCGGCCCACGCCTTCAGCTCGGCCGCGCGCACGGTGGTGAAGGGGTGGGTGCGCGGCAGGACGTTCAGGATCTTCAGGACCGAGTCGCGCAGGTCGCCCGCCGACTCGTACTCCTCGGCCTGGCGCAGGAAGGCGTCCACGTTCATCTCGTGCAGGTGGTTGCCGCCCGCGATCTTCATCAGACCGCGCATGGAGGCCCGCAGGTCCTGCCCGACCAGCAGCCCCGCCCGGTCCGCCGACAGCTCCGACTTGCGGAACCACTCGCGCAGCGCCGTCACGATGGCCATGATCGCTATGTTGCCCAGCGGGATCCACGCCACCCGCACCGCCAGGCTGGTCAGGAACAGCAGGATCGTGCGGTACACCGCGTGACCGGACAGGGCGTGGCCCACCTCGTGGCCGACGACCGCCCGCATCTCCTCCTCGTCGAGCAGCTCGACCAGACCCGTGGTCACCACGATGATCGGCTCGTCCAGGCCGATGCACATCGCGTTGGGCTGCGGGTCCTGGTTGACGTACATCGGCGGGACCTTGTCCAGGTCCAGGATGTAGCAGGCGTCGCGCAGCATGTCGTGCAAGTGTGCGAACTGCTCGTCCGAGACGCGTACCGAGTCGGACAGGAAGAGCAGCCGCAGACTGCGCTCGGGCAGCAGGCCGCTGAGGGCCTTGAACACCGTGTCGAAACCGCTCAGCTTGCGCAGCGCGACCAGCGCGGAGCGGTCGGCCGGATGCTCGTACGCACGCGAGGAGATCCCCGGGAAGCGCGCGCGGCGCCGGCCCGGCGCCTGCTCGCGCCCGTCGTGCCGGTGGCCCTCGTGCTGGTGGCCTTCGTCGGACATGTCATCCCCCATGCGTCGGTGTCGCCCCATGTGCCCCCGAGGCAGGAGCCACACTAGGCGGAGATACCGTGGCGGGCAGTACACCGAAGGAGTCCCGCCATGGAGCACCATCCTCTGGCCGTGCGGCTGGTCGAGGCCGCGAACACCACCTCCCAGCACCAGGGATCGGGCTATCTGCTCAAGGTCGTCCTGGTCGTGATGGTCCTGGGCTGTGCGCTCACCGGCTGGTTCCTGCTGCGCGGCTACAAACGCAACGACGACTGACCCCGCCGGAAGGTTCCCGGCCCGTCCGCCGCCGGGTGCGGAGCACGACCCGGCGCGCGCCCGCGCACAACCGTGGGACACCACGCACAACCGCGGGGTCCCGCGCACAACCGTGGAGTCGGGGTGGGGCGCGGGAAGCCGGGCGCATACGATGGGCGCACATCTTTATCCCGCCCACACCCGGATAGGTCTGCCGAAGATGAGCATCCCCAGCACCGCTGCCCAGTTGGCCACCCTCGCCGAGGCCGAGGGCGGCCACCACGACAGCCTCAACCCCGTGGTGACGGGCGGGGCCGCCTTCATCATCCTGCTGCTCCTGCTGTGGGTCACCACCCGCTTCAACCGCGACCGCTGAGCCCGGCGGGAGCACTCGGGCCGGGCCGGTAGGGTCTGCACGCATGGGAGAGCAGGACACGCCTACCGGTCCGGTGAGCGACACGGTGAAGCACCTCGGGTACGGCCCCGGCAGCGGCCCCTCGTTCACGGGCAAGCGGCGCCTCGGCGTCATGGGCGGTACGTTCGACCCGATCCACCACGGGCACCTCGTGGCGGCCAGCGAGGTCGTCGCGCAGTTCGAGCTGGACGAGGTGGTGTTCGTCCCCACCGGGCAGCCCTGGCAGAAGTCCCACCGCAAGGTCTCCGCCGCCGAGGACCGCTATCTGATGACGGTCATCGCGACCGCCGAGAACCCGCAGTTCTCCGTCAGCCGCATCGACATCGACCGCGGCGGCGCCACGTACACCGTGGACACCCTGCGCGATCTGCGCGCCCTCAACCCCGACACGGACCTGTTCTTCATCACGGGTGCCGACGCGCTCGGCCAGATCCTCACCTGGCGCGACTCGGAGGAGCTGTTCTCCCTGGCGCACTTCATCGGCGTCACCCGCCCCGGCCACAGCCTCACCGACCCCGGTCTGCCCGAGGGCGGCGTCTCCCTGGTCGAGGTCCCCGCCCTGGCCATCTCCTCCACGGACTGCCGGGCGAGAGTCGCCAAGGGCGACCCCATCTGGTACATGGTGCCGGACGGAGTCGTGCGCTACATCGCCAAGCGCGAGCTGTACCGCGGCGAGTGAGCCGAGAGGGGCACCGGTGAACGACCGATACGACGCTGGGTACGAGAGCGAGGGCTATGAGCTCGTCGGCTACGACGAGTACGGCCGTCCCATGTACCGGCAGGTCCCCGTCCAGCAGACTCCCCAGCAGACGTACGACGCCTACGGCAGCCAGGGGCAGGGACAGGGCTACGGCTACGACCCGTACGCGGCGGACGGCGGGCGGTCAGCGGCCCCGCCCGCCTACGGCGGCACCCAGGACACCGGCGCCCAGCAGCCCGTCCCGGCCCCCGGCGACCCGTACCAGGCGTACCACCAGCAGCCGTACGAGCCGTACGAGCCGTACCCGCAGCAGACCGGGCAGCAGCAGCCCTACGACGCGCACCGAGGCGGCGGCTACGGTTCCGGCGTCCCGGCGGACCCGTACGCGCCCTACGACCCGAGCGGCGGCGGCCACGACCCCTACGGCCGGTCCCCGGCGGGCGGCCAGCAGCCCCGTACCGCCGCGCAGCAGCCCCGCGTCCCGCACCAGGCGGGCCCCCCGGCCGGCGGCCCGGCGCAGGACGGCCCGGACGCCGTGGGCGGCGCCGGGCACACGGGCGGCCCAGGCCCCACCGGCGGCCCGGGGGACGACGGCGCGCCGGACTACCGCACCGAGCAGTTCGCGTTCGTCGAGGAGCCCAGCGACGACTCCGAGGACGTCATCGACTGGCTCAAGTTCACCGAGAACCGCACCGAGCGCCGCGAGGAGGCCCGCCGCCGCGCCAGGAGCCGCCTCGTCGCGCTGGCCGTGGTGCTGGCACTGGTCGCGGCCGGCGGCGTCGGCTACCTCTGGTACGCCGGGAAGCTCCCCGGTCTCTCGTCGTCCGGCGGCGGGACCGGCACCTCGGCCGCGGCGGGCGCCCAGAAGCGCGACGTGATCGTCGTCCATCTGCACGACACCGCGGGGGGCGGCACCTCCACCGCGCTGCTCGTCGACAACACCACCACCAAGCAGGGCACCACCGTCCTGCTGCCCAACACCCTCGCCCTGGCCTCCGACGACGGCAGCGCCACCACCCTGGCCAAGTCGGTCAAGGACGACGGCTCGGCGGGGACCCGCGACCAGCTCGACACGGTGCTCGGCACCAGCATCCAGGGCACCTGGCGCCTGGACACGCCCTACCTCCAGAACCTCGTCGACCTGGTCGGCGGCATCGAGGCCGACATCGATGCCGACGTGCCCGACCGGGACGCGAAGAAGAAGGGCACCACACTCCTCGTCCACAAGGGCACGGGCCAGACCCTCAGCGGCCGGATGGCCGTCGCCTACGCCACCTACCTCGGACCGGGGGAGGACCAGAACGCCCGGCTCAAGCGGTTCGGGCAGGTGATGCAGGGCGTGCTGCGCAAGATCTCCTCCGATCCGCAGGCGGCCACCGTCACCGTGCAGACGCTGGCACAGATCCTCGACCCCTCGCTCACGGACCAGGACCTCGGCACCTTCCTGGCCAAGCTCTCCGAGCTGGCCAAGGGCGGGGACTGCAGGACGGCGCTGCTGCCCGTGCAGAGCGACGGCAGGCTGACCGCGCGGACCAGCGACAGCGTGGTCAAGGACATCCTGGGCGGCACCGCGAAGAGCCCCGGCCAGGGCTCGGCGGTACGGGTCTCGGTGCAGAACGCCTCCGGCACCGGGGGCGACACCGACAAGGCGCGCGTCACCCTGCTCAACGGCGGCTTCACCTTCCTGGACGGGGGCACGGCGTCCGCGGCCCGTCCGGCGTCGGAGGTCAGCTACGCCGACGACGCCCACAAGGACGACGCCACCGAGGCCGCCAAGACGCTGGGCCTGCCCGCGAGCGCCGTGAAGAAGGGTCCGGTCGGCACGAACGCCGACGTCTCGGTCGTGCTCGGCCAGGACTACAAGCCCGGCTCCGCCCGGTGATCCCGTAATGACGTGGGGGCTGTCGGCGGTCCGTGAGACCCTTGGTCTCAAGTGACCGCCGACGGAAAGCCCTGTAGTGACCGCGACCGACCGTTCCATCGAGCTCATCAACACCGCCGCGCAGGCGGCCGCCGACAAGCTCGCGCACGACATCATCGCCTACGACGTCAGTGACGTCCTGTCGATCACCGACGCCTTCCTGCTGGCGTCCGCGCCCAACGACCGCCAGGTCAAGTCGATCGTCGACGAGATCGAGGAGCGGCTCCAGAAGGAACTGGGCGCCAAGCCGGTCCGCCGTGAGGGCGACCGCGAGGCCCGCTGGATCCTGCTCGACTACGTCGACATCGTCGTCCACGTCCAGCACAGCGAGGAGCGCGTCTTCTACGCCCTGGAGCGGCTGTGGAAGGACTGCCCCGAGCTGGAGCTGCCCGAGGAGGCGAAGGCGACCCGCGGCAAGGCGGCGGAGCACGCCAGGCTCCAGGCCGCCGAGGAGCCGGCGCAGCCGGACGGTGAGTGGCGGTGAGCGGCGCCGCTGAGGCGGCCGTCCGGCCGCCCGGCCGGGGCCGCCGCGTCATCCTCTGGCGGCACGGCCAGACCTCGTGGAACGTGGAGCGCCGCTTCCAGGGCTCCACGGACGTCGAGCTGACCGGGACCGGCGTCGGCCAGGCCCGCCGGGCCGCCCGTCTGCTGGCCTCCCTCGGCCCGGACGCGATCGTCTCCTCCGACCTGAAGCGGGCCGCGCGCACCGCCGACGAGCTGGCCGCCCTCACCGGTCTGGAGGTCGCCCGCGACGAGGGTCTGCGCGAGACCTACGCGGGCGTGTGGCAGGGGCTCACACACGAGGAGATCATCGCCCGGTACGGCGAGGAGTACGCCGCGTGGAAGCGCGGCGAGCCGGTGCGCCGGGGCGGGGGCGAACTGGAGAGCGAGGTCGCCGACCGCGCCGCCCCCGTGGTGCTGCGGCACGCGGACAAGCTGCCCGAGGACGGCACGCTGGTGGTGGTCAGCCACGGCGGCACCATCCGTACGACCATCGGGCGTCTGCTCGGCCTGGAGGCCCGCCACTGGGAGAGCCTGGGCGGGCTGTCCAACTGCTGCTGGTCGGTGCTGGGCGAGGGCGCCCGCGGCTGGCGCCTGCTGGAGCACAACGCCGGCACGCTCCCGGAGCCGGTCCTCGGCGACGACACCTGAGCCCGTCCCCGGGCGGGCCGTCCCCCGCGGGGGACCCGGATTTCACTTTCCGGCAGGTCGCAGGCTAAAGTTCTTCTTGTTCGCCCCGCGGCGCGGGGAGTGAACGAGGGGCTATAGCTCAGTTGGTAGAGCGCCTGCATGGCATGCAGGAGGTCAGGAGTTCAATTCTCCTTAGCTCCACTGATCGGTCCTCCGCGAGGAGGGCCAGTGATCGGTGAAGAGAATCCCGTCCCGCAAGGGGCGGGATTCTCTGCTTTACGCCCCCTCCTGCCCCGGATCCGCCGGGGTCCGGGTACGTATACCTCCGCTACCTCTGCGAAGAGGCCCGGTGGCCGTGGCAGAATCAAACGGCCGGAAGGGGGCGCGGCCCGACTGGGAGGGAGTGGCGATGCCTGCGAGCATCCTCGAGGAGGGCGGACACCTCCTCGGTGCGGCGTCGATACGCGCCACCGCCACCGCCACCCGCCTGGTCTGCCCCTCCTGCGGCTCCCTCCATGTCGCCCAGGTCCTCGGCGACAACGGCGGGGTCTCGTACGTGTGCACGGCCTGCGGCCACAGCTGGAGCTGATCGATGGGTGCCCACAGGCGTAAGTGCGACTGGTGCGGCAGCGGTACGCCGATCGTCCGTGACATGGAGCCGATCAACCCCGACTACCAGTACTGGTGCGAGGAGTGTGCGCGGGCGCTGATCATAAAAGGCGACCCGATCGAGACGTACCGCGAGCTGGAGGGCGAACCGATCTACGGGCGGCTCCTGGAGGAGCACTGCACACTGAAGCGGTTCTACTCGTTCGTCACGGCGTGACGCCCCGACCGGCCGACCGACCGATCCGGCTGGTCAAACTGGTCGATATCGGTCATCTCGGGCGAAGCGGAAACCGATTTGGTGAAGCACCCCCTGGACCGTGTAATGTTGGCGTCGCCGCCGGGGAAACCGGGCGGAAGCAGGACAAGGGGCTATAGCTCAGTTGGTAGAGCGCCTGCATGGCATGCAGGAGGTCAGGAGTTCAATTCTCCTTAGCTCCACAGGAATCGAAGGCGGGTCGTCCGGACGGGCGGCCCGCCTTCGGCGTATCTCTGTCGGTGCTCCTGCCGGTGCTCCTGCGGGTGCCTCCGGCCCCCACCCGCCGCCGTCCCCTCGGTGGCCCTCGCCCCGGTCGTCCACAAGCCTGTCGCGGGCCGCTCGACGGCTGCGGTACCCTGACGCCATGCGTGCCGTACGCCTTCTGCTTAGCGAGCCGCGCTGATCACTCCCGACCGCCGGGTCAATCGGTGGGTCGGCATCGGCGCGGCGTCCCCTCCTGTGCGAGGGGATTTTTCATTTCCGGAAAGTCGCAGCCGCGGGCAGAGACGATCGATGGAGCTTTGAGGATCATGAGCGAGACGAACCCCGCAGCCACCGCCGGCCAGGCGGAGACTGCGCCGCACCGCTACACGGCCGCCGTGGCGGCCGACATCGAGGCACGCTGGCAGGACTTCTGGGACGCCGACGGCACCTACGCGGCGCCGAACCCCACCGGTGACCTGGCCGGGGATCCGGAGCTGGCCGCCCGTCCCAAGAAGTTCATCATGGACATGTTCCCGTACCCCTCCGGTGCGGGCCTGCACGTCGGCCACCCCCTGGGGTACATCGCCACCGACGTCTACGCCCGGTTCCAGCGGATGAGCGGCCACAACGTGCTGCACACCCTGGGCTTCGACGCCTTCGGCCTGCCCGCCGAGCAGTACGCCGTGCAGACCGGCACGCACCCGCGCGTGTCCACCGAGGCCAACATGGAGAACATGAAGGCCCAGCTGCGCCGGCTGGGCCTGGGCCACGACAAGCGCCGGTCGTTCGCGACGATCGACCCGGAGTACTACAAGTGGACCCAGTGGATCTTCCTGCAGATCTTCAACTCCTGGTACGACGACGAGGCGCGGCAGGCCCGCCCGATCGCCGAACTGGTCGCGCGCTTCGAGTCCGGTGAGCGCCCGGTACCCGGGCACACGCGCGCGTGGAGCGAGCTGACCGCCGCCGAGCGCGCCGACGTCCTGGGCGGGTTCCGCCTGGCCTACGCCTCCGACGCGCCCGTCAACTGGTGCCCCGGCCTGGGCACCGTGCTGGCCAACGAGGAGGTCACCGCCGACGGCCGCTCCGAGCGCGGCAACTTCCCCGTCTTCAAGGCCAAGCTGCGCCAGTGGAACATGCGCATCACCGCCTACGCCGACCGGCTGCTGGACGACCTGGAGGAGCTGGACTGGCCCGAGGCCATCAAGCTCCAGCAGCGCAACTGGATCGGCCGCTCGGAGGGCGCCCGCGTCGGCTTCCCGATCGACGGCGAGCGCATCACCGTCTTCACCACCCGCCCCGACACCCTGTTCGGCGCCACCTACATGGTGCTGGCCCCCGAGCACCCGCTGGTCGAGAAGTTCACCCCGGCCGCCTGGCCCGAGGGCACCCACGAGGTGTGGACCGGCGGCCACGCCACGCCCGCCGAGGCCGTCGCCGCCTACCGCGCGCAGGCCGCCGCCAAGTCCGACGTGGAGCGCCAGGCCGAGGCCAAGGACAAGACCGGCGTCTTCATCGGCGCGTACGCCACGAACCCGGTCAACGGCGAGCGGGTGCCGGTGTTCATCGCGGACTACGTCCTGATGGGCTACGGCACCGGCGCGATCATGGCCGTCCCGGCGGGCGACCAGCGCGACTTCGAGTTCGCGCGCGCCTTCGAGCTGCCGATCCACTGCGTGGTCGAGCCCACCGACGGCCGCGGCACCGACACCGCCACGTGGGAGGACGCCTTCGGCTCCCACGACGCGAGGATCATCAACTCCGCCAACGACGAGATCTCCCTGGACGGCCTGGGCGTCGTCGAGGCCAAGGCGCGCATCACCGAGTGGCTGGAGCGCACCGGCACCGGCGAGGGCACCGTCAACTTCCGCCTGCGCGACTGGCTGTTCAGCCGCCAGCGCTACTGGGGCGAGCCCTTCCCGATCGTCTACGACGAGGAGGGCATCGCGCACCCGCTGCCCGAGTCGATGCTGCCGCTGGAGCTGCCCGAGGTCGAGGACTACAGCCCGCGCACCTTCGACCCGGACGACGCCGACACCCGGCCCGAGACGCCGCTGTCGCGCAACGAGGACTGGGTCCACGTCACCCTGGACCTGGGCGACGGCCCGAAGAAGTACCGCCGCGAGACCAACACCATGCCCAACTGGGCCGGTTCCTGCTGGTACGAGTTCCGCTACCTGGACCCGCACAACGACCGCGCGCTGGTCGACCCGGAGATCGAGCGCTACTGGATGGGCCCGCGCGAGGGCATGCCGCACGGCGGCGTCGACCTGTACGTGGGCGGTGCCGAACACGCCGTGCTGCACCTGCTGTACGCGCGCTTCTGGTCCAAGGTCCTCTTCGACCTGGGGTACGTCTCCTCCGCCGAGCCGTTCCACAAGCTGTTCAACCAGGGCATGATCCAGGCGTTCGTCTACCGCGACAGCCGCGGCATCGCGGTGCCGGCCGCCGAGGTGGAGGAGCGCGACGGCGCGTACTACCACGCGGGCGAGAAGGTCTCCCGGCTGCTGGGCAAGATGGGCAAGTCCCTGAAGAACGCGGTCACCCCGGACGAGATCTGCGCCGAGTACGGCGCCGACACCCTGCGCCTGTACGAGATGGCGATGGGCCCGCTGGACGTCTCCCGGCCGTGGGACACGCGCGCGGTGGTCGGCCAGTACCGGCTGCTCCAGCGGCTGTGGCGCAACATCGTCGACGAGACCACCGGTGAGGTCACCGTCTCCGCCGCCGAGCCCGACGAGGAGACGCTGCGGGCCCTGCACAAGGCGATCGACGGTGTGCGCCAGGACCTGGAGCACCTGCGCTTCAACACCGCCATCGCCAAGATCACCGAGCTGAACAACCATCTGACGAAGACGGGCGGTCCGCTCTCCCGCGCGGTGGCCGAACCGCTGGTGCTGATGGTGGCGCCGCTGGCCCCGCACATCGCCGAGGAGCTGTGGCACCGGCTGGGCCACAGCGACTCGGTCGTCCACCGCGACTTCCCCGTCGCCGACCCGGCCTACGTCGTGGACGAGACCGTGACCTGCGTCGTCCAGATCAAGGGCAAGGTCAAGGCCCGCCTGGAGGTGCCGCCGGCCATCTCCGAGGACGAGCTGGAGAAGGTGGCGCTCGCCGACGAGAAGGTCGTGGCGGCGCTGGCCGGCGCGGGCATCCGCAAGGTGATCGTCCGTGCGCCGAAGCTGGTGAACATCGTGACCGCGTGATGCACGGCGCGGCCTCGGGGTAGTCCCCTACGGGCAGGTTCGGGGTTTTCATGGAACCCCGAACCTGCCCGCTGCGTTTACCGTGGAGGGGTGGCGCGCAGCGCGCCGCCGAGCCGAGGAGGAGCGTCGTGGAAGCAGTCATCGCGGTCTTCGCCGTGCTCTTCCTGCTCTGCCTGGGCGTGGGCGCCTACGCCACGGTCAAGGCGGTCGGCGCCGCCAAGCGCGGTGTGGACCGCACGATCCACCAGGCGCGCCGCGCGGTGGAGGACCAGACCCTGCGGGCCAAGTCCTTCGCCCAGCCGGGCCCGGCCG
Organism: Streptomyces sp. NPDC003284; assembly: GCF_053589675.1. Classification (NCBI taxonomy): domain Bacteria; kingdom Bacillati; phylum Actinomycetota; class Actinomycetes; order Kitasatosporales; family Streptomycetaceae; genus Streptomyces; species Streptomyces sp. NPDC003284. The sequence goes on from NZ_JBSFSI010000002.1 coordinate 73,141, forward strand.
GTGAACTGGCCCAGCTCCGGCTCGGCCTGCGCACCTCCATGCGCGCCACCCAGGACGCCCTGTACGCGGGCGCCACCGAGGACGAGTCCCTCAAGGAGTCCGTCGCCCTGTTCGAACGCCTCAGCATCCACGGGCGCGAACTGGACCACGAACTCAAGCGGCTGGAGAGCGAGCCGAACCGCGCGACGCTCGCCGAGCGGCTCCCGGCCCTGGCCGAGCGGACCCGGCGCGTCACGGATTCGGCCGACGCCCTGCGCTGGGCCGCCCACGACCGCGCCCGCCGCTTCGCCGACGACGACCTGGACGTGCTGAGCGACCAGATCGGCGTGGAGGCCGACGCCCTGCGCCACTGGACCAGCACCGGCAACACCGACGGTGCGGGCGGCGCCGGTGGCACCGGACCCGGGGCCTCCCGACCGGACGAGGGCGGCTTGTGGCCGTCCCCGGACGAGCAGGCCGCCCGGCCGTCCTCGGACCGGGAGCGGGACCGGGGGCAGGCCCGGGACGCGGACCGCGGAGGGGACCGCCCCGCCCTCACGGAGCCGGTGCGCCGCCCCACCTACTCCTGGCAGAAGAAGCCCCGCCCCGAGAGCACCACCTGAGCCGCCGGGCCCGGCGGATCCCGCTCCGCCCGCCCGCCCCACCGGTTCCGGCCATCTGTTCCGGCCACCTGCGCACCCGGTCAGAGGGGCTGGACTGCCACCCGGACGCTACGGCAGGTAACCTCCAGCTCATGTCCCGCCATGTCGCGATCGTCACCGATTCAACGGCCTACCTGCCGCCGCGGACGATGGAGCGCCACGGCATCACCGCGGTCCCGCTGACCGTGGTCCTCGGCGACCGGGCCCTCGAAGAGGGCACCGAGATCTCGACCCGCTCCCTCGCCCAGGCCCTCCAGAAGCGGCGCTCCGTCACCACCTCGCGCCCCAGCCCCGAGCGCTTCGCCGAGACCTACCGACGGCTCGCCGAGTCCGGCGCGACCGGCATCGTCTCCCTGCATCTGTCGGCGGAGCTGTCGGGCACCCATGACGCCGCCGTGCTCGCCGCCCGCGAGGCGCCGGTCCCGGTCCGGGTCGTGGACACCGGGATGGTCGCGATGGCCCTCGGCTTCTGCGCCGTGGCCGCCGCCGAGACGGCGGAGGGCGGCGGCACGGTGGACGAGGCGGTCGCGGCCGCCGAGAAGCGCGCCGCGGGCACCTCCGCGCACTTCTACGTCGACACGCTCGACTATCTGCGCCGGGGCGGACGCATCGGCACCGCACAGGCCCTGCTCGGCTCCGCACTCGCCGTGAAACCCCTGCTGCAACTCCAGGACGGCCGGATCGAGCTGCTGGAGAAGGTGCGGACCGCCTCCAGGGCCATCGCCCGCCTGGAGGAGATCGCGGCCGAGCGCGCGAGCGGGGACGGCATCGACATCGCCGTCCACCATCTCGCCGCCCCCGACCGGGCCGCGGCGCTCGCCGACCGGCTGCGGGCCCGGGTGCCGGGCCTCGCCGACCTGCATGTGAGCGAGGTCGGCGCGGTGATCGGCGCGCACACCGGGCCGGGGCTGCTGGGGGTCGTGGTCTCCCCGCGCTGACCCGTGTGGGTGACGCGGTTGTCCACAACCGGCGGATGGTCCCCGGAAATTGAGCAAGATCATCATGAAGTGACGGGCTGTCCGATGCTGACGGCATGGCACTTCGACCGCATCCACGCCCCGTGACGGCGACCAGCGGCCCGGGTCGCGCCCCCGGCTCGGACAGCCGCACCCATGGCCGCCGCCACCGCCCCGCTCCCACCCGCTCCGGACCCCGTCGCCACCAGGCCCCGGCCGAGGACCTGCGCCGCCGCGCCGAGGCCCTGTTCGCCGGGTGTCCGGCCCGCGCGGAGGAGACGGGGGAAGCGGAGGCATCGGGGAGCGGGCCTCCGGGCGGTGCGGTCGGAGACGGCGACGGTCCCGGGGCCGGGCGCGACAGCGCCTCCCGGCCTGCGCGCTCGGTGCTGCCCCTCGCCCCAGGGGCCCGGCCGGTCGCGCCCCCGGCGTCCCCGGCGTCCCCGGCTCACCCGGCCGCTTCCGTGATGGCTTCCGTGATGTCTTCGGCGGTGCCTGCGGACACCCCTCCTGGTAAGGCTGGTACGGCTGCCGCGACCGGCGCTGCGGAGGAGGCGGCACGGACCCGGCGCGGCCCGGCCGACCTCGCTCTTGCCCTGCGCGAGCGGCTGCCGCTGTGGCTCCAGGCGCGGTGCGGGGTCGAGCGCAGGCATGTGATCGCGCTGACGGTGGTGCTCGTCGCCGCCGCTGTCCTGGCCGTGCAGCACTTCTGGACCGGCCGCACCCAGTCCGTCGCGGCACCCGAGGTGGTCCGGGCGGCGGCGTCCCAGCCGGGCCGTGTCACCGGCGACGACCCGAGCGCAGCGCCGGACTTCCCGGTGGCATCGGCCGCCCCGGCCGCCGCACCGCCGGGGGCCGCTGCCCCGACCGGGGCCCGCCAGATCATGGTGGACGTGAGCGGCAAGGTCCGGCACCCCGGGGTCCACCGCCTCCCGGCCGGTTCACGGGTCACCGACGCGCTCCGGGCGGCCGGTGGTGTACGGCCCGGGACCGACCTCGACGGCCTCAACCGGGCGAGGTTCCTCGTGGACGGCGAGCAACTGGTCGTCGGCGGACCGGCACCGGCCACCGGAGCGGGGGCGGCCACGGGCGCCGGACCCGCTGGGGGCGCGCCCGGGGCCCCGGCGGGCCCGGTCTCCCTCAACACCGCCACCGCCGACCAGTTGGAGACACTGCCCGGTGTCGGCCCGGTACTGGCCCAGCACATCGTCGACTACCGCAGTCGGCACGGCGGCTTCCGCTCGGTGGAGGAACTGCGCCAGGTCACCGGCATCGGCGACCGCCGCTTCGCCGACCTGCGCGGCCTGGTGACGGAATGACCCCGCCCGCGACCACTCGAACCCCTGACACCCGGACCCCCGACACCCGGAGCCCCGATACCTGGCCGCCCGGCACCCCGCCCGCCGCGACCCGCGCCCCCGGCCCACCGCCGGGCCAGTCCGCGGCCCCGGAGACCTCGCGCACCGACGCCGCCTCCCGTCCCCGCTCCCCGGTGCACCTCGCCTCCGGCCACCGGCTCGGTGCCTCCCGTCCCCGACAGGAGGGTCCGCCCGATCTGCGGCTGGTGCCGCCCGCCCTCGTCGCCTGGGCGACCGCGGCGCTGGCCCTGGACGCCTCCGTGCGCCAGGTGACGGCAGTCGTCGTCGCCTGCCTCGCCGTGGGAGTTCCGCTCCTCCTGCGCCGGCCCCACCGGGACCGCCGCCCGCACCCCTGGCTGCGCACCGCCACCGCGCTCGCGCTGCTCGCCGCCGCGGCGGCCGCCGCCTCCGCGGGACTGCACGGCGCGGACGTGCGGCGCGGACCGGTCCCCGGCCTGGCGCGGCAGTACGCGACGGTGACCGCCGAGGTGGAGCTGACCTCCGATCCCCGGCTCACCCGGCCCCGGGTCAGCGGCGACCACATGGCGCCGGTCTCCGTGCTGGCCGAGGCGGAGGTACGGCGGGTCCAGCGGCCGGGCGGAGCCGCGGTGGCGACCCGCGCGCCGGTGCTGGTCCTCGTGAACACCCGCGCCCCGGCCGCCGAGGACAGGGCGACCACCGGACCGCGCACGGACGGATCCGGCCCCCGGAGCACGTCCCCCTGGCTGGGCCTGCTGCCGTCCACCCGGCTGCGGGTGACCGGACGGCTGGCGCCTGCGCTGACGGGCGGTGACCGGATCGCGGCGGTGCTGAAGGTCCAGGTCGAGGCCGGCGGGGCGGCCCCCGAGGTGACCGCGGGCCCTTCCGCGCCGCAACGCCTGGCGGGCAGGCTGCGGGCCGGTCTGCGCGCGGCGACCGACGGCCTGCCGGGGGACGCGCGCGCCCTGCTGCCGGGACTCGTCGTCGGGGACACCTCGCGGATCACACCCGAACTGGACCAGGCGTTCAAGGACACGGACCTCGCCCATGTGCTGGCCGTCTCCGGGAGCAATCTCACGATCCTGCTCGCCCTGCTCATCGGCCCGCCCGGCCTCGCCCAGCACGCCGAGCGCCGGGGCCTGGCACCGAGACTCGGCCTGCCGCTGCGGGCCACCGCGCTGGCGGGCTCGGTGCTCACCCTGGGGTTCGTCGTGGTGTGCCGGCCCGACCCGAGTGTGCTGCGTGCCGCGGCCTGCGGATCGGTGGTGCTGCTCGCCCTCGCCACGGGACGGCGCCGGTCGCTGCTCCCGGCCCTGGCGGCGGCCGTCCTGCTGCTGGTGCTCTACGACCCGTGGCTGGCCCGCAGTTACGGCTTCCTGCTGTCGGTGCTGGCCACCGGAGCCCTGCTCACCCTGGCTCCCCGGTGGAGCGCGACGCTGCGGCGGCGCGGGATGCCCGCCCGTCCGGCGGAGGCGCTCGCGGCGGCGGCCGCCGCACAGGCGCTGTGCGCGCCGGTGGTCGCCGTGCTGTCGGCCCGGGTGAGCCTGGTGGCGGTGCCGTGCAACCTGCTGGCGGAGATCGCGGTGGCGCCCGCGACGGTGCTGGGCTTCGCGGCCCTGGCGTGCGCACCGGTCGCGCTGCCGGTGGCCGAGGTGCTCGCCCGGTGCGCGCGCTGGCCCGCCGCCTGGATCGCGTGGGTGGCCAGGACCGGCGCCGCGCTGCCCGGCGGGGGAGTGGACTGGCCGGGGGACTGGACCGGGGCGCTGCTGCTGGCGTTGGTCACAGCCGTACTCGTCCTGCTGGGCCGACGGCTGCTGCACCGGCCCTGGTTGTGCGCCGCCTGCGGGCTGCTGCTCCTGGTCGCGGTGGTGCAGCCGCCGCCGCTGACCCGGGTGATCACCGGCTGGCCGCCGCCGGGGTGGCGGTTCGCGATGTGCGATGTGGGGCAGGGCGACGCGACGGTGCTGGCGGCGGGCCCCGGCGCCGGTGTGGTGGTGGACGCCGGTCCCGACTCCCGCCGGGTGGACCGCTGTCTGCGCGCGCTCGGCGTCACCCGGGTCCCGCTGCTCGTGCTGACCCACTTCCACGCCGACCATGTGACAGGTCTGCCCGGTGTGCTGCGGGGGCGCCGGGTGGGCGAGATCGAGACGACGGCCTACGAAGAACCGCCCGAACAGGCGGCGTTCGTGCGGCGGGAGGCGGCGCGGCGGGGCATCCCCCTCACCCGCGCCGTCGCGGGCGAGGAGCGGCGCACCGGTGATCTCGCCTGGCGGGTGCTCTGGCCGCCCGCCCGCCCGGCCGTCGCCCCGGACGGTCCCAACGACGCCAGCGTCACCCTGCTCGTCCGCTCCGGCTCCCTGAGCCTCCTGCTCCTGGGCGACCTGGAGCCTCCCGCCCAGCAGCAGTTGGCCCACTCGCCCGACGCGGCCCGGCTGGCCCCCGTCGACATCCTGAAAGTCGCCCACCACGGCTCGGCGTACCAGGCCCCCGAGCTGATGCACCTCGTCTCCCCGAGAGTGGCCCTCATCTCCGTCGGCGCGGGCAACACCTACGGCCACCCGTCCCCGCGTACCGTCGCCGCCCTGCACGCCCAGGGCGCCACGGTCCTGCGCACCGACCGCGACGGCGCGCTCGCGGTCACGGGCGAGGGAACGGGGGTGCGCGTGGTGCGGGACTGACGGGGTGCGGGGCGCGCACGGCACGCGTCGGCGCGCCGCCGGACACGGTGCGAAACCGTTCTCTCAATGGGTAATTCAGGTCACATCCGGCTACTCGTGCGAGAGGCAGCACATGCGCTGGTTTCCCATGATGTGGCCCCGTGTTGCCTCGAATGCCTCATCAGTGATCGAATGACTCTTCGGAAACAGGTGTTGTCACATCGTGCAGAGGGTGTCGTAGATGATCGGCCGCTTGCTGGGAAGCCGTACGAAGCGAGTGCAACGGACGAGTCCCCTGGCGGCGGTGCGGACCCCACCGGACGCCGGGGTGCTCAGCTGCCGGGTGCTCGATCCGGTCAGCCAGCCGGTGCCGCAGGCGGAGTTCGCGGTGATGGACAGCGTGGGGCGCAAGGTGGTCGGCGGCGGGACGGACCCGTTCGGCTCGTTCGTGGCGGCGGTGCCCGCGGGGGAGTACCGGCTCGCCGTCTCCGCCGAGGGGTACGCGCCCTACCGGGCCGCCGCGACCGTCGCGGAGAGCTCGCTCACCTCGCTCGGCGATGTGACGTTGCAGGTCGCGCAGCCGCCCGAGCTGCCCGCGCCGGGCGACTGGGACATCGAGCCCACGCACTCCTCCATCGGGTTCACCGCCCGGCACATCGGACTGGCCCGGATCCACGGCCGGTTCAACTCCTTCGCCGGGGTGCTGCGGGTCGCCGAGGACATCGAGCAGTCGGCGATGCACGTGGTGATCGACGCGGCGTCCATCGACACCAACGTCAGGATGCGCGACGACCACCTGCGTTCGCCGGACTTCCTGGACGTGGCGCGGTTCCCGACGCTGGAGTTCTACGGCGACCGGTTCGCGCACCGCGGCGGCAACCGGTGGGCGATCACCGGCGCGCTCTCCCTGCACGGTGTGACCCGCACGGTCACCCTGGACACGGACTACCTGGGCCTCGGCCACGGCATGGAGGGCGAGGTCCGGGCGGCCTGCCGGGCCACCGCCGAGCTGCACCGCGACGACTTCACCGTCAGCTGGCAGACGATGCTGGCGCGCGGCATCGCCGTGGTCGGCCCCACCATCAAGGTCGAACTCGACATACAGATCGTGCCCAAGGGCTGAGGCCGGGCGGCCGGGGGCGGGTCCGGGGCCGGTGCCGGTGCCCGGCGGCGGTGCGTTGCTTCACCGCGTCCGCCGCATCCGTTGCATCCGTTGCATCCGCCGCGTTCGCCGCGTTCGCCGCGTTCTCCGTGTCCGACAATGGCGTGCGTGAGTGACGTGAGACATGTCCTGGTGCTGCCCGACCGCGATGCCGCCCAGGAGGCGGCCGAGGAACTGGCGGAGCGGTTCGGCGTCAGCGAGGAGCCGCAGCTCGTGCGGGACGCGCTGGCCGGTGAGGACGACGCCGAGGACGCCCAGTGGCTCGTCGTCCTGCGCGACGAGGAGGAGCGCCTGGACGCGGCGGAGCTGGACGCGTTCGCGGGCGAGTGGGACGGCTGGCGCGAGGAGCCGTAGCGGCCGGTCCGGGCACACGGAGCGCCCGGCCGACGGGTGCGCGGCGGGTGCGCGGCGCGGGCGTTGTCAGTGGCCCGTGGGATGCTTGTCGCGATGGCCAGGAAGACTGCGAATGACGACCCGCTCGCCCCCCTGACGCTCGCCGTGGGCCAGGAGGAGCTGCTGCTCGACCGCGCCGTGCGGGAGGTGGTGGCCGCCGCCCGTGCCGCCGACGCCGACACGGACGTACGGGACCTCACCCCCGACCAGTTGCAGCCCGGCACCCTCGCCGAGCTGACCAGTCCCTCGCTCTTCGCCGAGCGCAAGGTCGTGGTCGTGCGCGCGGCGCAGGACCTGTCGGCCGACACCGTCAAGGACGTGAAGGCGTATCTGGCCTCGCCCGCCGAGGAGATCACGCTCGTGCTGCTGCACGCGGGCGGCGCCAAGGGCAAGGGGCTGCTGGACGCGGCCCGCAAGGCGGGCGCGCGGGAGGTGGCCTGCCCCAAGATGACCAAGCCCGCCGACCGCCTCGCCTTCGTGCGCGGCGAGTTCCGCGGTCTGGGCCGCTCGGCGACCCCCGAGGCGTGCCAGGCGCTGGTCGACGCGATCGGCAGCGATCTGCGGGAGCTGGCGTCGGCGGTGTCCCAGCTGGTCGCCGACGTGGAGGGGACGATCGACGAGGCCGTCGTCGCCCGGTACTACACGGGCCGCGCGGAGGCCTCCAGCTTCACCGTCGCCGACCGGGCCGTGGAGGGCCGCGCGGCCGAGGCCCTGGAGGCGCTGCGCTGGTCGCTGGCGACCGGGGTGGCGCCCGTGCTGATCACCAGCGCGCTGGCGCAGGGCGTGCGCGCCATCGGCAAGCTGTCCTCCGCGCGCGGCGGCCGCCCCGCCGATCTGGCGCGCGAGCTGGGCATGCCGCCGTGGAAGATCGACCGCGTGCGCCAGCAGATGCGCGGCTGGACCCCGGACGGCGTCGCCGTGGCCCTGCGTGCCGTCGCCGAGGCGGACGCCGGGGTGAAGGGCGGCGGCGACGACCCGGAGTACGCGCTGGAGAAGGCCGTGGTGACCATCGCCCGCGCGGCCCGTTCCCGGGGACGCGGCTAGGCGGTTTCGTTTGTCCGCTGGTCGTTGGACCGAGTGTGCCGTTAACTGATGTGACTGATGCGCAGTGAGCGCGGACTGAGCACGAAGATCCATCTCGCCGCCGACGACCGCTGCCGACCACTGGCCTCCCCCCCCCCGCCACCCGCCACGACAAGGACCGCCGCCGTCCATCTGGCCGGACTCCATGGCGCAGGTGTCTTCCTGTGGTCCGCGCGCCGATCCGGTCATCCCCGCCTCACGGACCGTCGTCCGCCGACCGTGTCAGGTACGCGTGGTTGTCCTCGATGAGGTGGTCCAGCGCGGCCCTGGCGGCAGCGAGGCCGTCGATGGCCTCGGACAGCCGGGCCCGCTCGCGGTCCATGAGCTTCAGTGCCTGCCGCGCCCTGTCCTCGGTCGGCTCGGACATGCAGGGCGCCATCTCGGCGATGGTGCTGCTGGGCATGCCGGCTGCCAGGAACGCCTGTATGAGGCGCACCCGCTGAACGTGCGCGTCCTCGTAGTGGCGCTGTCCGGTCGGTGAGCGGGAGCTGACGAGCAGGCCCTGCTCCTCGTAGTAGCGCAGCGACCGGCGGCTGGCTCCCGTCCGGGCGGACAGTTCACCGATCCGCATGCCGGACTCCTTCCATGCCGATGACTCACCTGCCCCTCACATTGATGTGAGCTTTTAGGTTGACTCCATGCTGAAGCTCATCTTCATGATCAACCGCGTCGAGGGTATGTCGTACGAGCGTTTCGTCGACCACCACCGGAACCGGCACGCGCCGCTGTTCACCTCCATCCCGGAGGCGGAGCGCTATGTGCGCAAGTACACCGTGTCCCACCCGGTCCCCGCCGAGAACTATCCGCCCCGGGCCTACGACGGCCTGACGGAGATCTGGTTCGAGAACTGGGAGGATCACGACGCCTTCTTCGCCTCCGAGAACTACCGGACACTGGTCAACCCCGACGAAGCACGGTTCATCGACATGGGATCGGTGGCCGTGATGGTCACCGAGGAGAAGAAGATCATGTGAGGGGCCGGCTCGGCAGACGGATGGCGGCCCAGCTCCCACGGCCGGCCCCCTGTGCACGGTGACACCCCGTACACGGTGACACCCGAACCTACGGGGGCACACCGAAGGCCCCGGACGCGTTCCCTGGGGAAGGGAGGCGGCCGGGGCCTTCGGTCATGCTGGTGAGCCCATGCCCGCGTGGCGAACGCAGGCCGCGCACAGGCTCTGGGTGCCGTCCGGGGGCGGATGAGAGAGGGCCCGCCCGGGTCCGTCCGGCGTCAAGTCAGGGAGTTCAGCCCTTGAGGGTCGCGACCTTGATGGCCAGCGCCGACTTCTTGTTGGCGGCCTGGTTCTTGTGGATGACGCCCTTCGAGACGGCCTTGTCGAGCTGACGCGCGGCAGCGCGCTGGTACTCGGTGGCCTTCTCGACGTCACCCGCGGCAGCGGCCTCGCGGGCCTTGCGGATCGCGGTCTTCAGGGAGGACTTGACGGCCTTGTTGCGCAGCCGGGCCTTCTCGTTGGTCTTGATCCGCTTGATCTGGGACTTGATGTTCGCCACGAATGAGCCTTCTCTTTCGAAAATTTTCCGGTGTGCCTCGCGCTGAGAGGGCATGAGACACAGCCCCCCACGTTACCAGCGCCCCGTTCCGCGGCCCAAACCGGTCGCCGCTCCCCGGTCGGCGCCGGACATGGGACCATGGAAAGACTACGTATCGATCCGACCCGAGACCGCAGACGGACAAGCACACGTATGCGGACGCCTCAAGAATCAGGACCCTGCGTGCCCGCGACCCCCAGCCATGTGCCCGAGCCGAGCCGTACCGACCCGGCGCTGATCCGCAACTTCTGCATCATCGCGCACATCGACCACGGCAAGTCCACTCTCGCCGACCGGATGCTCCAGCTCACCGGTGTGGTCGAGCAGCGGCAGATGCGCGCTCAGTACCTCGACCGCATGGACATCGAGCGCGAGCGCGGCATCACGATCAAGTCCCAGGCGGTGCGACTGCCGTGGGCGCCGACCCACGACCCCGGCAACACGCACATCCTCAACATGATCGACACGCCGGGGCACGTCGACTTCACCTACGAGGTCTCCCGCTCGCTCGCCGCCTGCGAGGGGACGATCCTCCTGGTCGACGCGGCCCAGGGCATCGAGGCGCAGACCCTCGCCAACCTCTATCTGGCGATGGAGAACGACCTCACGATCATCCCGGTCCTCAACAAGATCGACCTGCCGGCCGCGCAGCCGGAGAAGTTCGCCGAGGAGCTGGCGAACCTGGTCGGCTGCGACCCGGACGACGTGCTGAAGGTCTCCGCCAAGACGGGCCTCGGCGTGGAGGCGCTGCTCGACCGGGCGGTCGAGCGCATCCCCGCCCCGGTCGGCGTCAAGGACGCCCCGGCCCGCGCGATGATCTTCGACTCGGTCTACGACTCCTACCGGGGCGTGGTGACGTACGTCCGAGTCATCGACGGCCAGCTCAACAAGCGCGAGCGGATCCGGATGATGTCCACCGGCGCCACCCACGAGCTGCTGGAGATCGGCACCAACTCCCCGGAGATGCTGCCGGCCGACGGCCTGGGCGTCGGCGAGGTGGGCTATCTCATCACCGGGGTGAAGGACGTCCGCCAGTCCAAGGTCGGTGACACCGTCACCAGCCAGCACAAGGGCGCCACCGAGGCCCTCGGCGGGTACAAGGACCCCAAGCCGATGGTCTTCTCCGGCCTGTACCCGCTGGACGGCTCGGACTACCCGGAGCTGCGCGAGGCGCTGGACAAGCTCCAGCTCAACGACGCCGCGCTGGTCTACGAGCCGGAGACCTCCGCCGCGCTCGGCTTCGGCTTCCGCGTCGGCTTCCTCGGCCTGCTGCACCTGGACGTGATCCGCGAGCGCCTGGAGCGCGAGTTCGGCCTCGACCTGATCGCCACCGCCCCCAACGTGGTCTACCGCGTGATCATGGAGGACGACAGCGAGATCACCGTCACCAACCCGAGCGAGTTCCCCGAGGGGAAGATCGCGGAGGTGTACGAGCCGGTCGTGCGCGCCACGATCCTCGCGCCCACCGAGTTCATCGGCGCGATCATGGAGCTGTGCCAGACCCGGCGCGGCACCCTGCTCGGCATGGACTACCTCTCCGAGGACCGGGTCGAGATCCGCTACACCCTCCCGCTCGCGGAGATCGTCTTCGACTTCTTCGACCAGCTGAAGTCCAAGACGCGCGGCTACGCCTCCCTGGACTACGAGCCCACCGGCGAGCAGAGCAGCTCCCTGGTCAAGGTCGACATCCTGCTGCACGGCGACAAGGTGGACGCGTTCTCCGCGATCACCCACAAGGACCAGGCGTACGCGTACGGCGTGCGGCTCGTCGCCAAGCTGCGCGAGCTGATCCCGCGGCAGAACTTCGAGGTGCCCGTCCAGGCCGCCATCGGGTCGCGTGTGATCGCCCGCGAGACCATCCGCGCCATCCGCAAGGACGTCCTCGCCAAGTGCTACGGCGGTGACATCTCGCGTAAGCGCAAGCTGCTGGAGAAGCAGAAGGAGGGCAAGAAGCGCATGAAGATGGTGGGTTCCGTGGAGGTTCCCCAGGAGGCGTTCATCGCGGTGCTCTCCAGCGACGACAGCGGGGCGGCGGCCAAGAGCAAGAAGTGACCGCAGCGGCCCGCCGGGTCCCGCCGCCGCGGCGGCGGACCGGGCGCGGAACCGGGTGAAAAGGGGCCCGTCGCACGAAAGTGCGGCGGGCCCCTGCGCATGCGCGTGGTAGCGCTCTGTGGGAAGTCTCAGGCCACAGCCCCTTACGCGGTGGCCGGTCGCCCTCTACCCTGATGCCTGCTCGCTAGTTACTCGTGAGTTAAACAAGCCGGCGCCGCCGGCCGGACCAGCCAGCCCAGCCACCACCCGTGAGTCAACCCAGCCGCACCTGAGCCAGCCGCCGCACTGCCGCGGGCCCCGGAGGATGTCGTGAGCGACGCACAGACCCTGATCGAGAACCGTCCGCCGTCCGTGGCGGCCCTCTTCCTGGAGCGCGTGGCGGCCACACCGGACGCCGAGGCCTACCGCTACCCCGTGCCACCGTCCTCGGGCGAGGGCCCCGACGAATGGCGCTCGCTGAGCTGGGCGCAGGCCGCCGAGCGGGTGCACGCCATCGCCGCCGGCCTCATCGAACTGGGCGTACGGCCCGAGGAGCGCGTCGCGCTCGCCTCGTCCACGCGCGTGGAGTGGCTGCTCGCCGACCTCGGCATCATGTGCGCGGGCGCGGCCACCACCACGGTCTACCCGCAGACCAACGCCGACGAGTCCGCCTTCATCCTCTCCGACTCCGAGAGCCGGGTGCTGATCGCGGAGAACGCCGAGCAGCTGGCCAAGGCGGCGGACCGGCGCGCCGAGCTGCCCGACCTGCACCATGTCGTCGTGATCGACCCGGCGGGCGTGGAGAGCGGCGAGTGGGTGCTGACCCTGGCCGAGCTGGAGGAGCGCGGCGCCGCCTACCTGGAGAAGCACCCGGAGCTGATCAAGGAGCGGGTCGGCGCGATCACCAAGGACCAGCTCGCCACCCTCATCTACACCTCCGGCACCACCGGCCGCCCCAAGGGGGTCCGCCTGCCGCACGACAACTGGTCGTACATGGCCAAGGCCATCGCCTCCACCGGTCTGCTCGGCCCCGACGACGTGCAGTACCTGTGGCTGCCGCTCGCCCATGTCTTCGGCAAGGTGCTCACCTCCGGGCAGATCGAGCTGGGGCACGTCACCGCCGTCGACGGCCGCGTCGACAAGATCATCGAGAACCTCCCGGTGGTCCGGCCGACCTACATGGCCGCCGTGCCGCGCATCTTCGAGAAGGTCTACAACGGTGTCGCCGCCAAGGCCCGCGCCGGCGGCAACGCCAAGTACAAGATCTTCCAGTGGGCCGCCGAGGTCGCCCGCGAGTACGGCAAGGTCACCCAGGACAACTTCAAGCGCACCGGTGTGCACACGGCGCCGTTCGCGCTGGCCGCCCGGCACAAGGTCGCCGACGCGCTCGTCTACGCCAAGATCCGCGACGCGTTCGGCGGGCGGCTGCGCGCCTGCATCTCCGGCAGCGCCGCCCTCGCCCCGGAGATCGGCTACTTCTTCTCCGGCGCGGGCATCCACATCCTGGAGGGCTACGGCCTCACCGAGTCCTCCGCGGCCTCCTTCGTCAACCCGGGCGAGGCGTACCGCACCGGCACCGTCGGCAAGCCGCTGCCCGGCACCGAGGTGCGGATCGCCGCCGACGGAGAGGTCCTGCTGCGCGGCCCCGGCATCATGCAGGGCTACCACAAGCTGCCCGAGAAGACCGAAGAGGTGCTGGAGTCCGACGGCTGGTTCCACACCGGTGACATCGGCGAGCTGTCCCCGGACGGCTATCTGCGCATCACCGACCGCAAGAAGGACCTCATCAAGACCTCCGGCGGCAAGTACATCGCGCCCGCCGAGGTCGAGGGCCAGTTCAAGGCGGTCTGCCCGTACGTCTCGAACATCCTCGTCCACGGCGCCGACCGGAACTTCTGCACCGCCCTCATCTCGCTGGACGAGCCCGCCATCCTCGAATGGGCCGCGGAGCACGGCCTGCGCGGCCGCTCCTACGCCGAGGTCGTCGCCGCCCCGCAGACCGTGGAGCTGATCGACGGCTACGTCCGGCAGCTCAACGAAGGTCTCCAGCGCTGGCAGACCATCAAGAAGTTCCGCCTGCTCCCGCGCGACCTCGACGTCGAGCACGGCGAGATCACCCCGTCCCTCAAGCTCAAGCGGCCGGTGGTGGAGCGGTCGTACAAGCATCTGATCGACGACATGTACGCGGGGACCCGGGAGACCTGACCGCCCCGCCGCCCCACCGCCCCGCCCGCACGGCTCCCCCGGCCGCGCGGGTCGCGGCCGGACGCCCCGGATCGCCTGTGCCCCCTCGGAACGGTCCCGAAGTGGCCGGAAACGTTCGGGTCCGTGCGCTCCCCGGCGGAGTTCTCGCGTGGGGCGGTCCACTTCGGTAACCCGGTGCTTCGGAGCGTGGTCGGTCTGTCACCCTGGCGGCGATGACCGACCTTTCGTCCGATTGCTCGGGGAGCTGTAGATGGGGGCCATTCCGACGCAGCGGGAGACGGGGTTCCGCGCCGGTGAGCCGGGCGCACGCCGGGGCGCGGCGGCGGCCGGGGAGGTGTGCGCGACCCTGCCCGGCAGCCCGGTGGCACCCGGCTCCGCCCGCGCGCTGGTACGCACCGCGTTCACGAAATGGCGCGATCTCGGCCTCGCCGTCCCGGAGCGGCTGGCCGACGAGATCCTGGTCGTCGTCAGCGAGCTGGTCACCAACGCCGTCGTGCACGCGGGCACCCAGGCCGAGCTGAGCTGCCGCCGGGAGCCCGACACCGGCGCGTGCGTGGTGGAGGTCACCGACCGGCACCCCTCGCGCGCCCCCCGCGGCCACGGCCAGGAGACGGCGTACGAGCCCCCGGAGTACGGCCGCGGCCTGCGGCTGGTCGCCGCGCTCGCGCAGGAGTGGGGCATCACCTACCGGACCGGCGCCAAGACGGTGTGGGCGCGGCTCTCCGCCGACGAGCGGCAGCCGGACGAGGACGGCGCCGCCGCCGGGCCGGGCGCCGGACCCTGCCTCGGTGTCGCCGAGATCCTCGCGCCCGAACCGCAGCGCGCCGAACGCGACCGCGAGTGGCTGGGCCGCGGCGCCCTGTCCTTCCTCGCCGAGGCGTCCGACCTGCTCGCCGGGCAGCTCGACGAGGACCTCGTCGCCTCGCTCACCGGACAGCTCGTCGTGCCGCGCCTGGCCGACTGGTGCGCGGTGTGGCTGGAGGACGAGGCAACGGCGCGCGGCGGCCTGTGGGGCGACGGCACCGGCGCGCCCGGCGGCCGCCTCGCGCGCGTCTGGCACGGCAGCGAGAACCACCTGGAGCAACTGCGCCTGGCCCTGGAGAAGGACCCGCCCCGGCCCGCGGACGACGCGCCGGGCTCCGGTCCCGTCCTCTATCCGTGGCCCGGGGCGGCCCTGGGCCCGCGCGAGACGGACGGCGCCGCGCTCGCCTACCGGCTGGTCGCCGGGGGCCGCCCGCTGGGCACCCTCGTCATCGGCCGGGCCGGACTGCCCCGCTTCCCCGACGAGATCACCGGCCTGGTGGAGGACCTCAGCCGCCGGGTCGCGCTCGGCATCGGCGCGGCCCGCCAGTACGCCCGGCAGGCCACCATCAGCGCCGTCCTCCAGCGCGGACTGCTGCCCGGCGCGGTCGCCGAGATCCCGGGGCTGCGCAGCGCCCTCGTCTACGAGCCGTGCGACCAGGGCGGCCCGAGCGGCGACTTCTACGACCTCTTCCCGGCGGGCGACGGCCGCTGGTGCTTCGCCGTCGGCGACGTCCAGGGCAAGGGCCCGGAGGCCGCCGTGGTGATCGGGCTCGCCCGGCCCTGGCTGCGGCTGCTGGCCCGCGAGGGCTACGGCGTCCCCGACGTCCTGGACCGCCTCAACCAGCTCCTCCTGGACGACGCCACCGAGGCCGCCGACGCCGCCGCGCGCGCCCTGGCCGGTCCCGTCGCCCCCGGCGACGCGCCGCAGACCCGCTTCCTGTCCCTCCTCTACGGCGAGCTGGCCCCCTTCGAGGGCGGTGTCCGCTGCACCCTCGCCTGCGCCGGGCACCCGCTGCCGCTGCTGCTCACCCGGGGCGGCGACGTCCGCACGGTCGCGCACCCGCAGACCCTGCTCGGCGTCATCGAGGACGAGACGTACCTCTGCGACAGCTTCGAGCTGGCCCCCGGCGACTCCCTGCTCTGCGTCACCGACGGGGTGACCGAGCGCCGCTCCGGCTCCCGCCAGCTCGACGACGGCGACGGCCTCGCCGCCGCCCTCGCCGACTGCGCGGGCCTGGACGCCGACCTGATCGCCGACCGCATCCGCGACCTCGTCCACGGCTTCGGCGAGTCCCCTCCCGAGGACGACCTGGCCCTGCTGGTGCTCCAGGCCCAGTGACGGGCCTCCGGCGGCCGGAGAAACACCGGTCACGCCCCGCGACTGCCGGTCGGCGAGCGGCACGCCGGTTGCCGGTCGTGCCCCGGTCCGGCCGTGCGAGTGCCGTTCATGCCCTCCGGGTGGCGAACCGGGGGCCGGGCCCGCTGCGGACAGTCGGCGGGGCGCCGATCGGCCCTGGCTGCTGACCAGCACCGGTCGCGCCACCAGGCGGCAGGCCCGCCGGTCACGGGCAGGCCCCGGCCCGGCCGTGCGAGTGCCGTGCGTGCTCTCGGTGCGCGGCCGATGCCGGGCGTACGCCGGGCAGTGGGAGGCAGGCGCCAGGACGGGGCACCGGCTGTCGGTGTCGGCCCGACCGTGTGAGCGCCGTGCGTGCCCCGCTGCCCGGAGAGCGGACGGCCCGCGCACGGCCGGGCCGGGCCCGTGACCGGCGTACGGTCGCCGCTCGGGGCCGCGGCCGGTGCCCCGCCCGACGACTGGAGCGTGACCAGCCCAGAGCCTGCCGTCCGGAAGCATCCGGCGTCCGGCCCGCCGACCGGAGCACGGGCGACGTTCGACCAGTGGACCGGGCCCCATCGTCGGTGTCGGCCCACCGTCCGGGGCATGGCCTGGCGTCGGCCCGCCCTCCCCGAGCCGACGCCGGTCGTGCTCCCTACGGCAGGCGGCACACCCCTCATGCTCAGGTCGGCAGGTCGGCAGGTCGGCAGGTCGGCAGGCCAGCACCAGCGTGCCCCGGCGACGCCCGCCGGTCGCGAGCCGGACGCGAGCCGGTCGCGCCCCCGGGCGGCCGACGGAACCCCGTTCCTGCCCAGGCCCACCGGCCCACCGGCCGCCCACGCCTCCCGGCCTCCCGGCCTCCCGGCCGCCCACGCCTCCCGGCCTCCCGGCCGACTCCCGTCGCGTCCGGTCCACCGGTCCGATGCCGGACAATGGAAGGCATGCCTTCCGCACTCCCCGACGGCGAGCCCGTCCCCGTCGACGGCGCGCTGCCCGCCTCCGCGCTCACCGGCGCCGCAGACCGGCCGCTCGGGTTCTATCTGCACGTCCCGTACTGCGCCACCCGCTGCGGCTACTGCGACTTCAACACCTACACCGCCACCGAGCTGCGCGGCACCGGCGGTGTCCTCGCCTCCCGCGACAACTACGCCGAGACCCTCGTCGACGAGGTCCGGCTCGCCCGCAAGGTCCTCGGCGACGACCCGCGCCCGGTCCGCACGGTCTTCGTCGGCGGCGGTACGCCCACCCTGCTCGCCGCCGGTGACCTGGTCCGGATGCTGGCCGCGATCCGGGACGAGTTCGGTCTCGCGCCCGACGCGGAGATCACCACGGAGGCCAACCCCGAGTCGGTCGGCCCGGCGTATCTGGCGGCCCTGCGGGAGGGCGGCTTCAACCGGATCTCCTTCGGCATGCAGAGCGCCCGGCAGCATGTGCTGAAGATCCTCGACCGCACCCACACGCCCGGCCGCCCCGAGGCGTGTGTCGCCGAGGCCCGCGCCGCCGGTTTCGAGCATGTCAACCTCGATTTGATCTACGGCACGCCCGGCGAGTCCGACGACGACTGGCGTGCCTCCCTGGACGCGGCCCTCGGCGCGGGCCCCGACCATGTCTCCGCCTACGCGCTCATCGTCGAGGAGGGCACCCAGCTGGCCCGCCGGATCCGGCGCGGCGAGGTCCCCATGACCGACGACGACGTGCACGCCGACCGCTATCTGATCGCCGAGGAGACGCTGTCGGCCGCGGGTTTCGAGTGGTACGAGGTGTCCAACTGGGCGACCTCCCGGGCCGCCCGCTGCCTGCACAACGAGCTGTACTGGCGCGGCGCGGACTGGTGGGGCGCGGGCCCCGGCGCGCACAGCCATGTGGGCGGCGTGCGCTGGTGGAACGTCAAGCACCCCGGCGCGTACGCGGCGGCCCTCGCCCAGGGGCGCTCCCCGGGCGCCGGGCGCGAACTCCTCACCGAGGAGGACCGCCGGGTGGAGCGGATCCTGCTGGAGCTGCGGCTGCGCGAGGGCGTACCGCTGGACCTGCTGCGCGAGGCGGGCCTCGCGGCCGCCCGCCGGGCGCTGTCGGACGGCCTGCTCCAGCGGGAGCCGTACGACGCCGGGCGCGCGGCGCTCACCCTGCGCGGCCGCCTGCTGGCGGACGCGGTGGTGCGGGACCTGGTGGACTGAGCGACCCGGGCCGGCCGGGCGGCTCTACGCCGGCTCCGTCACGAAATCGATCAGTTGCTCGACCCGCCCCAGCAGCTCCGGCTCCAGATCCTTGTACGACCGCACCCGGGAGAGGATCTGCTGCCAGGCCGCGCCTGTGTGGTCCGGCCAGCCCAGGGCGCGGCAGACCCCGGTCTTCCAGTCCTGGCCGCGCGGGATCCGGGGCCACGCCTCGATGCCCAGCGAGGACGGCTTCACGGCCTCCCAGACGTCGATGTACGGGTGCCCGACGACGAGCGCGTGCTCACTGGTGACCGCCTCGGCGATCCGCCACTCCTTGCTGCCCGGGACGAGATGGTCCACGAGCACGCCGAGGCGGGCGTCCGGGCCGGGAGCGAACTCCTCGACGACGGCGGGCAGGTCGTCCACGCCCTCCAGGTACTCCACGACGACGCCCTCGACGCGCAGGTCGTCGCCCCACACCTTCTCGACCAGCTCGGCGTCGTGCCGCCCCTCCACGTAGATGCGCCCGGCGCGGGCCACGCGCGCGCGTGCGCCGGGGACGGCGACCGAACCGGAGGCGGTGCGGGTGGGGCGTACCGGACCCGAGGCGGGCCGCACCAGCGTCACCGGGCGGCCCTCCAGCAGGAAGCCCCCGGGCTGGAGCGGGAAGACGCGGTGCTTGCCGAAGCGGTCCTCCAGGGTCACCGTGCCCGCCTCGCAGCGGATCACCGCCCCGCAGAATCCGGTCGCCGGTTCCTCGACCACGAGCCCCGGCTCGGCCGCCGCCTCGGGCACGGCCCGCGGCTTCTTCCAGGGCGGGGTGAGGTCGGCGGAGTACTGGCGCATTCGAGTGACGATAGGGAGATCCGGGGCCGCGTTCAGCGCGACACGCCGAAGCGGTCGGCCAGCGCGTCGCGCTGGGCCCGGACGAAGGCGGCGTCGACCACCGCGCCGTGCCCGGGGACGTAGAGCGCGTCCTCGCCGCCCAGCACGAGGAGCCGGTCCAGCGCGGCGGGCCAGCGGGACGGCGCCGCGTCCGGGCCCGCCTGCGGCTCGCCGGACTCCTCGACCAGGTCGCCGCAGAAGACCACCGGCCGTCCGCCCGGCACCGGCACCAGCACCGCCAGGTCGTGCGTGCTGTGCGCGGCGCCCAGGTCCGCCAGTACCGCCTCCCGGCCGCCGCCCAGCGGCAGGGCCAGCCGCCCGCGGACCTCGCGGCCGGGGACCGGGAGGGCCGCGGCGGCCTCCTCGGCCGCCCCCGCGTCGAGCCCCTGGCGCACCGCGTCCTCGCGCAGCTCCGCGCGCCCGCGCGCGTCGCCGAGCACCGTGCGGGCCCCCTCGGCGGCGAGGATCTCGGCGCCGTCGAACGCCGCCGCCCCGAGCACATGGTCGAAGTGGGGGTGCGTCAGCGCGAGATGTGTCACATCGCCGCCGGTCAGCTCGCGCGCCCGCGCGCGCAGCCGAGCGCCCTCGGCCAGGCAGGAGCCCGCGTCCACCATCAGCGCCGCCCCGGCTCCGGCGACCAGCCCGACCGTGCAGTCCCACTCCGGGAGCCGCACCCGCCCCACGCCGTCCGCCAGCCGCTCCCACCCGAGCTCTTCCCAAGTCACGGTCATACCGGAACGCTAGCCTTCCCCGGACCGGTCACCTGGACCAGTCTTGCCCCCGGCGTACCCCACGGCCGTACACTGGGCCGGGGAATGCTGGCACTCGTATGCGCCGAGTGCCAGGCGGAAGCCGAGGGACGACTCTGGAGGTGTGCGCGATGCTCAGCGAGCGACGGCTTCAGGTGCTGCGCGCCATCGTCCAGGACTACGTCGGCACCGAGGAGCCGGTGGGCTCCAAGGCCCTCACCGAGCGGCACAACCTCGGCGTCTCACCGGCCACGGTCCGCAACGACATGGCGGCCCTGGAGGACGAGGGCTTCATCGCCCAGCCGCACACCAGCGCGGGCCGGATCCCCACCGACAAGGGGTACCGCCTCTTCGTCGACAAGCTGGCCGGGGTCAAGCCGATGACCGCGCCCGAGCGGCGTGCCATCCAGAACTTCCTCGACGGCGCCGTCGACCTCGACGACGTGGTGGCCCGCACGGTGCGGCTGCTGGCGCAGCTGACCCGGCAGGTCGCCGTGGTGCAGTACCCGTCGCTGACCCGCTCGACCGTGCGGCACGTGGAACTGCTCGCGCTCGCACCCGCGCGCGTGATGCTCGTGCTGATCACGGACACCGGCCGGGTCGAGCAGCGGATGATCGACTGCCCGGCGCCCTTCGGCGAGACGTCCCTCGCGGACCTGCGGGCGCGGCTGAACAGCCGGGTCGCGGGCCGCCGCTTCGCGGACGTGCCGCAGCTGGTCGAGGACCTCCCCGACGGGTTCGACCTGGAGGACCGGGGCACGGTCGCCACCGTGCTGTCCACCCTCCTGGAGACCCTCGTCGAGGAGAACGAGGAGCGGCTGATGATCGGCGGCACCGCCAACCTCACCCGCTTCGGGCACGACTTCCCCCTCACCATCCGGCCCGTGCTGGAGGCGCTGGAGGAGCAGGTCGTCCTGCTGAAGCTGCTCGGTGAGACACAGGACCAGGGCATGACCGTGCGCATCGGTCACGAGAACGCCCACGAAGGACTCAACTCCACGTCCATCGTGTCGGTCGGCTACGGTTCGGGCGGCGAGGCAGTGGCCAAGCTCGGCGTGGTCGGACCGACCCGCATGGACTACCCGGGAACGATGGGAGCGGTACGCGCAGTGGCACGGTACGTCGGACAGATCCTGGCGGAGTCGTAAGTGGCCACGGACTACTACGCCGTTCTCGGCGTGCGCCGCGACGCGTCGCAGGATGAGATCAAGAAGGCGTTCCGGCGGCTCGCGCGCGAGCTGCACCCGGACGTCAACCCCGATCCGAAGACCCAGGAGCGGTTCAAGGAGATCAACGCCGCCTACGAGGTGCTGTCGGACCCGCAGAAGAAGCAGGTCTACGACCTCGGCGGGGATCCCCTCTCGCAGTCCGGCGGGGCCGGTGCGGGCGGCTTCGGCGCCGGTTCCTTCGGCAACTTCTCCGACATCATGGACGCGTTCTTCGGCACGGCCTCGCAGCGCGGACCGCGCTCGCGCACGCGCCGCGGCCAGGACGCCATGATCCGGCTGGAGGTCGAGCTGGACGAGGCGGCCTTCGGCACCACGAAGGACATCCAGGTCGACACCGCCGTCGTCTGCACCACGTGCAGCGGCGAGGGCGCGGCCCCGGGCACCACCGCCCAGACCTGCGACATGTGCCGCGGCCGCGGTGAGGTCTCGCAGGTCACCCGGTCCTTCCTGGGCCAGGTCATGACCTCGCGGCCCTGCCCGCAGTGCCAGGGCTTCGGCACCGTCGTGCCCACCCCGTGCCCGGAGTGCGCGGGCGACGGCCGCATCCGCGCCCGCCGCACCCTGACGGTGAAGATCCCGGCCGGTGTGGACAACGGCACCCGCATCCAGCTCGCGGGCGAGGGCGAGGTCGGCCCCGGCGGCGGCCCGGCCGGTGACCTCTACGTCGAGATCCACGAGCTGCCGCACGCCGCCTTCCAGCGGCGCGGCGACGACCTGCACTGCACGGTCACCCTGCCGATGACGGCGGCGGCCCTGGGCACCAAGGTGCCGCTGGAGACGCTGGACGGCCTGGAGGAGGTCGACATCCGGCCGGGCACCCAGTCCGGGCAGTCGATCCCGCTGCACGACCGGGGCGTCACGCATCTGCGCGGCGGCGGCCGGGGCGACCTCATCGTGCACGTCGAGGTGCAGACGCCGACCAAGCTCGACCCCGAGCAGGAGCGCCTGCTGCGGGAACTGGCCGGGCTGCGCGGCGAGGAGCGCCCTCAGGGGCAGTTCCAGCCCGGCCAGCAGGGCCTGTTCTCGCGGCTGAAGGACGCGTTCAACGGACGCTGAGCGTCCCCGCCCGGCCGCGACCGGGCGGGGAAGCGCTCCCCAGGGCAGCCACCGGCATCGGTGGCTGCCTTTGGCATATGCCAGAGGACGCCCGGATGCGGCGGCGTGCCGCGGACGTGACACCATGCGGTCATGTCCTCCGCATTGTCCGCGCTGACCGATCTCTTCCCTCGGCCGATCGTGCAGGCCCCGATGGCGGGCGGCCCCTCCGGGCCGCAGTTGGCCGCCGCGGTCTCCGAGGCCGGCGGACTGGGCTTCCTGGCCGCCGGCTACAAGACGGCGGACGGCATGTACCAGGAGATCAAGCAGGTGCGCGGGCTGACCGGCCGCCCCTTCGGCGTCAATGTCTTCATGCCCCAGCCCGACCTCGCGGAGTCCGGCGCCGTCGACCTCTACGCCCAGCAACTGGCGGGCGAGGCCACCTGGTACGAGACGGAGCTGGGCGACCCCGAGTGCGGGCACGACGACGGCTACGACGTGAAACTCGCCGTCCTGCTGGACGACCCGGTCCCCGTGGTCTCCTTCCACTTCGGCGCCCCCACCCGTGAGGTCGTCGACTCCCTGCACCGCGTCGGCACCTACGTCCTGGTCACCGCGACCACCGTCGACGAGGCGCTGGCCGTGGGCCGGTCCGGCGCGGACGCGGTGATCGCCCAGGGCGTGGAGGCGGGCGGCCACCAGGGCACCCACCGCGACCAGCCGGAGAACGACGGCGCGGGCATCGGCGTGCTCTCCCTGGTCGCACAGGTCAGCGAGGCGGTGGACCTGCCGGTCATCGCCGCGGGCGGCATCATGCGCGGCAGCCAGATCGCCGCCGTCCTGGCCGCCGGCGCGAGCGCCGCCCAGCTCGGCACGGCCTTCCTCGCCACCCCCGAGTCCGGGGCGCACGCCCTGCACAAGCAGGCCCTGACCGACCCGCTGTTCCCGCACACGGAACTGACCCGCGCCTTCTCCGGACGGCCCGCCCGCGGCCTGGTCAACCGCTTCATGCGCGAACACGGCCCCTACGCCCCGGCCGCCTACCCGCAGGTCCACCACCTGGCGTCCCCGCTGCGCAAGGCGGCGGCGCAGGCCGGTGACCCGCAGGGCATGGCGCTGTGGGCCGGACAGGGCCACCGCCAGGCCCGCGCCCTGCCCGCCGGGGAACTCGTCCAGGTCCTGGCGGCCGAACTGGACGCCGCCCACAGCGCGTTGTCCGCCCGACCGCGGACCGGAGGCGACCCGCGATGACCGCACCGGTGTTCGTGGCCGACGGACTGGCCGGTGCCCGCGGGGAGTTCGTGCTGGACGGCCCCGAGGGGCGGCACGCCGTCTCGGTGAAGCGGCTCCAGCCCGGCGAGCGGGTGGTGCTCACCGACGGCACCGGCCGCCGGGCCGAGGGCGAGGTCACCGCGGCCGAGGGCAAGGACCGGCTCGTCGTCCGGCTGGACGAGGTGACCGAGGAGCCCGCGCCCTCGCCCCGGATCACCGTCGTCCAGGCCCTGCCCAAGGGCGACCGCGGCGAACTGGCCGTGGAGACCATGACGGAGGTCGGCGTCGACGCGATCGTGCCCTGGGCCGCCTCGCGCTGCATCACCCAGTGGCGGGGCGAGCGGGGCCTGAAGGCGCTCGGCAAGTGGCGGGCGACCGCCCGCGAGGCGGGCAAGCAGTCCCGCCGGGTCCGCTTTCCCGAGGTCGCGGACGCCGCCACCGCCAAGCAGGTCGCCGCGCTCGTCGCCGGGGCCGACTTCGCCGCCGTCCTGCACGAGAGCGGCCACGACCCGCTGGCCACCGCCGACCTCCCCGCCACCGGCGAGATCGTGCTGATCGTGG
This sequence comes from Streptomyces sp. NPDC003284, assembly GCF_053589675.1. Classification (NCBI taxonomy): domain Bacteria; kingdom Bacillati; phylum Actinomycetota; class Actinomycetes; order Kitasatosporales; family Streptomycetaceae; genus Streptomyces; species Streptomyces sp. NPDC003284. The sequence goes on from NZ_JBSFSI010000002.1 coordinate 97,178, forward strand.
GCCCCGAGGGCGGCGTGTCCCCCGAGGAGCTGGCGCTCTTCGCGGAGGCGGGCGCGCGGATCTGCGTCCTCGGGCGTACGGTGCTGCGTACATCGACCGCGGGGACCGCGGCGGCGGCCCTGCTGATGGGGCGTACGGGCCGCTGGTCCTGAGTCCGCGGTCACCGACCGCACAGGGGGACATGACCGTGGAACTCGCCCAGGTCCGGCTGCTCGTCACCGACTTCGCCGCCTGCTACCGCTTCTACGCCGACGTGCTCGGCCTCAAGCCGCAGTCGGGCGCCGAGCAGGGCCCGTACGAGAAGTTCAGCCCGGCCACCGGTTCGGCGGGCATCGCCCTCCAGGACCGGGCGATGATGGCCGAGGTGCTGGGGGAGCTGGGGGAGACCGCGACCGGGCACCGCTCGCTGGTGGTGCTGCGCGTGGACGACCTGGACGCCTACTGCGCGCAGCTCACCGCCCGCGGCGCCCAACTGGCCCACGGCCCGGCGCCGATGGGCGACCGGATGCGCGTCGCCCACCTCAAGGACCCGGAGGGCAACGTCGTGGAGTTGCAGGAGTGGCTGCTGCTGCGCTCCTGACCGTGCGCGACGCCTGCGCCGTGCACCGTGTCCTGCGCCGTGCGCCGTGTCCCGCGCTGCGCGCCGTGCGCGGGCGCGCACGGCGCGCGCGTGGCCGTATGCGCTCTACCGCCGGGGCCGGGCCGGTGGCATTCTGCCGGGTATGCGGCTATCGAGGCGGATCCGGCACCTGCCGCGCGGGCGGCGGACGATGGCCGCGGCGGCGCTCGTGGCCGCCGCGGTGGGCGGCCTGGCCGCCTGCGACCCCGGCGGCGGCCTGAGCACCACGGCGGTGTCGTACACGACCGACCGCACGGCCACCGCCGAGCTGAACCGGCGGCATGTCTCCGTGAGCTGGTTCAGCTGCACCGCCCGCTCCCGGGACGACGGCAAGGCGTCCACGCCGGACCGGCAGAGCGGCCCCTCGCCCGCCGCGTCCCGGTCCGTGCTCGCCTCCGTCGACTGCCAGGGCCGTACGAAGGACAACCGGAAGATCACCGTCACCGGGCAGGTCGACGGAACCGTCGACGGCGCCTGCGTGCGCGGGGACCTGACCGCGAAGGCGGACGGCAAGGTGCTCTTCCACACCGACGGCCTCGGCGACTGCCGCGCGACCACCGTCCCCACGTACCGGCCGTCCACGTACCGGCCGCCCACCCGCCTGCCGACCACCTACCGGCCGCCCGCGCCCCGGCAGCCGGGGCCGACGGTCACGGTCACCGTCACCCGCACGGTGTGGTGCGGCACCGATCCCGGATGCCCGCCCGTCCGGGGCAAGTAGCGGCGCCGGGGCCCGCCGTGCCGGGACACGCGGACCCGGGGAGACCCGGGGAAGTGATCGGCGAAGTGATCCGTCCCCCTGTCCGGGACCGCGGGCGCTGCGTAGGGTGACCGGGTGACTCAGTCAGCATCGTCTGCATCGACCGTACCGTCCGCGTATCTCCGCTTTCCGCACCTGCACGGGGAGTTGGTCGCCTTCACCGCCGAGGACGACGTGTGGCTCGCGCCGCTGGACGGCGGCCGGGCCTGGCGGGTCAGCGCCGACAACGTGCCGGTGAACCACCCGCGCATCTCGCCCGACGGCGCCACCGTCGCCTGGACCTCCACCCGCGACGGCGCCCCCGAGGTGCATGCCGCGTCCGTCACCGGCGGCCCCGCCACCCGCCTGACCCACTGGGGCAGTTGGCGCACCCAGGTACGCGGCTGGACCCCCGGCGGCGAGGTCCTCGCGATCAGCACCCAGGGCCAGGCCAGCCTGCGCCGCAGCTGGGCCCGCGCCGTCCCGCTGGACGGCTCCGAGGCCGCCGTCCTGCCCTACGGCCCGGTCGGCGACGTCGCGTACGGGCCGCACACCGTGCTGCTGTCCGCGCCCATGGGCCGCGAGGCGGCCTGGTGGAAGCGGTACCGGGGCGGCACGGCCGGGAAGCTGTGGATCGACCCCGAGGACACCGGCGAGTTCGTCCGGCTGCTCGCGGACCTGGACGGCAACATCGAGTACCCGCTGTGGGTGGGCGACAGGATCGCGTTCCTCTCCGACCACGAGGGCACCGGCGCGCTGTACTCCTCCCTTGCCGACGGCTCCGACCTGCGCCGCCACACGCCCGCCGACGGCTTCTACGCCCGGCACGCCGCCACCGACGGCACCCGCGTCGTCTACGCGAGCGCCGGTGAACTGTGGCTCCTGGACGACCTGGAGGAGGCGGAACCGCGCCGCCTGGACATCCGGCTCGGCGGCCCGCGCACCGACCTCCAGCCCTACCCGGTCAACGCCGCCCGCTGGTTCGGGTCCGCCGCCCCCGACCACACCGCGCGCGGCAGCGCCGTCTCGGTGCGCGGCGCCGTCCACTGGGTCACCCACCGCTCGGGCCCGGCCCGCGCGCTGGCCGCCGAGCCCGGCGTGCGCAACCGGCTGCCGCGCACCTTCCGCGCCGACGGCGAGGAGTGGGCGGTGTGGGTCACCGACGCCGAGGGCGAGGACGCCCTGGAGTTCGCGCCCGCCACCGGCCTCGCGCCCGGCACCACCGCGCGCCGGCTGGCCGCCGGGCAGCTCGGCCGGGTCCTGGAACTGGCGATGGCCCCCGACGGCAGCCGCGCCGCCGTCGCCGCCCACGACGGGCGGCTGCTGCTCGTCGAACGCGAGAGCGGCGAGGTCCGCGAGGTCGACCGCAGCGACAACGGCGACGTCACCGGCCTCGCCTTCTCGCCCGACTCCGCCTGGCTCGCCTGGTCGCACCCCGGCCCGAGCCCGCTCAGCCAGCTCCGTCTGGCCAACACCACCGACCTGTCGGTCACCGAGGCCACCCCGCTGCGCTTCCACGACTACGCGCCCGCGTTCACCCTGGACGGCAAGCACCTCGCCTTCCTCTCGCACCGCTCCTTCGACCCGGTCTACGACGAACACGTCTTCGACCTGGCGTTCGTGGAGAGTTCCCGCCCGCATCTGATCACCCTGGCCGCGACCACCCCGTCCCCGTTCGGGCCGCAGCGCCACGGCCGCCCCTTCGAGACCGCCGACAAGGACGAGACCCCGGACAGCGAGGGCGCCCCGGCCACCCGGATCGACCTCGAAGGGCTCGCCGACCGGATCGTGCCCTTCCCGGTCGAGGCCGCCCGCTACTCCAATCTGCGGGCCGCCCGCGACGGCGTGCTCTGGCTGCGCCACCCGGTGACCGGAGTGCTCGGCGCCACCCGCGCCACCCCGGACGACCCCGACCCCAAGACCGAGCTGGAACGCTACGACCTCGCCCAGCAGCGCCTGGAGCATCTGGCCGCCGACGCCGACCACTTCGAGGTCAGCGGCGACGGCAAGCGCGTCCTGCTGTGGTCGGACGGCAAGCTCCGGGTCGTGCCCAGCGACCGGCGCGCCTCCGGCGACGAGGACAGCGACTCCAACATCACCGTCGACCTCGGCCGGGTGCGGCAGTACGTCGAACCGGCCGCCGAGTGGCGGCAGATGTACGAGGAGACCGGCCGCGTCATGCGGGACCACTTCTGGCGCGCCGACATGAGCGGCGTCGACTGGGACGGCGTCCTGGACCGCTACCGGCCCGTCCTGGACCGTGTCGCCACCCACGACGACCTGGTGGACCTGCTGTGGGAGGTGCACGGCGAACTCGGCACCTCGCACGCCTACGTCACCCCCTACGGCTCCTTCGGCGACGGCGCCCGGCAGGGGCTGCTCGGCGCGGACATCTCCCGCCGCGAGGACGGCAGTTGGCGGGTCGACCGGATCCTGCCCTCGGAGACCTCCGACCCGCACGCCCGCAGCCCGCTCGCCGCGCCCGGCGCCGCGGTGCGCGTGGGGGACGCCGTCGTCGCGGTCGCCGGCCGTCCGGTGGACCCGGTGGCCGGACCCGGACCGCTGCTGGTCGGCACCGCCGGGAAGCCCGTCGAGCTGACGATCTCACCGGCCGGCGGCGGGGACGTACGGCACGCGGTCGTGGTGCCCCTGGCCGACGAGGAACCGCTGCGCTACCACGCCTGGGTGACCGGCCGCCGGGCCTACGTCCACGAGCGGTCCGGCGGGCGGCTCGGCTATCTGCACGTGCCCGACATGCAGGCGCCCGGCTGGGCGCAGATCCACCGCGACCTGCGCGTCGAGGTGGCCCGCGAGGGCCTGGTGGTGGACGTGCGCGAGAACCGCGGCGGGCACACCTCCCAACTGGTGGTGGAGAAGCTGGCCCGGCGGATCGTCGGCTGGGACCTGCCGCGCGGAATGCGTGCGGAGAGCTATCCGCGCGACGCCCCGCGCGGCCCGGTCGTCGTCGTCGCCAACGAGTTCTCCGGCTCGGACGGCGACATCGTCAACGCGGCCGTCAAGGCGCTGGGCATCGGACCGGTCGTCGGCACCCGCACCTGGGGCGGCGTGATCGGCATCGACAGCCGCTACCGGCTGGTCGACGGCACCCTGATCACCCAGCCCAAGTACGCGTTCTGGCTGGAGGGTTACGGCTGGGGCGTGGAGAACCACGGCGTGGACCCGGACGTGGAGGTCCTCCAGCGCCCGCAGGACCACGCGGCGGGCCGCGACCCCCAGCTCGACGAGGCGATCAGGCTGGCCCTCGAAGCGCTGGAGGCGACCCCGGCCAAGACCCCGCCCGCGCTGCCCGGACAGGGGGACTGACCCCGCACCGCGGGGAGCGCGGGGGACCGATCCGCGCCGCGGGGAGCGCGGACGGCCCGTGCACCGGCCCGTGCACCGGCCCGCGCTCCCCACGGCCGACCGACTACGATGCCCCGTACCAGCTCACCGGCCCGAAGGAGCGCACGCGTATGGCAGGGGAAGCGCAGGACGACTGCCTGTTCTGCAAGATCGTCGCGGGTCAGGTCCCCGCGACCGTCGTCCGCGAGACGGACACGACCGTCGCCTTCCGCGACATCAACCCCCAGGCGCCCACCCACGTCCTGGTGATCCCCAAGGCGCACTACAAGGACGCCGCCGCGCTCGCCGCCGGCGCCCCGGAACTCGCCGCCGACGTGCTGCGCGAGACGCGGGCCGTCGCCGACGAGGAGAAGCTGGAGAGCTACCGCACCGTCTTCAACACCGGCGCGGGCGCCGGGCAGACCGTCTGGCACGCCCACGCGCACGTCCTCGGCGGCCGCGGCCTCCAGTGGCCGCCCGGCTAGGCAACCGGTCATGTCCGTACGCGAACTCGTCGTCCTCGGCACCGCCAGCCAGGTCCCGACCCGGCACCGCAACCACAACGGCTATCTGCTGCGCTGGGACGGCGAGGGCATCCTGTTCGACCCGGGGGAGGGCACCCAGCGGCAGATGCTGCGCGCCGGGGCCGCCGCCCACGACCTGAACCGGATCTGCGTCACCCACTTCCACGGCGACCACAGCCTGGGCCTGGCCGGGGTGATCCAGCGCATCAACCTCGACCGGGTCCCGCACGAGATCACCGCGCACTACCCGCGCTCCGGCAAGCGCTTCTTCGACCGGCTCCGGCACGCCACCGCCTACCGCGAGACGGTCGCCCTCACCGAGGTCCCGGTGGACGCGGACGGCGTCCTCGCCACGACAGCGGCGTACACCCTCGAAGCGCGCCGCCTCTCCCACCCGGTGGAGTCCTACGGCTACCGGCTCGTCGAACCCGACGGGCGCCGCATGCTGCCCGACCGGCTCGCCGCGCACGGCATCACCGGCCCGGACGTGGGCCGGATCCAGCACGAGGGCTCCCTGCGCGGGGTGCCGCTGGAGGCGGTGAGCGAGGTGCGGCGCGGGCAGCGGTTCGCGTTCGTCATGGACACCCGGCTGTGCGAGGGGGCGCGGGAGCTGGCCGAGGACTGCGATCTGCTGGTGATCGAGTCGACCTTCCTCGACGAGGACGAGACGCTCGCCACCGAGCACGGCCACCTCACCGCCGGGCAGGCCGCCCGCCTGGCCCGGGACGCGGGCGTACGGCACCTGGTCCTCACCCACTTCAGCCAGCGCTACTCCGAGCCCGCCGAGTTCGAACGGCAGGCGCGGGCCGCCGGGTTCGAGGGCGAGCTGACCGTGGCCCATGATCTGCTCCGGGTGCCGGTTCCGAAACGTCGGTGAAGGCGCCGTACGATTCTTTGATGCCCCTGCCCAAAGCTGAACTGCACCTCCATATCGAAGGCACCCTGGAGCCCGAGCTGGCCTTCGAGCTGGCCGCGCGCAACGGTGTGACGCTGCCCTACGCGGACACCGAGGCCCTGCGCGAGGCGTACCGCTTCCAGGACCTCCAGTCCTTCCTGAACCTGTACTACGAGCTGATGGCCGTCCTGCGCACCGAGCAGGACTTCGCCGACCTCGCCGACGCCTATCTCGCGCGGGCCGCCGCGCAGGGCGTCCGGCACGCGGAGATCTTCTTCGACCCGCAGGCGCACGCGGCGCGCGGCATCGGCATGGGCACGGTCGTCGAGGGGCTGTGCCGGGCACTGGGCCGCAGCGAGGAGCGGCACGGCGTCTCGACCCGGCTGATCCTGTGCTTCCTGCGCGACGAGTCCGCCGCGTCCGCGCTGGAGACCCTGGAGGCCGCCCGGCCGTATCTGGATCGGATCACCGGCATCGGGCTCGACTCGGCCGAGGTCGGGCACCCGCCGGCGAAGTTCCGTGAGGTGTTCGAGCGGGCCGCCGCGCTCGGTCTGCGGCGGGTGGCGCACGCGGGGGAGGAGGGGCCGCCGCAGTACATCACCGAGGCGCTGGACGTGCTCGGCGTCGAGCGCGTCGACCACGGGCTGCGCTGCATGGAGGATCCCGCGCTGGTCGGGCGGCTGGTCCGCGAGCGGGTCCCGCTGACCCTGTGCCCGCTGTCCAACGTCCGGCTGCGCGCCGTCGACACCCTCGCCGGTCATCCGCTGCCCGCCATGCTGGAGGCGGGGCTGCTGTGCACGGTCAACTCCGACGACCCGGCCTACTTCGGCGGGTACGCGGGCGACACCTTCGACGCCGTCCACCGCGTCCTCGGTCTGTCCGAGGAACGGCTGCGCGAGCTGGCCCGCAACTCCTTCCTCGCCTCCTTCCTGGAGGACGACGAGGAGCGCAGGCGGCGGTGTCTGGCCGAGGTGGAGGCGTACGAGTTCCCCCGGACCGCCTGACGCGTCCGCGTCCCTGGCCCGTCCCACCCACCCACCCGGCCCGGTGGATGGGAGGACCCCACCCCGGGGCTCCGCCCCCTTCGCCCACCCGCCCACCCGACTCGGTGGGTGAGTGGGTTCCGCCCCGGGGCTCCGCCCCGGGCCCCGGCGGGGGCTTCGCCCCCTGCGCCCCTGGGCTTGCTCGGGCGTCCGCCCGCTCGGCTCGGTGGGGGGAGGGTTCCGTCACGGGGCTTCGCCCCGAGCCCTGGCGGGGCTCTACCCCGGGCCCCGGCCCCTTCGCCCGCCCGGCTCGGTGGGTGAGTGGGTTCCGCCCCGGGGCTCCGCCCCCGGCCCCCGGCGGGGGCTCTGCGCCGGGCCGCGCCCCCTTCGCCCGCCCGCCCGGCTCGGGGTGAGTGGGTCCTGTCACGGGGCTCCGCTCCGGGGCCCCGGTGGGGGCTTCGCCCCCTGCGCCCCTGGGCTTGCTCGTCCGTCCGCCCACCCGACGCGGTGAGTCGGGAGGTCCCCCAACGGAGTTCTGCCCTGGACCCCCGCGTGGCCGCGCCCCCTGCACCCCCGGCTTGCACGCCCGTCCGCCCGGCTCGGCAGGGCAGGAGGCTCCGCCATCGGGCCCCACGAGGCTTCGCTCCGCTGCCTGCGCCCCCGGGCTCGGGGGTCGAGGAACATCGGAACGAAAGCCGGCGCTAAGCCCGGATCGCCGCTGGTCGGCAGCTGATGGTCCGTCGGCACCGGCCGGTCCGTGAAGTCGTTCCACAGATAACGCCCTATTACCTGCGGTATCGCCGATCACGATCTGCGGCGACGTCGCCGGGCCGCTGCGCGAAGCGGCCCTGTTATCTGTGGGGCAAGGGGAATCCGGTGCCCGTCCCGCTGCTGCCGACCGGGAAGGCGCTGACCGTCCGGACGGCGGCCGACGCCTTCCTCGACTCGCTCACCAACCCGAACACCGTCCGGAACTACGGCATCGCCCTCGGGAAGACCGCCGAGCACCTCGGCGAGGGCCGCCCGCTGGCCGCCGTCGCGGACGACGAGATCGGCGGGGCGCTGGAACTCCTCTGGGGCAGCTCGGCGGTGAACACCTGGAACGCCCGCCGCGGCGCGGTCCTCTCCTGGACCGGCTGGTGCGCCGAGCGCGGCTACGACGGGCCGGCAGTCCCGGCCTGGGCGAAGCGGCTTCCGCCGCCGGACTCCGACACCCCGGTGCGCTCGAAGATGGCGATCGACCGGCTGATCGCCCGCCGCGACGTCCACCTCCGGGAGAAGACCCTGTGGCGGATGCTCTACGAGACCTGCGCCCGCTCCGAGGAAATCCTGGACGTCAACATCGAGGACCTTGACCTGGCCGGCCGACGGGCCCCGGTGAAGTCCAAGGGTGCCAAGCCCAAGGTGCGCCGGCGCGGCACGGTTCGCGCCGACTACGTGCTGGAGACGGTGTTCTGGGACGCCGGTACCGCCCGGCTGCTGCCGCGCCTGCTCAAGGGCCGCACCCGCGGGCCGGTGTTCGTCACCCACCGCCGCCCCGTACCCGGCAAGATGCTCTCAGCCCGGGACGTCTGCCCAGACACCGGCCTAGCCCGCCTCTCCTACGGCCAGGCCCGCGCGCTGCTCGACCAGCACACCGCGCATGCCGGGCCGGGCACCGGCTGGGACCTGCACGAATACCGCCGCTTCGCCTGCACCTTCTCCCGGTCCGCGTCGTCCAGGAAGAAGAACCGCTCCAGCTCCGCGCAGGCGGGGAGCAGGCTGCCGTAGTGGCCGTGCTGCTGCCGGACAAGGGGCCATCCCCGCGCTGGCGGACCGCGGCGAGCCATTGAATGGTGTGCATCGTGAAGTGGCAGGTCACGATGCACACCACTCATAGGGACACCCCCCGAAGGCTCGTCGGTGTCGGGCGGTCAGGGGCAGAAGGACGCCTTCACCGCGGCGACGATGACGGCTCCCTGCTCGGGGGTGAGGGTGACGCTGCCGCCGCTGAAGCGCTGCGCGGCGTTGTTGGCGAGGGTGGTGTCGTCCTTTCCGGCCTTGATCTCCTGGCAGACGTTGAGGGCCTTGCCGATGGCCTTGGCCTGGTCGGCGGCGAGGGCGGGGTCGACGGCCTTCAGGGCGGCGATCAGCCCTGCGGTCTGGGCGACGTTGGGCGACGGGACGCTGCCGACGGCCGGTGCGCCGGCGGCGGCCGGTGCGCTGGATGCCGGGGAGGCGGCGCTGCTGGCCGGGGCCGCGCTGGTGGTGGCGGGTGCGGGCGCGACGGGGGCGCCGCTGGTGGCGGAGGCGCTGCCGCTGCCGTCGTCGTCGCAGGCGGTCAGGGTGAGGAGTGCGGCGGCGGTCAGGCCGACCGTGAGAAGGCGGAGTCTCACGACTGACACGGTGTCAGCAGCGAGGGTGCGGCGGTGCCGTTGTCGCTGGACCGTGACGAGGCCATGGCGCGGCCGGTACGGGGAGTCGGCGGTCGGCGCGCACGGGCGGAGCGTCTGTGCGCGCATGCTCCGCCGACGCCACGGCCCTGCGCCCCACCGGCAGGAGCCCCCCACTCCCCTCCCCCCGCACGCGCCCCTCGGAAAAGTCCAGCAGCGGCCCGGAGGGGCGGGCGTCCAGCCGGTGCGCCGCGGTCGATGGACTGCCCGCGCACCGGCCCCTGGGTCACTCGGCCGGTGCGCGGGCCGAAGGCCCCGGTCGCTCAGGTTCTGCCGGGTTTGCCCGTCGAGACCAGCAGGAGGACGGACGAGCCCGGTGCCACCGGTTCTGCGCCGCCCCGGGGCTGACTGCTGATCACCCGCCCGGCGGGAGCGTTCCAGTCCGTGTGCCGCATGATCGTGCAGCTCAGTCCGAGTCCGCGCAGCAGGCTTCCGGCCTGTTCGACCGGCATGCCGGCCAGGTCCGGCAGCGCGATGCCCGCTCCCGCGGTCTGCTCCTGCTCCTGTGCCGGAGTCGCATCGGCGCTTCCGCTCTTGGGGGTGCCGGTGGCGAGCGGGGTGCACGCCCCGTTCGCCGGTGGGGACAGGGACGGGGAGGCACCGGGCGTGGCCAGCACGGGCTTCAGCGCGAAGAACCCCACCGTGGCGCACGCCAGCACGCAGCACGCCGCAGCGGTGCCGAGGAGCGCCCGGCGGGTGCGGCTGCGGCTGACGGCTCGCTCGATCGCGGCCGCGTCGACGACCGGCGCCGTCGGCCCGTCGGCGAAGGAGGCCACCGCGGCACGCAGCTCGGCTTCGAGGTCCGGCTCGAACGGGGCCGGTCCGGACGACGTGTTCCTCACTTCGTACCTCCGAAAGCGGTCGACGGCGTGTGCGGCGCCTGGGCGCCCGATACGGAATCGCGCAGCTTGGCCAGGCCGCGGGCGAGCTGGGACCTCACCGCACTCGAAGAGATGTCCAGGACGTCGGCGATCTGCCGGGCGTCCAGATCGTGCAGGTAGTACAGGACCACCACGCTGCGCATGCCCATCGGCAGCCCGAGCAGTGCCTCGATCAGTTCCGCGCGCAGATCCACCTGCCCGAACCGGTCCCGGGGGTCGGCCGTCTCGGGCACCCCCGACAGCCCGGGGCGCTCGCCCCGGCGCGACAGCCGCCGCCAGCGGTCGTTGGCCAGGTTGACCAGCACTTTGCGCACGTACGCCTCCGGCGAGTCCGCCACCGCGACCTTCCGCCACTGTCGGCACGCCCGCTCCAGCGCCTCCTGCACCAGATCCTCGGCCACGTGCACGTCACCGGTCAGCGCATACGCGGCGCGGAACAACGCTCCCGACCGCTGTGCGACGAACTCCGTGAATCCGATGCCCGGACCGCTCCTGCGAAACCTCACCCGCCGACCTCCTCTCCTCGTCCCGTCCCGATCACTGCCCCCATGACGGCGGAACGGGGCCGAGTGCTGCACCGAGCCGCCGGCAGTGACGTGAATCACAGCCGGGACGGAAGGGTGTCCCAGGACCTCGCGCCGCTGCCGCCCGGGGTGCGGGCGGGGCCCGGCGAAGCGGAGGGCCGCCGGCGGGCGGCCCGCAGTCGGCCGAGAAGAACGGGGGCGCCTCTCGCCAGATACTACGGTGACCGTACTACGGTGTGCCGGGTGAAGAACAAACGCTCCATGCAGGAGCCGACCTTCCTCCTCCTCACCGCACTCGCCGACCGGCCGCGCCACGGCTACGCGCTCGGGGACGAGGTCGCCGCGATCTCCGACGGTCGGGTGCGACTGGGCGCAGGCAGCCTCTACGGCACCCTTGACCGCCTGCTGGCTGAGGGGCTGATCCGCGTCGAGCGCGAGGAGACGGTGGACGGACGCCCCCGACGCGTGTTCACCCTCACCCCGGACGGAGAACAGTCGCTCAGGACCGAGGCCGACCGCCTGCGCTCCGCCCTGCGCGAGGCGGACCGCCGCCTGGCGGCACCCCGGACCCGTTCCGCAGGAGGTTCGGCATGACCTCGTAGCACCCCCTGAACGCCTGGCTTCTCCGGCGGGCCCTCGCGCTCTACCCGTCCTCGTACGGCACCGGCGCGCTCGCGGAGGTGACCGACTTCGCCGCCCGCCGGATCGCTCTCCGGTCCGGCCGGAGGGCTGCGCGAGGTGGCCGACGTCGCCGGGCACGGAGTCCGGGTCCGGCTCGGCCTGGTCTCCCACCGCCCGACGGGCCGGGCGTTCGCCACCGCGGCGCCGATCGCCGCCCTGCCCGCCGGAACCTACGCGGCAGCCTCGGTCGTGCGCGACGTGCGAACCGCCGTCAGCCCCGAGACCCACGGCTCCTCCACCAGCGGCTTCCCCGACGGAGGCCCGCTCCTGGCGGCGGTCTCGTTCCTCGTCCCGGCCGCGCTCACGGCCTGCGCGGTGGTGGCCGACCGCTGGTCCGCCGCACGGGTCCTGGCCCTGCCGGCCGCCGCTTCGGCGGCACTGTTCTGCCTGCTGTCCTACACCGGGCCGCTCGGCCTGGACCGAGCCGCAGCAGCCGAACTCGGCCTCGGCCCGCGCGGGTTGGGGCTGATCACGCTCAACACCCTGATCCTCCTGTACCGCCGCCTTCCGAGGAGGGGGCTTTCCCGCAGCTGACCCACGCACCCTCCCTGCTTCCTGAAGGTGAGCGGTCGGCTGCCGGTCGGACCGCACGGAAGCGGACCGGCGAGCAGGCACTCCCCCCCGCGTGGCGGCCGGACGCTTCGGGGCCGTGCCGCCACCACGGGCTCCGGGACGACCGGAGCTCCCAGACCCGTAGGTCAGGGTGGGCGCTCCGGTCGTCCCGGTACACCTCGTGCCGGTAGCCCGCGTCGGCCGGCCGCCCAGGCACCGGGCCTTCGCCGCCGCCCCAGGGGCGGGCCGTGGTGACGACCCGGCAGGCGTCGAAGACGAACAACGGGCGGCGGAAGACCGCCACCAGGCTGCGCAGCGGGTGCCGGACCACGTCCGGCACCCGCTGCCGGGAACGGGGGGCCATCCCCGCCCGCACCGGGGCGCCGTAGAGCGCCCCGTACCCTGCGGCCTGCTCATCCGTCAGAAACTCGACCGGCACCCCGGACCTCCAGGCAGTTGATCAACACGACTGCCGAAGGTTCAACCACCACGGAACCGCAGGTAAACGGGCTCCGAAGAGCGCGGAGGGCTTAGCGCCGGTTTTCGTTCCGATGTTCCTCAACCCCCGGCTCGCCCATCCGCCCGCGCGGCTCGGGGGGTGAGAGGGCCTCCGCGTGGCTCCGCCCCCTGCGCCCCGACGCTCGCTCGTCCTCGGGCGGCTGGAGCGTCCCGTCACAGGGCTTCGCCCTCTAGCCCCTGCGAGGGTTCCGTCGCCTGTGACCCGGTTGCCCGGCTCGGTGGGCCGGGAGATCTCGCGCGGGGGCTGCGCCCCCTGTACCCCGGCCGCCCTGTCCCGGCCCGCCCCGAGGAGTCTTTTCCGACGTGGGTCCATTGACGCGACCTGTTCGCCTACCTAGTCTCCATTCTCATACATGGACAGTGTTCAGGTGGGCGGGCGGGTGGAGGCAAGGTGGGGAACAGGGTGTCGGATCTCGGGGCCGGGCTCATGATCGCCGGGGTGCGGCTGACTCCGATCCTGGTCGCCGATCCGCCACTGCTGAACACGCAGGGCGTGCACCAGCCGTACACGCCCCGGCTGATCGTCGAGGTGGAGACGGCGGGGGGTGTGACGGGGGTCGGGGAGACCTACGGTGACACCAAGTACCTGGAGCTGGCCAGGCCGTTCGCCGCGCGGCTCGAAGGGCGCCGGGTCAGTGATCTGAACGCGCTGTTCACGCTCGCGGACGAGGTCGCCGTGGACGCCTCCCGGGTCGAGGACGCCGTGGACGTCGGCGGGCTGCGCGGCGCCCAGACCGCCGACAAGCTGCGCCTCTCCGTCGTCTCCGCCTTCGAGGTCGCCTGCCTGGACGCGCTCGGCAGGACCCTCGGCCTGCCGGTGCACGAACTGCTCGGCGGCAAGCTGCGCGACCGCGTCGAGTACAGCGCCTACCTCTTCTACAAATGGGCCCGGCACCCGGAGGGCGTCCCCGCCGAACCGGACGACTGGGGCGCCGCCCTCGACCCGGCCGGAGTCGTCGCACAGGCCCGGCGGTTCAAGGAGCGGTACGGCTTCACCTCCTTCAAGCTCAAGGGCGGAGTGTTCCCGCCCGAGGAGGAGGTCGCCGCGATCCGGGCCCTGGCCGAGGCGTTCCCCGGGCACCCGCTGCGCCTCGACCCCAACGGCGCCTGGTCCGTCGCCACCTCGCTGGAGGTGGCCGGGCAGCTCGCCGGTGTCCTGGAGTACCTGGAGGACCCCGCGCTCGGCACCCCCGCCATGGCCGAGGTCGCCGCCCGCACCGGGGTGCCGCTGGCCACCAACATGTGCGTGACCACGTTCGCCGAGATACCCGAGGCGTTCACCCGCGACGCCGTCCAGGTCGTCCTGTGCGACCACCACTACTGGGGCGGACTGCGCAACACCCGCCAACTCGCCGCGCTCTGCCGCACCTTCGGCGTCGGCGTGTCCATGCACTCCAACACCCACCTCGGCATCAGTCTCGCCGCCATGACCCATGTCGCCGCGACCCTCCCCGGCCTCCACCACGCCTGCGACTCCCACTACCCCTGGCAGTCGGAGGACGTCCTCACCGAACGCCTCGCCTTCACCGACGGTCACGTCACCGTGCCGGACGGCCCCGGCCTCGGCGTCGAACTCGACCGCGACAGGCTGGCGTTCCTGCACCGGCGCTGGCTCGACGACGACGGTTCGCTGCGCGACCGCGACGACACGGCGGCCCTGCGCGCCGCCGACCCCCGGTGGACCGCCCCGCCCGTACCGCGCTGGTGACGGGCCGGCCGGACCAGCGCGTCCGGTCCGGCGGCGGCCCCCGCACCCCCCCCTGCCCACCGAACACGTCCCCGTACTTACCGAGGTATCGCCCCACCCGGCGTGACACCCCCGCCGGGTGCGCGCGGTGGTGCACACTGGCTGGATCCGCACCATGCCAGGGGAGCGCACCGTGACCGCGTCCAACACGCCCGCCGGAGAAGGACCGGAGCAGCCGGAACACCCGGACGTCCGGCGGGTCCCGCCGCGCCGCGAGACGCCCGAGTCCCGCGAGACGCCCGGGTTCCGCGAGACGCCAGAGTCCCGCGAGTACCCGCAGGACCGGGAGTACGTCGTCGGGGCCCCGCACGCCCCCGGCGCCCCGCAGCTCGACCCGCTGGCCGGGCTGCGCACCACGGACGACCCGCCCTGCGACGTCTACCTCACCGGGACCGTCTTCCTCGACATCGTCTTCACCGGCCTCGACTCCGCCCCGGTGCGCGGCACCGAGTCCTGGGCGCGCGGCATGGGATCGAGCCCCGGCGGCGTGGCCAACATGGCGACCGCCCTGGCCCGCCTCGGCCTGCGCACCTCGCTCGCGGCGGCTTTCGGCGACGACCACTACGGGGAGTACTGCTGGGACGCGCTGGAACAGGGCGAGGGCATCGACCTCACCCCGTCGCGCACCGTCCCCGGCTGGCACTCGCCGGTCACCGTCTCCATGGCGTACGAGGGCGAGCGCACCATGGTCTCCCACGGCCACGAGCCGCCCCCGGAGAAGGTCCTCCTCCAGGACTTCCAGGGCCTCCCGGACCTCCAGGGCGTCCGCGGTCTCCCGGACGGCACACCCCCGTGCCTGCCGTCCGCGCGGGCCGCCGTCGCCTCGCTGACGCCCGGCAGGCGCGAGCCGTGGATCGCCGAGGCCGCCCGGCAGGGGACCCGGGTCTTCGGGGACGTCGGCTGGGACGACACCGGCGCCTGGGACCTGGCCGGACTCGCCGACCTGGAGCACTGCGAGGCGTTCCTGCCCAACGCCGAGGAGGCGATGCGCTACACCCGCACCGACTGCCCGCGCGCCGCGGCGCACGCGCTCACCGCGTTCGTGCCGGTCGCGGTGGTCACCCTCGGCGCGGAGGGCGCCTACGCCGTCGACCGGCGCACCGGGGAGAGCGCCGAGGTGCCCGCCATCGCGGTCGAGGCGCTCGACCCGACCGGCGCGGGCGACGTCTTCGTGGCCGGTTTCGTCACCGGCAGCCTGGCCGGCTGGCCGCTGGCCGACCGGCTCGCCTTCGCCGGGCTCACCGCCGCGCTGTCGGTGCAGGAGTTCGGCGGCTCGCTGTCGGCGCCGGGCTGGTCCGAGATCGCTGCCTGGTGGCGCCGGGTCCAGTCGGTACCGGGCCAGGACCCGGCCGCGCTGCGCCGGTACGCCTTCCTGGACCGGCTGCTGCCCGAGGCGTGCGCGGAGTCCTGGCCCCGCCGCCGGGCGGTGCCCACCATCGGTTTCGGCCGCTCCGCGTGACCCGCCGCGCCCGCGTGCGCCGCAACTCCCGGGCCCGGGTACGCCATTGACAGATGACGTTTGCTGCTCAATTATCGGCGGAATCAAGCACGATTTTGCACGCAGCACGGTTTTGCACGGGCCCGCACTTCCAGACCCATGGCTCCCTCCTGACCGCTCCGTCGAAGGACATGCGTCGTGCGCAGACCATCACGCAGCCCCCGAGTGCTCCTCGCCGCCCTCGCCCTGGCCCTCGCCCTCCCCGTGGGACTCACCGCGCAGGACCAGGCCCAGGCCGCCGCCCAGGCGACCCCCGCCGCCCCCGCCCCCCGCCTCACCTCGTCCCCGGCCGAGCTGACCCTCACCGTCCCGCGCGGCCGCACCGCGCCCGGCTACCGGCTGACGGTGACGACCGCTCAACTCGCCCTCACCACCAGCCGGTCCGGCGCCACCGTCCTGGCCACCGCCCCGGCCGGCACCGGCGCCCTGCGCTTCCGCACCGGCGGAACCTGGCAGCACGCCACCCGCGTCACCGACTGGACCTGGCGCCACGGCACCCTCACGCTCACCGCGGCCACCACCGCGCCCGGCACCAGCGTCCAGGCCCGGATCACGCCCGCCGCCGACCGCTACCAGCTCGACTGGCAGGTCACCGGGCAGGCCGTCCCCGACCGCCTCGGCCTCGCCTACGCCCTCTCCTCCGCCGGCCACTGGTACGGCCACGGCGAGGCCCAGACCCCCTCGGGCGGACCCGGCACCGACCAGCCCTGGCCGCTGGACAGCGGACAGGTCGCGCACACCAACTTCGGCCCGGCCTCGTACTACATGGTCGACCCGTTCTGGTACACCTCGCGCTCCACCGGGCTGCGCGTGGACACCGGGCACGTCATGGACGTCGCCCTCAACCAGGGCGGGGACGGCCTCGGCCGCTTCGACATCGAGTCCGCCGAACCGTACAAGGCGACCGTCTTCGTCGAGTCGACGCCCCTGGACGTCTACCGCGACTACATCGGCATCGTCGGCAAGCCCGCCAAGAGCGACGCCACCTACCGGCAGTACGCCGAGCCCGTCTGGAACTCCTGGGCGCAGTTCTACACCCACGTCGACCAGGCCAAGCTGCTCGACTACGCCCAGGACCTGCACGACAACGGCATCGGCGGCCACACCCTCCAGCTCGACGACAAGTGGGAGTCCAACTACGGGAACATGACCTTCGACCCGAAGGCGTACCCCGACCCCGCCGCCATGTCGAAGAAGATCCACGACCTCGGCTTCGACTTCGGCCTCTGGGTCACCCTCTGGATCAACCTCGACTCCGACCAGTACGGCTACGCCGCCGACCACGGCTACCTGCTGAAGTCCGCCGCCGACACCACCAAGCCCTGCACGGTCACCTGGTGGAACGGCACGGCCGGCATCGTCGACCTCGCCAATCCGGACGCCAAGGCCTGGTACGAGGGCCGTCTGAAGTCCCTCATGAGCGCCTACGGCGTCGACGGCCTGAAGTTCGACACCCGCTTCATCGACGAGAAGTGCGCCCCGCACGAGGGCTACAAGCCCACCGACTACCAGCGGCTCGGCGCGCAGCTCGCCGACGAGTACGACCTCCAGGGCGTCGGCATCCGCGTCCACTGGGACACCACCGCCCACCGGGCCGGATTCGTCACCCGCCAGGAGGACAAGGGCACGGGCTGGGACTCCCTGCGGGCCTCCGTCTCCCAGAACCTCGCCATCTCCACCATCGGCTACCCCTTCGTCACCACCGACATGATCGGCGGCTCGCTGGGCCAGCCGGCCCCCACCAAGCAGGTCCTGGTCCGCTGGGCCCAGTCGGCGTCGCTGATGCCCCTGATGTACGCGTCCACGTCCCCCGTCGAGACGAACGACCCCACCACCGGCCAGAAGGTCGTCTACGACCGGGAGACCACCGACCTCTACCGCGCCGCCCTCGCCCGCCACGCCCGCCTGGCCCCCTACATCTGGGACCAGGTCCAGGCCACCCTGCGCACCGGCGACCCGATCATGCGCCCCCTCTTCTTCGACTTCCCGAAGGACGAGGCCGCCTACACGGTCACCGACGAGTGGATGCTCGGCCCGGCCGTCCTCGCCGCCCCCCAGCTCACCGACGCCCCCACCCGCTCCGTCCACCTCCCCCCGGGCACCTGGTACGACGTCGCCCACCACAGGACCGTCCCCGGCAACCGCACCCTCACCTCCTACAGCACCCCCCTGGGCACGGCCCCGGTCTTCGTCAACCTCCACGCAAAGGGAGCCCAGCAGGCCCTGCAAGCCCTGCGCTGACCCCCACCCCCACCGACGGGCCGAGCGCCGAGCGCCCGGCCCGTCGCCATGAGGGAAACCGGGGTCCGGGGAGCGGGGGGGGAGAGAGGCGGGAGCGGGAGGAGGAAGGAGCCCCTGGGCAGGGGCCCTGGCCGAGCCTCGGGGCCCCGGGGAGGGGGGCGAGCCGCGCGACGCGACTTCCCGGCCGACCGAGGACGATCGAACGCCGGGGGGGGGGGGAGGCGGCCGGAGCCCCGTGGGACACTCCCCGGCCCACCGAGTCGGGCGGCCGGGTGGGCGAGTTCAGGGGTGCAGGGGACGGAGTCCTGGCCGGGGTTCGGGGTGGAGCCCGGTGGCGGAGTCTTCTCACCCACCGTGTCAGGTGCGCTCGGGGGCGCAGGGGGCGGAGCCCCCGCGGGGGTTCGGGGCGGAGCCCCGTGGCGGGGCCGTCCTGCCCACCGAGTCGGGCGGCCGGGTGGGTGAGTTCAGGGGTGCAGGGGGCGGAGTCCCCGCCGGGGTTCGGGGCGGGGCCCGGTGGTGGAGTCTTCTCACCCACCGTGTCAGGTGCGCTCGGGGGCGCAGGGGGCGGAGCCCCCGCGGGGGTCCGGGGCGGAGCCCCGTGGCGGGGCCTTTCCACCCACCGAGTCGGGTGGGTGGGTGGGCGAGTCCGGGGGTGCTGGGGGCGGAGCCCCCGCTGGGGTTCGGGGCGGAGCCCCGTGGCGGGGCCTTCTCACCCACCGAGTCGGGTGGGCGGGTGGGCCGGGGGACCCTCAGAAACCGAGCCGACGCAACTGCTTCGGGTCCCGCTGCCAGTCCTTCGCGACCTTCACATGGAGGTCGAGGAACACCGGCGTACCGAGCAACGCCTCGATCTGCTTGCGCGACTTGATCCCGACCTCCTTCAACCGCTTCCCCTTCGGCCCGATGATGATCCCCTTCTGGCTGGGCCGCTCGATGAAGACGTTCGCGTGGATGTCCAGCAGCGGCTTGTCCTCCGGCCGGTCCTCCCGCGGCAGCATCTCCTCGACGACCACGGCGATGGAGTGCGGCAACTCGTCCCGCACCCCCTCCAGCGCCGCCTCCCGGATCAGCTCGGCCACCATCACCTGCTCGGGCTCGTCGGTCAGATCCCCCTCGGGATACAGCGCGGGCCCCTCCGGCAGCAGCGGGATCAGCAGATCGGCGAGCAGATCCACCTGCCGGCCGGCCGTCGCCGACACCGGCACGATCTCCGCCCACTCGATCCCCAGCTCCTTGCCGAGCTGGTCGACCGCGATGAGCTGCTCGGCGAGCGCCTTGCCGTCCACGAGGTCGGTCTTCGTGACGATCGCGACCTTCGGCGTCTTCCTGATCCCCGCCAGCTCCTTGGCGATGAACCGGTCACCGGGCCCGATCTTCTGGTCGGCGGGCAGGCAGAAGCCGATCACGTCCACCTCGGCCCACGTGGTCCGCACCACGTCGTTCAGCCGCTCGCCCAGCAGCGTCCGCGGCTTGTGCAGCCCCGGCGTGTCCACGAGGATCAGCTGCGCGTCCGGCCGGTGCACGATGCCGCGCACGGTGTGCCGGGTGGTCTGCGGCCGGTTGGAGGTGATCGCCACCTTCTGCCCGACCAGAGCGTTCGTGAGGGTGGACTTGCCCGCGTTGGGGCGGCCCACGAAACAGGCGAAGCCGGCCCGGTGGACAGCCTCGGCGGACTGCTCGGATGACTGGGTACGAACGCTCATGGCGCCCATTGTCCCTGATCCACGACCCCCCGCCGAACAGGGCGCCGCGACCGGCACCCCACCGCCCCCGGACGCCCCCCGCACGTCCCGGGCCGCGCCCGCGCTGCTACTGCGCCGCTACTCCGCCGTCCGCGCCGCCAGCGTCACCCGCACGGCACCGTCCGGCCCGGCCAGCAGCACCGGCGTACCCGCCCCGCCCAGGTCGGCCACGGCCGCCAGGTCCTCCGGCGGCAGCCCCTGAGCCGCGCCGACCACGGCCGCCGCCTCCAGCGAGGTCGCCCCGGACGCCACCGCCATCGCCACCGCGGTGCGCAGCGCGCTCAGCTCCAGCGAGGCCAGCCGCACCGACCCGGCGGCGTAGGTACGGCCCGTCTCGTCCCGTACCGCCGCGCCCTCCGGCACGCCGTTGCGGGCCCGTACCGAACGGGCCAGGGTGACGATCTTGCGGTCCTCGGCGTCCAGCGCGCTGCTGTCGGTGCTCTCGGTCATGGCCCCGAGCATACGGAGCCCCACCGACAGTCCCACCGACAGCCCTGCCGACGGCCCCCCGCGCACCCCGGCCCCCGCCGCACCCCGCACCCCGCACCACCACACCCGGCCCCGCTCCGCGGCCGAACCTCACCCCGCCACCGGATACATCGCCCCGCGCCGCCCCTCCGGCGAGGCCAGCCACTCCAGCTTCGCCGCGGTGTTCGCCTCGTCCAGCGGCGTGTGCAGCACCACCGTGAGATCCGGCCGGGCCGGCACCTTCATCGCCGTGGACTCCACGCACAGCAGCCCCACCAGCGGATGCTCCAGCTCCTTGCGCACCTGCCCCGGCTCCTCGACGTCCCACTCCTCCCACAGCGCCGTGAACTCCGCGCTGGCCCGCGAGACCCGGTCCAGCACCGCCTGGTACCCCTCGTCGCCGGGCCGGGCGGCGCACGCGGCCCGGAACTGCGCGACGACGGTACGGGCGTTGCGCTCCCAGCTGTGCGAGCGGGCGCGGTACAGCGGGTCGGTGAAGAAGTCGACGAGGCAGTTCTGCGTGATGTCCGGACGCATGCCCAGCACCACCGCGGCGGCGTCGTTGTACATCACGCAGTTGTAGTAGAGGTCCATGATGTGCGCCGGATACGGCATCCAGGTGTCGATCAGCCGCCGCAGCCCCTCGCACATGTCCCGCTTGTCCGGCGCCACCTCGGGCGCGGGCGGGTTCAGCCCGGCGAGCACGTACAGATGGCGCCGCTCGGTGCCACCGAGCCGCAGCACCCGCGCCACCGCGTCCAGGACCTGCGCGGAGACGGAGATGTCCCGCCCCTGCTCCAGCCACTGGTACCAGGAGGCGCCCACCCCGGCGAGCACGGCGACCTCCTCCCGCCGCAGTCCGGGCGTACGCCGGCGCGCCCCGCCGTCCGGCAGCCCCGCCTCGGCCGGGGACACCCGGGCCCGTCTGCTCATCAGGAACTCGCGCAGCTCATGCCGCCGCTGACTCTTCGACACGTCCGTATCCGGCACGTACGGATCCCCCTCGCGCTGTCTGGTGGTGCCACCACCACCATAAGTTCCGACTCCCCACATCTGTTCCGGCCGCAAGAAGCTCTTTGCCATGGCGATCGACACCACCCCGGCCACCCCGGCAACCACCCCCGACCCCCAGCCCACCCCATCGGCATCGACATCGGCATCGACATCGGCATCGGCATCGGCGGCCTCCCGGCTGTCGACGCGCGACAAGCTCGTCCTGTTCGTCCTGTGCGCGGCCCAGTTCATGGTCGCCCTGGACTTCTCCGTCCTGAACGTGGCCCTGCCGGAACTCGGCACCGACCTCGGCATGAGCCGCTCCGCGCTCCAGTGGGCCGTCACCGCGTTCGCCCTGCCCTCCGGCGGCTTCCTGCTGCTGTTCGGCCGGGTCGGCGACCTGTTCGGCCGCCGCAGGCTGTTCCTCGCCGGGCTCGCCCTGTTCGGCGCGGCCTCCCTGCTGGCCACCCTCGCCTGGGACCCGGCGTCCTTCCTGGCCGGACGGGTGCTCCAGGGCCTGGGCGCCGCGGCCATCGTGCCCACCGGCATGTCCCTGCTGACCACCACCTTCCCGGAGGGCCCGGCCCGCGACCGCGCCCTCGGCATCTCCGGCACCCTGCTGTCGCTGGGCTTCACCGTCGGCATGGTCGCCGGCGGCGTCCTCACCGACGCCCTCGGCTGGCGCTCCACGATGGCGCTGCTCACCGTCTTCGCACTGATCGTGCTGCCCCTGGCCCCCGGCCTGCTCCCCGAGTCCCGCACCCCCAACCGCCCCCGCCTGGACATCCCCGGCGCGGTCACCGTCACCACCGGTCTGCTCTCGCTGATCTACGCCCTGTCCACCGCCGCCGACCACGGCTTCGGCCGCGCCGACGTGATCGCCGCGCTGCTCGCCGGACTCGCCCTGCTGGCCGCGTTCGTGGTCGTGGAGTCCCGCTCCGCCGCCCCGCTGGTCTCGCTGCCCATGCTGCGCCGCCGCACGGTGGCCTTCGGCAACCTGGGCGGTCTGGTCACCTTCTCGATGATGTCGACGGTCGTCTTCGTCCTGACCCTCTACCTCCAGGAGACCCTGCGCCTGTCGGCCTTCGAGACCGGCCTCGTCTTCGGGGTGCAGGGCGTGCTGTCGGCCGTCGCCGGCTCGTACGCGGCGAAGGTCATCGGCCGCTTCGGCGCCCGCCGCACGCTGGCCGGTTCGCTGGCCGGGCAGGGCGCGCTGATCGCCGCGCTGCTCGGGCTGGGCACCGGATCGTGGTCGGTGTGGCTGGCCACCGCGGCCGTCGCCCTGGCCAGCATGTTCCACCTGGGCGCGATCGTCTCCTACGGTCTGACCGTCACCTCGGGCGTGCCCGACGAGGAGCAGGGCCTGGCCACCGGCCTGGTCACCTCCACCCAGCAGGTGGGCATCACCGTCGGCATCCCGCTGCTGGGCGTGCTCGCCACCACCTCCGACGACCTGCTCGCCGGGGTGCACACCGTGCTCGCCCTGGACGCGCTGATCGTGCTGGCGGCGGCGGTGCTGGTGGGACTCGGCCTGCGTACCGGCCGGGGAGCCCGTTCCTGAAGGGCCTCAGGGCCGGTCGAGGCGGAGCCGCTCGGCACGCGGCAGACCGGCCACCACGAGGTCGTAGGAGTCCTCGACCAGCTCCCGGACCAGCCGGTCCGGGAGCCGTCCGTCGGCCGTGACCGTGTTCCAGTGCCGCTTGTTCATGTGCCAGCCCGGGACGACCAGCCCCGGGTGCTCGCCGCGCAGCCGCACCGCGTCCTCGGGATCGCACTTGAGGTTGACGGTCAGGGGCCGCGCGTCCAGCGCCGTCAGCGCGAAGAGCTTGCCCCGCACCTTGAAGACCGAGGTCTCCGGAGTGAAGGGGAAGTCCTCCACGGCGGCGTTGAAGGACAGGCACAGGGCGCGCAGCTCCTGGGGCGTCATCCGCTCTCCGCTCCGTCCCCGGGGCCGTCCACCGGCTCCACCAGCACCGTCACGATCTTGTTCCGGCGGCCCGCCGCGGACTCCGCGGTCAGCCGCAGCGTCCGCCCGTCGGGCAGCTCGACCGGCGCCGAGGCGCCCGCGATGGGAACCCGGCCCAGCGCCTTGGCGAGCAGCCCGCCGACCGTCTCCACGTCCTCGTCGTCGTACTCCTCCAGGCCGTACAGCTCGCCCAGATCGGTGATGTCGAGGCGGGCGGTGACCCGGTGGCGGCCCTCGCCGAGGTCCTCCACCGGAGGCAGCTCCCGGTCGTACTCGTCGGTGATCTCGCCGACGATCTCCTCCAGGATGTCCTCGATGGTGACGATCCCGGCCGTGCCGCCGTACTCGTCGATGACGACCGCGACGTGGTTGCGCTCCTTCTGCATCTCGCGCAGCAGGTCACCGGCGTTCTTGGTGTCCGGTACGAACACCGCCGGGCGCATCGCCGTGGACACCAGCTCGTTCTCCGCCTCCCGGGTGATGTGGGTGCGGCGGACCAGGTCCTTCAGATAGACGATGCCGACGACGTCGTCCTCGCTCTCCCCGGTGACCGGGATGCGCGAGAAACCGGAGCGCAGCGCCAGCGTGAGGGCCTGGCGGATGGTCTTGTACCGCTCGATGACGACGAGGTCGGTGCGCGGCACCATCACCTCCCGCACCAGCGTGTCCCCCAGCTCGAAGACGGAGTGCACCATGCGGCGCTCGTCGTCCTCGATCAGGGACTCCTGCTCGGCCAGGTCGACCAGCGCCCGCAGCTCCGCCTCCGAGGCGAACGGGCCGCGCCGGAAGCCCTTGCCCGGCGTGAGCGCGTTGCCGATGAGGATGAGCAGCGAGGGGATCGGGCCCATGATCCGGGCGAGCGGGACCAGGACGTACGCCGCCACGGTGGCCGTGTTCAGCGGATGCTGCCGGCCGATGGTGCGCGGGGAGACCCCGACGGCGACGTACGACACCAGGACCATGACGGCGATCGCGACCACCAGGGCCTCGCCGGTCCCGGAGAACGCGTCCAGGCAGACATAGGTGACCAGGGCCGCCGCCGCCATCTCGCAGGCGACGCGGACCAGCAGGGCCACGTTCAGATAGCGGGTCGGGTCGGCGGCGACCTGGGCGAGCTTGGCGCCGCCCCGGCGGCCCGACTTCACGGCCTCGTCGGCGCGGAAGCTGGAGACGCGCGCGAGGCCCGCCTCCGCGCAGGCGGCGAGCCAGGCGACGACGACCAGGGCGACGGCGCCGACGACGATCTGCGGACTCATCGGCGGTTACGAGACGGTCGGCGCCGGAGAGGGACCCTCCAGGCCCCGCTCGGCACGCCAGCCGTCCACGATCGCCGCCTGGAGGCCGAACATCTCGGCCTTCTCGTCCGGCTCCTCGTGGTCGTAGCCCAGCAGGTGCAGCACTCCGTGGACGGTGAGCAGTTGCAGCTCCTCGTCCATGGAGTGCTTCGTCTCCGCCTCGGCGCCCTGCCGGGCGGCGACCTCCGGGCACAGCACGATGTCACCGAGGAGGCCCTGCGGGGGCTCCTCGTCGTCCTTGCCCGGCGGACGCAGCTCGTCCATCGGGAAGGACATGACATCCGTCGGACCCGGCAGGTCCATCCACTGGATGTGCAGCTGCTCCATGGCGTCGGCGTCCACGACGATCACCGACAGTTCGGAGAGCGGGTGAATGCGCATCCGCGCGAGCGCGTAGCGGGCGATGTCGAGGATCGCCTGCTCGTCGACCTCGGTTCCGGACTCGTTGTTGACGTCGATCGACATGGTCGTGCTGGTCTACTTCCCCTTGTGCCCGTGGCCGTGTCCGGCGGCGGACCGGGAACGGCCGCCCTTGGACACGCCCCCGTTCTCGGTGCCGTGCGTGCTGTCGTACTTCTCGTACGCGTCGACGATACGGCCCACCAGCTTGTGCCGTACGACGTCCTGCGACGACAGCCGGGAGAAGTGGACGTCCTCGACGCCCTCCAGGATGTCCTGCACCTGCCGCAGACCCGACTTGGTCCCGCTCGGCAGGTCCACCTGGGTGACGTCACCCGTGATCACGATCTTCGAGTCGAAGCCGAGCCGGGTGAGGAACATCTTCATCTGCTCGGGGCTGGTGTTCTGCGCCTCGTCCAGGATGATGAAGGCGTCGTTCAGGGTCCTGCCGCGCATGTACGCCAGCGGAGCCACCTCGATCGTGCCCGCGGCCATCAGGCGGGGGATCGAGTCCGGGTCGATCATGTCGTGCAGCGCGTCGTAGAGCGGGCGCAGATAGGGGTCGATCTTCTCGTAGAGCGTGCCCGGCAGGAAGCCGAGGCGCTCGCCGGCCTCGACCGCGGGGCGGGTCAGGATGATGCGGTTGACCTGCTTGGACTGGAGGGCCTGCACCGCCTTGGCCATCGCCAGGTAGGTCTTGCCGGTACCGGCCGGGCCGATGCCGAAGACGATGGTGTGCTTGTCGATGGCGTCGACGTAGCGCTTCTGGTTGAGCGTCTTGGGGCGGATGGTGCGCCCGCGCGAGGACAGGATGTTCTGCGTCAGCACCTCGGCCGGGGTCTCCTGGCCGTCGCCCTCGCCGTTCCCGCTCGCCTTGAGCATGGCGATCGAGCGTTCCACTGCGTCCTCCGTCATCGGCTGCCCGGTGCGGAGCACGAGCATCATCTCGTCGAACACGCGCTGTATCAGGGCCACGTCCGCCGTGTCGCCCACCGCGCTGATCTCATTGCCCCGGACGTGGATGTCGGCCCCCGGGAAGGCCTTCTCGATCACGCGCAGGAGGGAGTCGCCGGAACCCAGCACGGTCACCATGGGGTGCTGGGCGGGGACGGTGAACTGTGCTCTCGCCTGCCCCTGCGCGGGGGTCTTGGCTGCGGGTGTCTGAGTCATGGGCCGGCGCTCGACGCCTGCTTTTCCTCCTCGTCACGGCCGCACAGCTGACGGCGGCCTCGCGCTTCCCAGGGTACGACGGGGGAGCGACAAGCCCGTAGGGCTTTTCCTCGGCCGACGGCCCGGATCAGTCCACGCCCCGGATCAGTCCACGCCCCGGATCAGTCCACGCCCCGGATCCGGCCCACCAGGACCGCCCCGGCCAGCCCGATCGCGGCCGCGACCAGGTAGAGGACGCGGTAGCCGCCGAGGTACGTCACGATCGGCGCGGCCAGCGCCGGGGCCGCGACCTGGGGGAGGGCGTTGGCGACGTTGATGACGCCGAGGTCCTTGCCGCGGTCCAGGGCGGTGGGCAGCACATCGGTCATCAGGGCGAAGTCGACCGAGGTGAAGACGCCGAAGCCGACGCCGAGGACGGCCGCCGCCACGAGCGCGCCCGGCCAGGTCTGCCACGCCGCCAGCGCGGCCGTGGCCACCGCCATGAGCACGCCCGACCAGACCACGAACGGCTTGCGGCGCCCGGTCCGGTCCGACCACACCCCGCCCGCCACCACCGTGGCCAGCAGGGTGATCCCGTTCACCGCCGTCAGGACCAGGACGCCCCGCTCGGGATCGGCGTAGCCGACGCGGTCGCGCAGGTAGTAGAGGAGGTAGAGCAGCACCAGGGAGTTGCTGAGGTTGATCAGGAAGCGGGTCAGCCAGGCCCAGCCGAGGTCCGGGTGGCGGCGCGGGCTGAGCAGGAAGCCGCCCCAGAAGCCCCGCCAGGACCAGGGCGGGCGGCGCGCCGCCGGGAGCCGCAGGTCCCGGAAGCCAAGGAGATACGGCAGCACGCCCACCGCCGTGAACACCGCGCAGGCCGCGTACCCGGCCCCGGTGCCCCCGGCCAGCGTCGCGAGGCCCGTCCCGCCGACCACCCCGAGGATCTGCGCCGCCCCCAGCCAGCCGCCCACCGCTCCGCGCTGCGCGCGCGGCACCCGGTCCGGCACGGCCGCCGTCACCGCCGCGAAAGCCGCGTTCAGCGTGAGCTGGACCACGCACCAGCCGGCCGTCATCGCGGCCACGCCGTGCGCGCCCGCCAGCAGCAGCAGCGACAGCGCGCCGCCCGCCGCCCCGGCCGCGATCCACGGCGAGCGGCGGCCCCAGCGGGCCGTCGTCCGGTCCGACAGCGCCCCGAACAGCGGGTTGGCCACCAGCGACACCACCGCCCCGGCGCCCGTCACCCAGGCCAGCAGCGATTCCTTGGACAGGCCGGTGCCGGGCGCGAAGTCCCGCGCCTGGGCGGCGAGCAGGATCTGGAGCGGCCCGTACCAGCCCACCCAGATCGCCCCGTTGGCCAGCGAGAGCGCGGCCGTCCAGCCCCGCCCGACCGGCCGGACGGGTTCGGCGAGCGGGTCGGGCCCGGCGGGCGGCGCGGGCCCGCCCGGGTCCGCGGACGGGCCCTCCGGATCCGGTGGACCCGATGGACCCGGTGTGTGCGGCGGCCGGCGGGGGCGGGTCATCTCTGGGCGCTGAGCAGGCCGCGGTACCAGTGGTAGGAGGACTTCGGGGTGCGTTCCAGGGTCGCGTAGTCGACGTGGACGAGGCCGAAGCGCCGGGCGTAGCCCTCCGCCCACTCCCAGTTGTCCAGCAGGGACCACACGAAGTAGCCGCGTACGTCCACGCCCGCCGCCATCGCCCGGTGCAGGGCCCGCAGATGGGCGTCCAGGTAGGCGATGCGCTCCTGGTCGTCCAGGCCCTCGTAGGAGCAGCCGTTCTCGGTGATGACGAGCGGCGGGAGGCGGTCGCGGTAGCGCTCGCGGAAGCCGGTCAGCAGCTCGGTCAGGCCCTCGGGGACCACCGGCCAGCCGAAGTCGGTGACCGGGCGGTCCTCGATCTGACGGACGGTGAAGGGCAGTCCGGCGGGCAGCGCGATCCCGCCGACCTCCACGTCGGTGCCCTGCGGGGCGCCCACCCGGGCCGGGGCGTAGTAGTTGACGCCGTACCAGTCCAGCGGCTCCGCGATCACTTCGAGGTCGGCCTCGACGTCGCCGGGCATCAGCTCGCCGACGCCCTCCGGGTAGCGGCCCAGCAGCAGCGGCTCGGCGAACAGGCGGTTGAGCAGCATGTCGTAGAAGTCCGCCGCCTCCACGTCCGCGGCCTCGCGCGAGGCGGGCCAGGTCGGGGCGTGCGAGTTGGCGATGCCGATGTCCGAGGCCCCGGCCGCGCGCAGCGCCCGTACGGCCAGACCGTGCGCGAGGAGCTGGTGGTGGGCGGCGGGCAGGGCGTCGAACAGGAGCTGCCTGCCCGGCGCGTGGACGCCCAGCGCGTGGCCGAGGAGGGTGTGTTCGGCGGGTTCGTTGAGGGTGATCCACTTGCCGACGCGGTCGCCGAGGCGCTCGGCGACCACCGTCACGTACTCCGCGAAGCGCTCCGCCGTGTCGCGCTCCAGCCAGTCCAGACCGGCCGGCAGGTCCCAGTGGAAGAGCGTCGGGACGGGGCGCACCCCGGCCGCGCACAGCTCGTCGACGAGCCGGTCGTAGAAGCCGAGGCCGCCGGGGGAGTTCACCCGGGGCCAGGACACCGAGAAGCGGTAGGCGCCGACGCCGAGCCCGGCCAGCAGGGCGACGTCCTCGGTGTGCCGGTGGTAGTGGTCGCAGGCCACCGCCGCCGTGGAGCCGTCCTTGATCCGGCCGGCCTCGGCGGAGAACACGTCCCACACGGACGGCTCCCGGGCGTCCGCCGCTCCCTCGATCTGGTGCGCCGAGGTGGACACCCCCCACAGGAAGCCGTCCGGGAACCGGGGGAGCGGTCCGGCCGAGGTGCCTGGGGTGCCTGCGTCAGTCGCCATGCGCGGATCATCCGTACCGGCGGTAACGGAAGTCAACGCCCGTGCACGGAAAGGGCTTGCGGGCCCCCGGCTACGCGCCTTCCTTCAGGACTCTGGTGATCAGCTCGCGCTGGTCGTCGGTGAGCCGCGGGTCGGCGGCGTGGACCGTGTGGCCGTCGACCGTGATCTCGTAGTGGAAGCCGTCCGGGACCCCGGCGGGCGGGGTGCCCTGGCTCGCGGCGAGGGCCTTCTCGGCCAGGGACCGCCACTCGGGGGCATCGGGCCGCTGCGAGGTGTCCACCTCGGCGTGCCGCTCGATGCCCGCGAAGCCGCCCGTGCGCCGTACCTGAATACGCATGGGTCAGTGTCTAGTACGGATTCAGAGCGTCCGCACCCCCACCTGCTCCCAGCCCTTCTGGACGGCCTGGAGCACGTCCCCCGCGCCGTACCGCTCGCGGGCGGTCTGCACGGTGAGGGTGGCGAAGGCCGCGAAGTCCGCGTCCTCCTTGAGCTTGCCGCCGGTCAGCGCGTCGTACCAGACCTGTCCTGCCTTCTCCCAGGCGTGCCCGCCGAGCGCGGTGGCGACCAGGTAGAAGGCGTGGTTGGGGATGCCGGAGTTGATGTGCACGCCGCCGTTGTCGCTGCCGGTGTGGACGTAGTCGTCCATGGTGGCGGGCTGCGGGTCCTTGCCGAGCACGTCGTCGTCGTAGGCGGTGCCGGGCGCCTTCATGGAGCGCAGCGCGGTGCCGGTGACGCGCGGGGCGAGCAGCCCGGCGCCGATCAGCCAGTCGGCCTCGCTCGCGCTCTGCCCGAGCGTGTACTGCTTGATCAGCGAGCCGAAGACGTCGGAGACCGACTCGTTGAGCGCGCCGGACTGGCCGAAGTAGGCGAGGTTGGCGGTGTGCTGGGTGACGCCGTGGGTCAGCTCGTGGCCGATGACGTCGACCGGGATGGTGAAGTCGAGGAAGATCTCGCCGTCGCCGTCGCCGAACACCATCTGCTCGCCGTTCCAGAAGGCGTTGTTGTACTTCTCGTCGTAGTGCACGGTCGCGTCCAGCGGCAGGCCGCTGCCGTCGATGGAGTCGCGGCCGTACGCCTTCAGATACAGCTCGAAGGTGGCGCCGAGGCCGGAGTAGGCGCGGTTGACGGTGGCGTCCTTGCCGGGCTGCTGGCCCTCGCCGCGGACCTTGGTGCCGGGCAGGTCGGTGCGGTGGCGGGCGTCGTAGACGGTGCGGTGCGGCTGCTCGGCCTGCTTGCCGGCGGGCGGGGCGACGGCGGTGGCGCCGACGACGGTGGTCAGGCGCCTGCGGGTGCGTTCCATGGCGTCGCGCTGGAGGCTGCGGCGGGCCGGGCCGGACAGCGCGGGGTCCTCGTTCCGGGCGAGCCGGTCGAGGAGGTGGGGCGGCACGATGGTGCAGAAGACGGGCTCTTGGCCCCCGTGGGTGGTCATACGTCGACCATCGCACTGCGTGATGTCAAAGTCACTACCTGCAACCTTGATTGGTGAAAAATCGGGGCAAGGCGTTCCTTCGGTGGTCGCGAAGGGTAGGGATGGCTGCGCGGTGTGACGACGCGCACTCTTTGTACCTTTTACTCCCTTTCGCGGGCCTCGTTTCGCATACTGGACGGGTCCACACATCCGACGCGGCTCGGCTAGGCTGCACAGCACCATGCGTTTCGGGCTGCTTCTCCTTAGCTGCCGCGGCGAGGGCCTGTAGTCGAGGCCGACCCCCTCCCCGCGGAGTCTGGCGTTGCGCCGTCGGCCGCCCCACCGGCCTCCGCGTCACCCGCGGACCTCCCGAGGAGCCCCACGCCACCATGGTCAACCGCCAGCAGTCCAGTTCCATGCCGGTCCGCAAGTACGGCCAGTACGAGCAGGTCGACATCCCCGACCGCACCTGGCCCGAGCAGCGCATCACCGCCGCCCCCCGCTGGCTCTCCACCGATCTGCGCGACGGCAACCAGGCCCTGATCGACCCGATGTCGCCCGCCCGCAAGCGCGCCATGTTCGACCTGCTGGTCAAGCTGGGCTACAAGGAGATCGAGGTCGGCTTCCCGGCCTCCGGCCAGACCGACTTCGACTTCGTGCGCTCCATCATCGAGGAAGAGGGCGCGATCCCGGACGACGTCACGATCTCCGTACTGACCCAGGCCCGCGAGGACCTGATCGAGCGGACCGTGGAGTCCCTGAAGGGCGCCCGGCGGGCCACCGTCCACCTGTACAACGCCACCGCGCCGGTCTTCCGCCGGGTCGTCTTCCGCGGTTCCAGGGACGACATCAAGCAGATCGCCGTCGACGGCACCCGTCTGGTGATGGAGTACGCCGAGAAGCTGCTCGGCCCGGAGACGGAATTCGGGTACCAGTACAGCCCCGAGATCTTCACCGACACCGAGCTGGACTTCGCGCTGGAGGTCTGCGAGGCGGTGATGGACGTCTACCAGCCGGGACCGGGCCGCGAGATCATCCTCAACCTGCCGGCCACCGTGGAGCGTTCGGCACCCTCCACGCACGCGGACCGCTTCGAGTGGATGCACCGCAACCTCTCCCGGCGCGAGCACGTCTGCCTGTCCGTCCACCCGCACAACGACCGCGGCACGGCGGTGGCCGCGGCCGAGCTGGCGGTCATGGCCGGCGCCGACCGCGTCGAGGGCTGCCTGTTCGGCCAGGGCGAGCGCACCGGCAACGTCGACCTGGTCACTCTGGGCATGAACCTGTTCTCACAGGGCGTCGACCCGCAGATCGACTTCTCCGACATCGACGAGATCCGCCGTACGTGGGAGTACTGCAACCAGATGGAGGTCCACCCGCGCCACCCGTACGTGGGCGACCTGGTCTACACGTCCTTCTCCGGCTCCCACCAGGACGCCATCAAGAAGGGCTTCGACGCCATGGAGGCCGACGCGCGGGCCAAGGGCGTCACGGTCGACGACATCGAGTGGGCGGTGCCCTACCTGCCGATCGACCCGAAGGACGTCGGCCGCTCCTACGAGGCGGTCATCCGCGTCAACTCGCAGTCCGGCAAGGGCGGTATCGCCTACGTCCTGAAGAACGACCACAAGCTGGACCTGCCCCGCCGGATGCAGATCGAGTTCTCGAAGATCATCCAGGCGAAGACCGACGCGGAGGGCGGCGAGGTCACGCCGAAGGAGATCTGGTCCGTCTTCCAGGACGAGTACCTGCCCAACCCGGACAACCCCTGGGGCCGCATCCAGGTCAAGACCGGCCAGTCGACCACCGACACCGACGGCGTGGACAGCCTCACGGTGGAGGCCGAGGTGGACGGCGAGGACACCGTGCTGACCGGGTCCGGCAACGGCCCGATCTCCGCGTTCTTCGACGCCCTCCAGTCCATCGGCATCGACGTGCGCCTGCTGGACTACCAGGAGCACACGATGAGCGAGGGCGCCTCCGCGCAGGCCGCCTCCTACATCGAATGCGCGATCGAGGACAAGGTCCTGTGGGGGATCGGCATCGACGCGAACACGACACGTGCGTCGCTGAAGGCGGTCGTCTCCGCCGTCAACCGAGCCGCCCGCTGACCACCCTGACCGGCGTTTTCCCGGCCCCGGCCGCCCATCGAGGCAGCCGGGGCCTGGATTTTTGCCGTCGTTTACCGGCCAGGTCACGGAAAGGTCTCGTCCCGGGTACTGACTCAGCCTCACCGATGTGGCTAACATCACGCCCACGTGGCGATGTTGCCGCGTGGTTACGGAGGTGCGACGTGCTGCCAGTACGGGGACGAAACGGCCGTGCCGTCAGGCTTGCCCGCATACTGGGCACCCGTACCGCCTGGACGCCCGTGGGCGACGGCGAGTTCTTCTGCCCCGGCTGCGGCGGTGACCGCAACTACCAGCGGCTCACCGGCCGGCGCCGGTTCACCGTCCTCGGGGTGCCGCTGCTGCCGCGCGGCGCGGCCGGACCGGTCGTGGAGTGCGCCGCCTGCACCGGCCGCTTCGGCACGGACGCCCTGGACCACCCGACCACCACCCGCTTCTCCGCGATGCTGCGCGACGCCGTGCACACCGTCGCCCTCGCGGTGCTCTCCGCGGGCGGCACCTCCTCGCGTACGGTCCTGGAGACGGCCGCCGCCGCCGTGCGCGCCGCCGGTTTCGCCGAGTGCACCGAGGAGCAGCTCGCCGCCCTGGTCGACGCGCTGGCCGCGGACACCGGGCGGGTCTACGAGGACCAGCCGTGCGCCCCCGGGCTGACCATAGAGCTGCACGAGGCCCTGGACCCGCTGGCCCCGCACCTCGCCCCGGCGGGCCGCGAGGCGGTCCTGCTCCAGGCCGCCCGCATCGCCCTGGCCGACGGCCCCTACACCCCCGCCGAACGCGACGTCCTCGCCACGGTCGGCGCGGCCCTCACCATCTGCGCGGACGACATCGGCCGCCTGCTGGCAGCGGCGGCCCGCACACCGTCCTGACGGCCGCTGTCCGGCGGTGTCCGAATCCCGCCCCGCCCCCCTCCCGGCACGCCCTGCTCGCCGTCCGGCCCCGGCAGGATCCGGATGCCGCCCCGAACCGGCCTCCGGCAGGTCCCGGGCGCTGTTCCGAGCGGCACCCGCCAGGATCCGGAGGCCGTCCCGGCCATGAGGCCCCTGCCGGGGGTCCGGATGCTGTCCCGGTTGGCTTCCGGCAGGGTCCGGGCGCTGTTCCGAACCGGTCCCCGGTGGGTCCGGGTGCTGTCCCGGCCGCTGCCCTCGGCAGGACTCGGGCGCCGTCCTGACCGGCACCGGCAGGTCCCGGATGCCGGCCCGGCCCCCGGGCCCCGGCGGAGTCCGAATGCCGTCCCGGCCACCGGCCCCGGGCGGGACCCGCACGCCGTCCCGACGGGCCCCCGGCAGGGCCCGGACGCGGCTCCAGCCACCGGCCCCGGCCCCTGGCCCCCCTGCCAGGACCCGAACACCGTCCGCCCCGCCCCCCCGCCGACCCGGGCCCTACAGCAGCCCCGCCGCCGCGAGGTGGTCGCGTACGTGTGCCACCTCCCGTTCCGTCAGCGGGAGCTGTGGCCCTGCGGTGGCCGGGCAGTCGATGATTCCGCGCAGGTGCAGGGCCGCCTTCAACGCGCCGGGCGCCGCGGGTCCCGGGCCGCCGGTCCGGGTGAGGGCGAACAGCGCGCCCAGCCGCTCCTGCTCGGCCCGTGCGCCCTGCGCGTCACCGGCGCGCGCGAGGCGGTAGAGGCGTACGAAACCGTGCGGGTCGACATTGGCGAGCCCCGGCACCGCGCCGTCGGCGCCCAGCGCCAGCGCCACGTCGACCAGCCGCTCGGAGCCGGTCAGCACGCTGAACCCGGCCGTACGGGAATCCGCGCGCACCCCGGCGGCGACCTCCCGGAAGCCGTCCAGCTCCCCGCTGGAGTCCTTCAGCCCGGCCAGCACCCCTTCCCCGGCCAGCTCCAGCACGAGAGCGGTGGGCAGCTTGGTGCGCACCGCGGCGGGGATGTCGTAGGCCAGCACCGGGACCGGGCTCGCGGCGGCGACGCGGCGGTAGTGGCGGGCGACCTCCGCCGGGCGGACGGCCGCGTAGAAGGGCGCGGTCACCACCACGGCCCGCGCGCCCGCCGCCGCGACCGCGGCCACCTGGTCGAGCACCCGCGCCGTGGTCATGTCGACCGCGCCCGCCAGCACCGGCAGCCCCGCCCCCACGTGCCCGGCGACCGCCTCCACCACCTGCCTGCGCTGCCGGTCCGTCAGGAACGCCGCCTCCGAGGCCGTCCCGAGCACGAACAGCCCGTGCACCCCGCCCGCCACCAGATGGTCGACCAGCCGCAGCAGCGACCCCACGTCCACCTCGCCCTCCGGCGTCAGCGGCGTGCACACGGGCGGGACGACACCGGTCAGCGGCACGGGGAAGGTCATACGGGCTCCCGGGAGCGGCGGCGGTCGACGGCAACTGCCTCGTATGGTCGCCGCGCCGTCACGCGTGGGACGGGAGCGCCGCGCCCGGCCGGGCCGCTCAGCGGCCCCGGGTGAGGTCGAGGCGCAGTATCCGCCGGTGCATCCCGGGGCCGAAGTAGTCCGGGCGCAGGCCCCCGTCGGGTTCCTCGGGATCGAAGCCCAGCGAGCGGTAGAGGAGTATCGCGGCCCGGTTGGTGGGCTCGACGGTGAGCCGGACCTGCTCGATCCCGGCGCGGCGCAGCCGGTCCAGGACCGCCGTCATCAGCTCCCGGCCCAGCCCGTTGCGGCGCCGGTCGTGGGTCACGCCCAGGCCGAGGATCCAGCTGTCGCGGCCGAGCGCCGTCGTCCCCGCCAGCACATAGCCGCGCAGCCGGCCCGTCCCGTCGTCCAGGACGAGGAAGTGCTCCGCGTACATGTCGTAGAGCTGGCGCAGCAGAAAACCGGGGTACGCGACCTCTTGGAAGACCTCCGCGTCCAGCCGTTGCAGTTCGGGCAGGTCGGACTCGTGCACCCGGCGCAGGACGAGTGGCAGCGAGGCCGGGAACGGTGCGGTGAGCTGCTCGTGGCGGTCGAGGAAATGCTCCAGCGGTTCGGCGGTCATGCCACCCCCAGTCGGGACATGCGGATGTCAATCCGGCGGAAGCAGGCGCGCTCACCCGAAGGACTGAGGCCCGGATGTGGCGGCCGGCTGCTCGTTCTGCCACAGTGGAGCCTCCAAGTTCCGTACTGCAAGGGCCAGTTGGGGTGTGCGCCCGGATGTGCTGACGTGCGCCGGGGTGCACCGGACGCGTCCCGCGGTGAGGGACCGGCGTGTTCGGGGCGGGTCTACGGTGCGGGGGACGAGGTCCGCCGCCTCGGGCTGCCGGTGTCCAGCGGGCTCGCGCACACGGATCGGCAGGCAGGGAAATGGAACGCGGCAGGGTGACTATGGATCGCAACGCTGACGCCCCGTGGTCGAAGTTCGATCCTGAGGTGTACGTCGACAACAACTACCGCACGCCGCTGGAGGCCGACCTCCACATCGTGCGCCTGCTGCGCGACTACTTCAGCCGCTGCTTCGCCGGGGCCGCGCCCGCCCTCGCGCGGGGCGTCGACGTCGGCGCGGGCGCCAACCTGTACCCCGCGCTGTCCATGCTGCCGTGGTGCGAGAAGGTCCTCCTGCTGGAGTACGCGCCGCCGAACATCGAGTACCTCAAGCGGCAGACCGCCCCCGGGGGCCTGGGCACGGAGTGGGACGCCTTCTGGGACGTGCTCACCGAGGCCCCCGCCTACCGCGGCGTCGACCCGCACAGCCGGGTCGGCGAGATCGTCCGGGTGGAACGGGCCAACCTGTTCGACCTCGACGGGCGGCGCCGCTGGGACATCGGGACGATGTTCTTCGTCGCCGACTCGATGTCCGAGTGCCCCGAGGAGTTCCAGCGGGGCGTGCGCTGCTTCATGGAGGCGCTCGCGGACGGGGCGCCGTTCGCCGTGGCGTTCATGAAGGAGTCGGTCGGCTACCGCGTGGGCGAGCACCGTTATCCGGCCTACCGGGTCAACGAGGAGCGGGCCAGGCAGGCCCTGGAGCCGTTCACCGCCGAGCTGGAGCTCCACGATCTGCACCACGTGGTGCGGCCGGGACACGAGGGCATGATCCTCGCCCTGGGACGGCGCAAAGAGGAGATTGCCGCTCCGTAGGAACGGGGACCATGTCTGGGCGTGAGGGGCGTCGGCACGGGCGACGGCACAGGACAACGGGATCTGTACGAGGGGTACGGGGATGCAGATCAAGCCACGGCAGCATCTGCTGGACATCTGGCGGGCCACGGCCCGGCACTCGTTCGAGGACGGCAAGCTCCTCACGGGCGACACCGACGGGATGAGCAGTGTCGCGGACGCCGAGCGCCTGCTGTGCCTGCTGTATCCCGCCACCGAGGTCCCCGCGTTCCGCGTCGACCAGCCCGACACCACCGAGCGGGACGTCCTGCGCGCCGTGGAGCGGGTCGGCAGCCGCCTGGAGATCCCGCTCAACCTGATCACCGCGCTGACCCAGTTCATGCGCACCCACACCGGAGCCGACGACAGCCCCACCTTCGCCGGCGGCCACTACTTCAAACCGGCCGAGACCGGCGGCGAACTCACCCACGACCAGGCGCAGCTGGGGGTGGTCGACTCCTACTCCATGTCCGTCACGCTCTGCCTGGCCACCCTCGGCTTCCTCAAGGTCTACGAGACCACCACGACCCGCCCCGAGGTCCGCCGGGCCGTCGACGAACTGCGCGACGCCACCAACGCCCGGCTGACCTCCGCGATGATCAGCCTGCTGCGCTCCTTCACGGTCAACGTCTTCGACGCCGAGTCCGAGCAGGGCAAGCGGCTGATCCGGGTCATCGGGCAGAATCGCCAGTCCGACCGGGCCGTCCTCCAGCAGTTCTCC
The DNA here is from genome assembly GCF_053589675.1 of Streptomyces sp. NPDC003284. Lineage (NCBI taxonomy): Bacteria > Bacillati > Actinomycetota > Actinomycetes > Kitasatosporales > Streptomycetaceae > Streptomyces > Streptomyces sp. NPDC003284. Next base: position 134,507 of record NZ_JBSFSI010000002.1, read on the forward strand.
CGCCGCTTCCGGCCGCTGCGCGCCACCATCATCGAGAGCCTCACCCGCGGCATCCAGGTCGACGAGAGCATCCGCGACGAGAGCCAGCTCTTCGAGTGCGGCTGGGCCTGGGGAGTGGTGCGGGACGCGCCGCGCGTCACCGACCTGGACGTCCAGGTCCCCGGCCAGCCCGACGGCATCGCCGACCGGCTGCCCTACGTGTACTTCACCGTGGTCGCGCTCGACGGCATCCAGGACCTGTTCTCCGAGCGCACCCTCACCCTCGGACTGCTCGACGCCGACCAGCAGAAGCTCTCCGAGGCGCTGCGCCTGCGCTGGGAGCTGAGCCAGCAGTACTGGTCCGCCGTCGCCCGCTTCGGCAGCGAGCGCTGGCCCCTGGAGGACCTGCCCTGGCAGACCACCGGCCTGCGGCTGGAGTCCGAGTACTTCTCCCTGACCGTCGCCGCCATCCTCGTCCACGACCTGGTCCGCCGGAAGGCCACCGACGACGACCTGACCCGCACGGTCGCCATCATGGAACGCCTGGCCGACCGCGGCCGGGTCACCAGCCGGATGACCCGCAACGACCCCGCCATCGGCCTGCACCACCCCGGCGTCACCATGCCGCTCGCCGGTTCCGACCGCTCCGGCGGACTGCTCCTGTGGCGGATGACCGACTTCTCCGCCCAGCTCCTCAAACGGATCGTGCAGCTCGCCGAGCTGTCCCGGAACATCGACGCGCAGGACCGCCTGCTGCGGCTGGCCGAACAGACCTTCGAGCACCTGTGGAACCGGCGGATCCAGGACGGCGCGGGCATCGACCTCTGGGACGACGTACGGACCGTCTACCCGGACGCGCGCGGGACGCCCCCGCGCATGTCCTGGAGCATCACCGAGCGCATCGTCGAGTGCCTGGTGGCCGCCCGCAACCTGTACGAGCAGCAGCCCATCCGCAGCCCCGAACTCGCCCAGCTCGCCCGCGAACTGCTCAGCGAGGCCACCCATCTGTTCGGCCAGGAGCAGCTGGAGGCCGCCACCGGCACCGACAGCGGCCGGGGCCGGACCATGCGGAGCATCGAGAGCCGCCTCGAACACGCCCGCAGCCTGCTCGACGACCGGCCCGCCACCGCCTTCGCGCTCGCCCTGCCCGTCCTCCAGGAACTCGACACCCTGGCCCAGGCCAGGGGCGCCGCCACCCAGGAGGTGTGAGCCGTGCTCGTCTTCTCCGCCTCCGACAAGGGAGGCACCGGCCGCTCGGTGACCAGCGCCAACCTGGCCTACCAGCGCGCCCTCAGCGGCGACCACGTGGCCTACGTGGACTTCGACTTCGGCTCGCCGACCGCCGCCGCCGTCTTCGACGTGCCGGGCGCCATGCGCGGCATCAAGGAGCGCGGCCTGCACTCCTACCTGGAGGGCGAGACCGCCGAGCCCGCCAGGATCGACGTCTGGCGGCAGACCGAGCACCCGCTGCTGCGGGCCCGCCCCAACCAGTCCGGCCGGCTGGTCCTGCTGCCCGGCGACGCGGGCGGCGGCGAGTTCGCCACCGGCGAGGAGACCCTGGAGCGGTGCGTCGACCTGCTGCTGCGGCTGAACACCGAGTTCGACGTGATCGTCGTCGACCTCAGCGCGGGCCGCAGCTACGCCGTCGACCTGGCCCTCGCGGCCACCGCCCACCCCAGGATGCGCAACGTCCCCTTCCGCTGGCTGGTCTTCCACCGCTGGACCCGGCAGCACGTGATCGCCGCCTCCGGGCTGGTCCACAAGGAACACGGCATCATCAAGGGCGGTGTCGCGCGCGGCCACGACGAGCAGGCGCTGCGGGCCGCGATCCGCTTCGTACGGGCCGCCGTACCGGATCCGGAGTCGCCGCTGTGGTCGCACGGCTCGTCCGCCCAGGCCGCCTGGATGCAGGCCTGCGACGAGACACTGCGCAGGCTCGCCGCCGAGCACCGCATCGGGGACAGCGTCGTCGTCGGCATCGTCCCGCTGGAACCGATCCTCCAGTGGCGCGAACAGCTCATCACCGAGGAGGACGTGCTCTCCACCCAGATCGCCAACAAGGAGACCCTGGAGGCGCTGGAGGAGCTGGCCCGGCGGCTGACGGACGACACGTACTGGGGGCAGCTGTGACGGAGGCCGTGTTCCGCGAGACCGCGGCCGAGCCGCGCACCCAGGCGGTGCCGCTGTCCCATCTGTCGCTCGAACTGGGCCACCTCTACATGGAGGACTTCGAGGCCGGTCCGAAGCGGCTGCGGGACCACTTCGAGCAGGTGCGGCCCTGGGCGGAGGCGGCCCGCGCCGCCGCGGCGGCCCGCACCGGCGGCCGCCGCCCCCGGATCAGCACCTGCTTCCTCATCGACGACTACTTCACCCGCTTCTCCAGCCCCGCCGAACTCGTCCCGCTGCTGCTCGCCGAGGCCGGACGGGCCGGGCTGGCCGTCGACTACCTGGCCCGCGAGTCCGGCTGCGCCGTCACCGGCGAGGTGCCCGTCGCCCAGACCGTGGCCGCCCGGCTGGTGGAGGAGCCCCCGCCGGGCAGCCACGGCGCCCGGCCGCCCGCCGCGCAGACCGGCTGGCTCGCCAACGGCGAGCGCAGCCCCGCCGCCCGCGCCCCGCAGGCGATGAAGACCGCCGCCGCCTGGCAGCCGCCCCGGGAGACCGCGGCCCGCCGCCACTCCGTCTTCCTCGACGCCGAGCTGTGGAGCGACGACGCCGACGGGCGGCGCACCTGGTCCTGCCCGTTCCTGGCCGCCGTCTGGCAGCTCGGCCGCCTCGGACTGCTGCGCCACGAGGGCGCGCCCGTCTTCGACCCGCACCGGCCGTCCGGCGCGGGCTTCCCCGACGACTGGGACGACCTGCCGCCGCTGCTGCGCCTGAACGAGCGCGCCGACCCGTTCGCCGCCTACCGGACCTGCTCGGTGCTGCCCAGCCGGTTCCTGCCCGTCGAGCACGCCGTGCGGGTGGTCCTCGACCAGACCGACGTGGACCGGGGGGCGCTCGACCAGGTGGCCGAGCGGTCCGCCCGCGAGCGGGTGACCGTCCCGGACTCGGTGGCCGACCGGGTCTCCTACGTCTTCTACGCGGGGCCCTGACATGGCGGACACGCCCCTGGCCGGGACCGGGACCACCGTGCTCGCCTGCGGTGAGGTCCGCACCTGCCTGCTGCCCGCCGGACAGGCCCTCGACATCCGGGCCGCCGACCGGCTCCTCGCACTGCGCGCCGGTGAACGCGTCCTGCTCTCCGAGCGCCCCAACCTCTACGCGCGTTCTCCCGAGACCCTCACCGGCGTCGACTGCCCGCTGCCCAGCGCGGGCGGCGCCGTCCGGGCGGTCGGTACGGTCGCCGCGCGGGCCGCGCTCACCGAGGGCCGCGTCCTCCAGACCTCCGCGTACTTCCGGCTGGCCGCCACCGGCCCCGACCAGCGGCGCCCCTGGGGCCAGTACCTGGTACGGCCCGGTCTGCTGGAGCCGTTCGGGAAGGCACCGCACGAGGCGGTCGCCCGGGGCGTGCTCGACGGCGGACGCCCCGGCGACCTCGACGTCGGCCTGATCGCCGACGCGCTGCTCACCCGGCTGCTGCGCGACCCCCTGCTCGACCAGCGCCCGCCCCTGCGCTCCCGGCCCACCCGGCTGCGCTGGGCGGCCCTGCCCGCCGAGGGGGAGGCCCGGCCTGCCGTCGAGCGGTTCACCCTCGCCGAGGACGAGCTGCGCACCGTACGGCTGCGGGTGCCCGAGGGCACGCCCGCCGCCGACATCGCCGGGCTCTGCGACGACCTGGCCCTGCACGACTGGCTGCTGACCACCTTGGTGCGGCTGCTGGACGGCATCACCCTGGGCGCCCCGGCGGAGCCGGTCCGCGCGAGAGGGGCGGCGCGGGACCGCCCCGGTGTCGTCACCGTGCTGCGGCCCGCCGTCGACCACCTGCTGCACCTGTGGATGCCGCGGGCCCGGGTGGCGGCGGAACTGGCCCCGCTCTGGGACGTCCTGGAGGAGCGGCCCGGCTTCACCCGGCAGTGGCGGGCACAGGTGCAGCGCATCCGCGACCAGCTCGCCCTGCACGCGATCCCCGCGCCGCACCGGGAGGTGGAGCCGGTCCCCTGACCGGACGCCCGCCCGGTCCCCCACGGCACCTCACCGCATCCCGATCCGACGCGTATCCCAACGGGGGGAGAAGCGAGATGAGCACGGCACAGACACCCCAACCCGATGACCCTGCCGCCCCGGACGGCCCGGCCGCCGGGGCCGGTGCGGCGGCGCCGTCCGGCCCCGCGAACCGGCTCCGAGCGGTCCTCGCCCCCCACCCGGCGCGGGCGGCCCGCCCCGGCCCGTCCCGGTGGGCGCGCCGGATCGCGGCCGGTGTGGTCACCGGCGCGCTCGCCTGGTCCGTCACGGCGGTACTGGCCCCGCACACCGCGCTGTCCCGGCAGGCCGGAGCCGCCGTCCTGTGCGCCACCGCCGCGGTCCTCGTGCAGCACGTCCTCGGCCTGGACCGGCGGCTCGACGAGCACGGCGGGGCACTGGCCGCGCACTCCCGGGACACCGAGACCCTGCTGAGCGGGGCCGCCGACGCCGTACGCGACGGTCTGCGCCGCCACGACGACCGGCTGGACACCGGGCTGACCCGGCACTCCGCCGACATGCGCCAGCTGGTGGAGAGCCGGATCGCCGAGGCCGACCGGTCCGCCGGGCCCTACCTCCCGCCCGCCCAGATCCGCGTCGACGGCGTGCCCGAGCTGGCCAAGGGCTTCGCCGAGGTGCTGGCCCCCGGCACACCGCTCCTCTACACGTTCGTCCGCCTGGAGATGGGCCGGGTCGTCGGGCACATGGCGGACCTGGCCAGTCTGAGCGCCGAGTGCCCCGGCGAGAACCACGACTGGTTGCTGTCCCTCACCCGGGCCGCCGAGCACTCCATCTGCGCCACCAGCACCTCCGTGGACCGCGAGTTCTGGAACAGCGAGCCCGCCAGCCGCTACCTCCAGGCGCAGCGGGAGGCGGTGGAGCGGGGCGTGAGCGTGCGCCGCGTGTTCCTGCTGGAGAGCGCCCGCGAACTCGGCGACCCGCTGTTACGGCTGTGCGAGGAACAGGAGCTGCTGCACATCGAGGTGCGCGTCTCGATCCTGCCCGAGCTGCCGCCGCTGCTCCAGCGCGGCACCACCGACGACTTCATCGTCTACGACGAGGAGGCGTCCTTCGAGATCGACCAGGATCTGCGCGACGTCAACGTCCGCACCCGCCTCATCGCCCGCCACGACCACGTCGAGGACCGCATGAAGCGGTTCCGCGAACTGTGGGAGGCGGGCATGAGCGTGCGGGAACTGGAGGTCCGGGTCGACGACGAGGAGGACGGCACCTGGATGGTCGACGCGGTCGAGCCGAGCTGAGCGCGGCCCGCGCGGCTCAGCGGCAGTACACGTCGGCCGCCGGGCGCTGCCCCGTCGCCAGGAAGCGCGAGACGGTCCGGTCGCCGCAGGGATTGCCGTTGGCCAGGTAGGCGTCGTGGCCGATGGAGTCCACGGTGACCATGACGGCACGTCGGCCGAGGGCCGCACGGAGTTTCAGGGCGCCGCCGAGCGGGGTGGCGACGTCGCGCCGGTTCTGGACGAGCAGCACGCGGGACGGGCCGCGGTCGGTGACGCGGACGGGGGCCTCGCGGGGCGCGGTGGGCCAGGCGGCGCACAGCATCGCGTTACGGGGCATGCCCGCCGTCAGCGGGTACGCGGCCCGGCTGTCCGCCACGTCCTTCCGGTACGCCGCCGCCGAGTGCGGCCAGGCCACGTCGTTGCAGAGGGTCCCGGCGCCCACGGCCGCCACGTTCTGGAGCGCCTCCTCCGGGGGCGCCTGCGGCGCGGGCGGGACGGTGCCCTGCCGCGCGGCCCGGATCAGCTTCGCCAGGGCCGGGTAGTTCTTCGGCGCGTAGAGGCTGTCCAGCAGGGTCTGGCGCAGCACGTTCCCGTTCAGCTCCTCGGGGTTCGCGCCGGGCCACGGGATCGGGGCGCGGTCCAGGCGGGCGGCCAGGTCCAGGAACAACGGCCGTACGTCGGACGCCCGTTCGGCCAGGCGGTCCGGGTTGCCGGGCCGTGACGCCCAGGCCGCGAAGTCCGGGAAGGTGTCCTCCACACCCTGCTCGTGCGCGCCCAGCCAGCCGCGGTTGACCTGCTCCGGGTCCGGGTTGTCGTTGCTGTCCAGCACCATGCGGTCGACGCGGCGCGGGAAGAGCTGGTTGTAGACGGCGCCGACGTACGTCCCGTACGACACGCCCCACGCGGACACCGTGTCCTCGCCGAGCGCGGCGCGCAGGCGGTCGAGGTCGCGGGCCTCGTTCGCGGTGCTCAGGTGCTGGAGCAGCGGCCCGGCGTTCCGCGCGCAGGCGTCCGCCATGCGCCGGGCGTCGGCCAGGTTCCCGTCGATCGAACCGTCGGCGGCCGGCCACGGGCGCAGCCGGGACGTCGCCAGGTCGGCGTGGTCGAGCCCGCAGTCCACGGCGGTGGACGGCGCGAGGCCGCGCGGTGCGAAGCCGACCAGGTCGTACTGGTCGCGGACCGCCTGCGGCAGCTTCTGCCCCTTGCCCGAGGGGTCGTTCAGACTGGAGCCGCCGGGGCCGCCCGGGATCAGCAGCAGCACCCCGTGCCGCGCGGACGGCTTCTCGCTGGCGATGCGCGAGACGGCGACCGAGAGGTGCGGGCCGCGCGGATCGGCGTAGTCCATCGGGACGTCGAGGGTCGCGCACCGCTGGCGCGGATCGAGGCCGTCGCCCGCGCACTTCGTCCAGGTGAGGGCGGGGGCCGGGGACGGCCGGGCGGCGGCCGACGCGGTCACGGGCGCGGTGATGCCGAGCAGGACGGCGGTGGCGCCGACGAGTGCGGCGTTGCGGCGAGTGAGGATGATACGGCCGGTGCGGCCGGTGCGGACACGGATGCGCTTGCGCTGGGTCAGCTGGGTCATGGAAGGAGCCTCGCGGACCGCCCCGGCCCGCTCCATCCGGCCAACTGGCATGCCGTACAGGGGGTTTACCCCCGCAGGACCCCTACGGGTTCAGTGCGCCAGGAGCACCAGCGCGAGACCGGCGGCGGCCGGGACGGTCTGGACGAAGAGGATCTTCCGGCTGGAGGTGGCGGCCCCGTACAGGCCCGCGAGCGCCACACAGGCCAGGAAGAACACCCGCGCCTGGAAGCCCACCGGGTCGGAGGCGAGTGCGCCCCAGATCAGCCCGGCGGCCAGGAACCCGTTGTAGAGGCCCTGGTTGGCGGCGAGCGTCTTCGTCCGCTCGGCGAACTCCGCGGTGGTGCCGAAGGACCCCCGCACCCTCGGCACCGTCCACAGGAACATCTCCACACCCATGATCAGAAGGTGCACACAGGCGTTGAGCCAGACCAGGACGGCCGCTGCGATCGACATGCCGACCATGATCGCCTGTCGCGGGCCGCTTGCCCAGGGGCTGCGGCCCGCGAGGCGGCCGGACTCAGTACCAGACCTGGTACTGGCCCCCGTTGCACTTCAGCGTGTAGACCGCGCCCTGGGCGTTGCTGTCGAGGCACTGGCCGGTCATGCGGTTGACGAGGTTGAAGCCGTTGCCGACCCAGACCTCCTTCCACTGCTCCCAGTAGTTGGCCGGGCTGGAACAGGGCTCCAGGTACGCCGCGCCGTTGGAGTAGGCCGTCAGACAGCCGCGGCCCGCGGGGCCGCCCGCCGGTGACTCCACCCAGTACTCACCGGTCTGGTCCTGGAGGTTGCCGGACTCGTCGTTCCACATGCTGCCCTGCGGGCTGCACACGCCGAGGATCGGGTTGACGGCCTGGAGCAGATAGCCCCACGGGTTGGAGTGGTCCTTCCAGTACAGGCACTTGCCGGTGGCGCGGTTGCGCCAGGTGATGTTCTGGCCGTCCGCGTGGGCGCTGACGCCGGTGGTGATCAGCAGGGCGGGAACCGCCACCGCGAGGCCGACGAGTCTGGCCAGCCGCTTGCTCTTCATCACTGTCCCCGTTCAGGTTGTGTGGGTCGTGCTGCGGGTCGTGCGGGTCCGGGTGGAACCGGACCAGACGGAGCCTAGGCAGCCGCACACCGGTTCCTGTGTGCACGCCGTGCGGTCTTCCTCGACGATGCGTGCAATGCCCCGCAACGGCTCTGAACAGCACAATTCCCCTCTGGCGTGAGCGGCTTGGCGTCATGCACACTTCCCCTCGGCCCCGCCCGCCGACCGCGGCGACGGGGTGGGGCAGGGCGCGGGGCGCCGGGGGACAGGGGGATCTCGACGATGTGGCAGGGCGGTTCCACGGGGGCGGTACCGGCGGGCGACCGGTTCGCCTGGTTCAGTGATGTCGTCTCCAGCGCGCTGATGCCCTCGGCGTTCAGCGCGCCCGACACCACCGGCTTCTACGCCGAAGGGGCGCTGCTGGACCTCGGCGGCGCGCAGGTGTCCCGGTTCACCTACTCACCGCTGCGCTCCCGGCGGACCCCGGCGCTGATCCGCCGCGGCGACCCCGAGCAGTACCAGCTGGGGCTGGTCACCCGGGGCTCCGCGTGGTTCGCGCAGAACGGCGCCGAGGCGGAGCTGCGGCCCGGGGACATGGCCCTGTGGGACACCTCACGGCCCTACGAGTCGGGGTCGGGCGCGGACGGCGGCACCGTGGAGGTCTTCGTCCTCCAGATACCCAAGGCCGCGATGCCGCTGCGCGCCGAGCGGCTGGAACGGCTGCTCGCCCACCGTATCCCCGGTGGCCGGGGGCTCCCCGGTGTCCTGTCCGACTTCCTGACGTCCCTCACCGGCAACGGCCCCGACTGCCGCCCCGAGGACCTGAGCGGCCTCGGCGGCATGGCCGTGGAACTGGCCGCCACCTGCCTGGCCCAGCAGGCCGGTGCGGTCCGCGAGATGTCCGAAGAGGCGCGCGCCGAGGCGCTGTTCCGCCGTGTCGACGCCTTCATCGAGAACCACCTCGGCCATCCCGACCTCACCCCGCGCGCGATCGCCGAGCACCATCACATCTCGCTGCGGACCCTGTACGCCCTCTTCCAGGACCGGCAGGAGGGCGTCGCCGCGTCCATCCGGCGGCGCCGCCTCGAACGCTGCCGCGCCGATCTGTCCCGCCCGGAGCTGCGGGACACGTCCGTGCAGACCATCTGCGCCCGGTGGGGCTTCACCAGCCCCACCGTCTTCAGCCGCACCTTCCGCGGTGTCTACGGCATGACCCCGAGCGAGTACCGCCACCGGGCCCGTATCGAGGGGACGGCGGCGGACCTGCTGCTCTGACGCCTACGCGGCCCCGGCCACACCCGCGACGAAACACGCCCAGGCACCGGCCCGCACGACCAGCACGGGACCGTCCGTGACCTTGCTGTCCCGGACGGGGACGACCCCGGGGAAGCCGTCGGCGACCTCGACGCAGCTCCCGCCGTTGCCGTCGCTGTAGGTGCTTTTGCGCCAGCGGGCGGCGCCGGGGAAGTCGTAGGCGACTTCGAGGCAGTTGCCGCCCTCGCCGTTGCTGTGGGTGCTCTTGCGCCAGCGGGCGGCACCCGGGAAGTCGTACGCGACTTCCACGCAGTTGCCGCCGCTCCCATTGCTGTAGGTGCTCTTACGCCAGCGGGCGGCGCCGGGGAAGTCGCGGGCGACCTCGACGCAGCTCCCGCCGTTGCCGTCGCTGTAGCTGCTCTTGCACCAGCGGGCGCTGGTCAGGTCGTACTCGCGCATTGTCTGAAATCCTCCGCCGCCGACTCGATCAGGGCCAGGGACACCTCAGGCGACAACGCGGCGGCCCTGATCTGATCGTATGCCGAGCGGGCACGCTTGACCACGGCCGGATCGTCCAGCAGGTTGCCCGAATACACGGCTTCTGTATAGGCAGTTGGTGGCGCGTCGTCGAACTCCATGAGCGCCAGCATGCCGTTCATGAGGGCGTACGACTCAGCCGCGTACGGCAGCACCTGCACCTTCACCACGCGCTCCCGTGCCATCCGCGCGATGCAGTCGAGCTGTGCCGCCATGCCCGCCGGGCCGCCGACCGGGATGCGCAGCGCGTTCTCGTGCAGGACCACCCAGTAGCGCGGCCGGGTCGCGTCCGCGAGGATGCGGGCGCGGTCCAGGCGGCCGGAGACCTTCTCCTCGATGTACTCGTCGGGCGCGAACGGGTTCATCGACACCGTGACCGCCCAGGCGTAATCCCTGGTCTGGAGCAGCCCCGGCACCAGCGCGGGCGCGAACTCGTAGATCTCGGTGGCCAGCCGCTCCAACTCCACCACATGCGCGAAGTAATCCGCGTACCGTGGATCGTCGATCAGCTTTCTGCACAACCGCTCGAAAATACCGTCGGTTTGCAGGACGTCGTCGATCCGCTGGGCCACATCCAACTGCGGCTTCCTGATCGCCTGTTCGAACTGACCGATGTAGCCGCCCGAGACGAAGACCCGCCCGCCCAGCTCCACCTGCGTCAATCCGGCGTTCTCCCGGCGCCGCTTCAGTTCGGTGCCGAAGAACTCCCAGACGACCTGGCGTGAAGCATTGGCCATTACCAACCCCCTTGTGCAGCCGCTCCCTTGCAGTGCCCGAAACCCTTCCGAGTGTAGACGTGAAACACCATTGTGGAGACGCGAAGAGTAAAACCCCGGGATGACGGAAATCCCGGAAAGGGAAAGGGAGGAAGAACACCGTGGCAGCACAGCAGCACTCGGCTCACTCGGCGGTCTGTGTCCAGGAAGCGGAGGAAACACTTGTTGAATTGCGTACCGCGCTGGAAAAGGCCGGAATCACCCTGCCCTCACTGGGACTCGACCCGGGCGGGCTGGCCCGCGAGGCACCCTGCCCGCTGGTGGAACTGGGCCGCTGCTCCGTGGAGACGGCAGCCCGGCTCGTCGCGGTACTGCGGTGAGCGGCCCGTGTCCGCCGGTGGGGACTTACGCGCTCGACACCGGCACCGGGTGCGTCGGCGTGGTCATGGGCCACGAGGGGCCGTACGTCCAGTTGCGGCCCCTCGGCGGGGGCCGCGAGTGGGACTGCGCACCGGAGCTGGTCCGGACGGCGACCCTGGCGGAGCGCCTGAGCGCGGCGACGGCGTACGCGAACGCCCGCAGCCGGGGCGAGGCGCCGTGAACCGCGCGGGCCCGGCGCGGGATGTCGGCCCGGGGCGTACGTCCCCGGGCCGATGACCGGCGGCCGTGGCCGGTCCTACGATCACGGCATGTCCGCCACCGTGCCGCCGCCGCCGCTCCGCCGTGTGCCGCCCTCGGGCTGGACGGCGCTCGTGTGGTGCGCGAGCACGCTGTTCACCCTGCTGACCACTGTCCGGCTGCCCGGCGAGACCGAGCCCGGACAGTGGCCGGCGGCCCAGCTGTACCGCTGGGACGGCCTGACGGTCACCGTGCTGTCCACCGCCCTGGTGCTGTACGGCGGCCTGCTGCTGGGGCGCCGTCCGCTCGTCGCGCTGGCCGTGCTGATCGCGGCGGCCATCGGGGAGACGACCACGCTCGGGGTGGGCGAACTGCCCATGGCGCAGTACCTCGCGGTGGCGGTGGCGCTGTACTTCGTCGCCGCGGGCAGGCCGCGCCGCACCGCCGCGGCCGGTCTCGCCCTGGCGGTCGGCACACTCGTCGGTTTCGTCGCCTTCCGGGTGCTGAGCGGCTGGTCGGCGGGTGTCTCGGCGGAACTGGCCGTGGCCCTGGTCACGGTGATCGCCTGGCTGCTCGGCAGTTCGGCGCACCAGTCGCGCGAGCACGCGCGGCGGATGAACGAGCGGGCCGCCGCGCAGGCGGTCACGGCCGAACGGCTGCGCATCGCGCGGGAGATGCACGACACCGTCGCGCACAGCATCGGCATCATCGCCCTCCAGGCGGGCGCGGCGGCCCGGGTGGCGGCCACCCAGCCGGACGCGGCCCGCGAGGCGATGCGGGCGGTGGAGGCCACCGGCCGCGAGACCCTGGCCGGGCTGCGCCGGATGCTGGTCGCCCTGCGCGAGACCGACACGGGCTCCATTGATCCCACCGGCCCCACCGACCCTGCTGGCCCCACCGATCGCGCCGGTTCCCTCGGTCCCGTCGGTCCCGTCGGGCTCGGTGACCTCGACCGGCTGGCCGCCGCGACCACCGCGGCGGGGGTCCGGGTGGAGGTGCGGCGGCTGCCGCCGGACGTCGACCTGTCGGCGTTCCGCATCGTCCAGGAGTCCGTCACCAATGTCGTACGGCACTCCGGGGCGCCCGTCTGCCGGGTGATCGTGGACTACGGGGACGACGCGCTCGCCCTGGAGGTCACCGACGACGGCCGCGGTCACGGCACCGCGACCGACACCGGGTTCGGTCTCGCCGGGATGCGCGAGCGCGTCGCCCTGCTGCACGGCGAGTTCAGCGCGGCGCCCCGGCCGGAGGGCGGCTTCCGGGTGGCGGCGCGGCTGCCCCTGCCCGTGGCGGCCCCGCGATGACGGTCCGGGTGGTCCTCGCCGACGACCAGCAGCTGATCCGGGCCGCGCTGCGCATGGTCATGGCGGACCTGGCCGACATGGAAGTGGTGGGCGAGGCCGCCACCGGCGCCGAGGCGGTGGCGCTCACCGAGGAACTCGACCCGGACGTGGTCGTCATGGACCTCCGGATGCCGGGGACGGACGGCATCGAGGCGACCCGCGCGATCACGGCGGGCCCGGCCGGGGCGCGCATCGTCGTCCTGACGACCTTCGACGACGACGCGTACGTGTACGGGGCGCTGCGCGCGGGCGCCTCCGGCTTCCTGGTCAAGGACATGGGACTGGACGACATCATCGGCGCGGTGCGGGTGGTCGCCGCCGGGGACGGGCTGATCGCGCCGAGCGTCACCCGCCGCCTGATCGAGGACTTCGCGCGCCGGGCCGGGCCGTCCGCCGGGCCCGCCCGCCGCGAGCTGACCGGCATCACCGAGCGGGAGCGGGAGGTGCTGACCCTCGTCGGCACGGGGCTGTCCAACACGGAGATCGCCGCCGAACTGTGCATCAGCGTGGCCACCGCCAAGACCTACCTCAGCCGCCTGCTGGCCAAGCTGGGCGCCCGCGACCGCGTCCAGCTCGTGATCATGGCGTTCGAGGCGGGGCTGGTGTCGGTGCCGGGCTGACCGTGCCCAGGTCAGGGCCCGCGCCGCCGCCGGGGTCCACCCGGGCGGCCCGGGGCGCGTCCGCGGTGGGCGAGAATGGACCCCATGAGTCTGTTCCGCGACGACGGCATCGTGCTGCGCACCCAGAAGCTGGGTGAGGCGGACCGGATCATCACGCTGCTCACGCGCGGTCACGGCCGGGTGCGGGCGGTGGCGCGGGGCGTACGGCGCACGAAGTCCAAGTTCGGCGCCCGGCTGGAGCCCTTCTCGCACGTGGACGTGCAGTTCTTCGCCCGGGGCAGCGAGCTGATCGGGCGCGGGCTGCCGCTGTGCACACAGAGCGAGACCATCGCGCCGTACGGCGGCGGGATCGTGACCGACTACGCGCGGTACACCGCCGGGACGGCCATGCTGGAGACGGCCGAGCGGTTCACGGACCACGAGGGCGAACCGGCCGTCCAGCAGTATCTGCTGCTGGTCGGCGCCCTGCGCACGCTGGCCCGCGGCGAGCACGCCCCGCACCTGGTGCTGGACGCGTTCCTGCTGCGTTCGCTGGCCGTCAACGGCTACGCGCCCAGCTTCGGCGACTGCGCGAAGTGCGGCATGCCGGGGCCCAACCGGTTCTTCTCGGTGGCCTCCGGCGGCTCGGTCTGCGTCGACTGCCGGGTGGCCGGCAGTGTCGTACCCTCGCCGCAGACGCTCGCGCTGCTGGGCGCGCTGCTCACGGGGGACTGGGCGACGGCGGACGCCTGCGAGCCGCGGCACGTGCGGGAGGGCAGCGGGCTGGTCTCCGCCTACCTGCACTGGCATCTGGAGCGCGGACTGCGCTCGCTGCGGTACGTGGAAAAGTAGAGAGCAGCACGGCAACGCAGCACGGCAACACAGCAGAGGGAGACGAGAGCACATGGCCGTACGCGGGTTCCTGGGCAGCCGGCGACGCGAGTACCTGGCGCCCGAGCCGCATCCGTCCGGCGCGCGCCCCCCGAAGCTCCCGGGCGAGCTGGTGCCCGAGCACGTGGCGATCGTCATGGACGGCAACGGCCGCTGGGCCAAGCAGCGCGGCCTGCCCCGCACCGAGGGGCACAAGGTCGGCGCCGAGCGCGTCCTCGACGTGCTCCAGGGCGGCATCGAGATCGGTGTGCGCAACATCTCGCTGTACGCCTTCTCCACCGAGAACTGGAAGCGCTCGCCCGACGAGGTGCGCTTCCTGATGAACTTCAACCGGGACTTCATCCGCAAGTCCCGCGACCAGCTCGACGGGCTCGGCGTCCGGGTGCGCTGGGTGGGCCGGATGCCCCGGCTGTGGAAGTCGGTCGCCAAGGAGTTGCAGGTCGCCCAGGAGCAGACCAAGGGCAACGACCTGATCACGCTGTACTTCTGCATGAACTACGGCGGCCGGGCCGAGCTGGCGGACGCGGCCAAGGCGATGGCCGAGGACGTGGCCGCGGGCCGCCTCGACCCGTCCAAGGTCAGCGAGAAGACCATCCAGAAGTATCTGTACTACCCGGACATGCCGGACGTGGACCTGTTCCTGCGCCCGAGCGGCGAGCAGCGCACCTCCAACTACCTGCTCTGGCAGAGCGCGTACGCGGAGATGGTCTTCCAGGACGTCCTGTGGCCCGACTTCGACCGCCGCGACCTGTGGCGGGCCTGCCTGGAGTTCGCCTCCCGCGACCGCCGCTTCGGCGGCGCCATCCCCAACGAGCAACTGCTCGCCATGGAGGGCCGCCAGGAGGACCCCTCCGCCTAGCCACCCAGGGCACAGGGCCTCCCACGCCCACCCGGCCGGAGGCCACGTCCACCGCGGCCCGAAACCCCCGGGCCCGGCTCCCCTCCCGGCCCTCGGCTCGCGGCCTGGCTCTGGCTCATCGCTTGGGCCCGGCTCATCGTCGGCCCCCAGCTCGCGCCGCGCCGCCCGGCCTGGCTCGTGCCTGGTCGTCGGGTAGCGCCGCCCGGCCCGGCTCATCGCCCGGCTCCGGCTCATTGCCTGGGCCCGGCCCATCGCCGGTCCCAGGCCCGCGCCTCGCCGCCCGGCCTGGCTCACGCCCGGTCCTCTCGCCGCGCCCCAGCCCGGCTGGCCGCCCGGCTCTCGGCTCGTGGCCTGACGCTCGGCACCGGCCCCGGCCCCGGCCCCGCACCGGCCCCAGGGGCCGCATGCCGCCCCCGGCAGATACCGGCCCAGGCTCACCGCCTGGGCCGCAGCTCACCGTTCCGCGTGGGTCTCCAGGGCCGCGCAGTCCGCGCAGGTGCCGAAGATCTCGACCGTGTGGGCGACGTTGACGTAGCCGTGTTCCGTGGCGATGGCCTCGGCCCATTTCTCCACGGCGGGGCCCTCGACCTCGACGGCCTTGCCGCAGACGCGGCAGACGAGGTGGTGGTGGTGCTCGCCGCTGGAGCAGCGGCGGTAGACGGACTCGCCGTCGGAGGTGCGCAGCACGTCGACCTCACCGGCGTCGGCGAGGGACTGGAGGGTGCGGTAGACGGTGGTGAGGCCCACCGAGTCGCCCTTGTGCTTGAGCATGTCGTGCAGTTCCTGCGCGCTGCGGAACTCGTCGACCTCGTCGAGGGCTGCCGCGACGGCGGCGCGCTGCCGGGTGGCCCGGCCCTTCACGGGCGGTCCTGCGGTCGTCACCGGATGCCTCCTCACGTCTGCGCCTGCCGGGGCCATTGTGCCAGCCCCGGCAGGCCGCGGTCAGACGCCGATCCCGTCCGCGGTGCCCCGGCTGGCCGGAATCGCGCACTCCGCGGGGTCGCCGGCGGGCCGTGCGGCGGCGAGCGTCCGGGCGCGGCGCCGGGCCAGTGGTGTGGCCAGGACGGTGAGGACCACGAACGCGGCGATGGTCAGCAGCACGATCGTCGCGCCGGGCGGCACGTCCTGGTAGTACGAGGTGACCGTGCCGCCGATGGTCACGCTCACGCCGATGGCCACGGCCACGGCGAAGGTCGCCGCGAAACTGCGGGTGAGCTGCTGGGCGGCGGCGACGGGCACCACCATGAGCGCGGAGACCAGCAGCAGCCCGACCACGCGCATGGCGACCGTCACCGTCACCGCCGCCGTGACGGCCGTGAGCAGGTTCAGGGCGCGCACCGGCAGTCCGGTCACCCGCGCGAACTCCTCGTCCTGGCTGACCGCGAACAACTGGCGGCGCAGGCCCAGGGTGACCAGGACGACGAAGGCGGCCAGCAGGCAGATCGCCACCACGTCGGACTGGGAGACGGTGGAGAGCGAGCCGAAGAGGTACGACGTCAGGTTCGCGGTGGAGCCGCCGGGGGCGAGGCTGATGAACATGACACCGCCCGCCATGCCGCCGTAGAAGAGCATCGCGAGGGCGATGTCGCCGCGGGTGCGGCCGTACCAGCGGATCAGCTCCATCAGGACGGCGCCGAGCACGGAGACCGCCGAGGCCATCCACACCGGGGAGGCGGAGAGCAGGAAGCCGAGGCCGACGCCGGTCATCGCCACATGGCCGATGCCGTCGCCCATCAGCGCCTGGCGGCGCTGGACCAGGTAGATGCCGACGGCGGGCGCGGTGATGCCGACCAGGACGGCGGCCAGCAGCGCCCGCTGCATGAAGGCGTAGTTGAGGAAGTCCATCAGCTCAGCAGTCCCGTGCGGATCGGATCGGCGCCGACGGCGTCGTGGGGGTGGACGTGGTCGTGGCCCGGCAGGGCGTGCTGGCCCACGGCCTTCGGGGGCGGGCCGTCGTGCAGGACGCAGCCGTCGCGCAGCACGACCGCCCGGTCGATCAGCGGTTCCAGCGGGCCCAGCTCGTGCAGCACCAGCAGCACCGTCGTCCCGGTGGCGACCTGCCCCTCCAGCGTCGCGGCCAGCACCTCCTGGCTGGCCAGGTCGACGCCCGCCATCGGCTCGTCCATGATCAGCAGTTCGGGCGCGGCGGCCAGCGCGCGGGCGATCAGCACCCGCTGGTGCTGGCCGCCGGAGAGCGCGTCGACCGAGTCCTTGGCGCGGTCCGCCATGCCGACCAGCTCCAGGGCGCGGCCGACGGCCTCCCGGTCGCCCCGGCGGAAGAGCCCGAAGCGGGTGCGGGAGAGCCGGCCGGAGGAGACGACCTCGGTGACGGTGGCCGGGACGCCGCCCGCCGCGGTGGTGCGCTGCGGTACGTAGCCGACGCGCGCCCAGTCGCGGAAGCGGCGCCGCGGGACGCCGAACAGCTCGATCTCGCCGCTCGTCACCGGCACCTGGCCGATGACGCTGCGCACCGCCGTCGACTTTCCGGAGCCGTTGGCGCCGAGCAGCGCGACGACCTCGCCGCGGCGCACGGTGAGGTCGATGCCGCGCAGCACGGTGCGGGCGCCGAGATCGGCGGTGACCTTGCGCAGGGCTATGACGGGCTCACCCATGGGAGGCTCCTCGGGCCGCTGGGAGTGGGTCATTTGGCGCCCAGGGCCTGCTGGAGGGCCTTGAGGTTGGCCTCCTGCACCGCGAGGTAGTCGCGGCCCCGGGACTTGTCGGTGATGCCCTCGATCGGGTCCAGGACGTCGGTCTTGAGCCCGGCGTCCTGCGCGACGGTCTTCGCGGTCTTGTCGCTGACGAGGGTCTCGTAGAAGACGGTGGTGACGCCGTCGGCCTTCGCCATCTTCTCCAGGTCCTTGATCCGGGCGGCGCTGGGCTCGGACTCCGGGTCGAGGCCGCTGATGGCCTCCTCGGTCAGGCCGTAGCGCTCGGCGAGGTAGCCGAAGGCGGCGTGCGTGGTGATGAAGACCTTGGACTTGGTGTGCGCGAGGCCGTCCTTGAACCGGGTGTTCAGCTCGTCGAGCTGCTTGACCAGGGCGGCGGTGTTCTTGCGGTAGTCGGCCGCGTGGTCCGGGTCGCCCTTCTCGAAGGCCCTGCCGACGCCCTCGGCGATCTGGGCGTAGCGCACCGGGTCGAGCCAGACGTGCGGGTCCTTGCCGCCGCCCTCGTCCTCGTCCTCGCCCTCGTGGGTGTCGTGCGCGGCGGCGTGCCCGCCGACCTCGCTGCCGTGCTCCTCCAGGGTGGTCAGGGAAGCCGCGTCGACCTTGGTCCTGATCCCGGACTGGTCGATGGCCTTGTCCACGGAGGGCTGGAGGCCCTTGAGGTAGAGGGCCGCGTCGGAGTCCTGGAGCCGCGCGGTCTGCTGGGCGCTGATCTCCAGGTCGTGCGGTTCCTGGCCGGGCTGGGTGAGGTTGGTGACGTGGACGTGGTCGCCGCCGATCCGCTCGGCGAGGTAGGCCATCGGGTAGAACGACGCGACGACGTCGTACTTGTCCGTCGTGCCGGAGGCGTCCGCGGACGAGCAGGCGGAGAGGGCGCCGAGTCCGACGGCGGTGACCGCGGTGAGGGCGGCGGCCGTGCGTATGCGGGACGGGGCGAGGAGGTGTCGTCGAGCGTTCATGACACTCATTTTCATCAAAAATGGAAACCGTTGTCAACAAGCCCCCCTGAACAGGTCCGGAGGTGCCCGGACCGTGCCGTTTCCGGGCACCGATTTGATTGAGGGGGAGCCCCCGCCGGTACCCTGAGGCATTCGCTCTGAAGCGTCTCGCTTCGTCGCCCGTCGTCGTAATGAAGAGAGCACCGTGGCCGCCGACAAGATCGACACCATCGTCAGCCTGAGCAAGCGCCGTGGCTTCGTATTCCCGTGCAGTGAGATCTACGGCGGCCAGCGCGCCGCCTGGGACTACGGTCCGCTCGGTGTCGAGCTGAAGGAGAACCTCAAGCGCCAGTGGTGGCGCTACATGGTGACGTCGCGCGAGGACGTGGTCGGCATCGACTCGTCCGTCATCCTGGCCACCGAGGTCTGGGTGGCCTCCGGCCACGTCGCCACCTTCACGGACCCGCTGACCGAGTGCACCGCCTGTCACAAGCGGTTCCGCGCGGACCACCTGGAGGAGGCCTACGAGGCCAAGCACCACCGCCTCCCGGAGAACGGCCTCGCGGACGTCAACTGCCCCAACTGCGGCAACAAGGGCCAGTTCACCGAGCCCAAGCAGTTCTCGGGTCTGCTCTCCACGCACCTCGGCCCCACCCAGGACACCGGCTCCGTCGCCTACCTGCGCCCGGAGACCGCCCAGGGCATCTTCACCAACTTCGCCCAGGTGCAGACCACTTCGCGCCGCAAGCCGCCGTTCGGCATCGCCCAGATGGGCAAGTCCTTCCGCAACGAGATCACGCCCGGCAACTTCATCTTCCGCACCCGCGAGTTCGAGCAGATGGAGATGGAGTTCTTCGTCAAGCCGGGCGAGGACGAGAAGTGGCAGGAGTACTGGATGGAGCAGCGCTGGAACTGGTACACCGGCCTGGGCCTGCGCGAGGAGAACATGCGGTGGTACGAGCACCCGAAGGAGAAGCTCTCCCACTACTCCAAGCGCACCGCCGACATCGAGTACCGCTTCCAGTTCGGCGGCAGCGAGTGGGGTGAGCTGGAGGGCGTCGCCAACCGCACCGACTACGACCTCGGCGCCCACGCCAAGGCCTCCGGCCAGGACCTCGCGTACTACGACCAGGAGGCCCAGGAGCGCTGGACGCCGTACGTCATCGAGCCCGCCGCCGGTGTCGGCCGCGCGATGCTGGCGTTCCTGCTCGACGCCTATGTCGAGGACGAGGCGCCCAACGCCAAGGGCAAGATGGAGAAGCGCACCGTGCTGCGCCTCGACCACCGCCTGGCCCCGGTGAAGGCCGCGGTGCTGCCGCTGTCGCGCAACCCGGAGCTGTCCCCGAAGGCCAAGGGCCTGGCCCAGGCGCTGCGTCAGCACTGGAACATCGAGTTCGACGACGCGGGCGCCATCGGCCGCCGCTATCGCCGCCAGGACGAGATCGGCACGCCGTTCTGCGTGACCGTCGACTTCGACACCCTGGACGACAACGCGGTCACCGTCCGCGAGCGCGACTCGATGAAGCAGGAGCGCGTCTCCCTCGACCAGATCGAGGGCTACCTGGCCGCCCGCCTGATCGGCTGCTGAGCCCGCACCACCCCGCTTGAACGAACGCCGTACGGCCGCCGGATCACCTCCGGCGGCCGTACGGCTTTTCTGTGCCGGTCGGCGTCCGTGCCGCCCGGTGCTTCATAGAAGCTGACAAGTATGGAATGACAGATATTGAAATCTGTCATTCCATGTGGGAGTGTGGAGCCATGACGACGCACACCCGCTCCCTCGGAACCACCGGCCCCCAGGTCTTCCCCCTCGGTCTCGGCTGCATGGGCATGTCCGCGCTGTACGGCGAGGCGGACCGGGCCGAGTCGATCGCCACCGTGCACGCCGCCCTGGAGGCCGGCGTGACCCTGCTCGACACCGGCGACTTCTACGCCATGGGCCACAACGAGATGCTGATCGGCGAGGCCCTGCGCACCGCCCCCGCCGCGCTCCGCGAGAAGGCCCTCACCAGCGTCAAGTTCGGCGCCCTGCGCGACCCCGACGGCAACTGGAGCGGCTACGACGGCCGCCCCGCCGCGGTGAAGAACTTCGCCGCCTACTCCCTCCAGCGCCTCGGCGTCGACCACCTCGACGTCTACCGCCTGGCCCGCCTCGACCCGGACGTCCCCGTCGAGGAGACCGTCGGCGCCATCGCCGAGCTGGTCGAGAAGGGGTACGTACGCCACATCGGCCTCAGCGAGGTCGGCGCCGACACCATCCGCCGGGCCGCCGCCACCGCCCCGATCTCCGACCTCCAGATCGAGTACTCGCTGATCTCGCGCGGCGTAGAGGACCGCATCCTGCCCGTCACCCGGGAACTGGGCATCGCGATCACCGCGTACGGCGTCCTGTCGCGCGGGCTGATCTCCGGGCGCCTCACCCCCGGCCACCGCTTCGCCCCCGGCGACTTCCGCTCCTTCTCGCCCCGCTTCCAGGGCGAGAACCTGCGGCGCAACCTGGACCTCGTCGAGGCGCTGCGCGCGGTGGCCGAGGGCAAGGGCGCCACGGTCGCGCAGACCGCCATCGCCTGGGTGCTCTCCCGGGGCGAGGACATCGTGCCGCTCGTCGGCGCCCGCACCCGCGAGCGGCTGGCCGAGGCCCTGGGCGCGCTGGACGTCACCCTGGACGCGGCCGACCTGGCGGCGATCGAGGAGGCCGTACCGGCGGACGCGGCGGCCGGCACCCGCTACCCGCAGGCGCTGATGGCCGACCTGGACAGCGAGCACTGACCGCCGTGCCGGACAGCCGCTTGGGTACGGTCTAGGCATGTCACCCGCTGCTGAGACCCTGACCGCCGAGCGCATCATCGAGGCGACCGAGGAAGTGCTGCGCCGCCACGGCCCGGCCAAGGCGACCGTGGTGGACGTGGCCCGCGCGCTCGGCGTCAGCCACGGCAGCGTCTACCGGCACTTCCGCACCAAGGCCGCGCTGCGCGAGGCGGTCACCAAGCGGTGGCTCGACCGGACCCACGACGCCCTGTCCGGCCTCGCCGCCGACCCCGGGCGCACCCCGGAGGAGCGGCTGCGGGCCTGGCTGCGGGCGCTGTTCGAGGCCAAGCTGCGCAAGGCGGGCGACGACCCGGAGATGTTCGCGACGTACTCGGTCCTCGCCGCGGAGAACGGCGCTGCGGTCGAACAGCACATCGCCGAGCTGACCGAGCAGTTGACCGCGATCGTCGCGGCGGGCGCGGCCGCCGGGGACTTCGCCGCCCCCGGTCCGGCGGTGACGGCCCGCGCCCTCTTCCACGCCACCGGCCGCTTCCACGACCCGTGTTACGCGGGGGAGTGGAAGCGGCCGGGGATCCAGGACGAGTTCGACGCGGTCCTGGACCTGCTGGTACGCGGCCTGCGGCCCTGACGGCCGTCAGGCAGGCGTCAGGCGGGCGTCAGTGCACCTTGACGGCCACCGCCGAGGAGTGTGTCTTGCCGTCCGTGGTCGCCACCCGAAGGTGCTCGGTGCCCTTGGTGCCGAGCTTGTTCGAGGTCAGCGAGAAGACGCCGCCCTTCTTGACGGTGGTGCTCGCGTGCAGCGTGGTCCACTTGCCGTTGTGCAGGTGCTGGAGGACCAGCTTGGTGCCGGGCTTGACGTCCTTGGCGTGACCGGCGAGCTTGACGGTCTCGCCGGTCTTGACCGTGGTGTGGTTGGCCTTTGCCGTGATCGAGCCCTTGGTCTTCGTCATGGTGCTGTGCGACGGGCTCGGCTTCGCCACCGGCGCGTTGTCCGAGGCGAGGGCGGCGGCCGATCCGGCCGACACCAGGGCTGCGGACAGGGCACCGGCGGCGAGCGCGCGGGCCCAGCGGCGGCTGGTGGTGACAGGCATGGTGGTCTCCCGTTGGTCGACGGATTCCCCCCTGCGGCGCGGGACCCCGGGGGCCGTCCGCGCTCCTCCAGAGTTGCCGGGGTTCGCCCGCGCGGCGAGTCGAGAACGCTCGGAACACGTGCCGAAATTCCTAGGTTTGGGACAAACCCGCAGGTCGGCGCGGGCGTCCCGGTTCACCTTTTTCTTACCTTCGGCCCGCCGGGGCGATCATGCGCGCCCGTCAGCCGACGGTGCGCGGCAGCCGCAGGCTGAGCAGTCCCGTCAGCACGATCCCGCAGAGCTGCACCAGCAGGGTGGTCACCAGGGCGCCGCCCATGCCCAGACCGGGCACCAGGGACAGGAACAGCGTGCCCAGGGTGGCCACGCCCAGCGCCAGCGCCGACTGCTGGGCGGTGACCATCACACCGCTGCCCACCCCGGCGCGCGCCGTCGGCACCTCGGACAGGATGA
Organism: Streptomyces sp. NPDC003284; assembly: GCF_053589675.1. Classification (NCBI taxonomy): domain Bacteria; kingdom Bacillati; phylum Actinomycetota; class Actinomycetes; order Kitasatosporales; family Streptomycetaceae; genus Streptomyces; species Streptomyces sp. NPDC003284. The sequence goes on from NZ_JBSFSI010000002.1 coordinate 157,186, forward strand.
TCCGGAAGATCACGGGCAGTTGCAGCGCCTGCCCCGCACCGGCGACCGCCGCGCCCGGCAGCAGCTCCACGAAGCCCACGTGCGGCCAGGACCCGTGGACGGCCAGCGCCAGCAGGCCCACGCCCACGAACTGCACCACCGCGCCCGCCGTCACCACCCGGGTCCCGAACCGGGCGACCAGCCGGGGCCCGGCCAGCGAGACCAGGAAGAAGACGACGGCCATCGGCGCGAGCGCCAGTCCGGCCGGGACCGGACCGAGCCGCGCGCCCTGCTGCAAGGCCACCGCGATGACGAACATGAAGCCGCTGAACCCGATGGAGAACGGCACGATCAGCGCGAGCCCGCGGCGCAGCGAGACGAGCCGGAACAGGCTCGGCGGCACCAGCGGCGTACGGCCCGCGCGGTCCGCGCGCCGCTCCACCGCGTAGAACCAGGCCGCCACCGCCGGGAAGGCGGCCAGCGACAGCCAGGTCCACAGCGGCCAGTGGGCGGCCCGGCCCTCGGTGAGCGGGACGAGCAGCGTCAGCAGGGAGGCGGCGAGCAGGACCGTGCCGGGGCCGTCGACCGGCTCCGGGCGCTGCGAGCGCGTCTCCGGTACGGCCCTGGCCGCCAGCACCAGCCCGACGGCGGCGACCGGCACGTTCACCAGGAACACCGAGCGCCAGCCCGTGCCCCACAGGTCCGCGGCGACCAGGACGCCGCCGAGGATCTGCCCGGCCACCATGGACAGGCCCGCCGTCGCGCCGTACAGGCCCATCGCGCGGGCCCGGCGCGGCCCCGCGGTGGCCGCCTGGATGGTCGCGAGCACCTGCGGCAGCATCGCGGCGGCCGCCGCGCCCTGCGCCACCCGCGCCCCGACCAGGGACCAGGCGTCCGGTGCCAGACCGCAGGCCAGCGAGGTCAGGCCGAAGGCCGCCATGCCGCCGAGGAAGAGCCGCCGCCGGCCGAACAGGTCGCCCAGCCGCCCGCCGAGGACCAGCAGCACGGCGTAGGCCACGCCGTAGCCCGCGACGACGAGTTCGAGGACGGCCTCGCCCGCGTGCAGGTCCCGGCCCATGGTGGGCAGGGCCACGTTGACGATGAAGAAGTCGATGAGGGGGAGCGCCGCGCCCAGCAGCACCGTGAACAGTCCGAGGCCGCTGAGCGCCGGGAGCGCGGTGGCGGTGGCGGCGGGGGTGCGGACGTCGGGCGAGGACGGCGAGGCCGCCGAGGACGGCGAGGACGCGGAGGACGACGAGGAGACGGTTCGGGTGGTCACGTCATCGAGCCTGCGCCGCCGCCGACCCAGGTACCAGAGTGTCCTTATCCTGGTAGCAGGAGTACCTGGCAACAGGTTCGGCGGAGCGGCAGGCTGGAGGCATGAGCATGAGCACGATGGCCTCGCACACGGCGGTCGCCGCCCGGTCCCGGGAGGTCACCGCCTCGGCGGTGCGGCGCCACGAACTCGCCGCCTTCCTGCGCCACCGCCGCGAGCACATCACCCCCGAGCAGGTCGGCCTGGTGCGCGGCGCCCGCCGCCGTACACCGGGCCTGCGCCGCGAGGAGGTCGCGCACCTCTCGGCGGTCGGGGTCACCTGGTACACCTGGCTCGAACAGGCCCGTGACATCCAGGTCTCCGTGCAGGTCCTGGACGCGCTCGCCCGCACCCTGCTGCTCGACCCCACCGAGCGGGCCCACCTCTTCCAGCTCGCCGGTACCGCCGACCCGGCCCCGACGACCACATGCCCCTCGGTCACCCCGGCCCTGCGCGCCCTGCTGGAGCAGATCGAGCCCTTCCCGGCCTGCCTCCAGAACAGCAGGTACGACATCCTCGCCCACAACCGCACCTACGGCCTGCTCCTGTGCGACCTGGAGTCGGTGCCGCCCGAGGACCGCAACTGCATGATCCTGTCGTACACCCACGAGCAGTGGCGCTCCTCGATCGTCCACCTGGAGTCCGCGACCCGGCTCATGGCCGCCCGCTTCCGCGCGGCGATGGCCGGCCACCTCGCCGACCCGGCCTGGAAGGCGCTGCTCAAGCGGCTGCGCGAGTCCTCGCCCGACTTCCGCGAGATCTGGGACCGCCACGAGGTGGTCGCCCCGGTCGGCAAGCGCAAGGAGTTCCGCAACGCCTACGTCGGCCGCCTCACCGTCGACCACACCGACCTCTGGCTCAGCCCCGACACCGGCCCCCGCATGGTCACCTACGTCCCCGCCGACGAGGAGTCCCGGCAGCGCCTGGAGAAGCTGCACGCGATCGCGCTGGAGCGGCAGGCGTAGCCGCACGCTCTCGTGAACCGGTCCAGACCTGACCTCGTTACCTGACTGTGGGGCAGTCAACGTGCCGCAGCCGCCCACGTGTTAACGGCTGGGGCCAGTGAGGTCAGGGAAGCAGGAATTTCGTGCACTTCTGGAAGAGATGGCAACTGGGGCTGGTCGCTCTCGTCGCGGCGCTCGGTCTGGGCCTGGTCACCGGGGGAACCGCGGCGGCCGTCGAGACCGGCTGGTCCAACTGGGACCCGGGCGAGACCACGGCGGACTCGCCCTCCGAAGCGGTCAGCACCAGGACGGGCTCCACGTGCATGGTGTGGCGGGGAAGCGGCAACGACCACCACATCTATTACGTGATCTACACGGCCGGGACCGAGCCCGGTCCCGGGGGGGTGATGAGCGACACCTACACCGACAGCGCACCGACCGTGGTCGCGATCGGCGGCCAGTTCGTGGTCTTCCACCGCACCGCGCAGAACACCATCGCCTACTCCCAGAACATCGGTGACTTCTGGACCGAGTGGTACACCGTCCCGGGAAGCCAGACCCAGACAACGCCGGTGGCGGCGGAGATCAACGGCCAGGTGGCACTGGCCTGGACGGGTCTGGACGGGGTGCCGAGGAGCAGGATGGGGGCGCTGAGGGGCTCGTTCTCGCCGATCGACTGGTTTTCCTCGCAGCAGGCGCCGATCATGACGCAGAACGCCCCGGCGATCATCAACTTCGCGGGTACGCTGGTCATGTTCGTCCGCAACAGCAACCAGCGTGTCGCCTGGGCATGGCATGACGGCCAGCTCGATTCCTGGGGACAGTTCTCCCAGGTCCCCAACAGCCCCGCGACAAATGGCAGGCCGACGGCTGCGGCAGTCGGTAACACCATCGATGTGGCGGCTCTCAGCAGGGACGAGAGTCCGGGCGGCGGATACACCATCAATCGCTGGGTGTGGAACGCGGCGACCGCCGGTGCGGGCCAGTGGAGCCAGGATCCCCAGAGCTGGCGCAGCCGTTCGGTACCGACCCTGATGGCCATCGGCGCCGTAGCCGTCTGGATGTTCCTGCGTGGACTGGACAACGCGATCTACCAGAAGAACTTCCAGAGCTTCTGACGACATCGCGCGTCGGAAGAAGCGGCTGCCTGTCCGTGCGGCGGGCAGCCGCCCTACCCCTCTCGGCGTGCCCCGCACGAGCGCAGACGCTCCAGGAAGTCCCGCACTCCGTCGACCGCCGTGTACGGGCGGAACTCCGGCCCCAGACCGCGCACCAGGGCCACGCAGCGGTCGGCGCCGATCCGCTGCGCCAGGTCCAGGGCCGTTCCTCGCCCTGCCCGAACGCCTGATCCGCCGGTTCACCCCTTCCGCGAAGAGCTCCGGTGAGGGCCTGCCGGACCGCCGGTGGGCGGGGAAGAATCCCGGTACACACGGTCGATGGGGAGGGGGCGGTGTCCGTGGCCGCGGTCGGCAGTACGGACTCGGCACTCAAGCGGGCGAGGGTGGCGCGGAACATGACGCTGGAGGAGGCGGCCGACGCCCTGAACGCGATCACCGGAGGGGCGTCGGACGCGAGCCTGATGAGTGCGTGGGAGTCCGGTCGGCGCCGGACCGGCAAGCGCAACCGGGCCGGTCTGTGCCGGCTCTACCGCGAGCGTCCGGAGGTGCTGTTCACCCATCAGGACGGGGCGGCCACGAGCGTGCTGGAGTCCTCCGGTACCGCGGTGGTGGTCAAGGTGCTCACCCGCTGGACCGACCTGGTCGAGGCGATGGTGGACGTTGCCGCCGGGGCGCGCGAGCGCCTGGTCGTCACCGGCTCGCGAAGCCGGGAAACGGCGTACCTGACGGCGATCGAGACCGCCGTGGCCCAGCACCCGGACCTGGTCCACTACCGTGTGCTGTACGGGCCGCCGCGGCACCGCGTGCTGGCCGACCACCTGCTGCGGCTGCTGGAACTGCGCGATCCGTCCGCGCGCCGCAACGGCGTCAAGACGCTGCACATCGGGATGGTGGAGCCCACGGAGGCGCTGGAACGCTTCTTCGTCGCCTCCGAGACCGCGGCGGTGGTGCCGCTGCCGTCCTTCCACGGTGCCGAGGGCTTCGACTGCGGCGTCCTGCTCGGTCGTGAGGCCGCGGTGGGTCTGGTCCACCATGGGCGGGAGGCGTGCGCGTCGGCACGGCCGGTGGAGACGATCGAGGCCGTTCGTGCGCTGCCGGTACGGCACGACTGACGTGGTGGGGAGAACCGTGAGCGAGAACCTTCAGCAGGCGGCCGAGGCCCGCGCGGCGTCCGTGATCGGGCTGGCCCAGGAACTGGTCCGGCGCCCGAGCCGGGCCGGGATCGACGACTACGGGCCGGTCCTGGGCGTGCTGGAGGACTGGCTGACCGCCCGTACCCTTCCGCACCGCCGTCTGCATGACGCGGCGGGTGAGCTGGTCGGGCTGCTGGTCGAGATCCCCGGGGGGCGGCCGGGCGCGTGGTGGACGCTGGACGCGTGTGTGGACACCGCCCCGTACGGCGACGAGACCGCTTGGTCCTTCCCACCGGCTTCCGGTGACGTCGTGGACGGATGGCTGCTCGGCCGTGGCTCGTCCGACTCCAAGCTCGCCGCGGCGATGTTCTGCCACATCGCCGCCGATCTGCTGCCCCGCGCCGCTGACCTGCATGGCGGGCTCGCCGTGCTCCTGGACGTCGATGAGCACACCGGCGGTTTCGGGGGCGCCCGCGCCTACCTCGCAGACGAGGCCGCGGCCCGCCCGTCCGGGGTGATGATCGGCTACCCGGGGCTGGATGAGGTCGTGGTCGGCGGCAGGGGTCTTTGGCGGGCCTCCCTCGCCGTGTATGCCCCTTCCGGGCATTCCGGATCGAGTCGGACCGTGGTCGGCGCCATCTCGCGGGCCGCTCACCTCGTACGCCTTCTGGACGCCGCCGACCTGTCCGGCGTCGACGACGCCTCTGCTTTCCCCCTGCCGCCGAAACTGTCGGTCACGTCCTTCCACGGCGGCCAGGGCTTCTCGGTCACCCCCGACCGGTGCGACCTCAACGTGGACATCCGCACCACCCCGGCCTTCGACGCCCACGCCGCCGAGACGCTTGTCCGCAAGGCTGTCGCCGAGCTGGATGCGGAGCTGCCCGCCCCGAAGCCGACCGAGGTCGCCCCGGTCGCCGCGTGGCCCCCCTTCCGCCTCGCCGAGGACGAGCAGCCTGCTGCCGCCCTGCTGAACGCCGCCGTCGGGGCGGGACTTGCGGTGCGGGCGAAGACCGCGGGGCCGTCGAACATCGGCAATCTGCTCGCCGGGGAGGGGATCCGGGCCACCGCCGGATTCGGGGTGCCGTACGAGGGGCTGCACGGCATCGACGAACGCGCCCATCTCGCCGAACTCCCCACGGTGTACGGCGTCTACCGGCAGGCCGTGCTCGACCTCCTTGGGGCCTGACGTCCCAGGGCCGTCCCAGTCTTCTCCCAGATCCGCTCCCAGCAAGTCCCCATCTCCGTCTCTGGGAACAGATCTTCGGTCGCGGTGACATGGAGGCAGCACCACCTCGCATCCACCGATGACAAGGGAGACCGGTCATGGCCGAGCAGACCACCGTCACCACCGAGGCCGCCGTCGCGGACCAGCCCGCCGCGGCACCGAGCACCGGCGGCTTCGCGCCGCAGATCAGCACCCACCCGGTGGCGGCCCTCACCCTGGGCCGCCAGATGTTCAACGACTCGGACAAGTCGAACTACTTCGAGGGCTGACACAGGCCCGCAGGACCTGACCGAGCACTCCGGGGGCCGACCGTGCGACGGCCGGCCCCCGGGCGCGTCTCAGGGCTGATCGAAAGAGAGGCGAACGGGTGGAACGGGAGTGGGTGACCGGCGGCATTGCCGCCGTGGACGGATCGGCGATCGACGGGCTCGGCGACGTGCGCCGGGCTCCGGGCACACGGGTACAGGCGGTCGCAGAAGGGCCACTGGCCCTGGCGGTCGTGGGCGATTGCCCGGTCGGCGAGCAGGAACTTCGCGCCGCACTCGTGGCCGTACGGGTGCGCCGGTGGGACGGACTGTCCCGGTGGCCCGGCTCGTACTGGGTGGTCGCCAGTGACGGGCGGCAGCGGTTCGTGTGCGGCGACCTGGCCGGTGTCCGGGCCGTGTACTACACGCTGCGCGGCGGCGACGGGGTGGCGTGGGCGAGCGAGGCCCGCCTCCTGGGACGTCCGCTGGTGCCGGATCTGCTCTGGCTGGCGGCGCGGCTGACGGCGGGTGAGCACTGGCCGCACCGCAGCCCGTACGAGGGCATCCATATGGTGCCCGGAGGGTTCGGGCTGCGGCTCGCGCCGGGAGCGCCGCCGCAGCTCGTCGACGTCTCCGGCGTCGAGCCGGTGGACGAGCTGCGCGAGGGTGCCGACCGGTTCGGCCGGGCGCTCACCGAGGCTGTCCAGTACCGGGTCCGTACCGCCGGTGGGGTGGTCGGGGCGGACCTGTCAGGCGGGCTCGACTCGTCGGCGGCCGTCGTGCTGGCCGCCGACGCCGGGACCGTGCACGCGGTGACGTACACGGACGGCCACACCAGCGGCGAGGACATGGCGTTCGCCTCCCGCGTGGCCGAGCACACCGGGATCACGCACACGGTCGACAGGGGCGCCGAGGAACAGTTGCCGTTCTCCTTCCCGGCCGGGCAGCCGACGGGGGCCGAGCCGGTGCTGGAGGCGGCGATGTACGCCATGGACGCCTCGTATCTGCACCCGGTGCGCGGGCTGCCGCTGCACCTGACCGGACACGGCGGCGACATCGTGCTGGACGCCTCCAGCTCCTGCTGGGTGCGACTTCTCCAGGACGGTCGGCGCCGCGAGGCACATCGGCAGGTCGTGGCGTTCGCCCGGCTGCGCAACACCGCACCGGGCCCGTACTGGAAAGCCCTCGGACAGGCTGCTGCACTGGGCCGGAGCGGCGCCCTTGAACGCGCCGCCGACGCGTTGGAGTACGGACCCGTCACACCGGAGGCCGCTGTGGCGGGCTGGTCGTGGTGCCGCCTGGGGGCCGGGGCGTCCTGGCTGACCGGCTACGGCCGCCACCAGGTCGCAGCCCTGCTGCGGCAGGCCGCCCGCGACCAGCAGCCGGGAGCCGCAGACGAGTTCGACCAGTGGACCGCCCTGCGGTCGGCGGGCGCCTCGGCCCGCGGCTGGGCCCCGTACGGTCACACCCTCGGCATCCGGCCGGTGTATCCCTACCTGGACAACCAGGTCGTCCGCGCGGCCTTCGCCGTGCCGGCCCTGGCCCGGCGCGGGCTGGTGGCCTACAAGCCGCTGCTGCGGGCCGCGCTGCCCGGTCTCCCGGACTGGCTGACCTCCCGCCGGTCGAAGGGGTCGTTCACCGCCCAGCGCATCGCCGGACTGGCCGGGCACCGGGATCGGCTCGATGAGCTGATCGCTTCCAGTCCGCTTGCATCTGGTGGGCTGATCGACCCCGCGGCCGTCCGTACGTCGCTGGGCCAGGCTGCCCGGGGGCAGAGCGCCACGGTGATTGCCGACCTGCACCAGTTGATCGTGACGTGCTGGTGGCTCAGTGGCCGGACGATCGGGAGGGAGGCGGCGGCGTGCTGATCCCCGCCCGCCATGTCCATCACAGCACGGGGCCGTACGGCACGGCGGTGGTCGACGTGAAGCGGGAGATGTGGCTGATGCTCGATCAGGACGCCTCCCGGATCTGGCACGCGATCACCGTCCGTGGTGGCACCGCCGGGCTCGCCGACGAGATCGCCGTCCCCACCGGCCAGGACCCACAGCAGGTCAGCGATCAGATTGCCGCGTTCGTCGACGAACTGGTGGCCGCCGATGTGCTCGTCGACACCGACCGGCCCCGGCGAGCACGCCGAAGGCGGTGGCGGCGATGACGGTCATGGTCCCCACCGCCCGGCCCACCGTTCCATGGCGCGACCGGCCGGTGGCCGCTGCCGCGCTGATCCTTTCCCTGGCCGTGAGCCCGTTGCCGCTGCGCTGGAAGCTTGCCGCCGTGCGACGGCTGCGCGGCCTGCCGTACGCGCGCCTGGCCCGGCTCGAAGCCCTCTACGCCGCGGTGCAGGCGGTGATTCCCCCGTGGTGGCCGGGCCGGATCGCCTGCGCCGAGATCAGTCTCGCCACCGTCATCGCGACCGCGTTGACCGGCCGCCAGGCCCGCTGGGTACACGGTGCCCGCTTCCTGCCCCACGCCGCGCACGCTTGGGCGGAGGTGCCCGAGGGCGCGGCCGGCCGGGACATCGGCGACGCCGTCGACCGACCCTGGATGCCGGTCCTCACCGTGCCGTAGAGCGGCCTCGGGCTGCCGTGGTCCGGGGCCGGCCCGAGTCTCCCCGTCTCGGATCACGGCTTCACCCGATCGTATGAAAACCGCACGGGGTGGCTGACGGTAGGAACCGGTCGACCAGCGGCGACGCCGGTCCGCCGGAACAATCCCGTTGCCCAGCCACCTCGTTCAGCTCCCTGATGGGGATCGTGAGTTCTTCCGTACCCTCGCCGCCCGTCGCCGCCGCGGGCCGGCCGCCGGTCATGCGCCTGGCCTCCGACCGGCACTTCGAGGCGAGTGTCGGCCTGTCCACGTGGGCCATCACGCGCCGTCTGCCCCGCACTCTCACCGAGGCGGCCCGGCTCGGCTGGCGCACCGACCGCTGCGCCGTCCTGACCCTGCTCGGCTGCCAGATCGGTGCCGCCGCCCTCACCGCGACCGCACTCGCGGCCACCACCCGCGTGCTGGCCGCCGTGTTCAGCGGCGGAGACATCGCCGCCGGCCTGCGCGAGAACCTGACCGCCGTGGTGGTACTCGCTCTCGCCGCGTCCGGCCGCTATCTGCTGGACGTCGGCGCCCGAGCCGCCGCGGCCCGGCTCGCGCCGAAGGCCGTACGCGAGGCAGACCTTCAGGTCATCACCGCCGCCACCGCTGCCGAACTGGTCGCTTACGAGGACCCGGACTTCGAGGACGCCCACGCCGCCGCCTCCGACGGCGCGGAAAAGACCGGCGACCTCATCCTCGACGCCCAGCTCCTCACGTCCGCCGCGGCCCGGATGGCCGCAGCGGCGACCGTCGTCACCGTCCTGCACCCGGTGATGCTCCCCCTGCTGGCCCTCTCCGTGCTCCCGTGCGCGTGGGGTGCCGTACGCGGGGCGCGGATCGAGCACGCCGCCCACCACCGCAACCTGGCCGACTCCCGGCTGCGGAACGTCTTCCGCTCCTACACCACCGAGCGGAACACCGCCGACGAGGTCCGCGCGGGCACCATGGCCGGCTTCCTGATCCGGCAGTACCGCATCGTCTCCGGCCGCCTGGAGGCCGAGCAGCTCAAGGCGACGAGGCAGGCCCTGCTCGTGCAGGGCATCGGTGACGCGCTCACCGCGGTGGGCACGGCCGCTGCCTGGGGCGTGCTCGTGCTCCTCGTGGCCACCGGCCGCACGGAGCTCGCCGTCGCGACCACCGCCGCCCTCGCCGTACGGACCTCCGGCGCCGCGCTCGCGACGACGGTCCGGGCAGGAGCCCGGCTGTTCCGCGTCTCGCTGTCCCTGGACGACTGGGCTCGTTTCCTGGCCGTCGCCGAGCCGTGGGCGACCCGTCGCGGCACCGCCGCTGTCGCCGAGGACGGGCCGCGGGTGATCGCCGCTACGGGCGTCTCCTTCACCTACCCCGGCGCCGACCGGCCCGCGCTCGACGGCATCGACCTGGACCTCAAGCGAGGCGAGGTCATCGCCCTGGTCGGCGAGAACGGCGCCGGCAAGAGCACCCTCGCCCGGGTGCTGACCGGGCTGTTCCTCCCGACCAGGGGCGCGGTGCGGTGGGACGGGGTGGACCTGGCGGATGCCGATCCGGCCGGGGTGCTGTCCAAGGTGGCGCTCGTCCCGCAGGACCACACCCGCTGGCCGCTGGCCGCGCGGGAGAACATCACTCTCGGCCGGCCCCGCCCCGAAGGCGATACGGCCGTGCACGCCGCCGCCGAAGCGGCCGGCGCCGACAGCGTCATCGCCGCACTGCCCCACGGGCTGGACACCTCGCTGGCCCGTTCCTGGTGGGGCGGGCACGACCTGTCCGGCGGTCAGTGGCAGCGCGTCGCGGTCGCGCGGGCCTTCCACCGCGATGCTCCTGTGCTGGTGATGGACGAGCCGACTGCCGCCCTCGACGCCCGTGCCGAGCACCGCATCTACACCCGCCTGAAGGCCCTCGCCGACGGCCGGACGACCGTGTTCATCACACACCGGCTGGCCAGCACCCGTCTCGCCGACCGGATCATCGTCCTTGACCAGGGCCGGATCTCCGAGACGGGGACGTACGACGAGCTGATCGACCAGGCCGGGGGCTTCTTCGAGATGCTCAAGTTGCAGGAGGGCCGAGACTGATCCGTTCGCTCCTCACCCGCGAGAGCGGTCATCCACCCGCACCCGGACGGTCCACCAACTCGGCCGTCCCGGGAAGTAGCCCCTCACGGCAGCCGCCTCCCGGGATCCGCGCCGGACGCTCAGAAGGCCCCGAACCGGCCGGACTTGATGCCCGCGACGAACGTCGAGAACGCACCGTTGGGCAGGTTGAGGACCGGGCCGGTGGTGTTCTTGGAGTCGCGGACGGGGACCATGCCGTGGGTGGCGGTGAGGTTGACGGCGACCTCGACGCAGTTGCCGCCGTTGTTGCTGTAGGAGGACGTGAACCAGCGGGGGGTGTCGGTCGTCGTCACGGGATGCCCTTTCGGAGCTCTTTGATCAGATCCACGGAGGCCGCCTGGTGGAGTGCTTCCGCCTGTAGCTGATGGTAGGCCGTCAACAGAGGGAGTACGGAGGTGGTTTCGCGATCAAGGTGACCTTGCGTCTGCGATTCCGCGTACCCCATTACGGACCGGTCCGTCATCGTCAGCAGGTTGACGGGCAGGTCGAAGGGGCGGCGTTCGCCCATCTCGAACGGCGCCACCTGCAACACCGTGTTGGGGCGTTCTGCGAACTCAAGCAGACGGTCGAGTTGGGCCCGCATGACCGTAGCGCCACCGACGGGTCGGCGGATGCAACTCTCGTCCATCACCACGAAGATCATGGGGGAGTGGCGCCGCTCCAGCGCCCGCTGGCGCTCGGCGAGGAACGCGACGCGCTCGGCGGCGTAGTCGACGGTGATGGCTCCTCGCCCCACCGCACTGTCCGCCAGCACCCGTGCGTACTCCGGTGTCTGGAGCAGGCCGGGAATGATCCCGATCTCGTACAGCCGGATCTCGACCGCGCGGCCCTCGTGTCCGACATACTCCGGGAAGCCCTCCAGCAGCACCCCGTGCTTGATCTCGCGGTACTTGCGTTCGAACAGGTCGCCCGTGCCCAGCGCCCGGTCGGCACTGCGCGAGAAGCGCAAGGTTGCCATTTTCCGACCAGTTTCAACAGCTGAGACATGGGTGCTGGAGTAGCCCATCTCCGCGCCCAGATCCTCCTGCTTCCACCCTCTGTTCTCGCGGCAACTGCGCAGCTGTGCTCCGTAGCCTGCCTGGGGGCTGCTCTCGGGTCGAAGCTCCTTGCGATTGACCAACGCGACACCAACTCTCCTGCCAGCACCGACACGTTGAGTGAGCACCGACTCTACGCCACGCTGAATCCGCTTGGTAGCGAAATGGCTACGGAGAGGAACGGCCATGCCTGGCGAACACAGTCCTGCCGGCCGACAGGAGTCCCGCACCCTTCCGGCCGTCGGCGCGCTGGTGGTGGACACCGAAGGTGGTGACGTCGTGGGGGAGTTCCGCGGTGTCACCGGCTCCCGTTGGTCGCTGCGGCCGGTGTGCGGCGGGGCCGAGTGGGAGGCGGAACCCGGCCGCGTACGGCCGGCGAGCGACGCGGAGCGCCTGCGTGCGCGGACCGCCCGCGCGAACGCCCGGAGCCGGGGCGAGTTCCTGTGAAGCGCGAGATCAAGGGAAGGTGTCCGATGAAGACTGGAGAACGTGCGCGGCTGGAGGCGTACTTCGCCCGCACCGCATGGGAGTTCGCCCCCTCGCTGGTGCCTTCCTCGCTGCTGGTGACGCGGCTTGCGCCCGAACGGCTCCCGTTCGTACGGGTGGTGGGCACGGTCTCGCGCCTGCGCGGCGTGCTCCCGGAGCCGGAGCCGGGGGCCGCGCGCGGGGACGGTGCGGCGAAGCGCGAGGTGGAGCGGCTGTTCGCGGTGGACGAGCTGTCCCGGGAGCGGTTCGCCGATCCGGGGACGGTGCTGACGTATCTGGAGACCCGGGCGGCCGGTGAACCGGTGGTGCTGCTGGACGCGGGCGGCTGCTTCGCGCCGTCCCTCGATGTGCTGTGCGAGCGGTTCAGCGGAACCGTGCTCGGCGTGGTGGAGGACAGCGACAGCGGGCACCGGCGGTACGCCGGGCGGGAGAAGCTGCCCTGCCCCGTGGTCTCCGTCGCGCGGTCCCCGCTGCGGCAGCCGGAGGAGTTCCTGCTCGGGCAGTCCGTGGTCTCCGCGGCGGAGGCGCTGCTGCGCGGGTGGCGGGAGACGCCGGGCGCCCGGCCCGCGCTGGTGCTCGGCTTCGGGCGGCTCGGCGGCTCGGTGGCCTCCGCGCTGAGCGCCAGGGGAGCGCGGGTCACGGTGTACGACACCGATCCGGAGCGGCGCGCACAGGCGCTGGCGCGGGGCTACGGCGTCGTGGCGGACCGGCAGGCCGCGCTGGCGACGGCGGCGCTCGTCGTCTGCGCGTCGGGCGCGCTCGCACTGCGCGGCGAGGACTTCCCCGTGCTGCCGGACGGGGCCTTCGTCACCACGGTGACCGGCCCGGCGGAGGCACCGGACCTCTCCGGACTGCCCGACGACTACAGCAGGTACACCGCGACCCGGCACGTCACCCGCTACGAAGCGGACGACCACTACTTCTACCTGCACGACGCGGGCGCGGCCGTCGGCGTCCCGCGCGGCGCGGGCACCGACCCGTACCCCTGCCTGGCACAGGCCGAGACCCTCGCGGCCCTGCGCACCCTCGCGGACGGCCGCCCCACCCGCGCCCTGCACGAGGTACCCCCGGCGGACCGCCGCAAGATCGCCGCCCTCTGGCTCCACTACTACAGCGAACGGTGACCGGCCCGTCCGTCCATGTCCGGGCTTGTGGCAGGGTGTGTGCCGAGGTGGACGTATCCGCGTTTGTCGTATCGGTGGCGACGGCTCTGCCGAGGCGTCTCGTCGGCCGACCACAGCCGATGCCGCTCGTAGACCGTCTTCCATGGACCGAACCGCTCGGGCAGATCACGCCAGTGCACACCGGCCGGTTCGCATTCACCCTCAGACCACTGAGTTCAGTCAGTGGCCGTGTCACGGTCCCCCATGTGGGTGAAGCGGGTTCCGGTCGAGCTGATGGCCGCGCGGGTGTTGTGGAGCCGCCGTAGCCCGAGTCGGCGGCACGGGCGGGGCAGTTTTCAGGCCAGCGGGCATGCCGGAGTGCGCCTGTGGGGGCGGTTTGTGCATGTTCGGCGGCTGATCATGGGGCTTGGGCCGGCCGTCCACTGCCCGGAGGTCGGTCTGTGCCCTGATCTGGAGGAGTGCCGCCTGCCATGGCCAAGAGTTCGATCGACCTGCCGATGGGCTTCGAAGTGCCCGAAGCCTTCAACGACATCGATTTCTCCGTCTCCGCCGAGACGAACACCAACAAGCTCATCGAACGTCTGAACATGGTCGATCCCAAGCCCTCGCGGGAGGAGATGGCCCACGCGGTCCTGGCGCAGCAGTCGATGTATGAACTGCTGTCGGCGGCCGGTGCGGTCTACGCGGGAACGCTGCTGTACGGGCCGACGAAGGAGAAGCCCGAGGCGAAGCTGGCCTCGGCGATCCTGACCGTCACCGCCCGTCCCAGCGAGCTGTCCAACGACCAGACGGTCCACCGGCTGGCGCGCACCATGGGCGCCGTCTACCGCAACGCCGAGGTCGGTGTGGTGCGCCTGGAGGCAGGGCCGGCGGTGCTGCTGACCGAGGAACGCAAGGTGGAGAAGCCCGTCAATCTGCTGGGCGAGGGCGGCGGGGCGACCGTCGTGCGCCAACTGCACGTGTTCGTGCCGATCCCGGGACGTCTGGCGATGGCCGACTTCGCCATCGCCACGGAGAACCTCGCCGAGTGGGACTCGTGTGTGGAGATCCTCGCCGAGGTCTGTCGCACCATCACCTTCGACACCGCCGACGCCGCGGCCTGACCAGGGGACTCACATGCACATCGAGTACGAGATCAAGCTCCACCTGCGCAACCTCGGCTACCAGCCGGGCAACGACGACAAGATCGTCTACAACACCCAGAGCGAACTGAACATGTACACCACCAACGCCAAGGACGCGATGAAGGTCTGGGGGTGGGATCCGGAAGCCCTGCGCCCCGAGGACCACTACCGGATCGACCAGCTCCTGCGCATGTACGTCTTCCAGCGCGACCAGATCCTGGCCGCCCTCAGACGCGTCGAGGCGCAAGTCTATGCTGCTACCGAACCTTTGCTCGGTGGCAGCCCCCAGCCGCTGGCCGACTTCAAGCAGTTCCTGGCCGACGAGATGGCCAGGGTGCGCAAGATCGAGTCTTACGACGACCTCTCCGACGAGGAGAGGGAGCAGTGGCACACCACGCCCAGCGGGTTCTGGGAAGCGCAGGAGGCGCGGAACGAGAGGCTCCCCGACGTCGCGGGCATCAGGAGGTTCCCCTCGGTCGCGGGCGTGATCGCTTTCCAGCATCCTGCCGTCTCCCGCTTCCTCGGCAAGATTCCTTCCCTGGCCATGGGCGGGTACTCGGGCGCGGGCGAGTACTTCCGTCTGACGGACAACGGCTACCCCCGGGGATGGATCAAGGACGATCGTCTGTACGACCTGGTCGACATGGCGCTGGCCCTGCAAGCCGAGCTACAGCTCCAGTGCCTGCTCACCGACCGCGAGTTCACGAGGCTCGTCGCCACCCGCGGTCAGGAGTTCGCGTATCTGAAGGCTGAAGCGGCCCGTAAGGCCGCCGAGGAGAGCGCCAGCTGGTGGGCGACCTTCGGCGACATCATGGGCATCGTCTCCGCCGTCGCGGGAGTCCTCGCCCTGATTCCGGTCCTGACCCCCATCATGGGGCCCGTCGCCGTCCTCGCCGCGGTCGAATCATTCGGCGCTCACACCGTGGACGCCGTCATCCAGAACAAGTGGGACGAGGGGACCTTCGTCGGCCTCGGCGCCGACGCCCTCGCCGCCCTCCCCGCCGTCGGCTCGGTCGCCAAGAGCCTCAAGGCCGGCCGAGCCGCCGTAAAGGTGATCGGCACCGGCGCCAAAGCCACATCCAAGGCAAGGGTCTTCACCGGGGTCGCCGGACGTGAGTTCCTGGGCCTCACCGGCGGCGCGGGCAAGGGCGCAGCGGCGATCACAGAGGCCGCCGAGGCAACGAAGGTCTTCAAGTACATCGGCACGAAGGGCGCCAAGCTGCTGAAGCTGTCCGAGTCCAGCGGGAAGTTCGCCGGGAAGGCCCTTCAGGGCTCGGTCAACCTCTCCACCCAGGTCCCCCTCGTCGTGGAGATGGCCTCCCGCGAGGACATGTCGGACCCCAAGAACGCTGCTGCCGGTGTCGCTCTGACCGCCAACTTCGGCCAGAGCATCGGCAGCTGGGGCGTCGTGGGAACCGCCGCCGAGAAGAGCGCCACCGTCTCCATCGCCACCTTCTCGAAGATCATCGGCCGCCGCTGACCCCACCCGCACAGCACACCGGTCCACACGCCCGCCGCTCGCACCCCCGGCTGCGGGCGCGGCCCTCCCGGCACAGCAGACGAGGAACCCGCCATGGCGCCAGACAACCAGCATTCCGCCGCTCGCATCGCGCTGCTCAAGGCCGCCCTCGCCGCAGTGGGCGTGATCTTCTTCCTCATCGCCCTGTTCAGGTCCGCTCACTGGGCCTACGCCGTAGGAGCCTTCTTCCTCATCACCTCAGCCACCGCCGGCCTATGGCTCCGGCCAAGGCCACACCGCCCCGACGACCACACGCACGAGCACAACGAGCACCCGCCCCGCCCCGAATGACGAGAACCTCACTCATCACGCCAGGTTCGTGCACAACGGACGGCCGATGCAGCCCACTGCCCCTGATCGTCACACCGGGACAGCGGGCAGACCGCCCACCCGCCTTCGACGAGGCGCGGTACAAGAAGCGCAACACCGTCGAACGGGCGATCAAACCGACTCAAGATCCGAGGGCCCGTACACCTTCCTCTCCGTCAGTCATCTGCTGCCCTCCGCTCCACCGAAGTCGCCCCTCCTTCACCTTCGCGTGTTCCTCCTTCATGAAGACGTTGTCGGGGCCGGAAGCGCGCTTGCGCTCTCGCTTGCTCCCGCGGGACTCCGCTTGCAGAACATGAGGTATGCGCTGGGGGGAGGGGGTGGCTCGGCCCGTTGTTGCGCTCGATCTTCTTCGCGTCGCGATGTGTTGCCACTGGTGAGCCCTCTCTCGGTAGGGTCTCGGCTCGGAGACTGGGCCGAGGCATGATCACTTGTCCTTACCCGGGACCGTCGGCGTTCTACGCATAGGGAGCGCGTACGCCCCGGCCGAACGCCCAGCCGGCCAATCGCAAACGACAGATGATCGCCCGGACAAGTTCTGGGGGGGGCGGGTGGGGCATGCGGGACCAGGAAGGCCCGGAGCGCGAGCTGAACGCGTACGAGCGGATCCTCGCGGAGGACCGCCGGGTCGTGCGCGAGATGTTCCGGGTGACCATGGGCGGCGCCCATGTCGGGCTCGGCCTCGTGGTCCTCGCTGTTCTCCTGAGCGCCGTCGTCGGCGGGGTCCGGTGGGCCCTGCCGGTCGGTGGAGCGGTGGCCGCCTGGTTCGCCGTCACCCTGGTCGCGGTGGTCCGCCGCGGTCGCCGCGGGCGGGACGCGGTCGCGCGCGCCTACCTTCTGACCTTCGGCTGGGCCGGCTGGCTCTGAGGCGCGACAGACGGGCGGCGGGATTTTTTCGTCCGGAAAGTGTCTTCGGGTGCGTCGGGGACAAGGGATCGGGAAATCCCTGTTCTCGCTGGTGGTGCGGCGAGGCTGTTGATCCGGTGTCTTTCCGGTTTCCTTTCGATGTCTTTCGGGGTCCACGGCATGTGTGCATTCGGCGCGTTTGCGCCGGTCACCCGGCATGGAGCGCGGTCGCGCGGTACGCGTTTTGAAGCGGTGGAGGGCCGCGAGACGGTCCTTGGTCATGGGTTCGCGCCGTGTTACATTCGGGAATGCACCATGTCCGATTCGCTGGTTCGCAGCGAATATCGCTGCCATCGCCGCGTACCTCAATGAACCGGCACCGAGTAAGGTAGCCACGGTAGGGGATAGTGTGACGAACGAGTCTGGCAAATGGGCGGACCCCAACTACTCATCGGTCGATCAGTCGGACAGAACAGTCCCTGTCAATCTGCGGCAGACAGGCCGACCGGACATCAAGCTTCTGATATCGACGCGCGCCCGTAAATCGCCGTACTGGCATCTCGCGGTCGAAGCGGGATGCTGGCGCGGAGAGGTCTACAACCGCATGTATCTGCCCAGGGGCTACGGCTCCGACGAGGGCGGCGGGTCCGGAGCCGAGTACGAGGCGCTGACGCAGCGGGTGACGCTGTGGGACATCGCGGCCGCCCGGCAGATCCGCGTGCAGGGGCCCGAGGCCACCGAGTTCGTCGATTACGTCGTGACGCGGGACGTCACGCGGCTGGCGTCCATGCGGGCGGCGTACACCGTGCTCTGCGACGCCGGCGGCCGGATGATCAACGACCCGCTGCTGCTGAAGATCTCCCCCGAGGAGTACTGGTTCAGCATCTCCGACTCGGATCTGTCGCTGTGGCTCAAGGGCGTGAATGTCGGCAAGGGGTTCGATGTCCGGATCCAGGAGATGGACGTGTCGCCCGTCCAGATCCAGGGGGCGCAGGCGAACAGCCTGATGGCCGACCTCATCGGCGATATGGCCGCCGAGATGCCCGTTTTCGGTCTGGCGGAGACCGAGATTGCCGGACTTCCGGTACTCGTTTCACGGACCGGTTTCTCCGGAGAGGCCGGATACGAAGTCTACCTGAAGAATTCGAGCATTCACGCGGAGCAGATGTGGGATGCGATTCTCCGGGCGGGCGATAAGTACGGACTGACGGTGACCGGTCCCATCCAGCCCCACCGGGTCACGTCAGGAATTCTTGCGTGGGGGCAGGACGTCGACAGCGAGATGGTTCCTTTCCAGGTCGGACTGGCGTCCCATATTCCCCGCAACAAGGCGTCGGACTACATCGGCCGTGCCGCCCTCGAAAAGATGCGGGACGAGATCGCCGCCGGAAACCATCCTTACCGGCTCACCATGGTGGGCCTGAAGGTGGAGGGCGAGCCGCTCGTGGACTACCTGTCCGACTTCTGGCTGGTCGCGCCGGCGCCGGACGCGGAACCCGTGGGCTACCTGACGTCCGCCTCGTACGCCCCGAAGATCCGGTCGAACGTCGCCCTGGCCCGCCTGCCGGTCGACCTCGCGGTCCCGGGGACACAGGTGTACGTGTTCAAGCCGTCCGGCGACTCGACGGGCACGGGCATCCCGGCCGTGGTCTCGGAGTTCCCGATCGAGTGAGGCCGCCCGGCCACGGCCCTGGTGGCGGCCCGCCGGCTCTCCCGGCGGGCCGTTCCGGCTGCCCGGTCGCGGTGAGATGAGATGGGGTGAGGTGGGGTGAGGTGACCGGCGGCTGCGGCTGCGGCGGCTGCGGCTGCGGCTGCGGCTGCGAGCGCGGTCGGGGCGGCGGTTCCTGCCTCAGGCCGACCCGACCCCCGCCGTCTGCCGCACCTCGTCCTCCTGGAGGCGGTCCGCCGTGCGCTCGGCGGTGCGGCGGGCCCAGGGGCCGCTGGTGAGGGCGCCCAGGACGAGGACGAGGACACCGCAGGCGACCAGGACCCACCAGCCGGGGCGGGCGGCGGCGACGAAGGTGTCGCGGTAGGACGACGAGCCGATGCCGGAGACCAGGAGGGCGCCGACCACGGCGACGCCGAGGGTCGAGCCGAGCTGCCTGCTGGTGGAGGCGACCGCCGCGGCGACCCCGGCCTGGGCGCGGGGCATGCCGGAGACGGCGGTGTTGGTGATGGGCGCGTTCACGAAGCCGAAGCCGATGCCGAACAGGACGTAGCCGAGGACCAGGGTGAGGTCGGACGTCTCCGCCTCGAAGGCGGCGAACAGCACCGCGCTCACCGTCATCGCGGCCCCGGCGATCAGCAGCGGCAGCCGCGGACCGCGGGTGCCGACCAGCCGCCCGGACAGCGGCGCGCACAGGAACGTGGGCGCCGCCATCGGCAGCATCCACAGACCGGCGTGCAGGGCGTCGAGGCCGCGCACGTTCTGGAGATAGAGCGTGGACAGGAACAGGAAGCCGCCGAGTGCCGCGAAGCCGCTGACCGCGATGACCGTGGCCCCGCTGAACGGCGCGGAGCGGAAGAAGCGCAGGTCGATCAGGGGTTCGGCGCGGCGCGGCTCGTACCACAGCAGCCCGAGCAGCGCGGCGAGCGCGACGACGCCGAACGGCACCACGACGGCGGCGCTCGCGTCCGGCGCCTCGATGATCGCGTACGTCAGCGCGCCGAACAGGGCGATGACGAGGACCTGGCCGACCGGGTCGGGGCGGCGGGCCCGGGGAGCGCGGGACTCGGGGACGTAGCGGAGTGTGAGCAGGATCGCGGCGAGGGCGACGGGCAGATTGAGCCAGAAGATCGAGCGCCAGCCGACCGACTCCACCAGCAGCCCGCCGACCAGCGGTCCGGCCGCCATGGATATGCCGACCACCGCGCCCCACACGCCGATGGCGCGGGCGCGTTCGCGCGGGTCGGTGAAGGTGTTGGTGATGATCGACATGGCGACCGGGTTGAGCATCGAGCCGCCGACCGCCTGCACCATCCGGAAGACGACGAGCAGCTCCAGATCGGGCGCGAGCGAGCACAGCAGCGAGCCGAGGGCGAAGACGACAAGACCGGTCATGAAGACGCGCTTGCGGCCGCCGCGGTCGGCGGTGGAACCGGCGAGCATCAGCAGCGAGGCCAGGACCAGCGTGTAGGCGTCGATGGTCCATTGCAGGCCGGACGTGCTCGCGTGCAGCTCGCGCTGCATGGAGGGCAGGGCGACGTTCAGGACGGTGTTGTCGAGGCTCACGATCAGCAGGCTCATGCAGCAGATCGCGAGCACCAGCAGCCGTCGGCGGTGGCTCAGCTCGGGCATGGGTTCCAGCGTAGTCCACTTCGATAGTGCGGTTAACTAATGACCGTTACAAGTGCCTCGCGCATGCGGGACAATGAATGAATGCCCATGCCCGAGTCCCCCCTCCAGATCGGTCCGCACACCGCGGCGCCGCCGGTCGTCCTCGCTCCGATGGCCGGGATCACCAACGCCCCCTTCCGCACCCTGTGCAGGGAGTTCAGCGGCGGCAAGGGCCTGTTCGTCAGCGAGATGATCACGACCCGGGCCCTGGTCGAACGCAACGAGAAGACCATGCAGCTGATCCGGTTCGACGCGAGCGAGCGGCCGCGTTCGATCCAGCTGTACGGCGTCGACCCGGCCACCGTCGGCAAGGCCGTCCGCATGATCGCGGAGGAGGGCCTCGCCGACCACATCGACCTGAACTTCGGCTGCCCGGTCCCCAAGGTGACCCGCAAGGGCGGCGGCTCGGCCCTGCCCTTCAAGCGCAACCTGCTGCGCGCGATCCTGCGCGAGGCGGTCAGCGGTGCGGGGGACCTGCCGGTCACCATGAAGATGCGCAAGGGCATCGACGACGATCACCTCACCTACCTCGACGCCGGCCGCATCGCCGTGGAGGAGGGCGTCACCGCCATCGCGCTGCACGGCCGCACCGCCGCCCAGCACTACGGCGGCACGGCCGACTGGGACGCCATCGCGCGCCTCAAGGAGCACGTCCCGGAGATCCCCGTCCTCGGCAACGGCGACATCTGGTCCGCCGAGGACGCGCTGCGCATGGTCCGCGCCACCGGCTGCGACGGCGTGGTCGTCGGCCGTGGCTGCCTGGGGCGGCCCTGGCTCTTCGCCGACCTGGTCGCGGCCTTCGAGGGCCGTCCCGACGCGTTCGTGCGGCCCACGCTGCGTGAGGTCGCCGACGTGATGGTGCGGCACGCGACCCTGCTCGGGGAGTGGATCGGCGACGAGGCACGCGGTGTCATCGACTTCCGCAAGCACGTCGCCTGGTACCTGAAGGGCTTCGCGGTCGGCTCCGAAATGCGCAAGCGCCTTGCGATCACCTCCTCCCTGGCCGAGCTGCGCGGCGGCCTGGACGAGCTGGACCTCGACCAGCCCTGGCCCACCGGCGCCGACGGCCCCCGCGGCCGCACCTCCGGCAACAACCGCGTCGTCCTCCCGGACGGCTGGCTCAAGGACCCCTACGACTGCGCCGGCGGCATCAGCGAGGACGCGGAACTGGACACCTCGGGCGGCTGAGCGGCCCTGCGGGGAAGCGGTTGGGGTTGGGCTGCTGCGGCTGAGGTCGGGGCGGGGCCGCGGCCCGTCCTCCGGCCGCCTGATCCCGCTGCGCGAGGCGGTCGCGCAGGCGGCGGGAAGCGGTCTCGACAGCCGCGCCGGGCCGCGCCGACACTGGTCCGCGTGGCGGACAGCGCGTTGTGGGTAGCGGTGCTCACCGGCGGTACGGCGGTGCTGGCGAGCTGGGTGACCAACCTCGGCAACGTCCGTGCGGCCCGGACCCAGGCCCACACCGCGGCCCTCGCCCAGCACCGCGAGCGCGTACGGGAGGGGCGGCGGGCCGCCTACCTGGAGCTGCTGGGGCGGGCCCACGTCATGGGCGAGCTGTACCGCCGGGTCGTCGACGCGCACTTCCGGTACGGCGACAGCGACCCGTTCCTGGCCCGGGTCCAGGAACTACGCGACGAGATGCGCCAGGCGTACGACCCGCTGCTGCGCGCGGTCCGCGCCATCTCGCTGGAGGGCCCGGCCGGGGCTGCCGCATCCTCCAGGGCCGTGCTGGCTGCGGCCACCGAGGCCAGCCGTTCGCTGCACGACGTCTCCCTGGGCGAGGCGGGCGCCCGGCTGCGCTTCGACGCGGCACGGGAGGCGTACCTCGGCGCCCTGGACCGGTTCGCGGAGGCAGCGCGTACCGCGATGGAGGCGCCTTGAGCGGGCCCGTCGCAGCCCAGCCGCACCGAAAGCCCTGCCCCGGCCCCGGGTCGGGCCTGGCCCCCGCCCCGGGGCTTGTCCTGGGACCCGCTCCCGGCCCGTTCCGGTTCCCGGCCTGCTCCCGGCCCGGGTCTGTTCCCGGCCTCGGCCCGGCCTCCAGCCCGCCCAGACCCCTCACCCCGGCCTCCGCCCCGCCCCGAGCCGCGCCCAACCGCCGCTCCGTCCCCTCCCGAGCGCGCGCGAAGCGCGTCCCCAGAGCGGCCGGACATGCGGTCCGGGCGTCCGCATGGTGAAATCCGAGCGTGTGCGGCAGCGTGATTCTCGCCACCCTTGAGAGGGGTTTTGCTCAGATGAGCGGATCTTCGCCCGTCTGCACTTCTCCAAGGGGTGGCACTCGGTGCCACCCGGTGATCGTTCATCGATCGAAATCACACGTGCCCATAGCCGCTCACATGAGCGACTGGGAGGGTCTGTGAGCCGAGATCCGTTCAAGAAGTGAAAACATCCGGCCCTGACGACTTGCCAAGCCTTGACTTTCGATCCGCTGGCGGACCGCTGGTTACGGGCGCATGACGCACGAGTGGACGTACCCACAAGCCTTTGATCTGGGTATGTTCCTCGCCGTCAGGGCAGCCACCGCGTCCTCGAGGAGTCGAGACCCGTGTCGGAAAACAAAGATCTCCAGGTACCCGCGCCGGGCGGGAGCGTTGAGGGCGTGAAGTTCGTCTACGACTTCACCGAGGGCAACAAGGACCTCAAGGACCTGCTCGGCGGCAAGGGCGCGAACCTCGCCGAGATGACCAACCTGGGGCTCCCCGTCCCGCCGGGCTTCACCATCACCACCGACGCCTGCAAGGTCTACCTGGACAGCGGCGAGGAACCGGCGGCCCTGCGCGACGAGGTGAGTGCGCACCTCGACGCGCTGGAGCAGCGCATGGGCAAGAAGCTCGGCCAGGCCGACGACCCGCTGCTGGTCTCCGTGCGCTCCGGGGCGAAGTTCTCCATGCCCGGCATGATGGACACCGTCCTGAACATCGGGCTCTCCGACAAGTCCGTCCAGGGCCTGGCCAAGCAGGCCGGCGACGAGCGGTTCGCGTGGGACTCCTACCGCCGCCTCATCCAGATGTTCGGCAAGACCGTCCTCGGCGTCGACGGCGACCTCTTCGAGGACGCGCTGGAGAAGGCCAAGGAGACCAAGAAGGTCGCCGTCGACACCGAACTGGACGCGGCCGACCTGAAGAAGCTGGTCACCAAGTTCAAGAAGATCGTCAAGACCGAGGCCGGCCGCGACTTCCCGCAGGACCCGCGCACGCAGATGGACCTCGCGATCAAGGCCGTCTTCGAGTCCTGGAACGGCGACCGCGCCAAGCTCTACCGCCGCCAGGAGCGCATCCCGCACGACCTCGGCACCGCCGTCAACGTCTGCTCGATGGTCTTCGGCAACCTCGGCCCCGACTCCGGCACCGGCGTCGCCTTCACCCGCGACCCCGCCTCCGGCCACCAGGGCGTCTACGGCGACTACCTCCAGAACGCCCAGGGCGAGGACGTCGTCGCGGGCATCCGCAACACCGTGGCGCTCGCCGAGCTGGAGCAGATCGACAAGAAGTCGTACGACCAGCTCATGCAGATCATGGAGACCCTGGAGAACCACTACAAGGATCTCTGCGACATCGAGTTCACCATCGAGCGCGGCCAGCTCTGGATGCTCCAGACCCGCGTCGGCAAGCGCACCGCGGGCGCCGCCTTCCGCATCGCCACCCAGCTCGTCGACCAGGGCCTGATCGACGAGGCCGAGGCGCTCCAGCGCGTCACCGGCGCCCAGCTCGCCCAGCTGATGTTCCCGCGCTTCGACGACGGCGCCAAGGTCGGCCAGGTCGGCCGGGGCATCGCCGCCTCGCCGGGCGCCGCCGTCGGCAAGGCCGTCTTCGACTCGTACACCGCCGTCAAGTGGTCCCGCTCGGGCGAGAAGGTCATCCTGGTCCGCCGGGAGACCAACCCCGACGACCTGGACGGCATGATCGCCGCCGAGGGCATCCTGACCTCCCGCGGCGGCAAGACCTCGCACGCGGCCGTCGTCGCCCGCGGCATGGGCAAGACCTGTGTCTGCGGCGCCGAGGACCTGGAGGTCGACACCAAGCGCCGCCGGATGACCGTCCCCGGCGGGCACGTCGTCGAGGAGGGCGACGTCATCTCCATCGACGGCTCCTCCGGCAAGGTCTACCTGGGCGAGGTCCCGGTGGTGCCCTCCCCGGTCGTGGAGTACTTCGAGGGCCGGATGCACGCGGGCGCCGACGACGCCGACGAACTCGTCCAGGCGGTCCACCGCATCATGGCCTTCGCCGACCGCAAGCGCCGCCTGCGGGTGCGCGCCAACGCCGACAACGCCGAGGACGCGCTGCGCGCCCGCCGCTTCGGCGCCCAGGGCATCGGCCTGTGCCGCACCGAGCACATGTTCCTCGGTGACCGGCGCGAGCTGGTCGAGCGGCTGATCCTCGCCGACACCGAGGCCGAGCGCGAGGAGTCCCTCAAGCAGCTCCTGCCGCTCCAGAAGAAGGACTTCGTCGAGCTGTTCGAGGCGATGGACGGCCTGCCGGTCACCGTGCGCCTGCTCGACCCGCCGCTGCACGAGTTCCTGCCCGACATCACCGAGCTGTCGGTCCGCGTGGCCCTGGCCGAGTCCCGCCAGGAGCCGCACGAGAACGAGCTGCGCCTGCTCCAGGCCGTGCACCGGCTGCACGAGCAGAACCCGATGCTGGGCCTGCGCGGCGTCCGCCTCGGCCTGGTCATCCCCGGTCTGTTCACCATGCAGGTGCGGGCCATCGCGGAGGCCGCCGCCGAGCGCAAGGCCGCCAAGGGCGACCCGCGCGCCGAGATCATGATTCCGCTGGTCGGCACCGTCCAGGAGCTGGAGATCGTCCGCGAGGAGGCCGACCAGGTCATCGCGGAGGTGGAGGCGGCCACCGGGACCCGGCTCAAGCTGGCGATCGGCACCATGATCGAGCTGCCGCGCGCCGCGCTCACCGCCGGGCAGATCGCCGAGGCCGCCGAGTTCTTCTCCTTCGGCACCAACGACCTGACCCAGACCGTGTGGGGCTTCAGCCGCGACGACGTGGAGGCGAGCTTCTTCACCGCGTACCTGGAGAAGGGCATCTTCGGGGTGTCGCCGTTCGAGACGATCGACAAGGACGGCGTCGGCTCCCTGGTGAAGTCCGCCGCCAAGGCCGGCCGCGCCACCCGCCCCGACCTCAAGCTCGGCGTCTGCGGCGAGCACGGCGGCGACCCGGAGTCCGTCCACTTCTTCCACGAGGTGGGTCTGGACTACGTCTCCTGCTCGCCGTTCCGCATCCCGGTCGCCCGGCTGGAGGCGGGCCGCGCGGCCTCCGGCTCGGAGGGCAGCGACCACCGGTAGAGCCGGTGACCGCCGGTCACGCGCCGGCGCCGCAGATCCCGGAGTCCTCGTCGTGGTCCCCGACCCTCACTACCGATTGCGACGAGGACTCCGGTCCCCACAGCGAAACAGCGAAACAGCGAAAGCGAAACAGCGAAGGGGCGGCGTCCTGTGCGGGGACGCCGCCCTTCCCGTGTCCGGCTCCGCACGGCCGGCGGGTGCTCAGTCCTGGTCGGTGTGCTCGCGCGCGATCTTGCCGCTGGCCGCGTCGACGTCGTACGTCGTCTTCTTCCAGTCCTTCGTGTCGACGACGTCGACGGCCCAGACGAGCTTGCCGTCGCTCTCGTCGAGCATGGCGCCGGTGACGGTGCCCTTCTTCTTGTCGGTGGCGGCCTTCACGGCCTGGGCGGGGCTCTGCGTGGCCTTGCGCAGCCGGTCGGCCACCTTGCGGCGGTCGTCGGCGCTCTGGCCGGGCTGGGCCTGGTTGCGGAAGACCTTCCCGTCGGCCGCGTCGACGTCGACCATGTGGACCGTGCCGTCGGCGGCGGCGACCTTCGCCTGCCACTCGGGGGAGCCGGGGGAGGGGGCCGGGGCGGGCGAGGACGGGCTCGCGGTGCCGGGGCTCGCCGTACCCGGGCTCGCCGTGCCGGGACTGGCGGTGCCCGGCGACGCGGAGTTCTCCTGCGAGGCGGCCTTCAGCTCGATCCCCATGAGCTTGCCCCCGGACACCTCCTTCACGGCGGTGCCGGCGGCCTTGTCCCAGCTCACCTTGGTCTTGGAGACCAGGTCCCGGCGCTGCATCTGGTCCTTGGTCAGCGAGGCGGTGGGCGAGGGCGAGGCGGTGTCGGTCGGCGAGGCGGTCGTGGGAGCGGCCTCGGCCGCCTCGGCCTGCGACCCGGTCGTGGTCGAACAGGCGGTCATCAGCAGGGCGGAACCGCCCAGAGCGCAGATCGCGACGATCGTGCGGAGGGGCGGGATACGAAGCGCAGTGGTCATAGCACTGTCAGTAACCCCCGCACCGGAACATGACACCGACCCGCCGCCGAATCCACCCCAATGGCCCCGCCCGTCACCGGCCCGGCCGTGTACGCCGTGCGGGTGCGCCGGGCGGGTGCGCGCCGCGCGGCGGGGCTGGCCGAAACGGTCCTCTTGACGCGTACACACCGCTGCAACGCTCCTGTCGTAATCGCGGCGCATGGTTGATCGTTGGGCCGTGCGCGGCGGGTGTGCGGCCGCGTGACAGGGCATACGGCACCGGGCACAGGTGCGGGGACACGAACGCCAGGGGGCGCAGATGACCATCAGCCGCAGAGCACTGCTCGCCGCCGGGGCCGTCGCGGGCGGCGGACTGCTGACCGCCTGCGGCGGCAACACCGGGCGCGGGGACGGGGGCGGCGGCTCGGGACCCGCGCTGTCGCAGTGGTACCACCAGTACGGCGAACCGGGCACCGAGCAGGCGGTCAAGCGGTACGCCGCCGCGTACGAGAAGGCGCGCGTCACCGTGCAGTGGCGGCCGGGCGACTACGACCGGCAGACCGCCGCCGCCCTGCTGACCGACTCCGGACCCGACGTCTTCGAGGTCGACGGGCCCACCCTGGACCAGATCCAGGGCGGCCAGGTCGCCGACCTCACCGCCCTGCTCGCCGGGGTCGAGGACGACTTCAACCCGGCGGTGCTCGCCCCGAAGAAGTACGACGGGAAGATCTGGGGCGTCCCGCAGGTCGTCGACATGCAGATGCTCTACTACCGCAAGAGCCTGCTGAAGGACGCCGGTCTCGAACCGCCCGGCACCCTCGACGCGCTCGTCGACGCCGCGAAGAAGCTCACCACCAGGAAGACCAAGGGCCTCTTCCTCGGCAACGACGGCGGCGCGGGCGTCCTCGGCGGAACCCCCCTGTACGCGGCCGGACTTCAGCTCGTCACCGACGACGGCAGGCCCGGCTTCGACGACCCGGCCGCCGCCCGCGCCCTCGCCAAGATCCACCGGCTCTACGCCGACCGGTCGCTGCTGCTCGGCGCCCCCGCCGACTGGTCCGACCCGTCCGCCTTCCTCCAGGGCCTGACCGCCATGCAGTGGTCCGGGCTGTGGGCGCTGCCCCAGGTGCAGAAGGAACTCGGCGACGACTTCGGCGTGCTGCCGTTCCCGAAGGACGGCCCGGCCGGACGGCCCGCCGTGCCGGTCGGGGCGTACGCCGCCGCCGTCAGCGCCCGCAGCCGCAACCGGGAGGCCGCCGAGGCGTACGTGAAGTGGCTGTGGGTCGAACGCACCGACGACCAGGAGGACTTCGCGCTCTCCTACGGCTTCCACATCCCGGCCCGGATCTCGCTGGCGAAGAAGGCCGCCAAGCTGCGCACGGGCGCCGCCGCCGAGGCGGTCCGCCTCACCACCGACCACGGCCACGCCGAGCCCCTGCTGTGGACCCCGGCCGCCCGCACCGCCTACCAGGACGCGCTGAGCCGGATCATCAAGGACGGCGCCGACCCGGACGCCGAACTGCGGTCGGTGCTGCGGAAGGTGACGGCCGAACTCGACCGCGTACGGAACAGGAAGCCGTGAGCAGCCGTACGGTGGCCGGGCCCGCCACGGGCCCCCGGACGGACGGCGGCCGCGCACCGGGCGACCGCACGGCGGCGGCCCGCCGCAGCCTGACCCGGCGGCGCACCCTGTGGTTCTGGGTGTTCGTCGGGCCCTTCGCCGCCGGGCTCGTCCTGTTCACCTACGTCCCGCTGCTGTGGAGCGTCGGCCTCAGCTTCTTCGACGCGCACAACACCGTCACGCCCACCCGCTTCGTCGGCCTCGGCAACTACACCGCGATGCTGTCGGACGGCGCCTTCACCGGCAGCCTGCGCACCTTCCTGCTGTTCACCGCGTTCATCGTCCCGGCCACCTACGTCCTGTCCCTGGCGCTCGCCCTCATGGTCAACCGGGTGCGCCGGGCACAGGCGTTCTTCCGGTCGGTGTTCTTCCTGCCGGCCGCGTGCAGCTATGTCGTGGCCGCGCTGATCTGGAAGATGTCGATCTTCAACGGGGTCCGGTTCGGTCTGGCCAACACCGTCCTGGACGCCTTCGGCGCCGAGCCGGTGGCCTGGCTGTCCACCACCCACCCGCCCTGGTACTGGCTGGTCATCGTCACCGTACGGCTGTGGCTCCAGGCAGGCTTCTACATGATCCTCTTCCTGGCCGGGCTCCAGCGGATCGACCCGGTGCTCTACGAGGCCGCCGCCGTGGACGGCGCCCGCCCCGGACGGCAGGTGCTGCGCCACATCACGCTGCCCCAACTGCGCGCCACCTCCGTCGCGGTGGTGCTGCTCCTCGTCGTCAACGCCTTCCAGTCCTTCGACGAGTTCTACAACCTGCTCTCCGACGCCCGCGGTTACCCGCCCTACGCCCGTCCGCCGCTCGTCTACCTCTACTACACCGCCCTCGGCCAGGGGCAGAACCTCGGCACGGGCAGCGCGGGCGCGGTGATCCTCGCCCTGATCATCGCGGTCGTCACGGTGGGCCAGGCCCGCTGGTTCGGACTGGGAAGGACGGATGCCGATGGATGACGCCCTGGTCCGGGCCGGGCGGGCGCTGCGCCTCGTGCTGCTGATCGCGCTCGCCCTGCTCTTCCTGGTCCCCTTCTACCTGCTGGTGCGCAACGGCCTGTCCAGCGAGCAGGACATCACCTCGCCCGACTGGACGTTCTTCCCCTCCGAGCTGCGCTGGGGCAACGTCCGCGAGCTGTTCGACGACACCTCCGTGCCGTTCGCGCGCTCGCTGCTGAACTCCGCGCTGATCGCGGTCGCCACCACGCTCGGCACCCTGGTCCTCGCCTCCCTCGCGGGCTACGGCCTGGCCCGCATCCCCTACCGGCACGCGAACAAGGTCTTCTACGCCGTCCTGGGCACCCTCATGGTCCCGGCGGCCGTCACCTTCGTGCCCAGCTTCGTGCTGGTGTCGTCGCTGGGCTGGATCTCCACCCTGCGCGGACTGATCGTCCCCACCCTGTTCTCCGCCTTCGCCTGCTTCGTCTTCCGGCAGTACTTCCTGGGCTTCCCGCGCGAGCTGGAGGACGCCGCGCAGGTCGACGGGCTCGGCTACTGGCGCACGTACTGGCTGATCGTCGTGCCGAACGCCCGGCCGGTGTTCGCGGCCGTCGGCACGATCGTCTTCCTCGGCGCCTGGAACTCCTTCCTGTGGCCGCTGGTCATCGGCCAGGACCAGAGCGCCTGGACGGTCCAGGTCGCCCTGTCCTCCTTCACCACCGCCCAAGTGGTGCGGCTGCACGAGCTGTTCGTGGCCGCCGCCGTCTCGATCCTGCCGCTGCTCGTGGTGTTCCTGTGCTTCCAGCGGTGGATCGTGGCGGGAGTGGAGCGCTCCGGGATCGACTGACCGGCGGCACCGGCCACGGCGTCACCGTCACAGCGAGCCGCCGCTGTCCACGACGAGATCGGTGCCGACGAGCGAGGCCGCGTCGTCGGAGGCCAGGTAGAGGACGGCGGCGGCGACCTCCTCGGTGGCGGAGACCCGGCCGAGGGGGAGAGTGGCGCGGGCCCGCTCGGCGCGGCCCGCCTCCGTCTCGCCGGGGCGCAGCGACATCCCGGTGGCGGTCGCGCCGGGGCTGACCACGTTGACGCGGACGCCGTCGCCGATGTGGTCCAGGGCGGCGCCCCGGCTGAGCGCGGTCACGGCGGCCTTGGTCGCGGAGTAGGCGGCGGCGCCAGGCGAGGCCGTGTGCGGGCCGAAGGTGGAGGACACGTTGACGATCGCGCCGCCGGACGGCTGGGTCCGCATCCGGCGGATCTGCGCCTGGAGGGCCAGGTGGACGCCGGTGACGTTGACGGCGAGCTGGGTGTGCCAGTCGTCCTCGGGCAGGTCGGCCAGGGGGGTGCCGCCCCGGAAGACGCCCGCGTTGTTGACGGCGACGTCGAGCGAGCCGAAGCGGTCCACGGCGGCCCGGACCAGCGCCTCGGCGTCGGCGGCGCGGGAGACGTCCGCGGTCACCGCGAGCGCGGTGCCGCCCGCCTCCTCGATCAGCGCGACCGTCTCGGCCAGCGGCTCTGGGCGGCGTCCGGCGACGACGACCCGGGCGCCCTCGGCGGCGAACGCGCGGGCCGACGCGCGGCCGATGCCCGAGCCCGCGCCGGTGACCAGCACGGTCCGGCCGTCGAAGCGTCCGGAGGGCCTGGTGCTCTGGGTGGTCATGATCTCCCCTTTGGGCAGCTCTGGTGGGTGCGTCTTGGGTGCGTCTTGGGTGGCTCTGGTTGGTACGTCTTTATTTGACCGAACGGTTCAGTATGAAGGCCGAAGAAAAAGCCCCGCGTGCGAGGGGCCGGCGGGCCGGCGGGACGGCGGCGGGGCGGCGGGTCGTCAGCCGAGCAGGGCCAGGGCCTGTTCGGTCGCGTCGCGGACCCGGGCCGGGTCGCGGGTGGCCTTGCCCACCACCCGCATGCCCTGCATCAGCACCAGCAGCATCCGGGCCAGGGCGCGCGGATCGCGCCCGGCGTCCAGCTCGCCCTGGGCCCGCGCGCGGGTCAGCGCCGAGCCCAGCAGCGTCTCCAGGTAGTCCCAGCGCTGCTCGACGCGGCGCGCCGCCTCGGGGTCGTGCGGCGCCAGTTCGGCCGCCGTGTTCGTCACGAAGCAGCCGCACTCCCGCTGCTCCGAGGTGGCCTCGGCGGCGAACCGCCGGATCACCGCCCGCACCGCGGGCAGCGCGGGCCCCGGCCGGGACAGCTCCCGCAGCAGCACCGCGTCGCTGTTCTCGCAGTACCGGTCGAACGCCTTCAGGTACAGCTCGTGCTTGCTGCCGAACGTCGCGTACAGACTGGCGCGCCCGATGCCGAGGTGCGCCACGAGGTCCGCCATCGACGTCGCCTCGTAGCCGCGCCGCCAGAACAGCTCCAGGGCCGACTGCAACGCGGCGTCCGGATCGAATTCCTTGGTCCTGGCCACGGAGGGAGGCTAGCCCTTTCTGAAACGTACGGTCAAGTAAACGGCCGGTCGGGGCGAGGGGGACGGACCTCAGAAGTCGCTCAGATGCATGGATCATGCACCCGCCCCTGCCTAGGGTCGTGATCATGCCCGACATATCGCTGACCGTGGTCGCCCTGCTGTGTCTCGCCGCGCTCGCGGCGGGGTGGATCGACGCCGTGGTCGGCGGGGGCGGGCTGCTGCTGTTGCCGGTGCTGCTGCTGGGGCTGCCGGGATCCACACCGGCCGCGTCCGCGCTGGGCACCAACAAGGCGGTCGCGATCGTCGGGACGACCGGCGCGGCGGTCACCTACGCCCGCCGGGCACCCGTGGACGTGCGCACGGCGGTGCGCATCGGCCTCGCCGCGCTCGCCGGGTCCTGCGCCGGTGCCTTCTTCGCGGCCGGGATGAGCACCGATGTGCTCAAGCCGCTGATCATGGTGGTGCTGCTCGCGGTCGGGGCCTTCGTGATCCTGCGGCCCGCCTTCGGCACCGCCCCGGCGCCCGGCCCGGCCACCCGGCGGCAGATCCTGGCGGCGATCGGTCTGGCGGGCCTCGGCATCGGCTTCTACGACGGCTTCATCGGCCCCGGGACCGGTACGTTCCTGGTGCTGGCGCTGACCGCCGTCCTGCACCTGGACCTGGTGACCGCCTCCGCCACCGCCAAGATCGTCAACTGCTGCACCAACGCCGGTGCCCTGGCGACCTTCGCCTGGCAGGGCTCGGTGCTGTGGGAACTGGCGGCGCTGATGGCGGTGTTCAACCTGGCGGGCGGCATGCTGGGCGCCCGCACCGCGCTGAAGAAGGGCAGCGGCTTCGTCCGCGTCGTGCTGCTGACGGTGGTGTGCGCGCTGGTGGTGAACCTCGCCTACGAGCAGTGGGTGGCGTAGCGCGGCGGACCGCCTGCCCGCGGAGTCAGCGGCCGCTCGTCAGATGGGCGAAGACGACCACGTTGCCCTGGTAGCCGGTGGCCCGGGAGTAGCCGCCGCCGCAGGTGATCACCCGCAGTTCGGGGCGCTTTGCGGCGCCGTACACCTTCTGGTCCGGGAAGTCCTTCGCCGCGTACACCTCGATCGCGTCCACGGTGAACACCGCGACACCGCCGTCGCGGCGGTCCACCTCGATCACGCTGCCCTTCTTCAGCGCGCCGAGGTCGTAGAAGACGGCGGGGCCCTGGGTGTTGTCGACATGGCCGGCCACGATCGCGGTGCCGCGCTCGCCGGGGGTGGTCCCGGCCTCGTACCACCCGGCCAGGTTCTTGTCGGCGGCGGGCGGCACGGCGAGGCTGCCGGAGGCGGTGAGGCCCAGGCCCGTCAGGGGGGCGTCCACCCGGATCGAGGGAATACGGATCCGGGTGGGCGGGGAGGGCGGCAGCGCGGGCGCGCTCAGCCGCTCCTCGCCCGGGTCCGGGGTGCCCTCGGCCGCGGCGGGCTGGGGCGGGGCGTGCGTGGTGCCCTCACCGTGCAGCAGCCACACGCCGCAGCAGAGGCTGACGACGGTGACGGCGGCTATCGCACAGTCGCCGATCCTGCGCATGCGTACCCCTCTCCGTATTTCCTCGTGTCGGGGCGGGTCCTGCGGTCGTGTCCCCTTCCCCTCCGGGCCGCGAGGGGCGTCGCACCCGGAGGGGGAGGGGACGTGCGGTACCGGCCGACGGACAGCGGAGGGTGTCCGTCAGATCCCGTCGCCTCTCGCCCGGCGATGCAGGAGCCAGGTACCGCCCGCGGCGGCGACGGCGAGAGCCGCCACACCGGCCGCGGTCTGCACGGGGTCGTGGCCCAGAGCGCCGCCGACCCCCGTCTTCACACTTCCGCGGGGCTGCACCTGCTGCCCCTGTGCCGCCGTCAGGGTGACGACCAGGTCGCCCTTGATCTCCCGGCCGCCCTCGGCGCACTCCGCGACGATCTCGTACGTCCCCGGCTGCGCGCTCTCCGGCACCCGGAAGCGCCCGATCGCGTCGTCCCGCTCGCTCGGCGCCAGGGTGAAGGGACCCGCGCCGACCGCGCTGGCGTCGCCCGCGGCGGAGGTTTTCCCGCCGCACGCCGTGGTGTTCACGGTGACCTGCCCGCCCGGCACCACCGAGGTGGGGGACACCTCCAGGCCGCTCGCGGCCGAGCCGAGGGGACGCGTGGCCACGGGAGCGGTGTCCGCGCCGTACGCGGGCGCGGCGAGGCCGCTCACGGCGGCGACGGCGAGCGCGGCCCCGGTCACGGCCCCGGCCGGCAGACGTGCGGTACGTCGCATCGGTGCTCCTTAGAGCTGCTCAGCGGTCGGGACACGGCCGCGGCACCCGCATGTGCCGCCGTCGTCGCGTCCCTGCCCTTCCGAGGTAAGTGGCACAGCCGCCCACGCGCTTCCTGAGGGACCGTCAGAAATACGGTGAACGGGTGCCGCCGCGCCCGGGGAGGGCGACGGAAGATGCGACGTTTCCGCAGGTCACGGCCCATGTCCCTGACGGTGTGTCGGAAATTTCCCGAAGGGCGCCCGGTGCGGGGGTGAACGGGTGACCGGGGGTGCGGACCGGGCGCCGGGCCGCCGCTTGACCTCAACCTTGGTTGAGCTACCAGGCTGTGCCGCATGGACACCACCACCGCGCCCGGCGCGCCCCTGAAGGTCACCCTCGTCCTCGGCAGCAACCGGCACGGCCGCTTCGGACCCGTGGTCGCCGACTGGCTCCTCACCCATCTGCGCGCCCGCACCGGCCTCGCCGTCGAGGTCGTGGACGTGGCCGACACCGCCGCGCTCCCGACCAGCCTCGACCCCGGCCCCGAGGCGCGGGCCGCGCTCGCGGAGATCACCCCGAAACTCGCGGGCGCGGACGCGTTCGTCGTGCTGACCCCCGAGTACAACCACTCCGTCCCGGCCGGCCTCAAGAACCTCATCGACTGGCACTTCACCGAATGGCAGGCCAAGCCGGTCGCCCTCGCCTCCTACGGCGGCCTCGCCGGCGGCCTGCGCGCCGTCGAGCACCTGCGGCAGATCTTCGCCGAGCTCCACGCGGTCACCGTCCGCGACACCGTCTCCTTCCACAACGCCGGCGCCTCCTTCGACGACACCGGCCACCCCAAGGACCCGACCGCCCCCGACGCCGCCGCCAAGACCATGCTCGACCAGCTGACCTGGTGGGGCCACGCCCTGCGCGAGGCGAGGGAGCGGCGGCCGTACGGGAGCTAGGGCGCGGGGGGGAACTCCCGGGCGTACGACGACGGCCGCCCGGACGTGTGGTCCGGGCGGCCGTTGTGGGCGGTGGGGGCGGGTGTCAGTTCACGCTCACCGCGCTCCAGGCCGCCGCCACCGCGTTGTACTCGGCGCTGCCGGAGCCGTAGAGGTCCTTGGCGGCGTTGAGGGTGGCGGTGCGGGCGGCCGCGTAGTTGGTGGAGGAGGTCATGTAGACCGTGAGGGCGCGGTACCAGATCTTGCCGAGCTTGTCGTGGCCGATGCCGGTGACCGTGGAGCTGTTGCAGGTGGGGGAGTTGTAGGAGACGCCGTTGACGGTCTTGGCGCCGCTGCCCTCGGCGAGCAGGTAGGCGAAGTGGTTGGCGACGCCCGAGGAGTAGTGGACGTCGAGGTTGCCCACCGAACTGCTCCAGCAGTCGGCCGAGTTGCCGTCCCTGGAGGGCTTGTCCATGTAGCGCAGGGCGGTGCCGCCGAAGCCGGAGCGGACGATCTCCTCGCCGATCAGGTAGTCGCCGGGGTCGGCGGGGTTGGCCGCGTACCACTCGACCAGGGTGCCGAGGATGTCGGAGGTGGCCTCGTTGAGCCCGCCGGACTCGCCCGAGTACGTCAGCGCCGCCGTCTTGGACGTCACGCCGTGCGACATCTCGTGCCCGGCGACGTCGAGGGCGACCAGCGGACCGAAGGTCGTCCCGTCACCGTCGCCGTACGTCATGCAGAAGCAACTGTCGTCCCAGAAGGCGTTGTTGTAGTTGGTGCCGTAGTGGACGCGGTTGTACGAGCCCTTGCCGTCGCCCGCTATGCCGGTGCGGCCGTGGACGTTCTTGTAGTAGTCCCAGGTCTCGTTCGTGCCGTACTGGGCGTCCACCGCCGCCGAGGCCCGGTCCGCCGTCGTGCCCGTGCCCCAGTGGTTGTCGGCGTCCGTGAACAGGGTCGCGGGGGCCCGCTGGAAGCAGATGCCGAAGATGCACAGGTCGGTCTTGTTCTCCGCGTCACCGGTGTACGTGTTGCCCCGCGTCGGGTCCTTGAGCTGGTACGACGAGCCGGACTGGGTCGTCTCCAGCGCGACCGTCCCGCTGTAGAGGGACTTGCCGTCGCCCGTCGCCGTCTCGATGCTGTCCCAGGCGTCGATCTGCGCCCCGGTGCGCGCGTCGGTCAGGACGGTGCGGGCGGCCGGGTTGCCGAGCGAGTCCAGACCGGCGGCGACCGTGCGCCAGGCCAGCCGGGGGCTGCCGTGCAGGGCGTCGACGACCAGGCTCGGCCGGGCCTTCACCTGCTGGAACCGGGTCCCGGCGTGCGCGCCGCGCAGGGCGCGCTCGGCCAGATCGGCGGCCTTCGGGGCGGCGAGCGCCGGGGTGGTGGTCGCCAGTGCGATCGTGCCGTGGGTGGCGCGGTCCGCGCCCCGGTACGCCCCGTCCGGGGCCAGGTGGACCACGAAGTCGCCGCCCAGCACGGGCAGTCGGTCGTAGGTGCGGTCGTAGCGGACGTGCTGCGTGCCGTCCTTGTCGACGATCACGTCCCGCACGGCGGTGTGCTCGGCGGAGGTGAGTCCCAGGGCACCGGCGTGGCCCGCGAGCGCCGAGGCGGCGTGGTGGACGGCGGTGGTCCGGTCGGGTCTGGGGTCCGCGTGCGCGGCGGGGGAGAGTACGGCGGCCAGCAGGGTGGCGGCGGTGGCGGCCCCTGCGGTGGCGGCCAGGCGGGAACCTCGGATGTGCCGTGTCCGACTGCTCATCGGTCTCCTTGAGCGCGGGCGCCCTCGGGGCGCGTGGGGGTGGCGCTGACGGTGACTGAGATTTAAGTGGGCATGACATGTCATGTCCATAGCGCCCGCACGGTCGGATGCACGGAAAGAGGGGCGGGTGGCGGAGGCGTGCCCCCGTCACCCGCCCACCCGCCGGGAGCGGTTCGGCTCAGCCCAGTAGTCGCAGCCCCTCGGGCACGGCGATGCCGAACTCCCCCTCGGCCACGCGCCGCGCCTCCGCCTCGTCCGTGAGCGTCCGCCCGGTCACCGTGCCGTCGGCGAGGGTCTCGGTGAACCGGGCGCCGTCCAGGCAGACATGGCGCCCGGGGGTGGTCCGCTGGAGGTAGGCGCGGCGGGTGAAGGGGGAGTGCGGATGGGTGGCGACGTACCAGTTGGCCACCTCGAAGTCGGTCGCGGTGAACCGCTCCTGCGTGAAGGCGTACTGAGCGGTCCAGTCCGCCGCCCCGGGGTCGTACGCCTGTAGCGCCCACAGCTCCAGCGGGCCGCCGTGCGGCAGCCGTACGAGCCGGTGGCGCCGCCCGGCCCCCGCGGACTCGGGCCCCACGGCCAGCGGCACCGGCTCCAGCAGCGCGCCGGTCGCCCCGAAGCCCACGTCCGCCAGATACGGCCGCGCCTCGCCCGGCACGACCACCCGCAGCATCATGTGCGTACGCGGCCGGCTCTCCGGGTCGTCCGCGCCCAGCACCACGCGCCCCGCCAGCCCGGACACCTCGAAACCGAGCGCCCGGAGGGCCAGCGCGAGCAGCGTGTTCTGCTCGTAGCAGTAGCCCCCGCGCCGACCGCGCACCATCTTGGCCACCAGATCGGCGGGCGCCAGCGAGGGCGCCCGGCCCGCCAGCGCGTCCAGATTCTCGAACGGGACCGACAGGGCGTGCGCCAGGTGCACCTCGCGCAGCGTCGCGAGCCCGGCGCGCCGCTCGCCCCGCAGGCCGATGCGCGCGAGATACGCGCCGAGGTCGAACGGCTCGCCCGCGGCGGCCGTCGCGGCGGCGCCGGTCTCGCCGGTCTCGCTCGTCCTGTCGGTCCGGCCGGGCTCGCTGGGTCCGGAGGTGTCGCTGGTCTCGGAGGTGTCGCTGGTCTCGGCGTGGGACATGCCCCGAACCTACGCCGACGCGCCCCGCCGACGCCCGGACCCCCGGTCCCGACCGGTCTACTCCGGTGGACCTAGGCCGACACCGGCGTCCCGGCCGGGGGAAGGGCGCTCAGTGCGCGTCGGCCAGCGCCCGCGCCACCCCGGGCTCCTTCGGCCCCAGGAAGGCCGGGTCCGGCCGGAAGACCGCGTCCAGCGCCGCCTTCCCGGCCGCGAACACCTCCCGCGCGCCGCCGTAGTACCAGGTGGCGTCGTGCACGGCGTCCACCCCGACGCCGTAGGAGTCGATGCCCGCCGCCTCGCACAGCGCCACCGCCCGCCGGATGTGGAAGCCCTGGCTGACCAGCACCGCCCGGTCCACACCGAAGATCTTCTTCGCCCGCACACAGGAGTCCCAGGTGTCGAAACCCGCGTAATCCGTGACGATCCGGTCGGCCGGTACGCCGTGCCCGGTCAGGTACGCGCGCATGGCGTCCGGTTCGTCGTAGTCCTCCCGGCTGTTGTCGCCGGTCACCAGGACGACCTTGATCCTGCCGTCCCGGTAGAGCCGCGCCGCCGCGTCCAGGCGGTGCGCCAGGTACGGCGACGGCTCGCCGTGCCACAGGCCCGCGCCGAACACCACGGCGACGTCGGTGCGCGGCGCGTCTGCCGTGGTGCGCAGCCGGTCCCCGGTCGTGACGTACAGCCAGGTCGCCGGGGACAGCGCCAGCACGCACACCGCCACCACGGCCCGCACCAGCCGCCGCTGCCCGGCCCGCGTGCGCGGCAGCCGCGGCCGCGTCCATCCCGGTCGCCGTGTCCGGCGCATCGCCCGGCCCCCTCTCGTACGGCCGTACACGCGCGCGTGCGGTACGGGCCCCGATCAGCAAGGACGAGCCAGACCCCGCCCCGGTTCACCCACGCGCCCACCACCCACGCGCCCACCACCCGCGCGACAACCCTCCCGCACCCCGCCCGCCCCCGCCCGGCGGGGCCGCCCCGACACACCCGACACGGCCCCGCCCCGGCCCGCAGTCCGTCCACGGGGCCGCCTCCGAGTCCGCCGCCCGCCGAGCCGGTCCCGCCCACGCACACCGGCACGCGCGCGTGGCCGCCCGCCCGCGCCCGCCCTCCGACGCGGTGCCGCGTCGGGGGAGCGCGGTCGTGGCGACCGCCGCGGGCTCCCGCGCCCCCGAGCGCGCGGCCGACCCCGCCACACCGCCCGGCTGCCAGCCGACCGCCTCGGCGTGCCCGCGCCCCGCCACCCTGCCGACGAGTACGCCGCCCACGCCCCCGGCCCCGCCGCCCCGCACCCGACACCCGGCCCGGTCCGGCCCGCCCAGCCCCGTGACCCCTCCGCGTCCGCGGTCGGCCCCCGCGGGGTTCCCGCCGAGCCGCCCCGCCGGGAGCGGGCCGCGGCCGTCCGCCTGTCAGTGCGTGCCCGTACTGTCGAGGCATGGAAGGGATCGCATCCGAGACGGCGGCGCCGTACGAGAACCAGCTTCCGCCCGAGGGCTACGACCCGGCGGCCATCGACCGCTGGGCCGGTGAGCCGGACAAGCGGCCGGGGCGTACGGCGTTCCAGC
Organism: Streptomyces sp. NPDC003284; assembly: GCF_053589675.1. Lineage (NCBI taxonomy): Bacteria > Bacillati > Actinomycetota > Actinomycetes > Kitasatosporales > Streptomycetaceae > Streptomyces > Streptomyces sp. NPDC003284. The sequence continues at coordinate 196,437 of NZ_JBSFSI010000002.1, forward strand.
GCGACCGCGCGCGGGTGCTGCACTCCGCGGCCCTCAGACGGCTGGCCGGCAAGACCCAGGTGGTCACGCCGGACAAGGCACCGCAGGGCGTCGGCGCGTGGGACGCCAGCCCCCGCACCCGGCTCACCCACTCGCTGGAGTGCGCGCAGGTGGGCCGCGAGCTGGGTGCCGCCCTGGGCTGCGACCCGGACCTGGTGGAGGCCGCCTGCCTCTCGCACGACCTGGGCCACCCGCCCTTCGGGCACAACGGCGAACAGGCGCTGAACGAGTTCGCGCACGACTGCGGCGGCTTCGAGGGCAACGCCCAGTCGCTACGCCTGCTCACCCGGATCGAGCCCAAGCGGTTCGTCACCGGCCCCGGAGCGGACGAACCGGTCAGCGTCGGGCTGAACCTCACCCGGGCCGCCCTGGACGCCGCCACCAAGTACCCCTGGCCGCGCGGCGCCCACCCCACCGACCCCGCCTCGCCCAAGTTCGGGGTCTACGAGGACGACCGGCCGGTCTTCGACTGGGTGCGCCACGGCGCCCCCGGTACCCGCACCTGCTTCGAGGCCCAGGTCATGGACTGGTCCGACGACGTGGCGTACTCGGTGCACGACGTGGAGGACGGCCTGCACGCCGGTCACCTCGACCCCGGCTGCCTGCGCTCCGCGCCCGAGCGGCAGGCCGTCTTCGCGGTCGCCGTCGGCCGCTACGTCCCGGCGGGCACCGAGCACGAGGAGCTGGCCGAGGCCCTGGACCGCCTCCTCGACCAGGAGTGGTGGCCGCACGGCTACGACGGCTCCGCCATGGCCCAGGCCCGCCTGAAGGACGCCACCAGCCAGCTCATCGGCCGCTTCTGCCTGGCCGCCGAGGGCGCCACCCGGCAGGCGTACGGCGGCGGCCGGCTGACCCGGTACGGCGCGGAGCTGGTCGTCCCCAGGAGCACCCGAATGGAGTGCGCCGTCCTCAAGGCCGTCGCCGACCGCTTCGTCATGCAGCGCGACGAGCAGGAGCGGCTCCGCGCCGACCAGCGGATCGTCGTCGCCGAGCTGGCCGCCGCGCTCACCGAGCGCGCCCCCGAGGGCCTGGACCCGCAGTTCCGCGCCCTGTTCACGCGGGCCGCCGACGACCGCGCCCGCAAGCGCGTGATCGTCGACCAGATCGCCTCCCTCACCGATGTCTCGGCCCGCTCGCTCCACGCACGGCTGACGGGGGCGGGGACGGGGCAGGGATGACGTCATGGAACTGACAGCGCGCTTACGGACCGCCGTGATACCGCTGTTACGCATGGGGCCAGGGTGACCCCAGTGCCGGGGCCCGGCGCCCCGAGGTGACCCTGCGTGGCCTGATCGGGCCACTCCCTCTTCCCGCATCACGCTCCGCGCGGGACGCTCGCACGTGGCGGCACCCGCAGTTTCTCCGGGGGACACCCCCCGGCCCCCCGGCAGGAGGCAACAAGTGGTCGACGCGGATCAGACATTCGTCATCGTCGGAGGAGGTCTGGCCGGTGCGAAGGCGGCCGAGACGCTGCGCGCGGAGGGCTTCAGCGGCCGGGTGATCCTCATCTGCGACGAGCGCGACCACCCCTACGAGCGCCCGCCGCTGTCCAAGGGCTATCTGCTCGGCAAGGAGGACCGCGACAGCGTCTTCGTGCAGGAACCGGCCTGGTACGCGCGCCATGACATCGAGCTGCACCTCGGCCAGACCGTCGTCGCCGTCGACCGCGCCGCCAAGACCGTCCACTACGGCGACGACGGCACCCACGTCCGCTACGACAAGCTGCTGCTGGCCACCGGCGCCGAGCCGCGCCGCCTGGACATCCCCGGCACCGACCTGGCCGGTGTCCACCACCTGCGCCGCCTGGCCCACGCCGAGCGCCTGAAGAACGTCCTCACCCACCTCGGCCGGGACAACGGCCACCTGGTGATCGCGGGCGCCGGCTGGATCGGCCTGGAGGTCGCCGCCGCGGCCCGCACCTACGGCGCGGAGGTCACCGTCGTCGAGCCCTCCGCCACCCCGCTGCACGGCGTGCTCGGCCCCGAGCTGGGCCAGCTCTTCGCCGAGCTGCACCGCGAGCACGGCGTCCGCTTCCACTTCGGCGCCCGGCTGACCGAGATCGTCGGCCAGGACGGCATGGTGCTGGCCGCCCGCACCGACGACGGCGAGGAGCACCCCTGCCACGACGTGCTCGCCGCGATCGGCGCCGCCCCGCGCGTCTCGCTCGCCGAGGCGGCCGGCCTGGAGCTGGCCGACCGGGCGCACGGCGGCGGTGTGATCGTCGACGAGCGGCTGCGCACCGCCGACCCGGACATCTTCGCCGCCGGTGACGTGGCCGCCTTCCCGCACGCCCTGTTCGGGACCCGGCTGCGGGTGGAGCACTGGGCCAACGCGCTCAACGGCGGCCCGGCCGCGGCCCGCGCGATGCTCGGCCGGGACGTCGTCCACGACCGGGTGCCGTACTTCTTCTCCGACCAGTACGACCTCGGCATGGAGTACAGCGGCTGGGCGCCGCCCGGCTCGTACGACCAGGTGGTGATCCGCGGCGACGCCGGGAAGCGCGAGTTCATCGCGTTCTGGGTGAAGGAGGGCCGCGTCCTCGCGGGGATGAACGTCAACGTGTGGGACGTCACGGACCCGATCCAGGCCCTGATCCGCGCGAGGACCCCGGTGGACACCGACGCGCTGGCCGACCCGCACGTCCCGCTGGACACCCTCGTCCCGTAGGACCTGTCCGGACAGGAGTGTCACCGCGTCCCCGTAGAATTCACCCGTGGCCGGACGGATCAACGACGAGGACGTGAAGGCGGTACGGGACGCGGTCCCGATCGACGCCGTGGTGTCCGAGTACCTCCAGCTGCGCAGCGCGGGCGGCGGCAACCTCAAGGGCCTGTGCCCCTTCCACGACGAGAAGTCGCCGTCCTTCCAGGTCAGCCCGAGCAAGGGACTCTTCCACTGCTTCGGCTGCCAGGAGGGCGGCGACACCATCACGTTCGTGATGAAGGTCGACCACCTCACCTTCTCCGAGGCGGTCGAGCGCCTCGCCGCCCAGGCCGGCATCACCCTGCGCTACGAGGAGGGCGGGTACAACCCCTCCCACCAGCGCGGCGAGCGCATCCGCCTGATCGAGGCGCACAAACTGGCCGCCGACTGGTACGCGCAACAGCTCGCGGGCAGCGCCGAGGCCGAGACCGGCCGGGTCTTCCTCGCCGAGCGCGGCTTCGACCAGAGCGCCGCCGTCCACTTCGGCGTCGGCTACAGCCCGCAGGGCTGGGACCACCTGGTCCGCTTCCTGCGCGGCAAGGGCTTCACCGACAAGGAACTGCTCCTGTCCGGCCTCGCCCAGGAGGGCCGCCGCGGCCCCATCGACCGCTTCCGCGGCCGGCTGATGTGGCCGATCCGGGACATCGGCGGCGAGGTCGTCGGCTTCGGCGCCCGCAAGCTCTACGAATCGGACAACGGCCCCAAGTACCTCAACACCCCGGACACCCCGGTCTACAAGAAGTCCCAGGTCCTGTACGGCATCGACCTGGCCAAGAAGGAGATCGCCAAGGCGTCCCGCGCGGTCGTCGTCGAGGGCTACACCGACGTCATGGCCTGCCACCTGGCCGGGGTCACCACCGCCATCGCCACCTGCGGCACGGCCTTCGGCGGCGACCACATCAAGATCCTGCGCCGACTGCTCATGGACAACGGCTCGGCCCGGGTGATCTTCACCTTCGACGGCGACGCGGCCGGCCAGAAGGCCGCGCTGCGCGCCTTCGAGGACGACCAGAAGTTCGCCGCCGAGACCTACATCGCCGTCGCCCCCGACGGCATGGACCCCTGCGAGCTGCGCCTGGCCGAGGGCGACGACGCGGTCACCGACCTGGTGGAGCCGCGCACCCCGCTCTTCGAGTTCGCGCTGCGCCAGATCGTCGCCCGCTACGACCTGGACACCCCGGCGGGCCGCGCCGCCGCCCTGGACGAGGCCGCGCCGGTCGTCGCCCGGATCAAGAACAGCGGCGCCCAGCACGAGGTCGCCGTCCAGCTCGCCGGGCTGCTCGGCATCCTGGACACCCAGTTCGTGGTCAAGCGGGTCGCCCAGCTCGCCCGCTGGGCCCGCGAGCGCGGCGGCCGCGGCGGCGGCCCCGAGCGTCGGCAGGGCCCCCCGCAGCAGCAGTACGCCGCCCCCGCGCAGCCCGCCGCGCCCAGCGGCCCCGCCCTGAACCTGCGCAACCCGGTGCACGCCACCGAGCGCGAGCTGCTGAAACTGGCGCTGCAACGCCCCGAGCTGGTCTCCCCGGCCTTCGACGCGTACGGCACGGACGAGTTCACCGCCCCGCCCTACGCGGCCGTGCGCCAGGCGGTCCTGGACGCGGGCGGCGCCGAGTACGGCACGTCCGACCCGCAGGAGTACCTGGTCCGCGTCCGCGAGGCCGCCCCCGACGACACGGTCCGCGCCATGGTCACCGAGCTGGCCGTGGAGGCGATCATGCGCCGCGTGGTCGACGAGATGTACGCGGGCGAGGTCCTGGTCCGCGTCCGCCGCCGCGCCGTCGAACGCCGCATCCGCGACCTCAACAGCACCGTGGCCCGCCTCGGCACCGGCGGTGACCCCGCCGGTCTCGCCGCCGCGCAGAACGAGCTGTGGGTCCTCCAGCAGTACGACCAGGCCCTGGCCGTCAAGGGCGCGGCCGCTCTCTAGGCTTCGCCGGGGTCCGAGCGGGCCGGAATATCCGCCTCGTGACGGACCGGACGCAAAAAGTCACCGCACGCCCCTCGTGGCGGCGATGTGTCGTACTCCACACTGGGGTCCGGTGCCTGATCCCCGGAGCGCGGCCGGTCCGTCCCCCCACGGGTCTCTCCTCCCGCGGCCGTGCTCATCGCGTACAGGACGGACAGCGGCGAGGCCGTCGACCCCGTCCCCCGAGTACCGCTGCCGCACAGGTCAGCAGCGATCATCCTGGAGGTCGCCCGCGTGCAGACCCAGACCCTCATCACCCCTGCCGACAGCGCCACCGATCTCGTCCTGGCGGCGGCCGTGCCCCCGCAGGACCGGGTCGCGCACCACCCGGACGCGACGGAGCCCGGCGAACCGGAGGAGCCGCCCGCCGCCGAGCCGGAGCCCGGCGCGTCCGAGGCCGCCGGGCCCGCCGAAGCCGGTGAGCCCGCCGAGGAGTCCGAGCCCGCCGCCGTCCCGGCCCGCGCCGACAGCGGCGGGCCCACCGCGGACCTGTTCCGGCAGTACCTGCGGGAGATCGGCCGCATCCCGCTGCTCAGCGCGGCCGAGGAGGTGGACCTCGCCCGCCGCGTCGAAGCCGGTCTCTTCGCCGAGGAGAAGCTCAGCGGCGCCCACGACCTCGACAGCGCGCTCGCGGGCGACCTGGACCGGCTGGTCGTCATGGGTCGCCTCGCCAAGCGCCGCCTCATCGAGGCCAACCTGCGGCTGGTGGTGTCGGTCGCCAAGCGCTACGTCGGCCGCGGGCTGACCATGCTCGACCTGGTCCAGGAGGGCAACCTCGGGCTGATCCGGGCGGTGGAGAAGTTCGACTACGCCCGCGGCTACAAGTTCTCCACGTACGCGACCTGGTGGATCCGCCAGGCGATGAGCCGGGCACTGGCCGACCAGGCCCGCACCATCCGCGTACCGGTGCACGTCGTCGAACTGATCAACCGGGTGGTGCGGGTGCAGCGCCGGATGCTCCAGGAGCGCGGCTACGAGCCCACCGCGGCCGAGGTCGCCGCCCACCTCGAACTGCCGCCCGAGCGGGTCAGCGAGGTGCTGCGGCTGGCGCAGGAGCCGGTCTCGCTGCACGCCCCCGTCGGCGAGGAGGACGACGTGGCCCTCGGCGACCTCATCGAGGACGGCGACGCCGCCTCGCCCGTGGAGTCGGCCGCGTTCCTGCTGCTGCGCCAGCACCTGGACGCGGTGCTCTCCACGCTGGGGGAGCGCGAACGCAAGGTCGTCCAGCTCCGCTACGGCCTGGTGGACGGGCGCCCGCGCACCCTGGAGGAGATAGGGCGCCTGTTCGGCGTGACCCGGGAGCGGATCCGCCAGATAGAGTCCAAGACCCTCAACAAGCTGCGCGACCACACCTTCGCCGACCAGCTGCGCGGCTACCTGGACTGAACGGGGGCCGCCCCGCAGGGCGACCCCTCCCGCGTACCGGCCGGAGCGGCCCTCGCTCAGTCGACCTCCGCGACCGCCTGCGCGAACTGCGCCTTGTACAGGCGGGCGTAGGCGCCGTCGGCGGCCAGCAGCTCGTCGTGCGCGCCCTGTTCGACGATGGAGCCGTTCTCCATCACCAGGATGGTGTCCGCGTCCCGGATGGTGGAGAGCCGGTGCGCGATGACGAACGACGTCCTGCCGTGCTGGAGTTTGGCCATCGCCTTCTGGATCAGCACCTCGGTACGGGTGTCGACCGAGCTGGTCGCCTCGTCCAGCACGAGGATCACCGGGTCGGACAGGAACGCCCGCGCGATGGTGATGAGCTGCTTCTCACCGGCGCTGACCCCGCTGCCCTCGTCGTCGATCACGGTGTCGTAGCCGTCGGGCAGGGTCCGTACGAACCGGTCCGCGTGCGCGGCCCGCGCCGCCTCCTCGATCTCGCCGCGCGTCACGTCGCGGGGGGCGCCGTAGGCGATGTTCTCCGCGATGGTGCCGCCGAACAGCCAGGTGTCCTGGAGCACCATGCCGATGGCGGAGCGCAGTTCGTCGCGCGACATCCGGGCGATGTCCACCCCGTCCAGGGTGATCCGGCCGCCGGTGACGTCGTAGAACCGCATCAGCAGGTTGACCAGGGTGGTCTTGCCCGCGCCGGTCGGGCCGACGATCGCGACCGTGTGGCCCGGCTCGACCGTCAGGGACAGGTCCTCGATCAGCGGCTTGTCCGGCGCGTAGCGGAAGGACACGTGCTCCAGCGCGACCCGCCCGCGCAGCTCCTCCGGCCGCACGCCCGGCACCGGGTCGGCCTCCTGCTCCTCGGCGTCCAGCAGTTCGAAGACCCGCTCGGCCGAGGCGACGCCCGACTGCACCAGGTTCGCCATCGACGCGACCTGGGTCAGCGGCATCGAGAACTGCCGCGAGTACTGGATGAACGCCTGCACATCACCGATGGACAGCGTGCCCGAGGCGACCCGCAGTCCGCCGACGACCGCGACCAGCACATAGTTCAGGTTGGACACGAACATCATCAGCGGCTGCATGACGCCGCTGTTGAACTGCGCCTTGAACCCGGCCTCGTACAGCGCCTCGTTCTGCTCGGCGAACTGCCGCGCCGACTCCTCCTGGCGGCCGAACACCTTCACCAGGGCGTGCCCGGTGTACATCTCCTCGATGTGCGCGTTCAGCTGGCCGGTGGAGCGCCACTGCTGCACGAAGTGCGGCTGGGAGCGCTTGCCCACGCGGGTGGCCACGACGAACGACAGCGGCACGGTCACCAGCGCGACCAGCGCCAGCAGCCAGGAGACCCAGAACATCACGATGAGCACGCCGACGATGGTCAGCAGCGAGTTGATGAGCTGGCCCATCGACTGGTTCAGGGTCTGCCCGATGTTGTCGATGTCGTTGGTGGCGCGGGAGAGCACCTCGCCGCGCTGGCGCTTGTCGAAGTAGGACAGCGGCAGCCGCGACAGCTTGGTCTGCACGTCCTCGCGCATCCGGAACATGGTCCGGTTGACCGACCGGTTCACCAGCCGGGTCGCCACCGCCATCAGCAGCCCGGCCACCAGGAACGTGCCCAGCGCGAACAGCAGCACCTCGCCGACGGCACCGAAGTCGATGCCCTGTCCGGGCGTGAAGTCCGTGCTCCGGAGCATGTCGGCGACCGAGCCCTGGCCGTGCGCGCGCAGCGAGGCCAGGGTCTCGTCCTTGGACATCCCGGCCGGGAACTGCCGGCCGATGATGCCCGCGAAGACCAGGTCGGTGGCCTTGCCGAGGATCTTCGGCCCGATCACGCTGAGGGTGACGCTCACCACCACGCACGCCAGCAGGAGGCAGATCGTGGCCCGTTCGGGCCGGAACTGGGCGATGAGCCGCTTGCCCGACCTCTTGAAGTCCATCGAGCGGCTGTCCGGGGAGCCCCCGGCCATCATCCGTCCCATCGGCCCCGCCATCAGGCAGCCTCCGCTTCCGTCAGCTGGGAGAGCACGATCTCCCGGTACGTCTCGTTGCCCGCCATCAGCTCGTGGTGGCGGCCGGTGCCGACGACCCGTCCCTCGTCCAGGACGATGATCCGGTCGGCGTCCCGGATGGTCGCCACCCGCTGGGCGACGATGACGACGGTCGCCTCGGCCGTCTCCCGGGTGAGCGCGGCGCGCAGGGCCGCGTCGGTGGCGTAGTCGAGGGCGGAGAAGGAGTCGTCGAAGAGGTAGATCTCCGGGCGCTGCACCAGGGTGCGGGCGATGGCCAGGCGCTGGCGCTGGCCGCCGGACACATTGGTGCCGCCCTGCGAGATCGGCGCGTCCAGACCGCCCTCCAGCCTGCTGACGAACTCCTTGGCCTGCGCCACCTCCAGCGCCTGCCACAGCTCCTCGTCGGTGGCGTCCGGATTGCCGTAGCGAAGGTTGGTGGCGACCGTGCCCGCGAACAGGTACGGCTTCTGCGGCACCATGCCGACGGTCCGCGCCAGCAGCTTGGCGTCCAGGGTGCGCACATCGGCGCCGTCGACCAGGACCTCGCCGTCGGTCGCGTCGAACAGCCGCGCCACCAGACCCAGCAGGGTGGACTTGCCGCTGCCGGTCGAGCCGATCACGGCGGTCACCTCGCCGGGCCGGGCGGTCAGGTCGACGGCCTTCAGCACCGGCTCCTCGGCGCCCGGGTAGCGGAAGCCCGCCCCGCGCAGCTCCAGATGGCCGTGGCTGCGCAGCTCGCGCACGGGTGCCAGGGGCGCGACGACGCTGGACTCGGTGTCCATGACCTCCTGGATGCGCTCGGCGCAGACCTCCGCGCGCGGCACCATCATGAACATGAAGGTGGCCATCATCACGGACATCACGATCTGCATCAGATAGGCGAGGAACGCGGTGAGGTCGCCGATCATCATGCTGCCGCTGTCGATGCGGTGTGCGCCGAACCACACCACCGCGATGGACGACAGATTGACCACCGTCATCACGATCGGGAACATCAGCGAGAGCATCCGGCCGGTGGCCAGGGACATCTCGGTCAGCTCGCCGTTGGCCGCGCGGAAGCGGTCGTTCTCGTAGCCGTCGCGGACGAAGGCGCGGATGACGCGGTTGCCGCTGATCTGCTCGCGCAGCACCCGGTTCACCGTGTCCAGGCGGGTCTGCATGGACCGGAACAGCGGGCGCAGCCGGCGCACGATCAGCGTCACGGAGATGCCCAGCACCGGTACGACGGCGACCAGGACGCCCGACAGCGGCACGTCCAGGCCGAGGGCCAGCACGACACCGCCCACGCACATGATGGGCGCCGACACCATCAGGGTGAACGTCATCAGGGCCAGCATCTGTACCTGCTGGACGTCATTGGTCGTACGCGTGATGAGCGAGGGCGCGCCGAACTGGCCGACCTCGCGCGCCGAGAAGGACTGCACCCGGTCGAAGACGGCGGCCCGCACGTCCCGGCCGAGCGAGGAGGCGGTCTTGGCGCCGTAGTACACGGCACCGATGTTGCATCCCACCTGCACCAGCGAGATGGCGATCATCACGGCGCCGAACGTCAGGATGTAATCCGTGTCACCTTTCACCACGCCCTTGTCGATGATGTGGGCGTTCAGCGTGGGCAGGTAGAGGGTGGCGCAGGTCTGGAGGAACTGAAGCAGCACCAGAAGAGCGATGGGTTTCCTGTAGGGCCTGAGATAGGTCCGCAGAAGTCGTATGAGCACGCTGGGTCTCTCGGAGTCGGCGGTGGGGGCGGTCGATGTCCCCTGGCACCTATCGTCGGACACTCCGCCCGTGTTACCTCAACTGATTAACCCGATCGAAGCGCGGACCGGCCGGGCACCCCGCCCGGCCCGCGCTTCGACTCCGGTGTCCGGTACGCGGCGAACGGCGCACTACGCGCTGAACGCACCCGGATGGGTCTGTTCGCGTACCGCCGTGTACTGCTGGCGCACCGCCTGGCCCACCGCCAGGTCCTCGCCCGGCTCCAGCACCTGGGCCGCCGCGCCCTGCCAGGCCGGCGGGCTGTGCGGGTCGAGGGTGCCCCGCGAGACGCCGAGCGCCCACGCGGCCTGCCGGGCGGCGCCGATCGCCGCGTAGTCGGCGGGCTGCGGCACGACGACCTGCGCGCCGAACAGCGCGGGCGCCGCGGCCTGTACCGCGGGCAGTTCGGCGGCCGGTCCGAGCAGGAAGACGCGCCGCACCTCCACGCCCCGGCCGCGCAGCACGTCCAGCGCGTCCACGAGCCCGCACAGCATGCCCTCGAAGGCGGCCCGCGCCAGATGCTCCGGCTTCATCGACTCCCGCCGCAGACCCGACAGCGTCCCGGCGGTGTGCGGCAGCGCGGGGGTCCGCTCGCCCTCCAGATAGGGCAGCAGCACCAGTCCGTGCGAGCCCGGCGTCGATGTCATCGCCAGCTCGGACAGGGCCTCCAGATCCGGCAGGCCCAGCAGCTCCGCGGTGCCGCGCAGCGTCCGTACGGCGTTCAGCGTGGTCACCACCGGCAGATGCATGCCGGTGGCGTCGGCGAGCGAGGTGATCATCCCGCTCTGGTCCACCAGCGCCTCGGGATGCACGGCCATCACCGACCCGGAGGCGCCCAGCGACACCACCGCGTCCCCCAGTCCGATGCCCAGACCGAAGGCGGCGGCCATGGTCTCCCCGGTACCCGCCGAGATCAGCAGCCCCTCCGGAGTCGTACCGGCCGCCTCGGCGGGGCCGATCACCTCGGGCAGCACCGCCTGGTGGCCGAGCGCCAGCTCGACCAGGTCGGGCCGGTAGGCGCCGGTGGCCGCCGACCAGTAGCCGGTGCCGGAGGCGCCGCCGCGGTCGGTGGTCCGCCGCGCCGGGCGGCCCAGCAACTGCCACACCAGCCAGTCGTGCGCCTGCATCAGCACGGCCGTGCGGACGGCCGCCTCCGGCTCGTTCTTCGCGAGCCAGCGCAGCTTGGTGACCGGCTGGGCGGCCTGCGGCACGGAGCCGACCGCCCGCGCCCACGCCTCCCGGCCGCCGAAGGAGTCGACCAGGTCCGCGGCGGCGGCCTGGGCCCGCCGGTCGCCGCCGACCAGCGCCGGGCGCACGGTGGCACCCTGGCCGTCCAGTGGCACCAGCGCGTTCTGCTGGGCGGAGACGCCGATGGCCTGCACGCCCTCCAGCAGTCCGCCGCCCGCGGCCTCCCCGAGCGAGAGCAGCCAGGCCTGCGGATCCACGTCCGCCGGACGGCCACCCCCCTCGGGGCTCTCCACCGGATGCGGTGCGTAGCCCTGCCGGAGCACGGCCCCCGTGTCCGTGTCACAGACCACGATGCGAGTGAAATCAGGTGAGCTGTCCAACCCGGCGACTATCCCCATGCGGAAAATTCTGCCGCATCCCGGCACCGGGGTGGGGCGGGGGCCGGGTGGTTCCCCCGGTTCAGGTGTTGCTGGTGCCCCAGTCGTCCGCGCCGTTGCCGCCGGCCCGCTCGCGCAGGGAGCGGACCCGCTGCGCGACCGAGTCCGGGACATGGTCGCCGACCCGGTCGCTCACCGCGTGGTACGCCTTGCCCGCGAACTGCCGCCCCTGCTGGGCCGCTGTCTCCGCGGTGTTGCGCACGGCGGGGTTCTGCGCGACCTGACGGGCGGACTTGCGGAGCTGCTCGTAGCGCTCACGTCCCGCCTTGGTGCCCAGTACGTAACCCAGTGCCAGCCCTGCGATGAACACGAGCCGGTAGCGCATGGTGGCCACCCTTCCTTGCCTCGACGTCGGAGCCCGGGGGAACCGATTGGCGGAGCACCCCCCTGCTTGCGCTAATGTATGTGTCGCAGCGAGCGCGCGCTCACCGGGGACTACCCCGGAAGACGCGTTCGATGCGACGAGGCATTCCTCCGTAGCTCAATTGGCAGAGCAGCCGGCTGTTAACCGGCAGGTTACTGGTTCGAGTCCAGTCGGGGGAGCTCGGTCCTCCGTAGCTCAATTGGCAGAGCAGCCGGCTGTTAACCGGCAGGTTACTGGTTCGAGTCCAGTCGGGGGAGCATGCTGAACGAGGACCCTCCGGGGTCCTTTTTCATGTCCGGCCCCACCCCGGGTACCTGTCGGACCCATGTTCGGGGGAACCGCCGTGACCTCGCAGGAGTCCTCAAGGTCAGGAAGACCGCGGTGAGCCGCCCATGGCGAAGCAGGAGATCGTATGAGCGGCTATGCTGCGGCAGACGGCGCGCACACGTGTACGCGACGCGCCGGACGGGGCGGTAGCTCAGCCGGTTAGAGCAGCGGACTCATAATCCGTCGGCCGTGGGTTCGAGTCCCACCCGCCCCACCTCGCAGTGCAGGCGCAGAATCGATCTGACCTGTCCGTACGCGGTCGCGGTGGTCGCCACGCCGAAGCGGCGGCCACCGCTCACCCACTTGGACCGCTCGTCCCCTTACGGCCTCCCGGCTCAGCGGCGTCGGCCGTCGTCGGCGGCGTCGGAGGTCTCCGGGAGGTCGTCGCGGTCGCCCTCCGCCTGGGAGGGGGTCGGGTAGGGGGTGTCCGGCGGTTCGGCGGTGCGCCGGGTGTCGTCGTCGTCCCGTTCGCCCTCGGCCTGGGACGGGGTGTGCTCTCTCATCGTGCTGCTCCTGCGGACATGCGGGCCCGGTCGGGCTGATCCGGCTGGTCAGGCTGGTCAGGCTGGTCACTCGCCGGGCCGAGTACCCCCTGAGCGGGGAACCCCACGGAAGCCCGAGTGTCCGTTCGTGCCCTTCGCGCGCCCTGCGAGGGCGCTCACGCCGCTCACGCCGCCCTCTGCGTCGTCACGGGCGCCGGGGGGCTTCGGGGTCCTCCCCGGCCGTCGTACGGGCGGCCGCCTCGCTCAGGGCGTGGCACAGGGCGTCCGGCGGGGGCGGGCCGTCGGGGCGGGCGCTCGCGACGACCCGGGCGGCGACCGAGCGGAGCTTGGTGTTCGTCCGCTGCGATGCCTCCCGGAGGATGTCCCACGCCTGCTGCGGGGTGCAGGCGTGCGCGGCCATCAGGATGCCGCGCGCCTGGTCGATCACCGGGCGGGAGGCGATGGCCTGCCGCAGTTGCGCCACCTCCTGCTGCAACTGGCCGAGCCGCTCCGCCCGTTCCGCGGCCACCGCGGAGGCCGCCCGCGCCGCCGGGACCGGGGGCCGGCCGTCCGCCGGGCGCAGCGGGTCCTCGGTGTCCAGGCCGGCCAGCTCCAGGATGCGCCGCGGCTGTCCCGTCCAGCCGGTGGCCGTCACCGGGAGCAGGTGGCGGCGGCCGTACTCGTCGAGCGCGTCCAGCAGTTCCAGTCCCGCCGTGTCCATGAAGGTCACCCGGGCCATGTCCAGGTCGATGCGGGTCGTCCCCGGCGTCAGCCCGGCCAGGGCCTTCGCCAGCGCCTGTGCGCAGCCGTGCACCAGTTCGCCGCGCGGGCGCAGCAGGGCCCGGCCGTCCGGGAACGTGCGTAGGTCGATGGTCAGGGCGTCCACGAGTGTGGTCAGCCGTCGCGCGAGAGGTGGGAGAGGTGGTGGTGCCGCTGAGGTCATGTTCCCGCCCTGTTCCGTCCCCGGCAGTCCGCGCGCGTCCTCGCGACGACGCGTTCCCCGTCGCCACCGGGGCGCGGCCGTGCCGAGCGGCGTCCGCGGAGCTGTTCCCGCATGCGCGGGGCCGACTCTGTCACCGTCCCGGTCGTGAGCGGCACGCCCGAGCTATCGCAGGGCCGACTCGAGGAGGATGCTGATGAGGGGGCGGCGGAGCAATCCCCGCGTGCGGGCCGACGAGCCCTTCGGCATCCCGTCGACCCGGGACCGGGAGCTATCCCCATATGCGTAGGGCCGACCACCGCGTCGAGTGCTTCCTGAAGGGCTGGGTGGAGCCGTCCCCGGCAGCGCGGGGCCGACGCAACCGTCTTCCGGATGTGCGGTCAGAGCTGGGGGCTATCCCCGCGCACGCGGGGCTGGCATGAACCCGGTGCAGTCCCAGCTGGGGTTGCCGGAGTTATCCCCGCCTGCGCGGGGGCCAAAGGTCAGAATGGACGCGCTCTTGACCTATGCCCGAATGGGGCTAGGCAGCACCTTAGCTGTTGTGGTCGGCTGGCTGAATTTGTTGCCCAGTCCACCTGGTCAAGCCGGTGACGGGGTCACAAGTGATACCGGTGGGGCCACTGATGCAAGTCCCGGTGCTGGGGTTCAACAGGCCGACGTAGCGGTTTCGCAGGGCCGCGCGGGGGACGATCGGCCAGGTTTCGGGCAGAGGGAGGGCATTCAATCCGGTGAACCAGCGTGCGGGCAGGGACGCGGTGTTGAGGAGGAGGTCTTTCTGCTGTCGGTGGCGGGCCGGGGAGTGGGCGCCATAGCGGGCGAGGTCAGCGCGTCGCTGCCCGGATGGGTCGTAACTGAGGATGCCGTCTGGCTGCTTGTACAGGAGGATGGCGTCGATCGCAGGCTCACTGAGGCGGGAGATGGCGCGGATGCCGGCGATGCCGTTGCTGTCGCCGGAGCCGTGGCTCTTGCCGGATGCGAGGTCGGTCGCGGGAATTGACCTGCCGCGGCGGGTGAAGGGACGGAACGCACGGCTGCGGGACTGGCCCTCCTCGTTGCCGTGGTCGCTTTGCAGGCGGCGTGACGTGCGGTCGAGAAGCTCGCCGAGTGCCCCGACGACGGTGGGTTTTGGACCGTAGACGTCTTCGATCAATGAGGTGGTGTCTGCAGGCGTGATGACATGCACGGTGCCGTCTTCGCGGGCGCGTCGGATGAGGGTGTACCAGGTGGCGGCCAAGAGGTAGGGGGGATACACGTGGCCGTCAGGGTTGCCCTGAGACCGTGCTTCGCCCAGGTTCGGAGGTTCGACCATGGGCAGTTCGTCGGCGCCAGGCTGGGTGAGAATGGTCATGAGGGGCTTGCGGAACACTTCGGGCCGTGAGGAGTCGTTGACTTGGTGCCGGTGGATGCGGCCGCGACGCTGGATCAGGACGTCGATCGGCGCGAGGTCGGTGTAGATCCGGTCGAAGTCGATGTCGAGGGACTGCTCTGCAACTTGCGTGGCGATGACCAGAAGACGGTGTGGCCGCTCGGGGTTGCGGTGAGTGCGGTCTTTGCCCAGGCCGAGGCGCTTGATCAGAAGGTCTTCACCGGGGAGTCGGTAGCGGGGCAGGTTCTGGCCGTGCAGGAGCATGATCTCTCTCGGTGACCATCCGTGCCTCTGGGCGCTGTGAGTGGCGGCTCTGTACAAGTCGACGGCTGTGGTCACGCGGTTGCGGATGACGAGGCTGACTCCGCCCTTTGCAACCTCGTCCATCAGTTGTGCGGCGAGGGCGGCGCTGCCGGGATCGGGCTGGAAATCGATGAATGTATGCAGCTCCGTAGGGGCGGTCCGGTCGCTTTGGCTGCTTCGGCTGGCGTTGTTGGTTTGGCCGGTGCGGGTGATGGCGCCGTGTTGGTCTACGACGGTGATGGGGCCGGTCTGGTCCGTGTGCGCCACGGGGGCCCGGTGGCCGTCGCACCACGCCTGGATGAGGGCGGTGCGTACGGCGGTAGGCAGGGTTGCGGAGAGGACGACGACGGAGGCGCCGGCGTCGGCGAGCCATGCGATGGCGGCTTCGAGGAGTCCTTGCTGGAAGAGCTCGTATGCGTGGGCCTCGTCGATGATGAGTGTCTTGGCGGCGAGGCCGAACATGCGCAGCATCCAGTGATGGCTGGGCTGGGCAGCGAGGGCCACTTGGTCGACGGTGCCGATGGCGAAGGGGGCGATCAGGCCCAGGCAGCGGCGCAGGTACCAGGGGCTGAGGACGGCCCGGCGCTGTAGGGGGTCGTCGGGCGAGGGAGTGGAGATGAAGTCCTCGAGCCCGTCGAGTGCCGCCTGCGTCCGGGTGCGCCCGGCATTGAGGAGCTGGTGGACGAAGTCGGTGGCTTCCGCCGTGCTGTGGACGACGGCGAGGTTGGCCGTGTTCTGCTCGCCGAGGGCCCGGTCCATGAAGCCGGCGATCTCGCGGGCCGTTTGGTTGGCGGCGGCCCGGTTTGGCATGGCCATGTATAGGCCCTGGTATCCGCAGGTGACGGCGAGGTGGTGGGCGCACCACAGGGCGAGGCGGGTCTTTCCCGATCCGGTGTCGGATTCGACGATGACGAGCGCGGGACCGGTGGCGGGCAGGGCGGCCATGCCGGCGAACTGGAAGGGGCGCGGTGCGGTGTCGGGGAACAGGTCGGTCCAGTCGGCGGTGGGCTCGGGCTGCCAGGCGTCCAGCCGTAGTCGCGTGACCGCGGCGCGGGCCTGCATGCCGGAGGCGTGCCACCACTGGGGCGGGCTGGTGGTGAGGGTGCGGTAGGTGAAGTGGGATTCGTCGGAGGCGATCCAGTCGGCGAGGATCACCAGCCCGGCGAAGAGCACCAGTGCGCTGGGGCGTTCGGGCACCACCAACTGGGGGAGGGTGGTGAGATCGACTCCGATCAGGTCGGCCGTGTCCTGGATGAGTTCTGAGTAGATCGGTAGCCAGTCTGTGATGTCGGCAGCCATGGCCGCGCGGCCGATGGTGTCGGGGCTGGGGACGTCTCCGTGGTGGCCGCCGAGGAGGGTAGCGGTGGTGTGGAGTCCGGCTGATGGCGAGCCGGTACCGCCGCAGTCCTCGCAGATGCAGCCGAGGAGCCGTGGCAGATGTACGGCGGTGATGTGCTCATGTCGCGCGCCGGGTTGGGCATCGAGATCCTTGCCGAGGGGAAGACCGGCGGCGCGGGCCTGACGCTCCCATTCAATACGGGCCTGCCGCAGATAGGGGCCGTCCCAGCGGCTGGCGCCGAACATGTGCAGGAAGCACCCGGAGCCCTTCCCGAGGTCGTGCAGGGCGGCCAGGAACATCACCACTCGGCGGGCCGTGTCCTCACGGCCGCCGCCGAACGCGTCGGCGAGCCGGGCCCAGGCCGTGAGGGGGAGGTATCGGTCCCACAGCTGAGCGACGCAGGCGGCTGTGTCGAGAGCGTGAGCGAGCAGCGGATTCCACGCCGGGCCGCCCCCGCGACGACTGTTTCTGTACCGGTCGGTCTTGGCCCAGATAAAGAAGTGCCTTCGCACTGACCAATTATGACTAGTCGTCATATTCCTCTCCAGATGGTGCTACTGTCCCCATCCGCAACAGTGCTGGCAACAGAGCATGTCCTTTTTGAAGCCAACTCCGCCTGGAAGGAGGTGGAAGCACGATGCAGTGGGAACCGCGAGCCCAAGCATGCATCCCGGTACTGACAACCGGACCTGACCTGCGGCGAGTCAAGGTGAACCTGGTTGATGTGTTCGTCCGGGCCGATGAATTGGCCGCTGTCTGCTGTGACACCCCGGGTGAAACAGCCGCGCTGATCGACTGGCTGATCGGCCTGATCCACGCGGCGGATCAGCATCCCGAGACCTCCGACGAGTGGCTGTCGTGGGTCACCGACCGCACACCGCTGAACAAGGTGGCCGACTGGATCGCAAGTCACTCCGGATGCTGGGACCTCTTCGACCCCGAGCGGCCTCTCGGCCAGAACCCCGCCCTCCGCCCTCATCTCGACGCCTACGGTGTCGGGCCCGCTCAGCTCTTCTTGGAGCGGGTCGGGGACTACAACCAGTTCTTCAACCTCCACCATCTCCACCACCCGGAGCCCGTACCGGCGGATGCCGCGTGGCGTGCGATGCTCACCCAACACGCGTACGGGATCGGGATGCGCGGCAGGATCAAGGCCAAGCACATAGGGCTGCCAGGTACCTTCACCAACCTCGGCACCAACCGGCTGGCCACCCGCCTGAAGGTAATCGCCCGGCCGGCCTGGCCAGGAGCCACGCTCGGTGACCTCTTGCGCCTCAACACCGCCCCGTGGCCGGATGAACCAGGGCCGTTCAACCTGACGTGGAACCAGGACGAGTCCTCACGACGAGACTTCACCCGCCCGGGACCACAACAGGCGCGCACTCCGCAAGGCCCGGCCGATCTCCACACCGTGCTCGGCCGTTCGATCGCACTGCGCCCAACCGTCCTTTCCGACGGCAGCGTCGGCGTCGACCGGGTCCTCATCGGCGCCGGTGAAACCCTTGCCGAGTTGCCCGCCACGTACCTGCAGGACGCCGTCACCTTCGACACCCCGGGCGGGAAGAAGACCCTGCTCAAGCCGTCGCCCACGAGGGAGCTATGGCGGGAGTCTCACGCTCTGTATGCGGCCGTCGCCGAGCGCGACAAAGGCACCGATCTGTATGGCCGGGTCGCGATGCTGCACGGCCGCCGGGTCCACCTGTGGACCATCGGCCTGCTCGCGACCCAGGGCAAGCTGACTACATGGTTGTCTGACGAGTTCCCGTACGTGCCCGGCCGGGAGACCCAGTTGCGTCACGCCGCCGAGCAGGGCTCGGCGATCTGCGAGTACACCGCGCGCTCCCTCTATCTGGTGGCCGCGGACGCACGCGAAATCGCCTATCCCAATCCCAAGCCGGACGACAAGGCTGCTCAACTCGCCCGCTTCAACGGCGAACCTGAGATGTGGGCCGGCGCCGCCGACCTGTTCCACCACCTGCTGGACCAGGTTGCCGACACCGGTGCCGCTACCGAGGCCCTGGCCACCTTTGGCCGTGACATCCGCGCCCTGGCCGTCACGTCCCTCGACGGGCGCCTGACCAGCCTGCCCCCAGGAGGTACCGGACTGCAGGCCCGCGTCACCGCGCGCGCCCGGCTCCGCGCCCTTCTCAGCCACAACAAAGCGCCTGTCCAGTTGAAGGAACCTGCAGATGCCTGACCTTGCCCCGACCGCCGACACAAAGCCACCCGGCACCCAGCTCTCGGATTGGCTGTGCGGTCTGGTCCGCAAACACAATCTCGGTGCTCTCGCAGCCCTGCGCAGACCAAACCCGCCCCGCCGCACCGAGGCCCACCACATTGCCGCGGCGTTCGCTCCCTCCGATGAACAGCAGCAGATGTACCTATTCACCGCGTTCCTCTTCGCTCGCTACCACGCCGGAGCCCTCCGGCCGCACAACGGATACGGCGACATAGGCACAGCCATGCGGAAGATCGGCAGCGGCGCCGGCCGCGGCCCCGCCGACCCCGGGGCCAAGCGGCTGCTGGATCGGATCACCGCATCCCGCGAGATCCCCTGGCGGCATCTGCAGCACGCCATCGAACGGGCCCGCGCCTGCGACACCATCCCGCCGTCCTGGGCCCAGCTCCCCGAAGACCTGGCCCGCTGGAACAGCCGCGACCGGTTGAAGAGCCGAGACAGGTCCATCGCCGATACCTGGGGCGCCTCCTTCTACACCCCCACCTACACGAAGAGGACAACCACGTGACCGCCCTCACCACACCGGCCGCGGAGCTTCTGACCGGTGACCAGTACCTCTCCCTGCACCTGCTGGAGACATTCACCGCCGCGCTTCCCGTACGCGACGAGAACGGCATGCCCAAGCAGTTCGTCTTCGGCGGCGACCCCCGTACGATGATCACCGCACAAGCACGGCGACGTGCCGAACGCACCCACAGCCGCGAGCGCGCAAACGCTGGCCAGGGACCACTCGCCGGGTACACCATGGGCATCCGTACACGCGAATGGGCCAAACTCACCGCCAAGGCGCTCGCCGACGGGTACGGATGGGACCGGGCCGATGCGCTGGCCACCGCCAAGGCCCTACTCGGAGGCGTAGGCCTGAAGTTCGGTGCCAAGCCCACCACTCGCGACCTGACCCAGGTGCTGCTGTTCGCGCCCGAGGACGCCGGACAAGTCATCGCCGACTGGGTCCAGGAACACCGCGCCGAAGTGACCGCCTGGACCAGCGACTATCTCACGGCCAAGGAAGCGGGGGCCGCCGCCGAGGCCGCGAAGAAAGCCGCGGCTGCGGCCGCCAGAAAGGCGAAGAAGAACGGCACAGACGCCCCCGCCACTGCTGCCGACGACAACCAGCCCAACAACGAGGAGCAGCTCCCGCCCGTACCCCGAAAGGTCCGCGAAGCGATCCTGTCGGCGCTCGCTCCCCGCGACGCCATCGACATCGCTCTCTATGGCCGGTTCCTCGCCGAGATCGCCGACTCGCCCAACGTGGACGGCGCCATCCAGACCGCGCACGCTTTTACCGTCCATGCCGCCGAACACATCGACGACTTCTACGCCGCCGCCGACGACGCCAAGCTCCACCGCAAGGCCCACGCCTTGGACTACATCGACGCTGCCGACGACTCCGGCGCAGGCATGACCGGCTACCAGTCGCTCATCTCCGGCACCTTCTACCGCCACGGGGTCCTCGACCGCTACAAGCTGCGGACCAACCTGCTCGCCTCCGGCATGAAGCCCGACCAGGTACAGGCCGCCGCCGAAGCCGCCGAACTCGAATTCGTCGAGGCGTTCACCAACGCCATCCCCCAGGCCAAGAAGAACACCACGGCTGCAACCGGCATCCTGCCCAAGCTCGTCATGGCCTTCACCGGGTCTCGGCCCTTCAACTACGCCGGTATTTTCGAGAAGCCGATCGCCGAAGAGACCGATGGCGTGGCATCCCTCGCAGCCGCCGACCGCCTCCTCAACCAGCACGCCCTCGTTCTGCGAAAGCGCACAGACATCTCACCCGCCCAGGTACTCACCTACGACCTCGACGTACAGGAACTCATCGACTCCCGTACGGCGGCCGGCACCCTTCCCGGAGCAGAAGCGAACAGCGTCGAGGAGCTGACCAGCCGGTGACCTCCGTGCTTCTGCTCCGCCTGGCCGGTCCCCTCCAATCGTGGGGAGCCCTGGCCCGGTTCGATCGTCGCGACACCCTCAACCGGCCGACGAAGTCCGGGGTGACCGGACTCATCGCCGCCGCTCTCGGCCTGGACCGAGCAGACAACCTCGGCGCGCTCACCGACCTGCGCTTCGCCGTACGGGCCGACCGCCCCGGTACCGCCGTCCGAGACTTCCACATTGTCGGGAGCGGTACATACCCGCTACGCCCCCGCGACTTGATCACCGACCACCGCCGGGCCGAAAAGGCCGCTGCCGCTCTCGAAACCAGCTCTGGTCCCGTGTTCGGACACCTCGCCGCCCGCTCCGTCACCAAGTGGTACGGCGCCCCGAAAGAAATCGCCCCGGACCCGAAGACCGGCGCTCTCCTGGCAGGCAACACCACACGCGACGCAATGATGACGACCCGCTGGTACCTGGCGGACGCCGCATTCGTCGCCGCTGTCGAACACCCGGACCAGAACCTCCTGCACCACATCAGCCACGCCGTGGAGCACCCCAAACGCCTCCTCTGGCTCGGCCGCAAGTCCTGCCCCCCGAGCGGCACCATTTCTGGCGGAGTCCATCCAGGAACCGCTGAGGTGATCCTCGCCACGACCGCGCTCCTGCCCAACGCCACCAGTCCACAGCCATGGGCCTGGATCGATGCCACCCCCGGCACCCCCGGCGCCTCACAGAGAACAGACCAGCCCGTCACCTACCACCCCGAACACCGCACCCACACGGCACGGTGGGAGATCCGCACCCGCATCAGCCCCGAGCCGACGATCGGATGGGACATCATCCCGTGAGCACCTCCCGACTGATCACTTGCCAAAGCATCATCCAACTCGACCTCAACCACACCTATGCCGCTCCCGCCCTCATGGACGCCCACCACATGCACCGCATCGTGATGGGCGGCTTCAAAGGCTGGGTGCCGGACGGCGCCGACGCCCCTCGCGCCCAAGTCGGCGTTTTGTCCACCTGGTCCGCCAACTTGGCGACACAAACCCTGCTGATCATCGTTCAGTCACGCGTACGCCCCGACTGGACCGCCATCCCACGCGCGGCCCTCTGCGCCCCGATCGACCTCCGTACTGTCGACGAGACCATCAACATCGGGGACCGATTCACGTTCCGCACCGTGGTCTCCCCGACCAAGACGCGGGCGGACCTCAGGCAGAAGGGCAAACCTGTCATCAAGCGGCTCCCGCACGTCCTACCCGCACACGTGCGCACGTGGTTCGAGGACCGCCTCCAACCCGTTGGCACACCTGCTACTGCGCAAAGCGGCATCCCCCGCATAGGCGCCGACGCAGAGCCAACCACCCTCGCCATCCGGATGCTGCCGCCGGTCAGCACCGACCACCACAAGGGACTGAAGATCAGCCGCGCCGAAATTCGCGGCACCCTCACCGTCACTGACCCGGCCACATTCATCAAGACCATCACCACCGGCCTCGGCCGCGCCCGCGCCTACTCCTGCGGCCTTATCCTGACCAGGCCCACCCAGGAACAATCCGAAGTTCAGGCAGGCACACCGCGGCTCGACGCAAGTGCATGAGATCGCACATGATCGCCATGAACGAGACAGCTCAGGAAGAGTCGGCCCCGCGCACGCGGGGATAGCTCCGACGTCGTCTTCATCGAGACGACGCAGGTCTTGTCGGCCCCGCGCACGCGGGGATAGATCCGACGGCACCTCGTGGAACCTTTTCTGGGTCGTGTCGGCCCCGTGCAGGCGGGGATAGCTCCCTGATCCTGTCGATCGCGGCGGCCGCGGGGACATCGGCCCCATGCACGCGGGGATAGCTCCCAGGTCCTGATCGGCGACGACCGCAAGCTCATGTCGGCCCCGCGCACGCGGGGATAGTTCCACCCCTTTCCGGAAGACCCTCTTCCTGTGACTGTTGGCCCCGCGCATGCAGGGATAGCTCCATCGTCTCTGCGCACCCCACCTATCCGTGGCGGTCGGCCCCGAGTACGCGGGGATGGCTCCCCGGGCGTGTGGGTCATGAGCCAGCCGGGAGCGTCGGCCCCGTGCACGCGGGGATACCTCCGGCAGGGCCGCCGCGCGCAGGCGCTGGAATGTGTCGGCCCTGTGCACGCGGGGATAGCTCCGTTCCGATCCCCGGCTGCATGTACGCCAGGCCGTTGGCCCCGTCCATGCGGGGATAACTCCGTCAGCTGCGCCGGCATGACGTCGGCTGTTTGGTCGGCCGCGCACGTGGGGATGGCTCCTTGCGGGCGAGGCGACGGTGTGGCCGGGTCGGCCCTGCGTATGTGTCGCGACGCGAGGATAGCTCCCGGACCGGGGTCCGGACCGCGTTCGCCGACCCAATCGGCCCCACGCAGGCGGGGATAGCCCCGCTATGCAGCGCAAGGCCGGTACGGTCTCGTAGCCGGCCCCGCGCAAGCGAGGATAGCTCTGGGTCGGTCGGGTGAGGGTCCCGGATCCAGATGCCGACTCCGTGCAGGCGGGGATAGCTCCAAGGCGGACGATTTCCTGGACACCCTCAACGACGGCCCCGCGAACGTGGGGATTGCTCCGCCGCGTTCAGACCTGCGAGGCCTCCACCGGCGTCGGCCTCACGCACGCGGGGATACCTCAGTCCCTCGCCAGAAGGGCAAGGGCGGCATCATGTCGGCCCCGTGCACGCGGGGGTAGCTCGCGGGCACCGAATAGCACGTTGACCGGCTTGATGTCGGCCCCCGCGCGCACGCGGGATAGCTCCAGCTCGTTCGGGATCTCGCTGTAAGCCGTGAGGTCGGCCCCGCGCTCGCGGGGACAGCGCCAAGGCCGACGTGTGCGCCGCGACCTTGGCGAGGTCGGCCCCGCGCACGCAGGGATAGCTCCGCCGATCTCACGTTCGGTGCAACGGACTACATGCCGGCCCTGCGCACGCGGGGATGGCTCCGAGCCGACCCTGCGCGTGCCGTGCCCGACGCAGCCGGCCCCGCGCACGCGGGGATAGCTCCGTCTACCTGATCCACACCATGCCCAGCGCCAAGTTGGCCCCGTGCGCCCGGGGATAGCTCCGAGCACGCGGCCCCCGTGCTCCGCACGCAGGAAGTTGGCCCCGCGTACCCGGGGATAGCTCGGGGTTGGTGTACCCGAAGTCGACGGTGATCCAGTTGGCCCCGCGTATGCGGGGATAGCTCCTACGGCACGGTGAACCCGTTCGCCGCCCTGCTGTTGGCCCCGCGGAATCGGAGATAACATGCACGTCCACCTCGTCTCCGATGGACACAGCAGGTCGTCCGCGCGCATGCGGGAATTGCTCCCAGGAAATCGACACCCCAGATATGGCGGACACGTCGGCCCCGCGCACGCGGGATGGCTCCTCGGGCCGCATGATGGCCTCGCCGCCGGAGAGGTTGGTCCCGCGCACGCGGGGATAGCCCCAGGCCCCGCATCTGTGCGTCGCTCACTGTGCCGTCGGCCCCGCGCACGCGGGGATAGCTCCCCGGACAACCCAGGCCACTGGGCGCGCAAAGAGTCAGCCCCGCGCATGCGGGGATAGCTCCAAGGCGGACGATCTTCTGGACACCTTCAACGAGTTGGCCCTGCGCACGTGGGGATAGCTCGATGGTCTCCTGGACGTACTCCAGGCCCGGGTTGTCGGCCCCGCGCACGCGGGATAGATTCCGTCACGCCGTCGTCGGTCGTGTGCCCGACCGGATCGGCCTTGCGTACGCGGGGATAGCTCCTGGAACGGCAGGTTGTTCTGCCGCCAGTAGAAGTTGGCCCCGCGTCCGCGGGGACAGCGCCCACTCGGGCTCGATCCCGTGCGGGGAGTGCCCAGTCGCCGCCCCCGCACGTGGAAATAGACCGCACGGTGTCATCGTTGAGGGAACGGAGGACAATGTCGGCTCGGCGCACGCGGGGATAGGTCCGGCCGGCTGACGTACGGCTTGGAGTGCAAGCTGTCGGCCCCACGCAAGGGGAATAGCCTGCCGCCGCACAACGACGGCTGCCGCGCGCTCTTGTCGGCCCCGTGAACGCGGGGATAGCTCGAGCGGCGACAGGGCCTCGACTAGCTTTCAGGAGCCGACCCCGCGCACGCGGGGGTAGCTCGCGGGCACCGAATGGCACGTTGACCGGCTTGATGTCGGCCCCCGCGCGCACGCGGGATAGCTCCAGCTCGTTCGGGATCTCGCTGTAAGCCGTGAGGTCGGCCCCGCGCTCGCGGGGATAGCTCCGTCAGCGTAAACGTGTCGCCGGTCGGGCTGCCGTCGGCCTCGCGCACGCGGGGATATGCCTGGCGCCCAGGCCGCCGAGCTCGCCACAGGGTGGTCGGCTCCGCGCATGTGGGAATAGCTCCTCCTTCAGGGCGTCGGCGACGATGTCGGTGTCGTCGGCCCCTCGTGTACGGGGATAGCTCCGGCAACCCGTCGTGGGACTGCTTGGGCCTGATGTCGGCCCCGCGGGTGCGGGGATAGCTCCATCACTCAGGGCTACTTGTTCCGCAACAATGGGTCGGCCCCGCGTACGTGGGGATGGCCCGCGGTTCGGTGGGTTCGTCTACAACGCGGACGTCGTCGGCCCCGCATACGCGGGGATAGTTCCTACTGCGCCATCACCCTTGATGGGTACGCGCCGTCGGCCCCATACACGCGGGGATAGCCCCGGGAAGAACAGCGCCTCGATGTGGATCACTACGTCGGCCCCGCGCATGCAGGGATAGCTCCTACGTGCACACCGATCCGATGGCGCGGGCACTACCGGCCCCGTGCTCGCGGGGATGGCTCCACGCCGTGCGACATATTCGCGGCGTCGTTGAAGTCAGCCCCGCGCACGCGTGGATGGCTCCGTCATCAAGTTGTGCTCGCGGATGCTCCCGTCATCGACCTCGCGCACGCGGGGATAGCTCCGGCACGACGATGCCGAGCAGCGGTTATATGATCTCGGCTCCGCGCACGTGAGGAGCTCCAATGGGTAAGAGTGGCCTTCCATCCGCACGGCGTCGGCTCCGCTTACGCGGGAATAACTCCTGGATGTAGAGAGGCGTCAGCGGCTTGGCGATGTCGGCCCCGCGCTCGCGGGTATAGCCCCGTCATCCAGCGCAAGACCGGTACGGTCTCGTAATCGGCCCCGCGCATGTGGGGATGGCTCCGAAATCTTCCCTGAGGCCATCGCCTGGTTCGAGTCGGCCCCACGCACGCGGGGATAGCTCCTACGAGAAGGGCCTGATGACCTTCCGTGCCGAGTTGGCCCCGCGCAATCGGGGATAGCTCCGAGGTCAGCAAATTCATGAGCCCGCTGAAGGTGTCGGCCCCGCGTACACGGGGATAGCTCCCTCGGCGTGATCCACGACTCCACGAAGTTCAGGTTGGCTCTGCGCCCGCAGGGATAGCTCCCACGTGATCACGGAGGCGTCGGGCTACCGGACGTTGGCCCATGCGCGCGGGGATAGCTCGGGCGTGCCGCTCACGACCGGAACGGTGACAGAGTCGGCCCCGCGCCCGCGGGGATAGCTCCCCGGGCGTCATCTGCGGCCCGAACGAAGGCATAGTCCGTACGGTGTCACCGTTGAGGCGACGGAGGAAATGTCGGCCCCGCGTACTTGGGGGGCGATCCACCTGCCCTTGAGTCGCTGCGCGTTGGAAAGGAAATCCGCTGCGGCAGGGTTCGAGTCACCTCGCCGAGCTGGCGCTACGTGCCCGCCAGGCCGGTGGCGTCGCCCAATCAGGGCGGTGTCGGGACGCAGTCGGGACACAAGGACAGGAACAGACTGACAAAGGCGAAGGGGTGTCGACACGACCCTGCCCCCTTTGACCTGCAAAAACGTCATGAATGAGCGTGGACGAGCAAGGGTCGCCAAGATCCTCAAAGGACTCATAATCCGTCGGCCGTGGGTTCGAGTCCCACCCGCCCCACCGCAAGGTTCTCCCAGAGAACCGTTTCTATCTGCGGAAGCGCGAGAACGGGGGTCGCCACTCCAGGGTGGGGCCCCCGTTCATTCGTTCAGATCAAGATCCAGGGGACACCCGGGACACGGTCGGGCGACAGCGGCCGGCGTGTTCGCACGGGAGCGCCCGCACTCCGCCGCCGGCTCGGCCCATCGCCACGAACGGGACGAGCCGTCGCCGGTGAGGGCTTTTCGGTGTCAGTAGTGGTACCGAGCCTGGACGATCATCAACTCGTCGCCGGATGGCTTGTACACGAGCCGGTGAGTGTCGTCGATCCTCCGAGACCAGTAGCCCGACAGATCGCCCTTCAGGGGCTCCGGCTTGCCGATGCCCTTGAAGGGATCGCGCATGGTGTCGTCGATCAGCTTGTTGATGCGCTTGACCATCTTGCGGTCGTTCTCGGCCCAGTAGGTGTAGTCCTCCCAGGCGTGAGACGTGAACGAGATCTTCACGCATGCTCCGCGTCGGGGTCGATCAGCTCGCGGTGCTGGGCCTTGCCGGCCTCCGCCTCGGCGATGGAGTCGAGCAGGCGACGGGCGTTCTTGGGGGAGCGCAGGAGGTGCACGGTCTCGGTCCAAGAGCTGAAGTCCTCTTCTGACATGAGGACGGCGTTCCCCTTGCGGGAGGTGATGTGAACCGGAGCGTGGTCCTCGTTGACCTGCTCGATCAGCGGGAACAGGTTCTGGCGCGCTTCGCTGGCGGTGATGGACATGCTTGCTGCCTCCTCTCTCGACTTGTACAAGATATGGTACGAGTCCTGATCGTGTCCACAGTTCCTGGCGCGCATGCTGGAGTGCTGTGTCGCCCTGGTGGCTGCCGAATGAAGGGCGGATGGGGGACGATCTGGACCGCGTGCCGTGGGCCCTCGCACCGGAGGGCGGCCGCGCTTCCGGCTCAGTTCTTCCTGATCTTCTTCCGTTCCCCTTTGGGGTACGCGACTTTGTGGTTTCCGGTGGCTGTGATCATCTTGTGCGGGGGGACCGTGCATGCCCAGGCCGTCGCAGGGGTCATGCATCTGCATCCTGCCTTTCGTGAGCTGGTCCTTCCTCGGCTACCGCATTCTCTTCTTGCGCGCCATTTTCCCGCTGGTCACCGTACTGGCTCTCTGGATCGTGTGGCTTTCTCTGCTGCCGATTCCGATGTTCGAAGGCTTTGTGCCGCGCGTCGCCGACGCGGCTCTTTCGCTTCTGTTCCTCGGGAGTCTTCCGGCAGTCCTGATCATGTATGTGCGGTGGCGCCGTGAGATCGCGGAGAGGGTGCACGCCTACGACAAGGAAGCGCTGGTGATGCTTCGCCTCGTCAAGGCCATGCATGACGGCCGGGAGCTCTGGTGGCAGCGGGGGACGGTACGCCAGTGGAGCAATTCCCTTGAGGTCGCGGCCGTCGAGACGGCCAGGGCAGGCTGCAACAAGCGGACGATGTCGACGTCGTCGTGAGCGAGCTTTTCGAGAAGATCGACGCGCTCGTGCGCAGTGACCGGCAGACTTTTCTCTCCGGTGCGCCAGAGGTGGCATCTGCGGCGAACCGGATGTGGCGGCGTGTGCTTCGAATGTGGCCGGGATGCCTTCTGGTGGCTGCTGGAGGTGTCCTCCCGTTGGTTCCCGGAGTTTCTGACCAATATGCCGGCCCAGGTAGGTGGATGCTGATCGCGGTGGGGATCAGTTCTCTTCTTTCCGCGAATCCCGAAGTGGCCGGGAACGTGCGAGATGTGATGTCACGGGTGCTCCCTTTCCGCTGAGTTCCCGCACCCGGGCGGCGGCGGAACCGGTCTCAGGTGCCGTCCGCCGGGTCCGACGTCTCGGGGAGGTCGTCGCGTTCGCCCTCGGCCTGGGAAGGGGTCGGGTAGGGCGGTTCCGGGGTGTCGGCCGTGCGGCGGGCGGGGGTGTCGTCGCGTTCGCCCTCGGCCTGGGAGGGGGTGTGCTCTCGCATGTTCATGGTGACTCCTGCGGACCTGGGGTGGTCACTCCGGGTCCGGGTACCCGTCATTCCCCGTCGTCCCCCTCTCCGCACGCGATCGTCCGGGCCAGCGCGGCGCCCAGGGCCGTGCGGATCTCCTCCGGGGGCGGGGGGCCGTCCGGCAGGGCGCCCGCGGTCAGGGCGGCGGCCACGGTGCGCAGCTTGGTGTTGGAGTGCTGGGACGCCTCGCGGAGGATGTCCCACGCCTGCTGCGGGGTGCAGGCGTGGGCGGCCATCAGGATGCCGCGGGCCTGGTCGATGACCGGGCGGGAGGCGATGGCCCGGCGCAGCTGCTCGACCTCTTGCTGGAGTTCGAGCAGCCGCTCCCCGCGCTCCGCGGCCACCGCCGAGGCGGGGGCGGGAGCGGGGGTGGCCGGTGCGGCGGGCGCCGGGTCCTCCGGGGGCGGGTTCAGCGGGTCGGCGGTGTCCAGGCCGGCCAGTTCCAGGACGCGGCGCGGCTGCCCCGTCCAGCCGGTGGCCGTGACGGGGACGAGATGGCAGCGGCCGTACGCGTCGAGCGCCTCCAGGAGCCCGAGACCCGCCGAGTCCATGAACGTCACCCCGGCCATGTCCAGGTCGATCCGGCAGGTCCCCGGCGGCAGTTCGGCGAGCGCCTTGGCCAGCGTGTCCACGCAGCCGTGCACCAGTTCCCCGCTCGGGGCGAGCCGGGCCCGGCCGTCCGGGAAGACGTGCGCGGCGACGGCCAGCGGAGCGGCCGGTGCGTCCAGCCGCCGCGCGAGAGGCGGACGTGGTGGTGCCCCTGAGGTCATGTCCCGCCCTGTCCCGCCTGTCATCCCGCTTGTGCCGTCCGGCCCGTCCTGCCGCCCGACGCCCTCCCGGATCCGCGGTTCTCCGTGGCTTCGTGGCTTCTCGGGAGCCCGGGGCCCGGTGGCCCCTGATGCGCCTGCCCTGTGCTCCGCCGCGTACACCTGGCGGGCGGTGCGCGGGCCGGACGGTGGGGTGCCGGGCAGCGGGGTGGCGGTATTGCCTTCGCCGGGGCGCCGTCGTCGGCGGCTACGCCCCGATCGGGTCCAGTACCAGCGGTTCGATCCGGCCCTCCAGCATCTCGCCCAGGCCCTGCACCGCGCACACGTCGGGGCGGTCGGCGATGTGCACCGGCATGCCCGTGGCCCGGCGCAGCATCTGGTCCAGGCCCGGCAGCAGCGCGGAGCCGCCGACCATCATGATGCCCCGGTCCACGAGGTCGGCGACCAGGTCGGGCGGGCACTCCCGCAGCACCGAGTAGATGCCGTCGAGCACGGCGGTCAGCGGGGCCTGGATGGCCTCCCGCACGGCGGCGGTGTCGACCAGGACGGAGCGGGCGAGCCCGGTGGCCACGTCCCGGCCGTGGATCTCGGTGGCCGCCGGGCCGTGCGCCGTGAGGCCGTTGTCGTGCAGGGCCAGTTGCAGCGGGCGCACCGACTGGCTGGGGAGCACCAACGCGTGTTCCTGGCGCAGGTGCTGGACGATCGCGTGGTCGACGGCCTCGCCGCCCACCGGCATCCGTACGGCGGCGACGATCGAGCCGAGGGAGAGGACGGCCACCTGGGTCGCCGCGGCGCCGCACACCATGATCATGGTGGCCTCGGCGCGTTCCACGGGCAGTCCGCAGCCCACGGCGGCGGCGATGAGCGTGTCGACGAGCTCCACCCGGCGGGCGCCGAGTCCGACCAGGGTCTCGACGGTGGCGCGCTGGGCCAGCGGATCGGCGTCGTGCGGGGTGCAGGCCGCCGCGCGCAGCCGGGCCTTGCGGCGCAGCGAGCGGCGCATCTTGTCGCCGAGCAGATGCCGCAGCATGCGCTGGGCCATCTCGATGTCGATGACGGTGCCGCCGGAGACCGGGCGGACCACGCGGATGTAGTCGGGGGTGCGGCCGGTCATCTTCTCCGCGAACTCGCCGACTGCGATCAGCGCGCCGGTACGGGTGTTGACGGCGGCGACCGAGGGCTGGTCGACGACGAGTCCCGCGCCCTTGACGTACACACGGGTCCGGGCCGCTCCCAGGTCGACGGCGAGATGGCAGCGGCGCAACTGCTCCAGGCTGGCGGACATGACGGATCCTCCCGAGAGCGCGGACCGTGGCGGTCGCCGGGCGGCGGCCTCCTGTGCATCGTGTGCGGGACGGGGGAGCGGGCGCCTGTTCAAGGGGGCCGGGCGGGGGGCCGCTGGACGAGTGCTTTTCATGGCCGTCTGCCGGACAAGTACCAGGTATGCGCACAGTGGACCGCCTTGTCCTGGCGGGAACCTGCCACGGCAGCCATCCGCCACCGCTCGTCAACTCCCCTGCAACACAAGTCTCCTGACACTCTTCCCAGCACCGACGCAGCACTCGACGCAGCACTCGACGCAGCACTCGACCAAGCGGTCCGCCGCTTGCGAGGAAGAGAGGCACGGATGAGCAGAGGACCAGGCAGACGGAGAGCGACCCTCCTGTCGGCCGGGCTCGTGATCGCCCTGCTGCCCGCCGGGCAGGCCGCCGCCGGACAGGCGGCCGCCCACGACACCGGATCCGCCACCCCCACGACCCCCACGACCTCCACGACCAGCGCGTCCCGGTCCGCCGCGGCGGCCGGGAGACCGGCTGACGGCCCCCGCACCGTCACCCTCGTCACCGGCGACCGGGTCACCGTCACCCCGCTCGGCGGCGGGAAGAGCACCGTCACGGTGCGGCGGCCCGCGGACGCCACCGGCGCCGTCCGCACCACCGTGGCCGACGGCACCGTCACCGTCGTACCGGACGAGGCCCGGCCGTATCTGCGCGCGGGGCGGCTCGACCCGCGGCTGTTCGACGTGAGCGAGCTGCTGCGGCAGGGACTCGCCGACACCCGCACCGGGGAACTGCCGCTGATCGTGACCTACGGCAAGGACCGCGCGGTGCGCACCCCGCGCGGCGCCGCGCGGACCCGGGACCTCGCCAGCGTGCACGGCGCCGCCGTCGAGGCGGGCAAGGGGCGTGCGTTCTGGCGGGAGTTCACCCGGCCCGGCGGCGCGCGCACCCTCTCGCCGGACGGCGTCGACAAGGTCTGGCTCGACGGCCGGGTCCGCGCCGACATGGCCGAGTCCAACGCCCAGATCGGCACCCCCGAGGCGTGGGAGGCCGGACTGACCGGCAAGGGCGTCACCGTCGCCGTCCTGGACACCGGCGTCGACACCACCCACCCCGACCTGACCGGCCGCGTCGCGCGGACCAAGAGTTTCATCCCGGGCGAGGAGGTCGCCGACCGCAACGGCCACGGCACCCACGTCACCTCCACCGTGGGCGGCAGCGGCGCCGCCTCCGACGGCAAGGAGAAGGGCGTCGCCCCCGACGCCGTGCTCGCCGTCGGCAAGGTGCTCGACGACCAGGGCACGGGCAGCGAGTCGCAGATCATCGCCGGGATGGAGTGGGCCGCGCGGGACGTGCACGCGCGGATCGTGTCCATGTCGCTGGGCTCCACCGAGGCCAGTGACGGCACCGACCCCATGGCGCAGGCCGTCGACACCCTCTCGGCCGAGACCGGCGCGCTCTTCGTGATCGCCGCCGGGAACACCGGCGCGCCCTCCTCCATCGGCTCGCCCGGCGCCGCCGACGCGGCCCTGACCGTCTCCGCGGTCGACTCCGCCGACCAGGCCGCCTACTTCACCAGCGCGGGACCGCGCCTGGGCGACAACGCCCTCAAGCCCGACCTCGCGGCCCCCGGCGTCGACATCCTCGCCGCCCGCTCCCGGCTCACCGAGGGCAGCGGCGACTACACGACCATGAGCGGTACGTCCATGGCGACGCCCCATGTCGCCGGGGTCGCCGCGCTGCTCGCCCAGGAGCACCCGGACTGGGGCGCGGCCCGGCTCAAGGACGCGCTGATGTCGACGTCGAAGCAGCTCGACGCCTCCGCCTATGTGCTGGGCGCGGGCCGGGTGAGCGTGCCGGACGCGGTGGCCGCCCAGATCACCGCCACCGGCAGCGCCGACCTCGGCTTCTACGGCTGGCCCTACGACGGGAACAAGCCGGTCACCCGCACCCTGACCTACACCAACTCCGTTGACCGGCCCGTCGAGCTGACCCTGGCCGTCCAGGGCGCCCCCGACGGCGTGGCCGCCCTCGCCGACCAGCGGCTCACCGTGCCCGCGCACGGCACCGCCTCCACCACGGTCACCGGCGACGGCGCCAAGGCGCCGGTGGGCAACACGAGCGGGCAGATCGTGGCCTCGGCGGCCGGCACAGCCGTCGCGCACACCGCGTTCGGGCTGGTCAAGGAAGGCGAGCGGTACACGCTCACCGTGCACGTCAAGGACCGCTCCGGCGCCGCGACCGCCGCCGACCTCGCGGTGCAGCGACTCGTCGCGGACGTCGACCCGTTCAGCGCCCACGTCGACGACTCGGGCACCCTGCGGCTGCGGCTGGACCCGGGCATGTACAGCGTGTCCTCCTTCCTCGACGTGCGCGGCAGCCACGGCGCCGACTCCCTCGGGCTCGGCTTCCTCGCCGCGCCCGAGATCACCCTCGACCGGGACCGCGAGATCACCCTGGACGGGCGGCGGCTGCGCGAGGTCAGCGCCGACGTGGGCCGCCGCACCGAGCGGCGCCAGCTCCTCATGGAGTACGACCGCAAGGCGGGCGGTGCCGACCTGTTCGGGGCCGTGCAGGTGCCGCTGATGTACGACAGCGTGTTCGCCGCGCCGACCGAAAAGGTCCGGCAGGGCTCCTTCGAGTACCGGACCGTGTGGCGGCTCGGCGCACCCCTGCTGGCGGTCGAGGGCGTCGGTGACGCGCTCGTCCAGGCGGGCAGCACCCTCACCGCGGGCCGCAGCAGGCTGCCGCTGGTCGACATCGGCACCGGCGGCCTGACCGGCAGGAACGTACGCGGCAAGGCGGTCCTCGCCCGCGTCACCGACACCACCGACCCCGGCGCGCTCGCCCAGGCCGCGCAGGACGCGGGCGCCGCCGCGCTGTTCGTCACGGACGACGCGCCCGGCCGGCTCAGCCTGTGGTGGGGCACCGACGACAACGCCGACCGGCCGCTCCTGATCGCCTCGGTGAACGCCGCCGACGCCGCCCGGCTGCGCGCCGCCCGCCGCGTCGACATGACCGGCACCCCGCACACCCCGTACGTCTACGACCTGTCGGACGGCCACCCGGGCGCGGTCCCCGACCGCGACCTGACCTACGCCCCCGGCAAGCGTCAATTGGCCGCGCTGGACGTGAAGTTCCACTCCGGGCAGGCGGCGAGCGGCGGGGAGTTCCGGTACTCGATCACCGACACCTTCCCCATCGGCCTCGGCTTCCCCGAGAGCGCCGACTACCCGGCCACCCGCACCGACTACGTCTCCACCGGGCCCGGCCAGCTCTGGCACGAGTCGGTGACGCTCGGCGAGGGCACCCTGGAGGAGCGCAGCGGCCTGGTCCGCTACACCGGCGGCTCGCACCAGGAGCTGGACTGGTTCAAGCCCGTCTGGCACCCGTGGCTGGGCACCGGGCTCGGCTGGGGCCAGCAGCGCGCCGGGAACACCCTCCAGTTCAACGCGCCCGGCTGGGGCGACTCCGGGCCCGACCACACCGGCTTCGGCGACGTGTGGAGCGCGGAGAGCGGCATGACCCAGACGACGGTGGCCTATCTGGACGGCAAGGAGGTGGACCGCGGCACCAGTTCGAGCGCGTACGTCTGGGACGCGCCCGCCGACGCGCACACGTACAAGCTCGTCACCGACACCGCGCTGGACCCGGCCCGCTGGAAGCTCGCCGGGCGGGGCCACGCCGAGTGGACGTTCCGCTCGGCCGCCACCCCCGAGGACCACTGGAGCTTCCTGCCCCTGATCAACCTCGCTTTCGACGTCGGCACCGACCTCGCGGGCACGGTGCGGGCGGGCAGCCGGATCCCGGTGGGCCTGAGCGCCGCGTACGTGGCGGGCGCGACCGGCACCGGCACCCTCTCCGGGGGCCGGCTGGAGGTCTCCTACGACGAGGGCGCGACCTGGCAGCAGGTGCGGCTCTCCGGCGGGCACGCCTCCTGGAAGGGCACGCTGAGCGTGCCCCGGGGCGCGGCGACCGTCTCGCTGCGCGCCTCGGCGGGCGACGACCGGGGCGGCTCCGTGCACCAGGAGCTGGTCCGGGCCGTGGGGGTGCGGCAGCGGTGAGCTGAGCGCCGCGCGCACACGCGGGCGGCGCCGCCTCCCTGGGACGGGGAGGCGGCGCCGCCGTGCTGCTTCGCTGCCGTCAGATCAGCCAGCCGACGATGTGGATCAGGCCGGCGAGGACGTCAGTGAGGAAATTCATGATCGTGCTTCTCCTTGTGTTGCCACGTGTGGGACCTGCGCCGACCACGGTCTGCAGCCCGTCGCTTGCGCACCGTCAGTATCGTCCGCCCCACGGGCCCGGTACCGATCACTTCTGCGACGATCACCTGTTCCAGGGAACAACTGATCCCTTGTTCGGATGTTCGGAACGGCTGATGGATTCCTTCCCGCTCCTGGGTCTTCCCGGCCCGCTACGGCTCCACCACGCCCCGCACCACGCCCAGTCCGGCCAGGTCCTGCGGGCGCAGCCGCAACTGCTCGGCCGTGGCCGGTGCCTGCTCGGGCGGGCGCTTGAGGATGGCGGCGGCCAGTTCCGGGGCGATCACCGAGAAGTAACTGTCGGGCACGGCCCAGGTGTTGCCCGGCGCCGCCAGCGCGAGCGCGCCGCCCGAACCGCCCTCCCCGATCACCAGCGTGGTCACCGGCGTCCGGGCGGCGGCCACCGCGCCGAACAGGTCGGCGATGGCCGCGCCCGCGCCCTGCCGCTCCGCCTCGGCGTCGTTGGCGGCGCCCGGGGTGTCCACCAGCGTCAGCACCGGGATCCCGAGCCGGTCCGCGAGCCGGACCAGCCGGGCGGCGGTACGGTACCCGGCCGGCCGCGTGGCGGTGCCGTTCTGGGCGGCGTAGGCGACGGTACGGCCCTGGTGCGTGCCGAACCCGCAGAGCATGCCGCCCACTTCGTCCCGGCCGCCGGTGCCGGTGCCGGTCTCGGTGCCGGTCTCGGGGGAGGGGCCGCCGCCGCAGCGGTCGCCGCGCAGGGCGACGCGGTCGGTGAAATAGGCGTCCAGATACCGTTCGGCGCGCGGGCGTTCGGGGGCGCGGGCCCGCCGGACGGCCTCCCAGCCGGTGGCGGGCAGCCCGGTCGCGGGCGTCGTGCTCGCCGTAGCCGCCGTATCCGCAGCGGTCGTGCCGGTCGCAGCGGTCGTGGCGGTCGTCGCCGTCGGCAGCGCGCGCGGTGGGGGAGCGGGGGCGGTCGAGGGCGCGGTCAGCAGTCGCAGCCACCGGCCCAGCGTCGCGCGCAGCTCCCCGGGCGGTACGACGGCGTCCGCGGAGCCCGCCGCCACCTGCGCCTCGGCCGTGTACGCCGCCGGATCGGCGTCCGGCGGCCGGACCCGGGAACCGGCGAAGCCCACCTGGGCCCCGGGCAGCGCCAGCACCACGTCGGCGCCCGCGCCCAGCGTGGCCCAGCCGCCGCCGGTCGTCGGATCGCGCAGCACCGCGAGCTGCGCGAGACCGGCCGCCCGGGTCAGCGCGGACTGCCGTGCCACGCGCTGGAGCTGCGTCAGCGCGAGCATGCCCTCCTGCATCCGGCTGCCGCCGGTGGCCACCAGCGGCACGACGGGCAGCCGGTGCGCGCGGGCGTAGGTGTACGCGGCCTCCAGGCGGTCGCCGGTGCGGGTGCCCAGCGAGCCGCCGAGGAAGCCGAACTCGAAGGAGACCAGCACCGCGGGCGTGCCCTCGATCCGCGCGGTGCCGCACACGACGGACTCCTGTTCGCCGGTGCGCGCCGTCGCGCGGGCGCGGGAGGCGTCGTAGCCCTCCCAGCCGAGCGGCCCGTCGGGGCCGTCCGGCGCGACGGTGTCCGGCGCCGCGGTGTCCGGCGCGGCGGCGTCCGGGGCGCCCAGGGAGCCGGACGGCGCCGGGGCGTCGGGCAGTTCGGTGAAGTCGTCGGTGACCAGGGCTATCGCCTGGCGGGCGGAGAGGCGGTCGGCCATGGTCAGCGCCCGCCTTCGGCGGCCGGGTCGCCCTGCGGCAGCGCCCGCTTCATGATCTTGCCCATCTCGTTGCGGGGCAGCGCGTCGAGCAGCCGGACCACCCGGGGCCGCTTGTGCGGGGCCAGCCGCCCGGCCACATGCCCGGCCAGCTCCTCGGTGCCGGGCGGGGCGGCCGGGTCCGCCGGGACGATCCAGGCGACGATCCGTTCACCGAGGTCGGCGTCCGGCTCCCCGGTGACGGCGGCCTCGCGGACACCGGGATGCTCCAGGAGCGCGTTCTCGATCTCGCCCGCGCCGATCTTGTAACCGCCGCTCTTGATCAGGTCGGTGGCCTTGCGGCCGACGATCCGGACCGAGCCGTCCCGGTCGCGCACCGCCATGTCCCCGGTGCGGAACCAGCCGTCGCCGGTGAAGGCGGCGGCCGTCGCGTCGGGCCGGTTCAGGTACCGCGTGAACAGGTTCGGGCCGCGCACCTGGATCTCGCCGACGCTCTCGCCGTCGTACGCGGTCAGGGGTGTCCCGTCCTCCTCCACCAGCCGCAGACCGACGCCCGGCAGCGGCGGCCCGACCGTGCCCGCGCGGGCCTCGCCGTCCGCCCGCACACTCGTGTTCATCAGCGTCTCGGTCATCCCGTACCGCTCGATCACCCGCCGCCCGGTCGCCGCCGCGATCCGCTCGTGGTCGTGCACCGGCAGCGCGGCCGAACCGGAGACCAGCAGCCGGGCACCCGCCAGCGCCCCGGCCAGCTCGGGGGAGTCCGGCAGCGCCTCCGCGATCCGGTGGTACATGGTCGGCACCCCGAACAGCATCGTCGCCCCGTCCGACAGCTCCCGGGCCACGCCCTCCGTCGTGAACCGCCCCAGGTGCCGCACCGAGCCGCCGCGCCGCAGCGTGCCGAGCGTGCCGAGCACCAGACCGTGCACATGGAACAGCGGCAGCCCGTGCACCAGCACGTCCCCGGCGGTCCACGCCCAGGCGTCCGCCAGCGCGTCCAGGGTGTGGGCGACGGCCCGGCGCGGGATGACGGCGCCCTTGGGCGGTCCTGTGGTGCCGGAGGTGTAGACGATCAGCGCGGGGTCCTCGTCGCCCGCCCGGCCGTCCTCGGCCGGGACCGGCCCCCGCTCCCGTACGTCGACGTCGACGCGGCGCGATCCGGCGAGCACGCCGGGCAGTTCGTCACCGGGGGCGGCCAGCACCAGCGAGGGGGCGCTGTCGGCGAGGATGTGCCCCAGCTCCGTCCCGCCGGACCTCGGGTTCAGCGGTACGACGCTCACCCCGGCGAGCAGCGCGCCCACCACGGCCACGGCCGTCTCCAGCGCGGGCGTCGCCCAGACGGCGACCCGCTCCTGGTCCCGCACCCGCGCGCCGACGGCACCGGCCGCCGCCGCCAGTTCCGCATAGGTCAGCGCCCGGTCGCCGAACCGCAGGGCGGGCCGGGGCCCCGGGGCATCCGTCAGGGCCGGGAAGAGGGAGGACACGCGGCGGACTCCTTCGTCGTGTTCGTCGTTTTCAGGGTGTTCGTGGTGTTCGTCGTGTTCACGGTGTTTGTCGTGTTCGTCCGGGGCACCGGATGGACCGGCCGGTCACCTGACCAGTGTCCCGGTCACCGGACCCGGTCACCGGACCCGGCCACCGGCCCGGTCGCCCCAGGGGGCGCCGTGGCCGCCGGACAGGTGCCCGGGTCGGCCGTGGGACCGACAGCACCGTCCTACCCCGGACGCCGTCGTCCCACGACCGCGCTCAGGCCGGCCGCGAGCCGGACTTCGGCGGCGCGCGGCGCGGGATGCCCCGGCGCCGGAGCGACGGTGTGCCGCGCACGCCGCAAGGCGGCCCCGTCCTCGCCTCAGCGGGACTCCACCACGTCCGCGACCACACAGCTCACGTTGTCCGGGCCGCCCGCCGCGTTCGCCGCGCCGATCAGGGACCGTACGGCCGCGTCCGGGTCCCCGGCGGCGGCGAGCAGGGACCTGATCCGGTCGTCGGGCACGACCGCGGTCAGGCCGTCCGAGCAGAGCAGATACCGGTCGCCGGGCAGGGCGTCGTGCAGACGCAGGTCCGGGACGGGCGGGGTGGCGGTGCCGTCCAGGGCCCTGAGCAGCAGCGCGCGCTGCGGGTGGCTCACCGCCTCCTCGGGCGTCAGCCGCCCCTCGTCCAGCATCGCCTGGACCACGGTGTGGTCGTGGGTGACCCGGAACAGCCCGCCCTCGCGCAACAGATACGCCCTGCTGTCCCCGATGTGCACCAGGGCGAGCCGGGAACCGGTCCACAGCAGCGCGGTGAGCGTCGTACCGGCCTCCGCGCCGCCCGCCGCGTCCGCCACCGCCCGGGTCGCGCCCTGGACCGCGTCCTCCAGCAGGTTCAGCACGCTCCCGGCAGGCGGTTCGGCCGTGTCCAGCGCCTTCAGCGCCGTCACGGCCGCGCCGCCCGCCCGCGCCCCGGCGGGCCCGTACCCGTCGGCGACGGCGAGCAGCCGGGTCCCGGCGTAGGCGGTGTCCTGGTTGGCGGGGCGCACCCTGCCGCGGTCCGAGCGGGCGGCGTAGCGCAGTTCCAGCATGGTGATGTCCTTCCTCGGCGGTGTCGAAGAGCGGTCCGAACGTCGGTCAGGCACGTGGTCCGCGAGGTGGTCGAGGTGGTCGGCCAGGAACGCGGCGAGGTCCCGCCGTACGGCCGTCTCCGCCTCCACCCGGCCCCAGTGGGCGCGGATCTCGCGGGCGGCGGCGTCCGGCGCGAGCGCGCACACCCGGCGGATCCCGGCCAGCGGCATCCCCAGCCGCCGCAGCCACGCCACCAGCCGCGCCTGCTCCAACTGGTCCGGCGCGTAGTAGCGGTACCCGGTGTCCGGGTCGACCCGCGCCGGGCGCAGCAGCCCCAGTTCGTCGTACAGGCGCAGCGCCTTCGGCGAGAGCCGGGACGCCTTCGCGAAGGCGCCGATCGTCAGCATGGCCGTGCCCGTGTGCATGTGGACCTCGATTCCGTTCCCGCCACCGATGCTGGGGCTTCCCCGAAGGTGAAGGTCAACAGGGGTGTTCCGGTTGCGGCGGGGGTTGTTAGCGTGCGGGCGGTCCGCCGTCCGTTCCCACCCCTGCGGTGCCGTGCCGTGCCGTGCCGCGCCCGCCGAAGGAGCCCGCCGTGTCCCGTGTCGCCCTCGCCACCTACGACCCCGGCACCGCCCCGAGCCGGGACCGTGACCTCGGGCCGCTGGTCGCGGCGCTGCGCGCGGCCGGAGCGGACGCCGAGGCCGTGCACTGGGACGATCCGGACGCCGACTGGGCCGGGTACGACCTGGTCGTCATACGGTCCACGTGGGACTACAGCGGGCGCGCGGCGGAGTTCACCGCCTGGGCGGAGCGCTGCGCGAAGGCGACGCGGCTCGCCAACCCGGCCGCCGTCGTGCGCTGGAACACCGACAAGCGCTACCTCGGGGACCTCGCCGCCGCCGGGGTGCCGGTGGTGCCCACCCGGTACGTGCCGCCCGGGGAGCCCTGCGGGCCGCGGGACCTGCCCGGCGGCCACGACTTCGTCGTCAAGCCGGTCTTCGGCGCGGGCGCCCGGCTCGCCGCCCGCTACACGCCCGCCGAACGCGGGACGGCCGCCGCGCAGGTGGCCCGGCTGCACGCCGGGGGGCTGACCGCGATGGTGCAGCCCTATCTGGAGCGGATCGACGTCAGCGGGGAGCGGGCGCTCCAGTACGCCGGGGGCCGGCTGCTGCACGCCAGCCGCAAGCGGGCCGTGCTCTCGCCCGGCACCGCCTACGACGCTCAGAAGACGGCCCACCCGGGCCTTGAGCCGTGGACCCCGACCGGCGCCGAACTCGCCGTCGCCGAGAGCGCGCTGGCCGCCGTACCGGGCGCGCCCGAGCTGCTGTACGCCCGGGTGGACCTGGTCGACGGACCGGACGGCGCGCCGTGCGTGATGGAACTCGAACTGGTCGAGCCGAACCTGTTCCTGTGGCTGCACCCGGGCTCGCTGGAGCGGGTCGTCGCGGAGATCCTGGCCGCCGCCGCGGCGCCTACGCGTCCTTGACGCGTGTGCGCTGGAGCAGCCCCCAGGTGAACTCCGCGGCCACCTCGTGCGCCGCGCCCCGCGCGTCGGGCGCGGTGAAGGCGAGCCCCCAGCGGGTGGGCGCCGTGCCCTCCAGGGGGCGGGCCGGGGCGAAGGCGCGGGCGGCCTCGTCGACCGTGCAGGACCAGGGGGTGAGGTCGTCGAGGGTGCGCAGGACGGGCGCCGGGGCGCCCGGCGCCCGGACCAGCCAGGCGTTCCAGACCCGGCCGCGCGGCCCGCTCAGCACCTCCAGGCGCAGCGTGGGCCACAGCGGCAGCGGCCACTGCCGCGCCTCGCACTCCATGTCGCCGACGCGGCGGGCCGCCGTGGACTCGGGCGCGCCGAGCGCGCCGCGGAAGACGGCGTCCGAGTGGCCGCGCGGTGTGTGCGCCATCGCCTGCCACCGCTTGTTCGCCTCCCGCATCTCCGCCGCCGTGGCGCCCAGCTCGCGGCGCGCCTCGGCCACCAGGTCCGGCTGGTGGTCGGCCATGCGGCGCAGCAGCACCAACTGGACGTCGCGCGCGGTGAACGGCGGCCGGGAACCGGCGGCGGAGGCGGAGGCGGTCATACGCTCCATGATCGCCCACCCGGCGGCATGTGCCCCGCGCGCCACCGCCGCCCCATTGCCGCGCCCCACCCCCGTGGCTAGCCTGTGAACGTTCGTCGTTCGCCATGTCGGTCGCCTGTTGAAATCTCGAACAGGCCGGATTCAGGGAGGGGGCCGGCCGTGGGACGTCTCGTACCCGCCGTGACCCGGGCTCTGGACATACTGGAGCTCTTCCTCGACGGGGACGGCACGCTCTCCGCCCCCGACATCGTGCGCCGCCTCCAGCTGCCGCGCACCACGGTGCACGAGCTGGTCACCACGCTCGCCGCCCGCCAGTACCTCGTCCCGGTCACCGGGCAGCCCGGCCGCTACCGGCTCGGCGTCCGCCCGTACCAGCTGGGCAGCCGCTACGCCGAGCAGCTCGACCTGGCCGCCGAGGGCCAGCAGGTGGCCCGCTCGGTGGCCGAGACCTGCGACGAGACGGTGCACGTCGCGATACTGGAGGGCACCGACGTCATCTACATCGCGAAGGTCGACTCCACCCACGCGGTGCGCATGGTCTCCGCGGCCGGCCGCCGCCTGCCCGCCCACTGCACCTCGGTCGGCAAGATGCTGCTCGCCTCGCTGCCCGAGTCCGAACTCGCCGCGCGCGTCCCGGACGACGCGGTGCTGGCCGCGATGACGCCCGACAGCATCACCGACCCGGCCGTGCTGCGCGCGGCGCTGGCCGGGATAAGGCAGCGCGGGCTCGCCGTGGAGAACCGCGAGTCGAACCCGGACGTCAGCTGCGTCGCCGCCCCGGTGCGCGACCGCACCGGCGAGGTCGTCGCCGCCCTGTCCATCTCGGTGCCGATGGTCCGCTGGAGCGAGGAGCGCACCGGCGAACTGGAGCGGCTCGCCGTACGGGGCGCCGCCGAGCTGTCCGAGCGCCTCGGCCACCGGAGCGCGGCATGAGGCGGCCGGAGTACGAGGCGGCGGCGCCGGAGCGGGCCGAGCTGGGCGAGGGGCCCACCTGGGACCCGGCGGCCGGGCACCTGATCTGGATCGACATCCTCTCCTGCCGGGTGCACACCTGGGACCCGGCCACCGGGCGGCGCACGGTCCGCGCCACCGGGCAGCACGTGGGCGCGGCCAAGCCGCGCACCGGCGGCGGCCTGGTGCTGAACCTGCGCGACGGGGTGGGCCTGGTCGACCCGGGCCCGGACGGCGCGTTCCGCTGGCTGCACCGCGACCCGGTGCCCGGCCGCCGGGGCAACGACGCCGCCGTGGCCCCGGACGGCTCCCTGTGGGCGGGCACCATGCGCTACGACGAGGCACCGGGCGGCGGCACGCTGACCCGGGTCACCGGCGACGGCGCGGCCGAACCCTTCCTGACCGACGTGACGGTGAGCAACGGCATCGGCTGGAGCCCGGACGGCCGCCGGATGTACTACGCCGACACGCCCACCGGCCGGATCGACGTCTTCGACGTCCCGGACGGAGCCGACGGCGCCCGGCAGCCGGTGAACCGGCGTCCGCTGGCCCGGGTGGAGGAGGGCGCGGGCTTCCCGGACGGCCTGACAGTCGACGCGGACGGCTGCGTGTGGGTGGCCCTGTGGGAGGGCGGGGCGGTACGCCGCTACACCCCGGACGGCACGCTGGACCGGGTCGTGGAACTCCCCGTCGCCCGGACCACGGCGTGCGCGTTCGGCGGCGCCGGGCTGACCGACCTGTACATCACCTCGGCCCGCACGGGCCCTTCCGCACCGCACCCCCTCGCGGGCGCCCTCCTGGTCGTCCCGGACGCGGGCCACGGCCTCCCCCAGCCCGCCTTCGCGGGCTGACCACGGCGCAGCGGCCGGCCGGGACCGGCCGGCCCGTCGACCGCCCTGCCGGGCCCCGGGCGGGGCCGGAGGCGGCGGCCCCGGCTGTGCGGCGCCGTGCCGTGCCGGTGGCGAGGGCGAGGGCCCTTCGCCGAAGCCCCGGTGGGCTGCTCCCGGCCCGCGGACCGGACGGCGACAGCAGCCCAGGGCCCCGGCCCGAGGGCCCGCGGGCCGGTCCGCCG
This sequence comes from Streptomyces sp. NPDC003284, assembly GCF_053589675.1. Classification (NCBI taxonomy): domain Bacteria; kingdom Bacillati; phylum Actinomycetota; class Actinomycetes; order Kitasatosporales; family Streptomycetaceae; genus Streptomyces; species Streptomyces sp. NPDC003284. The sequence goes on from NZ_JBSFSI010000002.1 coordinate 239,671, forward strand.
GTTGCTGCCCTGGGCCCGGCCGCCCGGCCTCGGCAATGCTTGGGGCACGGGCCCTTCGCCGACAGCCCTGGTGGGCTGTTCCCGGCTCGCAGGCCGGAGGGCGGCAGCGGCCCAGGGCCTCGGGCCCCCGGCCCCGGGCCCGCTGGCCGGTCCGCCGTCCCTGCCGCCCGACGAGCAGCCAGCCGTGCCGGTGGTGCAGGCCCAGGGTCTTCCCCGGCAGCCGGGCGGGCTGCCCCCGGCCCCGGACTCCTGGCCCCGGCCCGGAGGGCGACAGCGCCCCCGGAGTTCCGACCCCGGCCCGCCGCAGGACGGTCCGCCGTCCCTGGGCCCGGTTGCCCGGCGTCACCATGCCGCACCGGGTGTCTCGGGCCCGGCGCCTTCCCGGCAGCCGGGCGGGCTGTTCCCGGCCCCGGGCTCCTGGCCCCGGACCGAAGGGCGGCAGCGGGCCAGGGCCCCTGCCTCGGCCTCTGGGCCCGCTGGCCGGTCCGCCGGTTGCTGTCCTGGGTCCGGTCGCCCGGCCTCAGCAATGCCTGGGGCCGGGGGGGGGGGGCTTCGCTGGCTGCGCTGGTGGGCTGTTCCAGGCCCCGGGCCGGAGGGTGGCAGCGGGCCAGGGCCCCTGCCTCGGTCTCTGGGCCCGCCGGGGGCTCCGTCGGCCGCTGTCCCGGGGTCCGCCGCCCGCCCGCGGCCGTACCACACCTGTGTCTCGGGGCCGGGGCCTTCCCCGGTACCCCCGGTGGGTTGCTTCCGCCCCCGGGCCGGAAGGCGGGGGCAGCCCAGGCCCCGGCCCCGGCCCCCGGGCCCCGGCCCGCAGGCCGGTCCGCCCTCCCGGGACCGGGCCGTCCGTCCGGCCTCCGCCTCAACCCCGCCGCACCGGAGGCGCGGACGGTGTCCTTGGGCCGGGGTGGTCCAGGGTGTCCAGGATCTTGCGTTCGGACGGGGTCAGCGGAGGGCCGGAGAGCGGGGGGAGGAGGGGGCCGCAGGCGACGTCCAGGAGGGTGGTGGGGCGGAAGAGGCGTTCGGGGCCCGTGCGCATGCTGGTCACGTCCCACAGGGCCGCCGCCGCCCGGTAGGAGCCGGTGGCCGAGCGGGTGAGACGGCGGCTGTAGGCGGTGGTGAGGCGGTCCACCGGGGTCGGCCGGGCGCCGCGTGTCTGCGGGTACCAGACGTCCTGGCCGACCGCCGCCGCCCAGGCCGCGTCGACCGACCGGGCGGCCCCGCGCTGCACCCGCCGGGACAGGCCGGGCGCGTCCGGGCCGCCGTGCCGCAGCTCCCGGGCGAGCAGCTTCGCCCCCAGCGCGGCCACCGACATGCCCTGCCCGTAGGCCGGGTTGAAGGTGGCCAGCGCGTCGCCCAGCACGACGAAGCCCTCGGGCCAGCGCGCGGTCCGCTCCAGATAGCGCCGCTCGTTGCTGGTGCTGCGGCTGAGGTGCACCCCGGTCAGCGGTTCGGCCCCGGCGGCGAGCCGGCCCACGACCGGGCTGGCGAGGGCGAACGCGTAGGCCAGGAAGCCGTCCGGGTCGGCCGGCGGCTCACCGCCGCCGCGCGTCCCGGCGAGACTGACCATCCAGCGGTCCCGCTCGATCGGCAGCAGCATGCCGCTGCGGCCGGGCGCGGAGCGGTAGGGGTCCGCCTGCACGACCGTCAGCGGGAACTGCTCGGCGCCCGCCGGGGTCCGGTAGACGCGGGTGGCGTTCACCAGCCCGCAGTCGACGCTCCTGGTCCGTACGTCCGTGATGCCCGTCTCCGCCAGCCAGGTGACGACCCGTGAGCCGCGCCCGCTCGCGTCGACGACCAGATCCGCGGCCAGTTCCGTCTCCTCGCCGCCCCCGGCTGTCCCGTCACCGGCCGTCCCGTCACCGGCCGCCCCGCCACCCGCCGTCCCGCCCCCGGCCGGTGCGATCCGCACCCCGCGCACCCGCCGCGCGTCGCCCGTGAGGCCCACCGCCCGCGCCCTGCGGATCTCGGTGCCGGTGCGGGTGAGGACCAGGTCGCGCACGGTCCAGTCCAGCAGCGCGCGGGTGCAGCTGAGCACCCGCGGACCGTCGTGCCGCCAGCGCCGGAACCAGCCCTCGGAGGTGAGGGCCAGCATGCCCGAGCCGAGCGGGATCTCCCGGGCGCCCGCCGCGAGCAGCCGCTCGCGCACCCCGCCGCCCGGCACCAGTTCCTCCATCGCGGCCAGGCCCCCGGCCATCAGCAGATGGGCGTGGCGCCCCTGGGGCAGCCCCTTGCGGTGCTCGGGGCCGTCGGGCAGGTCGTCCCGGTCGAGGACGACCACGTCGTCCACGGCGGAGGACAGCGCCGCGGCGGCCAGCATGCCGGCCAGACCGGCACCGACGACCACGGCTCTGCGCGGACGGTGACTGGGGGAGGGGGACATACGGGCTCCTCGGAGTGGATCGCGGGCTCAGCCGGGGGAGGTCCGTACCGCCCCTCCCCGCACGGGGGTTCCGGCGGGCGGCCTGACCAGTGCCTGCGCCAGTTCCACCAGACCCCCCGTCCCGGACACCTCCGTGGCGTGCAGACGGTAACCGCTCGGCGTGGGCAGCGGTTCCTCGCGTGCGGCGGCGCGGCGCGCGGCGTCGGCGAGCATCGCCGCCTCCGCCGCGATCCGCGCCTCGTGCCCGGTGCGGCCCGCGCGCCGGGCGGCGGCCAGGGCGCGTTCGCGGACCTCGTCGTCGAAGTACGGGGCGAGGCCGAGCAGCGCGTCGTGGATGGACACCTCCCGCCAGTGCAGCCGGGCCCGCGGCAACTGCCACCAGCCGCTGGGCGGTTTGGGCGCGGTGGACACGAACCGCACCCGCGTCCACAGCGGAGCCAGGCTGCGGTAGTCGTCCAGGCTGCGCACCTGCGCGAGGACCGAGGGCAGCAGCCGGGGCAGCGCGAAACCCGCGGAGCACAGCAGCGCGGCCAGCGACGCCAGCGGCGGTGCCACCTGCGTGGACAGCACGTCCAGGTCGTGGCCCGACCAACGCGCCACCACCGCCGTGTACTTGGTGAGCTGGAACCCGGCCACGTCCAGCGCCGAACCGGCCAGGATCAGCCGCAGCCCGGCCCGCAGCAGCCCGGTCACCTCCCGGCTCCACTTCACGCACAGCGTGCACATCGCCAGGGTCGCCGCGCTGTGCCCGATCAGATAGAGCAGGATCATCTCGCACAGGTACGGCGTGTTGGCGTAGTACGTGTCGAGGTCGTTGAGCCGCTCGGTGCGCGCGTCGCCCAGCAGGAACAGCACGATGATCACGGCGATCAGCGCCACGTACGCGGCGACGCTGCGCAGCACCATCCGCCGCACCTGCCGCCGGGGCCCGCCGCGCCAGTGCACCAGCAGGATCAGCAGCGAGCAGCTGTACGCGCTGATCATGCCGTAGGTCAGCGGGGCGCCGAAGTTGGGGATGCCCGTGAGGCGGTTGACGGCCGCCAGCGTCAGCGGCGCCGAGCAGACGAACACCAGCGAGGCCAGCAGGATCGACACGCACGTCGACACGGTCAGCGGGTCCCACCCGGCGCGCGGCGGGCGGCGGCACAGCACGATCGCGGCCAGTCCCAGCAGCCCGGCCGCCAGGTACACGACGAGACTCACGGACACCACCCCCGCCGCGCCGGGGACACCGTGCGCGGGGGCGGCGGCGGTGCCGGGCGCCTGCTCACACCGCCCCCGAGGGCCGGGTGCCGGGCGCCGGGGGCTCCGGGGCCCGCAGGGCGTCGGCGATCCGCAGGAGCAGCGCGGGGCCGGGGGTCCGCCCGCCCGGCCGGGCACCCTCGCCGTGCCCGGCGTCCAGCGGGGCCGGGGGGCGGCCGACACCGTCGAGCAGGACCGGCCACGGGCCGCCGATGCCCTCGGGGCCCGCCGTGGGGCCGATCCCGTCGAGCAGGACGAGATGCTGCCCGGCCGCGCTCCCGGCCTCCGCCGCCCGGCCGGTCTCGCCCGCCGGGGGCGCGGGCGCCGGACCGCGTACCGCCGCCTCCAGCGCCGTACCGCCGCCCTGCGGGTGCGGGGAGCGCGGGCCGTCCCCGGACGGCTGCCGCAGGGCCGCGGTGATGACCGCCGCCCAGGCGGCGGCCTCCGCCCGCTCGTGGTCGCCGGTGGCCGCCAGGGTCCCGGCGCGGGTGCGCTCGTACAGGGCGCCGTCGAAGAACGCGTCCAGATAGCCGAGCGCGTTGTGGATGCTCGTCTGGCGCCACATCAGCCGGGTCGTCGGGGAGCACCAGCGCGGACGGGGCAGCCGGAGGGCGTGGCGGGTGAGCAGGTCGTCCAGCAGCCGTTCCAGCGGCGCCAGCCGGGTGTACGTCCGCCAGGACCGCCGCCACCGCGTCAGCCGCGGCCCCGCCAGCGGTACGAGGATGCCGACCGTGGTCACCAGCGCGCCCAGGCCCGCGGCGGCCGGTGACACGTCGGTGCCGAGCGAGGACCAGTCGCGCCCGCACCAACGGGCCACCACCGCGACGAACTTGGTCACCGCGTATCCGGCGCTGCACAGGGAGCCGAGACCCAGCATCACCAGCCCCGCGCGCAGCCAGCCGTGCACCGTGCGGGCCCAGCGCAGCGCCGAGACCGTGGTGACGCTCACCGCGACGAGGTGCCCGGCCAGGTACAGCACGATCATCTCGGCGATGAACGGCGTCGTCGCGTAGTACGTGTCCAGATCCGTACGGCGCTCCACCGGCGCCTCGCCCAGCGCGAACAGGACGGCGATGCCGACGATCACGCAGGCGTAGGCCGCCACCCAGCGCCGGGTCACCCGGCGCACCCGCCCTCCGCCCCGCCAGTGGACGACGAGGACCTGGGAGGCGGCGCTGTAGGCGGTGATCGACGCGTAGGTGAGGGGTGCGGCGATGTTCGGCACGCCGCTGAGCCGGTTGACGGCGCCGACCGTCGGCGCGGCGCCCAGGACGAAGCAGGTGCCCGCCAGGGCCAGCACCACGCAGAGCGTGCGCAGATACGGGTCGTGCCGGCGGCTGACCAGATCGGGGGTCTTCACCGCCAGGCCCAGCCACAGCGCGCCGCAGCTGACGTAGTTGATCATCCCGCTCATGTCCTGGGCGTTCCCCGGTAGTTGAGTGCCGAGCCGATGCGTCCGGCGATGTCCTCGTCGGCGCCGGGGGCGGCGGCGGACGCGCCGCCCGCCGGGGCCTCCTCCAGCCAGCCGCGCAGTCTGCCGCCCATGAGCATGCCGAACCGGTCGGCCTCCTGCTCGTCGGCCAGGCTGAAGTCGGTGCGGGCGGCGACCGGCCGGGGCGGGCCGCCCGCCGGGACCGGGCCCGCGGCGGCGTCCGCGGTGTCCGCGGCCCGTCTGCTCATGTGCCACACCTCGTGGCAGAAGATCACGATCTGGTGCCACGCGGCGGCCCGCCGGTCGATGACCACCACGTCCTGTGTCTCGCCCTCCAGCCACAGCCCGCTCGCGGTGTGCGGCGGGAAGATCTCCCGGCGGACGACGACCGGACGGCCGCGCCAGGCGGCGACCGAGTCGACGAGGGCGGCGAACAATGTCTCCGGGTCCGCGGGGACCGGTACCCGGAGCGGCCCGATGAGAGTCTCGGCGAGGCGCCGCATCTCCCGTTTCCTACGCACTCATCTCCCTTTGTCGCCCCCCTCGGTCTGCCGGGACCCCCCATCATCTCCGGGCCGACCGCACCGGGGAAAGGTTCTTTCGCGGCGCTCTCGCCCGGACCGCGCTGCCCGGATCGCGGTCCCCCGGACCCGGAGTGCGGTCCCCCGGACCCGGAGTGCGGAGCCCGGCCGGGTCGGCGGCCCCGCGCGCCGGGGCTGCCCGCCGGTCCCGCTCGCCGGTGCCGCCGGTTCAGCGGCCGGGGGAGGACACCGGCGCCACCGGCACCCCGCCGGACGCGGATCCCAGCAGCGTCAGCCGCACCCGGCCGGGCCCCGCCTCCGTGTCCGCCCCGGACAGGACGGCCAGGGCCAGGGTGTTGGTGTCCCGGGTGCGCAGGATGCCGTCCGGCAGGACGAGCGGGCGCCGCCCGGCCGCGCCGTTGACGTACTCGCCCAGGTTCCAGCCGTTCAGGAAGACCTGCGCCCGCCACTCGCGGTGCGGGTCGTCGTCGAGCACCAGCCCCACCGAGGCGTCCGTGCCCGCCGCGACCGACGGCTTGAACGTGGTCCGGTACCAGATGACCCCCTGGCGCCGCACGGCACGCGGGAAGGACACCTTGTCCCAGCCGCCGTCCGGGAAGCCGGGCAGGTGCCAGCCCTCCCGCTCCCCGTACAGGCCGCCGTTGTTCAGCGGCCCGCGCACCGGGTCGGCCGGGCCCGCGCCCTGGATCCGCCAGCGCACCCGCGGCGCGCCCCCGGTGAAGTCGACCGCCGCCAGTCCGCGCACCGCCCCGGCGGCCGTACCGGGCGCCGTGTCGTCCTGCGCCCGCGCCGCCGGACGCACCAGCACGGCCAGCACATGCCGCCCGCCGGTCCGCAGCCGCGGCGGCACGGCGAGAACGGCGGTGCCCGCGTCGGTGCCGCCCTCGTGCCCCGGGTCCGGCACTCGGTGCGTGCCCAGCGGCTCCCCGTCCAGCCACGCCATCAGCAGCCCCCCGGGGCCCGTGCCGTGCTCCAGCGAGACCGACCGGATGCCCGAGGCGTCCGTGAAGGCACCCCGGTACCAGACGTCGCCGTAGTGGAAGCCGTAGGCGTCGGCGGACAGCACCGGCCGCGTCCGCGCACCGGCCGTGCCGCCGTCCGCCGTGCCGCCGTCCGCCGGGGCCAGGCCGGCGGTCCGCCACGCCGAGTCGTCGAAGCCGGGCGCGGACTCGGGATTCTCCGCCCGCGCCCGCCAGCCGCCCGGCACGGGCAGCTCCACCTCGGCCACCCCCGGCAGCGGCGCGATCGAGCGCAGGCTGCCCGAGCCGGTGCGGGCGGTGCGCACCGGGCGGCCGTTCCACGTCACCGCCGTGACGCCGCGCGGGGGCCAGACCTCCAGCCGTGTCGCCTCGACGGTGTCGCCGGTGAGGTGGAGCGTGGCCCCCTGGACGGCGGCGGTGCGCAGCAGCCTCGGCCCGCAGACCAGCAGCGAGCCCGACGGGGTCTCGTACGGCCACAGCCGCGCCGACGTCCTGTCGTCGGCGAACAGCATCAGCACCGGCCGGTCGACGGTCTCGCCCGCCTCCACCCGGGCCCCGGCGAGGCCGGTGCCGAAGGGCACCGTGATCCGTACCAGGCGGCGCTCGTACACATAGGCGACCTGCTGGCTGAGCCGGGTGACCATCGGCTCTCCGGCCGCCTCCAGCGCCAGCCGGGCCGTGTCGCCGCGCCGCCCGCAGAACACGACGATGTCCAGCGGCCCGGCCGAGAGGTACAGCATCGGGTGCGCGGTGGAGTACCGCACCCTGAGCAGTCCCAGCCGCATCCGGGAGACCGCCAGCCGGGCGTCCCGGGCCGGGACCGTCACCGGCAGGTTCTCACCGGCGGCGGGCAGCAGCGAGGAGACGTCCTTGTCGCTGTCGTTGCGCAGGATGTGGACCCGGCCGCCGGTGTCCGGGTTGCGCAGGTGGTACGTGGTGAGCCCGCGCGCGCTCGCGCCCCCGGCCCGCTCCAGCTTGGCGAAGTCGGGCAGATGCCGCAGCATGTGCCCGATCTGGTGCGCGGGCACCATCTCCGCGGTCACCTGGCGTCCCTCGTCGATGGCGGCGCCGTGGTCGTAGGACGCGGGCATGCCCGGTCCGGGCAGCCAGCCCCAGGAGGTGCCGCCGAAGGCCGGGTACACGTTGTGCAGGGCGATGCCGCCGGCCAGGTCCGTGAGCTGGGCGTGCCGCACGGCGGCCGCGTCCCGCGCGCGCGGTGCCCCGGTGTCCGGCCGGTCGCCGGTGTCCGTCAGGAACCCGGCGGGGCGCGGGAAGGACGGCGGCATCCACCGGCCGTCGCCGTCGCCGCGGAAGAGGGGGACGTCGATGCCGTCGGCGCGGACCTTGTCGAGCAGCCGGGACACCAGGGCGCCGCCGGTGTCCGCCGCCGCCCCGCTGTCCACCTGGTAGAGCAGCACCGTGCCGTCGCCCCGGGTGTACAGGTGCCGGGCGGCGATCGCGTCGACCCGGCCCAGCCACTCCTCGGCGTGCCGCGCGTACCCGGGACCGGCGGCCGGCGAGGCGCCCGCGGAGGCGGGCAGCCAGCCGGGCAGGCCGCCGCCGTCCACGTCGGCGCCGATGTGCGGGCCCGGCCGCAGGACGACGTAGAGCCCGGTCTCGGCGGCGGTGCGCAGGAACAGCCCGAGGTCCCGCACCCCCGTGAAGTCGTACGTGCCCGGGGCGGCGGAGTGGTAGTTCCACGCCACCCGCGCGGTGACCGCGTTGTAGCCGTGCGCCCGCATCTTCTGGAGGACGTCCCGCCACAGGCCGGGGCTGGGCAGCCGGAACGGGTGCATCTCGCCGGACCACAGCACCAGCCGCCTGCCGTCCACCAGCAGCGAGTAGTGGTCGAAGGCCACGGTGTGGCGCCGTCCGTCGGCGGCCGGAACAGGCGGCGGCGGACCCGTCGGCACCCCGCGCGCGGCGAACGCCGCGGGCGCCCCCGGCCCGCCGCTGCCGCCCAGCGCGAGACCGAGCGCGGCGGAGCCCGCGAGGGCGCTGAATGTACGTCTGCTGAGCGCCAAGGTGAGTGCCTCCCGGGCGGATGGTACGGGGCGCGGGTCCCGCCATTCTCCACTGTCCCGGGCCCCACAATGGACCCATGAGGATCTCGGCACGGGCGGACTACGCGGTACGGGCGGTTCTGGAACTGGCCGTACGAGGGGGACAGGACCAGGCCGGCCCGGTGAAGGCCGAGACGGTCGCCGCCGAGCAGGGCATCCCGCACAAGTTCCTGGAGGGCATCCTCGGCGACCTGCGCCGCGCGGGTCTGGTCACCAGCCGGCGCGGCGGGGGCGGCGGCTACACCCTGGCCCGGGACGCGGCGCAGATCACGGTGGCCGATGTCATCCGTGCGGTGGACGGCCCCATCGTGTCCGTACGCGGCGAACGCCCCACCGGCCTGACCTACACGGGCTCGGCCGAGCCGCTGCTGCCCCTGTGGATCGCGCTGCGCGCCAATGTCCGGCGGATCCTGGAGGGCGTCACCGTCGCCGACATCGCCTCGGGCGCCCTGCCGGAGACGGTACGCACCCTGGCGGCGGAACCGGCGGCGTGGGAGAACCCGTGACCGCGCGGGCGGCCCGTGCACGGGGCACGGGCCGCCCGCCGGTACGGATGTCCGCGGGGCGGTGCGCGGCGGACGGGGCGGGCGCCCGGTCTCAGGAGCCGGACCGGCGCTTGTTCCACACGTCGAAGCCGACCGCCGCGAGCAGGGCGAGGCCCTTGATGACCTGCTGCCAGTCGGTGCCGACGCTGAGCAGGTTCATGCCGTTGTTGAGCACGCCGAGGACGAGACCGCCGATGATCGCGCCGAGCACGGTGCCGACACCGCCGCTCATGGAGGCGCCGCCGATGAAGGAGGACGCGATGGCCTCCAGCTCGTAGTTGACGCCCGCCTTCGGGGAGGCCGCGTTGAGCCGGGCGGCGACGACCAGGCCGGCCAGGGCGGCGAGCACGCCCATGTTCAGGAACACCTGGAAGGTGACCCGCCGGTCCTTGACGCCGGACAGCTTCGCGGCCGGCAGATTGCCGCCGATCGCGTAGATGTGGCGGCCGAAGACCGCGTTGCGCATCACATAGCCGTAGCCGACGACCAGCGCGCCCAGGACGATCAGCACGATCGGCGCGCCCTTGTAGCTGGCCAGCAGCAGCGTGACGACCAGCACCGCGGCGACCAGCGCGACGAGCTTGAGCGCGAACAGCCGCGCGGGCAGCACATCGAGGGAGAACTCCTGCTGGCGGCGCCGGTCGCGCACCTCCTGCCAGACCACGGAGGCGACGAGGACGAGGCCCAGGAGCAGGGTCAGGTTGTGGTAGTTGGTGTGCGGGCCCACCTCGGGCAGGAAGCCGTTGCCGAACTTCTGCACGCCGTCCGGGAACGGGCCGAGGGTCTGCCCCTTGAGCAGGATCTCGGTCAGCCCGCGGAAGAGCAGCATCCCGGCGAGGGTGACGATGAACGACGGTATCCCCAGATACGCGATCAGGAACCCTTGCAGCGAGCCCGCCGCCGCGCCCACCAGCAGGCACAGCACCACCGCGACGGGCCACGCGAGATGGTGGCTGACGGTGAGCACGGCCGCAACGGCGCCCACGAACGCCGTCAGCGAGCCGACCGACAGGTCGATGTGCCCGGCGATGATCACCAGCATCATGCCGATGGCCAGGATCAGGATGTAGCTGTTCTGGAGGACCAGGTTGGAGACGTTGCGCGGCAGCAGCAGATCGCCGTCGGTCCAGATCTCGAAGAGGACGACGATCAGGCCGAGCGCGATCAGCATGCCGTACTGGCGCATGTTGCGGCGCAGGCCGCCCAGCATCAGCTGGAGCAGTCCGCCGCCGGACTCCGCCCCGGCCCGGCCCGGCGGCGCCGGGGCCGGGGCCGGGCTCTCGGCGCTCACATCCGTGCTCATCGCGACACCTCTTCGTCCTGAGAGTCCTGCGTGTCCTGAGAGTCCTGCGTGTCCTTGGTCATACGGCGCATCAGCACCTCCTGGGTGGCCTCGGCGCGCGGCACCTCGCCGGTCAGACGGCCGGCCGCCATCGTGTAGATCCGGTCGCACATGCCGAGCAGCTCCGGCAGTTCGGAGGAGATGAAGACGACCGCCTTGCCCTGCGCGGCCAGCCGGTCGATCACCGTGTAGATCTCGTACTTGGCGCCCACGTCGATGCCCCGGGTGGGCTCGTCCAGGATCAGCACGTCCGGCCCGGAGAAGATCCACTTGCTGAGGACGACCTTCTGCTGGTTGCCGCCGGACAACTTGCCCACCGGCTCGAACACGGTCGGCGCCTTGATGTTCATGGAGGTGCGGAACCCCTCGGCGACCTGCCGCTCCTGGTGCTCGTCGACCACGCCCCGCCGGGCGACCTTCCGCAGCGCGGTCAGCGAGATGTTGCGGTTGATGGTGTCGATGAGGTTCAGGCCGTAGTGCTTGCGGTCCTCGGTGACGTACGCGATGCCGTGCCCGACCGCCTCCGCGACGGTCTTCGTACGGATCTCGGTGCCGTCCTTGAGGACCGTGCCGGACGCGTAGCGCCCGTAGGAGCGGCCGAAGACGCTCATGGCCAGCTCGGTGCGGCCGGCGCCCATCAGGCCCGCGATGCCGACGATCTCCCCGCGCCGCACCTGGACCGACACGTCGTCGACGACCTTGCGCTGCTGGTCGATCGGGTGGAACACGGTCCAGCCGCGGATCTCCAGGGCGGGCGCCGCGCCCTCCTCGGGCCGGTGCGGGGTCCGTTCGGGGAAGCGGTGGTCGAGGTCGCGGCCGACCATCCCGGAGATGATGCGTTCCTCGGTGGTGGCGGCGGCCCGCACGTCGAGGGTCTCGATGGTGCGGCCGTCGCGCAGGATCGTCACCGAGTCGGCGACCTTGCGGATCTCGTTCAGCTTGTGGGAGATGATGATCGAGGTGATGCCCTGGTTCTTCAGCTCCAGGATGAGATCGAGGAGTTTGCCGCTGTCCTCGTCGTTGAGCGCGGCCGTCGGCTCGTCCAGGATGAGCAGCTTCACCGACTTCGACAGCGCCTTGGCGATCTCCACGAGCTGCTGCCTGCCGACCCCGATGTCACAGACCCGGGTCTCCGGGTGGTCGTCGAGGCCGACGCGGCGCAGCAGTTCCGCGGCGTGCCTGAGCGTGTCGTTCCAGTCGATGAACCCGCGCCTGGCGTGTTCGTTGCCGAGGAAGATGTTCTCCGCGAGGGAGAGATAGGGCACCAGCGCCAGTTCCTGGTGGATGATGACGATGCCGCGCTGTTCGCTGGCCCGGATGTCCCGGAACCGGCAGGTCCCCCCTTCGAAGAGGATCTCGCCCTCGTAACTCCCGTGCGGATGCACGCCGGAGAGCACCTTCATCAGGGTGGACTTGCCGGCGCCGTTCTCCCCGCAGATGGCGTGGACCTCGCCCCGGCGGACGGTCAGGGTGACGTCCGACAGCGCTTTGACACCGGGAAAGGTCTTGACGATCGAGCGCATTTCCAGGACGGGTCCCGCCATGGTCGTGCCTTCCGGTCGGTGGTCGGTCGGTTCGGTGGTCGTCGTTCCGGTGGGTGCGGGAGGGCGCTACTTGCCCAGTTGCGCGTCGGTGTAGTAGCCGCCCTTGACCAGGACGTCCTCGTAGTTCGACTTGTCGACGCTGACCGGCTGGAGCAGGTAGGACGGCACCACCTTGGCGCCGTTGTCGTACGACTTGGTGTCGTTGACCTCGGGCTTCTTGCCGTTGAGGACGTCGTCGACCATCGTCGAGGCGACCTCGGCGAGCTTGCGGGTGTCCTTGTAGACGGTCTGCGTCTGCTGCCCGGCGATGATCGACTTCACCGAGGCCAGCTCGGCGTCCTGGCCGGTGATGACGGGCAGCGGCTTGCTTCCGGAGCCGTAGCCGTCCGACTTCAGCGCGGACAGCACACCGATGGAGATGCCGTCGTAGGGGGAGAGGACCGCGTCGACCCGGGCGCTCTTGTAGGCCGAGGTGAGGATGTCGTCCATGCGCCGCTGGGCGGTGGCGCCGTCCCAGCGCAGCGTGGTCACCTGGTTCAGCTTCGTCTGGCCGGACCTGACGACCAGCTTCTTGCTGTCGATGTACGGCTTGAGGACGCTCAGCGCGCCGTCGAAGAAGTACTTGGTGTTGTTGTCGTCGTTGGAACCGGCGAACAGCTCGATGTTGAAGGGGCCCTTGCCGTCCTTCAGGCCGAGCCGCTCGGCGATGTAACCGGCCTGGAGCTGCCCGACCTTCTCGTTGTCGAAGGACGCGTAGTAGTCGACGTTCTTGGTCCCGAGGATCAGCCGGTCGTAGGAGATCACCGGGATCTTGGCGTCGGCGGCCTGCTGGAGCACGTTGTTCAGGGACTTGTTGTCGATGGCGGCGACGATCAGGCCCTTGACGCCCTGGGTGATCAGGTTCTCGATCTGCGAGACCTGGGTGTCCGGGTCGTCCTCGCCGAAGACCAGCTTCGCCTTGTACCCCTTGGACTCCAGGTTCTTGACAACGTTATTGCCGTCGGCGATCCACCGCTCGGACGACTTGGTCGGCATCGCGACACCGATGGTGCCGCCCTTGGCGCTGCCCTTGTCCTCCTTGCTGCCGCCCTCGCTGTTCTGCCCGCAGGCGGACAGGGCCAGACAGAGGCAGGCGGCGGTGGCGGTGGCGGCGAGTGCGGCGCTGCGGTTGCGCATGGTCATCATCCTCGATGTGAGTGCGGGTGGTCCGGCGGTGCGGGCGGTGCACGGCGGTGCGTGGCGGTGCATGGCGGTGCATGGCGGTGCGGCGACGCTGTGGGGGTGGAGCCGGGAGTGCCGGTCGTGCTGTGCCGTGGTGCCGTGGTGCTGCCGGGCGGTGCGCGGCGGGCGGTGCGACTGCGGGCGTGCGACTGCGGGGCACTGCGGGGGCCCGGATCGGCCCCAGAAACAGATGTGTGGGATTGTGCGCGGCTGTGTCGCCTTCTGTGAAGCTCAGTTTCCGGAACGTTATGCCGGTGTGTCGAAGCGGGTGAGCGGGCCCGGCAGCCGCGAGCCGAGCGGCGCCATGTCACCGGCCGCCCCGTGCCGCTCCAGCAGGTCCAGCGCCAGCCGTCCGCGCCGCACCCGCTCCCGCGCGCTCGCCAGGGCGACGTCGCGGACATGGTGCCCGTACGGGTAGATGCCGGGCGCCCTGGACAGGCCGAACTTCAGGTACAGCGGCGCCCCGCGCCGGATCAGCTCGGCGACCTCGTACATCCGCACATAGCCGCCGAGGTCGTCCGGTGCCTCGATGTACATGTCCATCGGCGCCGCCGACACCCGCCGTATCTCGGTGAGATGAGCGGGCGTCAGATCGCTCGGCACATTCACGGAGTCGGCGCCCAGCCGCTCGTGGACGGCGTACGCGGCCGGATTCACCGGACCGATCAGCGCGGACACCTTCAGGGTGGTGTCGGCCGGGAGGAGACCCGCCGTCCGCGCCCGGTGCAGCGTCCACAGCACGCCCTCGTCGGCCACCAGCAGGCATCTCACCCCCAGTGCGGTGGCGCGCAGGGCGTCCTCGACGCACCCGGCGACCGCGTCGTGGCCGCGGGCGCGCGGCCCCGCGCCGCCCGAGTCGGTGCGCACCGAGCCGCCGGTGTCCCAGGTGCCGCGCGGACCGGTGAACAGGCAGAGCTCGACGCCCCGTTCGGCACTCGCCCCGGCCATCTCGGTGATCTCGGCGTCGGTCAGCATCCACACCCCGCTGCCCTGGCTGATCCGGTGTACCGGGACGTCGAGCCGCGCGGACTCCTCCAGGACCACCGCCAGCGCCTCCGGGCCCTCGCAGGAGGGGATCTCGGTGCGCCAGCGGCCCCCGCCGGGGAAGGAGTGCGGGGAGGAGTCGGCGGGGTCGGGGTCGGGGGCGGCCAGGCCGAGCGCGGTGAGCGCCGGCTCACCGGGCCTGCGGGCCGCCGTGGCGGAAGCGTCGGTCACGGGCTGTCCTCCGGGTTCGTGCGAACCGTGCGTCCGGTATATCGGACGGCGTTCGCGGTTCGGGGCGTGCAGAGCGACGGAAAGGGAGAGCGAAGGAGCGGAGCGGTGCGCGCCCCGCGTACGGCCAGGGCAAGAGGCAGAGGCAGAGGCACAGGCAGAGGCAGAGGCAGAGGCAGGGCCAGGGGCGGGCTCAGGGGCGGAGCAGCACCTTGCCCACCCGGGGGTCGCCGGACCCGGCCAGGCCGACGGCGCGCGCGAACTCGGTGAGCGGGAGTTCATGGGTGACCAGCGGCAGCGGGTCGAGCAGGCGCGCGGTGAACATCCGCACGGCGTGCGCCCAGGCTCCCGGCGGTGCCCCGAAGACGGTGCGCACCTCCAGTTGCCGTACCACCAGGCCGGCCGGGTCGAGGCCGGTGGCGCCCGGCGCCGGGAGGCCGGTCAGCACCAGGCGGCCGCCGCGCCGGAGCAGCGAGGCGGCGAGCCGGGCCGCGTCCGCCGATCCGGCCGCCTCCACGACCACGTCGAAGCCGTCCGGGAGCGCCGGATCGTCCGCGGCACGGAAGCCGGTGGCGCCGAACGCCCGTGCCGGTTCCGCCCGTTCGGTGTGCAGGCCCACCGCCAGCAGCTCGGCCGGGGAGACCGCCCGCAGGAACTGCACGGCGAGCAGGCCGAGCGTGCCGGTGCCCACCACGGCGACCCGCTCGCCCGGCCGGACGTCCGCCTTCAGCGCGGCGGCGGCCACACAGGCGGCGGGCTCCAGCAGGGCGGCGGCGGTGAGGTCGGCGCCGTCCGGCAGGACGTGCAGCAGCCGGGCCGGCAGGGTGAGCGTGGCCGCCATCGCGCCGGGCAGCGTGAAACCGGTCTCCTCGTACCCGGCGGCGCACAGCGTGGTCTCGCCCGCGTGGCAGCGGTCGCAGACCTGGCAGTTGCGGAACCCCTCGCCGACCACCTTGCGCCCGGTCAGCGCAGCGGGCACTCCGGCGCCCACCGCGCGCACCGTGCCCGACCACTCGTGGCCGGGCGTCAGCGGGTAACGGACGTACGCGGCGGGGCGGTTGCCCCGGTACACCTCCAGGTCGCTGCCGCACAGGCCGACCGCGTGCACCGCGACCAGGGCCTCGCCGGGCCCCGGCGGCCGGGGCGTGTGCGGCACGATCCGGTGCTCGCCCGGCGCCTCGACGACGACGGCGCCGCTCACGCGCCGCCCCCGGAACCGGCCCGGCCGGTGTCCCCGCCCGCGTCCTTGGGCCTGCGCGTCTCCCAGCCCTCGGCCCACAGGTCGAACCGCGCCTGCTGCTGCGGGAACGCGGCCGCCGCCTCGACGTCGAGCTCCACGCCGAGGCCGGGCGCGTGGGAGAGGTGGAAGCAGCCGTCCTCCGGGTCCACCCGCGGGGCGCCCCTGACCACCTTCTTGATCTCCGCGTCCGCGAAGTCGTTGAAGTGTTCGAGGATCTTGAAGTTGGGTGTGCAGAAACCGACCTGGAGGGAGGCGGCGGTCAGCACGGACCCGCCGACGTTGTGCGGGGCCACCAGCATGTAGTGCGTCTCGGCGGCCGCCGCCAGCTTCCGGGTCTCCCAGATGCCGCCCAGATGGCCGACGTCCGGCTGGAGGATGTCGGCGGCCTGGCTCTCCAGCAGCTCGCGGAACTCGGTCCGGTCGTGGATGCGTTCGCCGGTGGCGACCGGGAGGTCCACCTTCGCGGCGACCTTCGCCAGCGCCTTCAGGTTCTCCGGCGGCACCGGCTCCTCCAGCCAGGCCGGCCGGAACGGCGCCATCTCCCGGGCCAGCCGGACGGCCGTGGCGGGCGAGAAGCGGCCGTGCATCTCCAGCATCAGCTCGGCGTCCGGACCGATGGCGTCCCGTACAGCCTCGATCAGCGAGACGGCGTAACAGGTCTGCTCGTGGTCCAGTTCGAAGTGCCCGGTGCCGAACGGGTCGATCTTCAGCGCCCGGTACCCGCGCGCCATGACCCCCTGCGCGGCCTTGTGGTACGCCTCCGGGGTCCGCTCGGTCGTGTACCACCCGTTGGCGTACGCCTTGACCCGGTCCGTCACCCTGCCGCCGAGCAACTGCCACACCGGCACGCCCAGCGCCTTGCCCTTGATGTCCCAGCAGGCCATCTCCACGACGGCGATGCCGGACATGACGATCTCACCGGCGCGGCCGTAGTCGCCGTACTTCATCCGGCGGACGAGGTCCTCGGCCGCGAACGGGTCGGAACCGAGGATGTGGTTGGCCTCGGCCTCGCGCAGATAGCCGGTCAGCGCGTCGGTGCGGCCCAGCATGCGGGTCTCGCCGACCCCCGTGATCCCCTCGTCGGTGTGCACCTGGACATAGGTCAGGTTGCGCCACGGCGTCCCGACCACATGTGTGCTGATTCCGGTGATGCGCACGGCGGTTGCCCCTCAGCTGATCGCGACGGCTCGACTGTCTCCGGCGGTGGTGCGCTGCCGGTGCGGTCCCTGCTGTTCGATATTTCGACACACGTTCGAAATGCTGGCGTGACAGTAAGGACGCGGCGCGGGCAGTGTCAATGGGGCGGACGGGGATCGGTTCCGGCGCGCCGTCAGGGAGTTCTCTCGATCCCCCACGGAACCTTCACAGACGCCCCTAGGAACGCGCCCCGCCCGGAACTTAGTCTTCCCGCGTCATGAACTACTGCCACCCGTGCCGACGGCATCTCAACGGCGCCCTCGCCTGTCCGGGGTGCGGCACCCCGGCCGAAACCGCCCCGGTGTACGCACGGGAACCCGAACCCCCGGCCCGGCCGCACGAGTTCGCGTACGGGTACGGGCCTGCGGCGGATGCCGGGAGCACCGGAAGTGCCGGAAGTGCCCGGAGCGCCGGAACCACGGAACGCGCGGGCGGCGCCGCCGAAGCCGATGACATCGTTGCCGCCGACGCCCACACCGACACGCGCACCGACACCCGCACCGCCGAGCGAGACTCCTCCGGCGACGGCGACCCGTCCGGCGACCGCGGCGCCGGACGGCGTGCCCGCAAGGCGGCGGCGCACCGCAGGCGCCGCCGCAGGGTCCTGCTGGTCACCGCGGGCTTCGTCCTGGCGGCCGGCGGGCTGAGCCTGGCCGAGCTGGGCTCGGACGCGCCCGGCCTGCCGGGGCTGTCCGGCTCGGGCCCGGAAGCGGCGGGCGACCCGGCGGCCGACAGCGCCCACACCGGTCCGGCCGACGACGGCACGGCCCGGCCGTCCGGCGCGGCGACCGCCGACGCGGCCGGTGCGCGCACGACGACGGCCTCGGCGACGGCCTCGGCCTCCCACCGGGCCGACCCGTCCGCCTCCGCGCCGGACCGCTCCCCGGGAGCGGACCCGAGCGCGTCGCGCTCGGCGGGCGCGCCGACCTCCCCGGCGGGCGCGGTGACCGGCCCCGGCGGCTCCACCGGTGACGGACCGTCACCCCGGGCGACCCCGCAGGACCCGCAGTCCCCGCCCGCCCCGGCGTCCTCCGCCCCGGCCCCGCCGCCGCCCAGCCCGTCCCCGACCCACACCTGCAACCGCTTCCTGTGGTGGTGCACATAGGGGTGGTGCACATAGGGGACGGCGGCCCCGCGACCGGTGCGGCGGCCGGTCAGCCGAGGATCTCCACGTACCCCCCGCTCCCGTGCACCCGGATCCGCTGCCCGTCCCGGATCAGCCGGGTGGCGCCGTCCACCCCCACCACGGCGGGCAGGCCGTACTCCCGGGCGATCACGGCGCCATGGGTCATCAGACCGCCCACCTCCGTCACCAGGCCCGCGACACCGACGAACAGCGGCGACCAGCTGGGGTCCGTGTACGCGGTGACCAGGATGTCGCCCGCCTCCAGTGCGGCCCCGGCGAGGTCCGTGACCACCCGGGCCCGCCCCTCCACGGTCCCGGCGGAGACCGGCAGACCGGTCAGCGCACCGTCCGGCACGTCCCCGCGCCGGTACTCCCCGGTGACGCACTCGCCGTCCGAGGTCAGCACCCGCGGCGGCGTCAGCGCCCGGTAGGAGCGGAACTCCTCCCGGCGCCGCCGCACGAGCCCCGGCTCCACCCGGCGCGTGCGCACCGCGTCGGCGAACTCCTGGAACGTCAGGTGGTACACGTCCTCCCGCGCGGCGAGCACCCCGTCCCGTACCAGGCGCCCGGCCTCCTCCAGCAGGGCCTGCCGGTAGAGGAAGTAGCGGCTGACGATCCCGTACTTCAGGTACTCCCGGTACCCGATGAAGGTCCGGACCCGGTCGATCATCCGCTTGGTCTCGGCGGCCCTGCGCGCACCGTCCGGCAGCGCCCGCAGCCGCGCCAGCACGTCCTCCTCCTTCTCCCGCGCGGCCCGGCGCCCCTCCTCGAAGCGCCGCGCTGCGGCCCCCGGCCCGAAGTTCCGTACGTGGTCCAGGAGTACGGGGACGAGCGCGGTGGGACGCTCGCTCCAGCGCGGCCTGGTGAGGTCGATCTCGCCGACGCAGCGCATGCCGTACCGGTCGAGATAGCCCTCGACGGCCGCGCGCGCCTCGGCGCCGCCCGCGATCTTGTCCAGCCCGTCCGGGAAGTCCTCGTCCCGGGCGTCCCGCAGCCAGGCGACCACCTCCGGATGCGGCCGGATCACGTCCGCGACGTCGAGCAGGGCGAGGCCCATCTCCGAGGTGATGTTGCCGGGCGCGGACAGGGTGAGCGTGTCGGCGGCGTTCGTCTCACCGAGCCACTCCGCCAGCTTGTCGTTGAGCCACCAGGTGGCCTCCATCCCCGCCATGATCACCCGGATGCTCAGCGGATCGCCGAGGACCCGCTTGTGCTCCTCGAAGGCCGTGAGCAGGAAGTCGAACAGCTCCGGTCCGCTCTTCGTCCGGATCTCGCGCCGCAGGGCGGCGACGGACGCCTCGCTGCGCGCGATCAGCCCGGCGACGACGGCCGGATCGGTCTCCAGCGGCGGCGGGGCGGTCCCGGCGCGCGCCGGAGCGGCCCCGGCGGAGCCCGGCGCCGGGGACGGCGCGGCCAGGGCGACGCGCTCGCCCTCGCGTGCCAGGACGGACTCCAGTGCGTCCCTGACCAGCGGATCGCCCCGGCCCATCAGGTCCAGGAGGGCGCCGCGGCTCCCGGGCGAGGCCAGCCGCGGCGTCACATCGACGAACAGCCTGCCGCCCGCGACCCGCATCGGCACCATGGCCGTCAGCCGCCACACGGAGAGCCCCAGCGTCTTCATGGGGTCGGTCATCATCTGCTGGTGGCCGACCGAGACATAGACGCGGTAGTCCCGCCCGTCCGTCCCGGAGGTCCCGTCCGTCCCGTCCGTCCGCTGTTCCTCGTCCCCCGTGTCCCCGGGGACGGGGAACAGCGTCGTGACCGGCCGGCTCTGCACGATCTGGAACTCCCCGTCGGCCAGGCACCATTCGATGTCCTGCGGGCAGCCGAAGCGCTCCTCGATCCGCCGCCCCAGCCGCACGAGCCGGACGGCCTGCGCCCGCGTCAGCGCGGGCCGCTCCCGCAGCTCCGCGGCGACCGCCTCCTCGCGCACACCGCCGCCCGGCAGGGCGTGCACGGCACGCTCCTTGGCGCCGGTCGTCTCGCTGACGACCTCGTTGTCCCGTACGCGGAACACGTCCGGGTTCACCGCCCCGGAGACCAGCGCCTCACCGAGGCCGAACGCCGCCTCCACGGTGGCGACCCGCCGGTCGCCCGTCACCGGGTCGGCGGTGAACAGGACGCCCGCCGCCCGCGGGAAGACCATCCGCTGCACCACCACGGCCATGCGCACCCCGCGGTGGTCGATGCCGTGCCGACGGCGGTAGACGACGGCCCGCTCGGTGAAGAGCGAGGCCCAGCACCGGCTGATGTGCGCGAGGACCGCCTCCGTCCCCACGACGTTCAGATACGTGTCCTGCTGGCCCGCGAAGGACGCCGTGGGCAGGTCCTCCGCCGTCGCGCTGGAGCGGACCGCGTAGGCGGCGCTCGCGCCGTCGCGGGCGAGCGCGCGGGTGATCCGGGCCGCGACGTCGTCCGGGACGGCGGTCTCCTCGACGGTCCGGCGGATCTCCGCGCTGAGCGCGCGGACCGCCTCCACGTCGTCCGGGCCGAGGCGCGCCAGCCGGTCGAGCAGGCCGCCGAGCGAGGGCGCCGCCGCCAGGACGCGCCGGAAGGCGTGCGTCGTCACACAGAATCCGCCCGGCACGCGGACGCCCTCGATCCCGGCCAGCCGGCCCAGGCCCGCGGCCTTGCCCCCGACGAGGGCGGCCGTCCTGTCGAACTCGGCGCCTCCCGCCTCTCCCGCCTCTCCCGCCTCTCCCGCCTCTGCTGCCTCTCCTGCGTGGATCTCCTGGAGATCCAGGACGTACTGCTCGGTCATGGCGACACCTCCCGGGCGGCGTGGCCCGCCGCACGCACCGGCCCACATCGCCCTCGTTTCCGCAGGTCGTGGGCTCGGCCGTCGATTGTGCGGCATGACGGGGGCCTTGCCGCAAGCCCCCAGGTGCGCTATAAATTGAGCATGGCGAGGAGAATGTTCTCCTCGCCTTCGTGTTTCTCCCGGCCACCGGCCGGACCGGCTCAGTCCGTCGAGCCGCCGCCCAGCATCCTGCGCAGCAGATCCCGCAGCGCCCGGCGCTCCGCGTCGCTCAGGCCCTCCAGCGGCTCGCGCGCGAAGCGCAGCCCCTCCCGCAGGTCCCGGGCCACCCGGCGGCCCTGCTCGGTGGCCGCCGCCACCTTCACCCGCCGGTCGTCCGGGTCGGGCCGCCGTTCCACCAGCCCGCGCGCCTCCAGCCGGTCCACGATCCCCGTCACGTTCGACGGCTCGCACTTCAGCCGCTGCGCGAGCTTGCGCATCGGCAGCGGCTCCAGGGACAGCAGGCTCAGCAGCCGCGCCTGCGGGCCGGTCAGCGCGTGCTCGCCCGCGGCCTCCTCGTAGTCCTCGTAGAACCGCGCCACCACGTCACCGATCAGCTCGACGACCTCCATGGTCAGGGCGTCGGGGCGGCGGGCGGGCGGGGGAGTCGGTGCCATGGGGTCCAGGGTACCGCGTTACTTGACAACCTGAAATATTCAGGCGCATGGTTGTTTCAGAACCTGAAGCATCTCGCTCCCGCGCCCGGCCGCACCGGGCGGAGCCCCCCACCGAGGAGAGGCGCACCGTGACCGACACCCCCGCACTGCCCGCCGTCAACCGCGCATGGCACCTGCTCAGCCGCCCCGTCGGCTGGCCGGAGCCCCAGGACTTCGCCCTGGTGGAGTCCCCGATGCCGGAACCCCGCGAGGGCCAGGTCCTCGTACGGAACGAGTACCTCTCCGTGGACCCGTACATGCGCGGCCGGATGAGTGCCGCGAAGTCGTACGTGGCGCCGTACGAGCTGGACAAGCCCCTCCAGGGCGGCGCCGTCGGCGAGGTCGTCGTCTCGCGCGCCGAGGGGATCAGCCCCGGTGACCACGTCCTGCACTTCGCCGGGTGGCGGGAGTACGCGGCCGTGGACGCCGCCCAGGCCGTCAGGGTCGACCCGCAGGCCGCACCCCTGTCGACGTACCTCGGTGTGCTCGGCATGACCGGTCTGACCGCCTACGCCGGACTGCTGCGCACCGCGTCCTTCAAGGAGGGCGACATCGTCTTCGTGTCCGGCGCGGCCGGTGCCGTGGGCAGCCAGGTCGGGCAGATCGCCCGGCTGAAGGGCGCCGCACGGGTCATCGGCTCGGCCGGGTCGGACGAGAAGGTCGCGCTGCTCGTCGACGAGTACGGCTTCGACGCGGCCTTCAACTACAAGAACGGCCCCGTGGCCGAGCAGTTGCGCGCCGCCGCCCCCGACGGCATCGACGTCTACTTCGACAACGTCGGCGGCGACCACCTGGAGGCCGCCATCGGCTCCCTGAACCGGGACGGCCGCATCGCCGTCTGCGGCGCCATCTCGGTCTACAACAACACCGAGCCCGCCCCCGGCCCGCGGAACATGGCCCGGCTGATCCAGACCCGCGGCCGTATCGAGGGCTTCCTCGTGGGCGACCACTACGACCTCCAGCCGCAGTTCGTCCAGGAGGTCGGCCCGTGGGTGCGCTCGGGCGAGCTGAAGTACCGCGAGACGGTCGTCGAAGGGGTGGAGAACACCCTGGAGGCGTTCCTCGGCGTGCTGCGCGGCGACAACACCGGAAAGATGATCGTCGAGCTCTGACCCCCGCGGGCGGCCCGCGCCCGGCCGGCATTCCCTCAGTTTCCGACATGCGGTAACTTCTTTCCGAAACCGTGGGCGATCGTGGGCGCGAGTCGCCGCGGACCGAGGAGGAACGCAGCCATGGCCATCCAGCAGTCCGACGTCCTGTACACCGCCGTCGCCACCGCCGAGGGCGGACGCGACGGCCGGGTCGCCACCGACGACGGCAGGCTCGACATCGTCGTCAACCCGCCCAAGGAGATGGGCGGCAGCGGCGCCGGCACCAACCCCGAGCAGCTGTTCGCCGCCGGGTACAGCGCCTGCTTCCAGGGCGCCCTCGGTGTCGTCGCCCGCCAGGAGGGCGCCGACATCTCCGGTTCGACCGTCACCGCGAAGGTCGGCATCGGCAAGAACGACGACGGCTTCGGGATCATCGTCGAGATCTCGGCCGCCATCCCGAACGTCGACGCGGCCACCGCGAAGAGCCTGGTGGAGAAGGCGCACCAGGTGTGCCCGTACTCGAAGGCCACCCGCGGCGACGTGACCGTGACGCTGGCCTGAACCGGCTCGTTGCCCAGGGCGGCGGCGGTCGTACCTCTGGACGTGGGGTGCGGCCGCCGCCGTCGCTACAGTGTGCGCATGCGTGATCTTGGGGTGGGCTTCGGGTATCTCCTGAAGGGCCAGCGATGGGTGGCCCGGCACGGGCGGTCGTACGGCTTCGGCCTGCTCCCCGGCCTGATCACCCTCGTCCTGTACGCCGCCGCGCTCACCGCACTCGCCCTGTGGGGCGCGGACGCGGTCGGCTGGGCCACCCCCTTCGCCGACGGCTGGCCCAGCCCCTGGCTCGGGCTCTTCCGCGGCTTCCTGACGGCCGTGCTGTTCGCCCTCGGCCTGCTGCTGGCCGTCGTCACCTTCACCGCCGTCACCCTGCTCATCGGCCAGCCCTTCTACGACAGCCTCTCCGAGCAGGTCGACCGGGACGTCTCCCCGGACGGCACGGCGCCCGAGTCCGGCCTGCCGCTCTGGCGCGAGCTGTGGATCTCGGCCCGCGACAGCCTGCGGGTCCTGGTCCGGGCGGCGCTGTGGGCCGTGCTGCTCTTCGCCCTGGGCTTCCTGCCGTTCGTCGGGCAGACGGCGGTCCCGGTGATCGGCTTCTTCGTCACCGGCTTCTTCC
Organism: Streptomyces sp. NPDC003284; assembly: GCF_053589675.1. Taxonomy (NCBI): domain Bacteria; kingdom Bacillati; phylum Actinomycetota; class Actinomycetes; order Kitasatosporales; family Streptomycetaceae; genus Streptomyces; species Streptomyces sp. NPDC003284. The sequence goes on from NZ_JBSFSI010000002.1 coordinate 263,452, forward strand.
TCACCGAGGAACTGGCCGCCGTCGCCCTCCAGCGCCGGGACGTCGACCTCCGCGCCCGGCTCGGGCTCCTGCGCTCCCGCAAGGCCCTCGTCTGGGGCTTCGGCACCCCGCTCGGCCTCGCCTTCCTCGTCCCCTTCGTCGCCGTCCTCCTGATGCCGGGCGCGGTCGCCGGTGCGACCCTGCTCGCCCGCGACCTCCTGGGGGAGGAGACGGAGCCGAACGGGAGCACCGGCGACACCGGCACCGGCGACGACGGCGACGCCGCCCCCGCGGACGGCCGCCCCGCCCCCGCCCACGGTCACACCACCGGCACCCCGGACACCGAACCGGCCCCGGGCGCCCGCAGCCACCCCCGCCCCTGACCCGGCCCCGGCGCCCGGCCCCCGTACCGGCCGGACAGCACACCTAGGCTCCCGCGGCCCCGGTCGCCCCCGGCGCCTCCAGCACCGTCGCGGCCGCCTCCCGCAGGGCCCCCAGGAAGGCGCGGGCGGCCGGGGACAGCGAGTGGCCGGGGGCGGTCGCGGCGTAGACCGCCCTGGCGGGGGTGTCCCGCGCGCACAGCGGGAGCAGGGCGACGTCCGGGCGTACGGAGGCGGCGGCGAGGGCCGGGACCAGGGCCACGCCCAGACCGGCGGCCACATACCCCTGCTTGGCGGTCCACTCGGCGACGACATGGGCCACCCGGGGGCGGAAGCCCGCACGCAGCGCCGCGTCGAGCAGGGTGCCCTCCGGGCGGGGGCCGCCCGACACCCAGTCGGCGTCCGCGAAGCGGCGCAGCCGCACCGGTCCCGGCCGCCCCGCCAGCGGATGCCCGGCCGGTACGGCGATGTACAGCGGCTCGTCGAGCAGATGGTGCAGCGTGTACGCCGCCAGCGGGGCGTCACCGGTGGTCGAGACCACCGCCAGGTCCAGGTGCCCGGCGCCCAGCCGGTCCAGCAGACCGGGGGTCAGGCCCTCCTCCCGGGAGATCCGCACACCGGGATGGCGGGCCCGGAAGGCGGCCAGCGCCCACGGCACCAGCGCCACGTCGGCCGAGGCGAACGCGCCGAACCGCAGCCGCCCGCCCGCCACTTCGCGCAGCGCCGTCAGTTCGCGCACGGCGCCGCGCAGCGACTCGGCGACGGCCCGCGCGTACGGCACGAGCACCTGTCCCGCCGCGGTGAGCCGCACCCCGCGCGGCAGCCGGTCGAACAGCGGGCCGCCGCCGAGGGCCGACTCCAGCGCGGAGATCTGCCGGGACACCGCCGACTGGGTCCAGCCCAGGTCCCGCGCCGCCACCGTGAACGAGCCGTGCCGGGCCACCTCCAGGAACACCCGCAGCCAGAGCGTGGACAGATCGGGGACGGCACCCTCGGGGGCGGCACCCTCTTGGCCGGGGCCGGGGCCGGGGCCGGGGCCGGGGCCGGGATCGGGCGCGGGCACGGCAGAATCATGCGGGTTCGGCATGGCTGTCATGCTAGACATTCGCTTGTCGCATCCCTCGGGCCGCCCTAGCGTCGGCGTCATGGAGCAGAACGAGAAGATCGCCTTCCTGGGGCTCGGCAGCATGGGCACGCCCATGGCCCGCCGGCTCCTGGCGGCCGGGCACCCGTTGACCGTCTGGAACCGCACGGCGGCCAGGGCGGCCCCGCTGGCCGCCGAGGGCGCCCGCGCCGCCGAGGGGCCCGCCGACGCGGTCCGGGACGCCGATGTGGTGATCACGATGCTCACCGGTCCGGACGCGCTCGCCGAGGTCGCCGACGCGGTGCTGCCCGCGCTGCCTGCCGGTGCCCACTGGGTGGAGATGTCGACGGTCGGACCGGACGCGGTGCACGCGCTCGCCGCCCGTCTGGACGGCCGGGCCCGCCTCGTGGACGCCCCGGTCATGGGCAGCACCGACCGGGCGGCCGAGGGCCGTCTCGGCATCCTCGCGGGCGGCGACAGCACCGGAGTCGAACGCGTCCTGTCGCACCTCGGCACCGTCACCCGCACCGGCCCCTCCGGCACGGGCGCCGCGCTGAAACTCGTCCTCAACACCGCCGCGGTCAGCGGTGTCGCGCTGGTCGCCGAGGCGCTGCGGCTCGCCGACGCCCTCGGCCTCGACGAGGACACCGCCCGGCGCGCGCTGGCCGCAGGACCGCTCGCCGGAGCAGTCGCCCGCGCCTTCTCCGCCGACGCCCGCTTCACCACCGCCCTGGCCGTCAAGGACCTGGCGCTGGCCACCGCCCGCGCCGAACTCCCCGTCGTCCGGGCGGCGTCGGACGCCTACCGGCGGGCCGCCGAGGACGAACCCGCCCTCGCCGCCGCCGACCTCTCCCGGGCCGCCGCCCGGATCCGTACCCGCATCCCCGCTTGAGGAGCACCACCGTGCAGATCACCCTGGACAGCCCCGCCGGCGCCCCGCAGCCGCTGAGCCCCTACTACTCCCAGGTCGCCCGGGTCGAACAGGCCGGCGGCGGGGCCCTGTTGTTCGTCTCCGGCCAGATCGCCGAGGGCGCCACGCTCGCCGAGCAGAGCCAGGGGATCTTCGAGACCCTCGCCGCGCTGCTGGAGCCGCACGGCGCGGGTCTGGCGGACGTCATCAGCATCCGCACCTATCTGACCGACATCGGCGGCATCGCCGAGTACGCCGCCGTGCGCGGGCGCCACCTCACCGGGACCCCGCCCACCAGCATGACCGTCGAGGTGCCCCGGCTGTTCCGGCCCGAGGCGCTGATCGAGGTGGAGGTCGTGGCGGCGGTGCCCGGCCGCGCGTGACCGGCGCGGAGGTGAAGGCCGCGTAGATGTGAAGGGTTCGTACGAGGTTGCGGCCGGGCGCCGGGGTGCCGGACGGCGCGGGGGCCGGCGCGACTAGGGTCGGGTCCGGGACGGGTTCCCCCGCGTACCGCCCCGGCCCGGGACCTGACCCCTGGACCGGGGCCCGTGGCTCGTGGCCCGACGCCCGTGGCCCCGCGCCCGGACGCGCGGCGGCCCGCCCGGTCGGCCCACCGGGGATCAGCGCACCGGCCCACCGGAAGCGACGGACCGGCCCACCGGAATCAGCGCACCGAGAAGCCGTACACCGTCTCCGAGCGGAACACCTCACCCGGGCGCAGCACGGTGCTCGGGAAGCCGGGGCGGTTGGGGGAGTCGGGGAAGTGCTGGGTCTCCAGGGCGATCCCGGCGCCGGACGCGAACGGCCCCGCGGCCAGGTGGTCGGCGGTGTAGACCTGGAGTCCCGGCTCGGTGGTGGCCACCGTCAGCACCCGCCCGGACTCCGCGTCGTACAGCTCGGCGGCCTCCTCGGGGCCCGCGGTGACGCCCTTGTCCAGGACGAAGTTGTGGTCGTAGCCGGGGCCCGCCGAGCGCGGCGCGCGGAAGTCGAAGCGGGTGCCGGAGACGTCCGCCGCGTCGCCCGCCGGGATCAGCCGCGCGTCGACCGGGGTGTACCGGGAGGCGGCCAGGCGCAGCGTGTGCCCGGTCGCGGGCGTCCCGGAGGCGGCCCCGGCCAGGTTCCAGTAGGTGTGGTTGGTCGGGTTGACGACGGTCGGCGCGTCCGTGACGGCCTCGTAGGCCAGGTGCAGGGCGCCCGACGCGTCCAGCGTGCAGGTGACCGCGGTCTCCAGCCGCCCCGGGAAGCCCTCCTCGCCGTCCGGGCTGACCCGGGACAGGCGTACGCCGTGCTCGACCGGCTCCGCGTCCCACACCCGCTTGTCGAAGCCGCGCGCGCCGCCGTGCAGCGTGTTGGCCCCCTCGTTCGGCGTGACCGTGTACGTCCGCCCGTCCAGGGCGAAGCGGCCGCCCTCGATCCGGTTGGCGTACCGCCCGATCAGCGCGCCGAGATACGGCTCCGGATGGGCGAGGTAGCCGTCCACCGAGGGGAAGCCCAGCACCACGTCCGCGGTACGCCCGTCCCGGTCCGGGACCTCGACCGACTGCACGATCCCGCCGTAGGACAGCACCCGTACCCGCACCCCGGCCCGCTCCAGTGTCCAGCGGTGCACCGGCGTGCCGTCGGAAAGTGTGCTGAAAAGTTCGTTCATGGGGGAACCCTAGGTCACGGATCTGTGGCCGTGACAGTGCGGTAGGCGATCTCCGCCAGCCTGGCCTGGCCGTTGCGGCTGGGGTGGAACCAGTCCCAGTGGCTCAGCTGCTTGGTGCCGAACCGGTAGTCGAAGACCGCGTTGCCGTCGAAGCGGCAGCGGCGGTCCTTCGCGCACACCTCGGCCAGCACCTTGTTGTACTCCACCACCCGGGCCTGCACCGTGTCCCGCCGCTGGGTGGCCGCCGCGTCCAGCGCGTCCGCGTCGCCCAGCATCGACGGGCAGATGCCCAGCTTCCAGACCTGCTTGCCCAGCGCGTTGGTCCGGCCCTGCGACCACAGCCGCTTCAGGTCCGGCACGCTGGAGACGTACACCTCCGTCTTCGGCAGCGCCTGCCGCAGGGCGGTCAGGGCGGACTGGAACTGGCGGCGGAAGTCCGCCACCGGCGTCATCTGGCCGGTGGAGTCCCGGCACGCGTCGTTCGCCCCGGCCATCACCGTCACCAGCTCCGGCCGGTGCAGCACCGCCCGCTCCATCTGCGCGCGCAGATCGGCCATCCGGGAACCGGTCACCGCGTCGTTCCAGCTGCGCTGCGCCGCCCCGGTCACCCCGAGCAGTCGCACGGCCAGGCTGTCCACGCCCGCGTCGCTGCCCGTCGCCCAGGAGACCTCCGGACAGTCCGTCAGCACCATGCACGCGTCGAAGCCGCGGGTGATGGAGTCGCCCACCGCGGCGATGGAGTCCGGACGGGTGTTCCACACCGGCGCGGGCGACGCGGACCGGCCGGCCGCGGTGCCCGCCTCCCGCCCGCCGGAGGCGCCCGCACCGGCCGCGTCGCAGCCCGCCGCGGTCAGTACGGCGGCCGCCACGACGGCATGGGCGGCCCGCAGCCGGTGACTTCGCTTGGGCATGCCGGTCTTCCCCTCGGTCGTCGTGCGGTGGTCCCTTCCAGAACAACGCCTGAGGGTTCCCAGCCTCACCCGATGTGACGGCGCACACCCGTACAAGCGTCCCCCCGGGTGAATGGCGGGTGTTTCCAGGCCCCGGGACCGACCGTACGTCACACTCCCCGGCCCGTCGCACGGTAGCCTCGCCCTCAACGTGGCCCCGCGCCACTGCCGCCCGCCCGCCCCCTTCCCCGCTCTGCCCGGAGGTCCCGGTGACGACACGTGGAGTTCTGTACGTGCACTCCGCGCCGCGCGCGCTGTGCCCGCACGTCGAGTGGGCCGTCGCCGGGGTGCTCGGCACCCGCGTCAGCCTGGACTGGATCCGCCAGCCGGCCGCCCCCGGCACCTGGCGCTCGGAGTTCTCCTGGCAGGGCCAGGCCGGCACCGCCTCCAAGCTGGCCTCCGCGCTGCGCGGCTGGCACCTGCTGCGCTTCGAGGTCACCGCCGAGCCCTGCGCGAGCGCCGAGGGCGAGCGCTACAGCTGCACCCCCGAGCTGGGCATCTTCCACGCCGTCACCGGCATCCACGGCGACATCCTCATCCCCGAGGACCGCCTGCGCGCCGCGCTGACCCGCTCCCAGCGCGGCGAGACCGATCTGGAGGCCGAGATCGCCAAGCTCCTCGGCAAGCCCTGGGACGACGAACTGGAGCCGTTCCGCTACGCGGGTGAAGGCGCCCCGGTCCGCTGGCTCCACCAGGTGGTCTGAGCCCGGCGGGCGGGCGCGGACGAACGGCGACGGCTGCGGCCCGGACCCCCGACGGGGTCCGGGCCGCAGCCGTTCACTCGGACGGTGCCGGGCGTCCTCAGATCGTGCGGAACGCCAGGACGACGTTGTGTCCGCCGAAGCCGAACGAGTCGTTCAGCGCGGCGATCCGGCCCTCGACCGGCAGCTTGCGCGCCTCGCCGCGGACCACGTCCGCGTTGGCCTCGGCCTCGGGGTCGATGTCGTCGAGGTTGATGGTCGGCGGCGCCACCCGGTGGTACAGGGCCAGCACGGTCGCCACCGACTCCACACCGCCCGCGCCACCGAGCAGGTGACCGGTCATCGACTTGGTCGCGGAGACCGCCATGTGGTCGGCGTCGTCGCCGAACACCTTCCGCAGCGCCTTCAGCTCGGCGATGTCACCGGCGGGCGTCGAGGTGGCGTGCGCGTTGACGTGCACGATCTCGGCCGGGTCCAGGTCGTTGCGGTCCAGCAGGTTCTGCAGGGCGTGCGAGATGCCGCGGCCCTCCGGCTCCGGCTGCACGATGTCGTGGCTGTCGGCGGAGATGCCCTGGCCGACCGCCTCCGCGTAGACGCGGGCGCCGCGCGCCGCGGCGTGCTCGGCGGACTCCAGCACGATCACGCCCGCGCCCTCGCCGAGGACGAAGCCGTCCCGGGCGACGTCGTAGGGGCGCGACGCCGTTTCGGGGTTCTCGTTGTTCTTGGACATCGCCATCATGTTGCCGAACGCGGCGATGGGCAGCGGGTGGATCGCCGCCTCGGTGCCGCCGGCGACGACCACGTCGGCCCGGCCGGTACGGATCATCTCGATGGCGTAGCCGATGGCCTCGGCGCCCGAGGCGCAGGCGGAGACCGGGGTGTGCACGCCCGCGCGGGCGCCCACGAGCAGGCCGACGTTGGCCGAGGGGCCGTTCGGCATCAGCATGGGGACGGTGTGCGGGGAGACGCGGCGTACGCCCTTCTCCTTCAGCACGTCGTACTGGTCCAGCAGGGTCGTCACGCCGCCGATGCCGGAGGCGATGACCGCACCGAGCCGGTCGGGGTCGACGGCGCCGTCGCTGCCGTCCTCGCCGGCCTTGCCGGAGAAACCGGCGTCCTGCCACGCCTCCTGGGCGGCGATCAGCGCGAACTGCGCCGAACGGTCCAGCCTGCGGGCCTGCGGACGCGGGATGATCTCGGTCGGCTCGACGGCGATCGGAGCCGCGATACGGACGGCCTGCTCGGCCGCCCAGTCCTGGGTGAGGGGCTTGACCCCGGACTTGCCGGCGATCAGACCCTCCCAGGTAGAGGCTGCGTCGCCACCCAGCGGTGTGGTTGCGCCGATACCGGTGACGACCACGGTGCGATTGGTCGGGCTCACGGGAATTCTTTCTCCAACGGAACGAGGATCAAAAACGGCGCCACCGCCGGGTGGCGGGGCATCAGCCCACAGCAGTGATCGGTAGATCAGCTCTGGTGCTTGAGGATGTAGTCGGTGGCGTCCCCGACCGTCTTGAGGTTCTTGACGTCCTCGTCCGGGATCTTGACGTCGAAACGCTCTTCGGCGGCGACGACGACCTCGACCATGGACAGCGAGTCGACGTCCAGGTCGTCGGTGAAGGACTTGTCCAGCTGGACGTCCTCGGTGGGGATACCGGCGATCTCGTTCACGATCTCGGCGAGACCGTCGAGGATCTCCTTCTGAGTGGCGGCCATGTCGGCGCTCCTTCGTAGATGTTCAGAGGGTGTGGCGCCCGCCGCGGCAGCGGCAGGTGGGGCAGTGCCGTACCGGACCCCATGATCCGGCACGGAGTGCCTAGGGGAGGGTAACGACCGTAGCGGCGTAGACGAGACCCGCCCCGAAGCCGATGACGAGCGCGGTGTCGCCGCTCTTCGCCTCGCCGGTCGCCAGGAGCCGCTCCATCGCGAGCGGGATCGAGGCGGCCGAGGTGTTGCCGGTGGTGCGGATGTCACGGGCGACCGTGACGTGCTCCGGCAGTTTCAGGGTCTTCACCATCGAGTCGATGATCCGCACATTGGCCTGGTGCGGGATGAAGACGTCCAGGTCGTCCGGGGTGATCCCGGCCGCTTCCAGCGCCTGCTGGGCGACCTTCGCCATCTCGAACACGGCCCAGCGGAACACCGCCTGGCCCTCCTGCGTGATCGCGGGGAACTTGACGTCGCCCTCGCTGTCCCGGGGCAGACCGTCGAGGTCGCCGCTGCGGAAGCGGTCCCAGGGGACGGTCTGCTTGATCGTCTCGGACTTGTCGCCCTCCGAGCCCCAGACCGTCGGGCCGATCGCCGGCTCCGGGGAGGGGCCGACCACGACCGCGCCGGCGCCGTCACCGAACAGGAAGGCCGTGGCGCGGTCCTCCAGGTCGGTCAGGTCGCTCAGCCGCTCCACGCCGATGACGAGCACGTACTCGGCGGAACCCTCCACCACCATGCCCTTGGCCAGCGTGAGGCCGTAGCCGAAGCCCGCGCAGCCCGCCGAGATGTCGAAGGCGGCGGCCTTGTCCGTGCCCAGCCTGTCGGCGATCTCGGTCGCGACGGCCGGGGTCTGGCTGAAGTGCGAGACGGTCGAGACGACCACGGCGCCGATCTGTTCGGGGGTGATCCCGGCGTCCGCGACGGCCTTGCCGGCCGCCTCGATCGACATGGCCGCGACGGTCTCCTCGGGGCCCGCCCAGTGCCGGGTCTCGATACCGGAGCGCGACCGGATCCACTCGTCGGACGAGTCGATCTTCTCGAGGATCACCTCGTTGGGCACCACCCGGGTCGGGCGGTAGCCGCCGACACCGAGGATGCGCGCGTACGGGGCGCCCTTGCTGGGCCTGATCTTCGACATGAACGTCGGCTCCTTCGGTCGTCAGGCGTTCGCGTGCTCGGCGATGAGCTCGCGGGCCGCGTCGAGGTCGTCGGGGGTCTTCAGCGCCAGCGTCCGCACGCCGGGCAGCGCCCGCTTGGCCAGACCGGTCAGCGTGCCACCCGGGCACACCTCGATCAGCGCGGTGGCGCCCAGCTCCTCGAAGGTCTTCATGCACAGGTCCCAGCGGACCGGGTTGGCGACCTGGCCGACCAGCCGCTCCACGACCTCGGCGCCGCTCGTCACGGCCCGGCCGTCCTTGTTGGAGACGTAGGTGACCTTCGGGTCGCCCGGCTCCAGCGCCTTCGCGGCCTCGGCGAGCCGGTCGACCGCGGGGGCCATGTGGGAGGTGTGGAAGGCACCGGCCACCTTCAGCGGCACGACCTTGCGCACGCCCTCCGGCTTGTTCTCGGCCAGCTCGGCGAGCTGCTCCAGGGTCCCGGCGGCCACGATCTGGCCCGCGCCGTTGACGTTCGCCGGGGTCAGGCCCAGCTTCTCCAGATGCGCGACGGAGACCTCGGGGTCACCGCCGAGCAGCGCCGACATGCCCGTCGCGGTGATCGCGGCGGCCTCGGCCATCGCCAGCCCGCGCCGGCGGACCAGGGTCAGCGCCGCGGTGTCGCCCAGCACGCCCGCGAAGGCCGCGGCGGTGATCTCGCCCACGCTGTGCCCGGCGACGGCACCGGGTGCCACGTCACCGAGTGCCGCGGCCGACAGGATCCCGGCGGCGACCAGCAGCGGCTGCGCCACCGCGGTGTCACGGATGGCGTCCGCGTCGGCCTGCGTCCCGTAGTGGACGAGGTCCAGGCCGATGGCGTCCGACCAGGCGGCCACACGATCGGCGGCACCGGGCAGTTCGAGCCAGGGGGTCAGGAAGCCGGGCGTCTGGGCGCCCTGGCCGGGAGCGACGAGTACGAGCACTCTCACACTCTCTCTTGGGGACGGGCATGGCCGCCCGTGAGGACAGGGACGAAGAACACGAAGGGGTTTTGTGGACCCCCGACAAAAGGCTAGGCCTGGGGATCTCCATCGGCCAGACGCCCCAGGATCAGGGCGATCCGCAGCGTGAACGCGGATCGTACATCGGAGGGGGACCATCCGGTGACGTCAGTCACACGTCGGAGCCGGTAGCGCACGGTGTTCGGGTGAACGAAGAGCATCCGGGCCGCCCCCTCCAGACTGCTCGCCTGCTCCAGATAGACACTCAGCGTCTCCAGGAGCGCGGACCCGGCCTCCTCCAGCGGTCTGTAGATCTCCTCTACCAACTGCTCACGGGCGCTCGGATCCCCGGCGATGGCGCGCTCCGGCAGCAGATCGTCCGCCAGCACCGGGCGGGGCGCGTCCTGCCAGGCGAAACAGGCCTTCAGACCGGCCGCGGCGGCCTGCGCGGACCGGGTGGCGGCCAGCAGATCGGGCACGATCGGCCCGGCCACCACCGGCCCCGCCGCGTACGGCCCGATCAGCGACCTGGCGACGGCCAGCGGATTGTCGTCGCCGCCCGCGATCACCACCAGACGGTCGCCGAGCACCCCGGTGAGCACCTGGAGCTTGGCGTGCCGGGCGGCCCGCCGGATGGCCTCCACGGTCAGCTCGGAGTCGCCCTCGGGCGCGGTGCCCAGCACCACGCACACATGGTCGGGGGAGTTCCAGCCGAGCGCGGCGGCCCGCGACACGGCGCCCTCGTCGGCCTCGCCGCTGAGCACCGCGTTCACCACCAGCGACTCCAGGCGCGCGTCCCAGGCACCCCGTGCCTCGGCGGCCTGGGCGTAGACCTGGGCGGTGGCGAAGGCGATCTCCCGGGCGTACACGAGCAGCGCCTCGCGCAGCACGTTCTCGTCGCCGGGCGCGGCCACCTCGTCGATGGCGCTCTCCATGACCTCGATGGTGGTGCGCACCATCTCCACGGTCTGCCGCAGCGTGATCGCCCGCGTCAGCTCGCGCGGCGCCGTCCCGAACACATCGGTGGAGATCGCCTGCGGGGCGTCCGGGTGCCGGAACCACTCGGTGAACGCGGCGATGCCCGCCTGGGCCACCAGTCCGATCCAGGACCGGTTCTCCGGTGGCATGGCCCGGTACCACGGCAGCGATTCGTCCATCCGCGCGATGGCCTGCGCGGCGAGCGACCCGGAGGACTTCTCCAGCCGTTTCAGGGTCGCGGAGTGCCGGTGGGCGGGGCGGGCGGCGGCTTCGGGGCGGTGGGACTCGGGTTCGGGCACGGGGACAAGACTGCCTTATCCGGACGTGCGTGCGTGCCGCGGGTCGGACCGGGGGCCCGCGGTCCCGTCCCGCGGGGCTACGGTGGTGCGCGTGAGCACGGACGTACGACGCGCCGCGGACCGCTACCCGGGCGGCGACGAGAGCGCCGGGATCAGCACCCGGCACGCCTTCTCCTTCGGCCCCCACTACGACCCGGACAACCTCGGCCACGGCGCCCTGATCGCCTGCAACGAGGAGCACCTGGCCCCGGGCGCGGGCTTCGCCGAACACCCGCACAGCCACACCGAGATCGTCACCTGGGTCGTCGAGGGCGAACTGACCCACCGCGACTCCACCGGCCGCCGCACGGTGATCCGCCCCGGCGACCTCCAGCACCTGTCGGCGGCGGCCGGGGTGCGCCACACCGAACGCAACGACGCGGACGTCCCGCTGACCTTCGTCCAGATGTGGCTGACCCCGCCGCACCCCGGCGGCGAGCCCCGCTACGAGGCCGTACGCGCCCTGCCCGCCGACACCCCGTACCCCGTGCCCGGGGCGGGCGCCACGCTGCGCGTCCTGCGGCTGCGCGCGGGCGGACGCACCCTGCTCCCGTCCGCCGCGCACGTGTACGTGCACGTCGTGCGCGGCGAACTGCGCCTGCCCGGCCACCTCCTGGCCCCGGGCGACGCGGCCCGCCTCACCGACCCGGCCGGGGCCGAGCGGGAGGCGGTGGCGGTGGGCGCCGCCGAGGTGCTGGTGTGGGAGCTGCGCGGACGGCAGGCCGCAGACCTCCTCACACGCCCCGGAGTTCCGCCAGCACCCCGTCCGTGAAGACCGGCCACGCCTCGATCGCCCACGGGCCGAAGGCGCGGTCGGTCAGGGCGACGCAGGCCGCGCCCGCGTCGGGGTCGGTCCACAGGAAGGTGCCGGACTGGCCGAAGTGGCCGAAGGTGCGCGGGGAGGAGGAAGTACCCGTCCAGTGCGGGGACTTGGCGTCGCGGATCTCGAAGCCGAGACCCCAGTCGTTGGGGTTCTGGTGGCCGTAGCCCGGCAGGACGCCCTTGGTGCCCGGGTACTGGACGGTCATCGCCCCGGCGACCGTGCGCGGGTCCAGCAGGCGGGGGGCCTGGAGTTCGGCGGCGAAGCGCAGCAGGTCCTCGACGGTGGAGACGCCGTCCTTGGCGGGTGAGCCGTCCAGGACGGTCGCGGTCATGCCCAGCGGTTCCAGGACCGCCTGGCGCGCGTACTCCCCGAAGGGGATGTCCGTCGCCTTGGCCACATGGTCGCCGAGCTGCTCGAAACCGGCGTTGGAGTACAGCCGCCGCGCACCGGGCGGCGCCGTCACCCGGTGCTCGTCGAAGGCCAGCCCCGAGGTGTGGGCGAGCAGATGGCGGACCGTGGCGCCGGGCGGCCCGGCCGGCTCGTCCAGCTCGACGGCGCCCTCCTCGTAGGCGACGAGGACCGCGTAGGCGGCCAGCGGCTTGGTCACCGAGGCCAGCGGGAAGCGGTGCCCCGTGGGGCCGTGGGTGCCGGCGACCGTGCCGTCCGCGCGGACCACGCCCGCTGCGGCGGTGGGCACCGGCCAGTTCTCGATCGACGCCAGGCTGTTCAACGACATGCGCCGAGCCTACGCGGCCGGGCCGCGCTCCCAGGATCCGGACCACCGGTGTGACAAATACCCCTCCGTGGTGCTCCGGTCGAATGAGAAACGTCGCAAGATGCGCTCAGCCGCACGTGTCACGCGACCGGTTCGGCCACCGGGGCTGACCACCATGCCCCTCATGAAACGCTTCTCCCAGCACCTCGGCGCGCTGCGTACCCGCGTCGGTGCCACCGGAACCGCCTGGGCCCTGGCCGCGGCGGCGGCGCCCGCCCTCGCCCTCGGGCTCGGCGCGGCCCCCGCCCACGCCGCGCCGCTGCCGGGCGGCCTCGGCCCGTGTGTCCCCGGCTCCTGCCCGAACCCGTTCCCCGGCATCAACAACGGGCCCCTCGCCGGCCGCGACAACGCCATCAACATCTTCGTCGGCGACGACTTCCTGGTGCGCGGCCGGGCCGCGGAGGCGGAGGGCCGGGTCGTCGTCCTCGACAACTTCGACCAGAACAAGGACCCGGCCGGCAGCAGCCTGTACAACCTCGGCATCGTCGGCGTCGGTTCGCGCGTACCGCCGCCCACCGACGCGGACTTCCTGACCACCGGCGGCAACGTCACCATCGCGCCCGGCCAGCGGCTGGAGACCACCGGCGGGATCGTCGGCGAGCGGGGCATCGTGCGCTACGCGGGCACCGAGTCCGGCACGGTCAACGGCGAACTCGTCCACGACCCGGCCGCCGCCCAGCCGTACACGGCTCTCAGGAACCAGCTCACCGCGGCCAGCCAGTGCTACGCCCGCGTCGGCGGCCAGCCCCGCCAGGCCACCGGCACCGCCGTCAACGAGGGCACCCGGACGGTGTTCCGGGGCGACGGGACCTCCGCCCTCCAGGTCTTCAACGTCGACTTCGACCTGGCCGCGCCCGGCGGCGGCCAGCAGGGCATCGTCTTCGAGAACGTCCCCGCCGACGCCACCGTCCTGGTCAACATCGTCGGCGGCGACCGCACCATCAACACCTACAGCGGCGGCATCGACGACAGCACCGACCCGCTCAACGCCTACCGCGAGCGGCTGCTGTGGAACTTCCCCGACGCCACCACGGTCCACCTCAGCGGCACCGGGCAGATGCAGGGCAGCTTCCTCATGGGCGACCAGGCGTCGATGACGACCGTCACCCTGCCCGGCATCAACGGCCGCTTCTTCACGACCGGTTCGCTCACCCACACCAGCGCGGCGACGGGCGGCGGCGGCCAGGAGTTCCACGCCTACCCCTTCGACGGTGACCTGCCCGACTGCGGCGGCACCGGCCCGACCACGGGCGAGGTGCGCGTGGTGAAGACCGACGCGACCACCGGCGACACCCTGCCGGGCGCCGACTTCGAGCTGTGGCGCGAGACCAACGACGTCCCCGGTCTCCAGACCACGGGCGCCGACCCGGACACCCGGGTCACCTCCTGCACCACCGGCGACGACGGCCGCTGCGGGGTGACCGTGGCGACCGGCACGTACTACTGGCGGGAGACCGCGGCCCCCGACGGCTACGACCTGCCCGACCCGAACGTCTTCGGCCCGCTGACCCTCACCGCAGACAACGCGGCGCAGGGCGTGCAGGCCGTGGCCAAGGACACCCGCAGCACCGTGCCGCCGGTCAGCGGCGAGGTGCGCATCCTCAAGACCGACGCCGACACCGGTGACGTGCTGGAGGGCGCGGACTTCGAGCTGTGGCGCGAGACCAACGGCGAGGCCGGTCTCCAGACCACGGGCGCCAACCCGGACACCCAGGTCACCTCCTGCACCACGGGCACCAACGGCCGCTGCTCGGTCACGGTCGAGACGGGCACGTACTACTGGCGGGAGACCGCCGCCCCCGACGGCTACGACCTGCCCGACCCGAACGTGTTCGGCCCGCTGACCCTCACCGAGGCCAACGCGGAGGCCGGTGTGCAGGCCGTGGCCGCCGACACCCGCTCCAGCGTCCCGCACGGCAACGGCGCCATCCACCTGACCAAGACCGACCGCAAGGACGGCAGCCCGCTGGCGGGCGCGGTGTTCGAGGCCTGGCGCGAGACCAACGGCGTCCCCGGTCTCCAGACCACCGGCGCGGACCCGGACACCCGGGTCGGCGGCGGCTGCTCGACCGACTCCGCGGGCCACTGCGCCTTCGACGACCTCCCGGCCGGCGAGTACTACCTGCGCGAGACGGCCGTGCCCGAGGGCTACGTCCTGCCCGGCAACCCGGTCTCCGGTCCCTACCGGGTGACCGACAGCTCCACCGCCGTGGACGTCAGCCTCTCCAACGAGCGCGGCGAGCCCTGCAAGGGCAAGGACTGCTCGTACGGGTACTGACCGGGCGGCCTTGCCGACCCGCTGACGGGCGGTCCGGGCCCGGCCGGTTCACCGGTTCGGCCGTCCTCCCCAGGGCGGCCTGACCGGCCCGGCGCTTCACTGGCAGGAGAAGCCCGCTCCGCTCAGGAGGTCTCCGCCGTGGGTCCTGCCCGTATCCGCATATCCGGCGCCGCCACCGCAACGGTGGCGGCGCTGGCCTGCGTGGCGCTCGCCGTGCCGGGCGCCGCCGCCGCTCCCGGCGGCGCGGCCGCCGAGTGCACCGCGCCGACCGGCCCCTACCAGCGGCCGCTGGAGCAGTACCTCGGCCTGCCCGTCGACGGGATCCAGTCCCCGGCGGACTGCGAGGCCGTGCGCGCCTTCCAGAGCGCGCACCAGGTCCCCCGCACCGACGGCTACGCGGACCTGGCCACCTACCGCTACATGCTCGCCGCGCAGGCCGCGGCCGACCCCAACGCGGCCGGCCACTGCCCGGTGCGCAGCTATCGGGTCACCTGTGTCGACATGGACCGGCAGCTGCTGTGGGTGCAGACCGGCACGCGCGTCGACTTCCGCCCGGTGCCCATCCGCACCGGCCGCGACACCCAGGAGACCCGGCCCGGCTGGCACTCCGTCTACTGGCGCGACAAGGACCACGTCTCCTCGCTGTACGACGACGCCCCGATGCCGTACTCGCAGTTCTTCGACGGCGGGCAGGCCCTGCACGGGCACCCGGGCAACCTCTACGACGGCGGCGGCTCGGCCGGCTGCGTCAACCTCACGGTGAGCGACGCGGCGGCCCTGTGGGACCTGCTCGTCCTGCACGACGCCGTCTACGTCTGGGGCACCAAGCCCGGCACCGCGGGCTGACCCGGCCGGGAAAGGCGGGCCCCGGTCTCAGAGCAGCAGTTCCAGCAGCGGGTCCGGCTTCGGACGGAAGCCGAGCGAGGCGTACAGCGGGGCGGCCTCGGCGGAGGCGGTGAGCTGGACGCGGCGCGCGCCGCGCTCGCGGAACCACTCCAGCAGCGTGTCCATGCACGCGCGCGCGTACCCGCGCCTGCGGGCGTCGGGGTCGGTGGCGACGCTGAAGACGAAGCCGACCGTGCCGGTGGGGTCGCCGGCCTTCCCGATGCGGTAGTCGACCGTCCCGGCCACCAGCGCCGCCAGCGCTCCGGGCCGCTCGGGGTGGTCGACGACGAAGGCCGCGAAGCCGCCGTCCGGATCGCCCAGCCGGGCCCGCAGGGCGGGCAGGGACTCCTGGTGCCAGGCGGTGGACGGATCGGAACCGGGCAGCGAGTCGATCATCACCTGGCGCAGCCGCAGCACTTCGGCGGCGTCCGCGGGTTCGGCACGTCGTACGAGACTCATGCCTTCGCACGCTAGTCACCACCGGCCGCCCGTGTCCCGCGCTTTTGCCGCCCGGCCGGGGGACCGCCCTTGCTTCGAGCGCACTCCAAGGCCCTAGCGTGGGGACCATGACGGTGACGCAGACCACGGCCGTGACCACCCGGGAGACGCCGCAGAGCGAGGACACCAGCACCGGCCTGTGCGCCGAGCCGCGGCGGCGTCCGCGCCCGGACGGACAGGACAGCTACACCATCAGCGAGGTCGTCGCCTTCACCGGGCTGACCGCGCACACCCTGCGCTGGTACGAGCGGATCGGTCTGATGGCCCACGTCGACCGCTCGCACACCGGCCAGCGCCGCTACAGCAACCGCGACCTGGACTGGCTCGACCTGGTCGGCAAGCTGCGGCGGACCGGGATGCCGGTGGCCGACATGGTGCGGTACGCGGAGCTGGTGCGCCAGGGCGAGCAGACGTACGGCGAGCGGTTCGCGCTGCTGGAGGCGACCCGCCGGGACGTGCTGTCCCGGATCGCCGAACTCCAGGACACCCTGGCCGTGCTGGACGGCAAGATCGGCTTCTACGCGGCGGCCGGGAGCCGGGCCCGCTGAACCGCCGGGCCCGCCCCAGCCGTACGGCCCGGTGGCGGGCTCACAGCTCGGCGAGCAGTTGCGCCTTCTTCACCGAGAACTCCTCGTCCGTCACCAGACCCGCCTGGTGCAGTTCCCCGAGGTGGCGGATCCGCTCCGCGATGTCGGCGGGGTCGCGGCGGGCCGCCGGGACCGACAGCGCGGGCGCGGGCGCGGCCACCCGCACCGCGGCCAGCACCGCCGCCGCGAACGGCAGCGACTCGTGCACCGGCCCGTAGCCGCGGCCGAACACCACCGCCGCCGGGTCCTGGTCGGGCTGCGGCGGCTGTCCCGCGCCCCCGGCGGCACCGGCCGCCCCGCAGCCCTCGCGCGGCAGCAGCCGCAGATGGCCCTCGAAGGACTCCGGGGAGCGCCACTCCACCCCGCTCAGCGCGGTCACCGGGAAGTGCTGGTCGCCCGTCTTCCACTTGGCCGAGGACGCCCCGGTCCAGGACCAGCGGAAGCGCACGGCGGCGCCGTCGAAGGACGCCTTGCCGTCGTACGCCTTGAAGTGGAGCGGCGGCTCGGGCGCGGCGACCAGATGGCGGTCGGCGGGTCCGCTCCCGGTGAGCCGGGCGGTCAGTTCGTCGGCGCAGCGCCCGGCGAGGGCCTCGTGGTCGGCGGGCAGCACCAGCCGGTAGGGGTCGCAGCCCTCCTTGAGCTGTCCGCCGGCCGCGTCCATCAGCGGATCGGCGCCCGGCCGCGGCTCGGCGCGCAGGACCACGGTCCCGCGCCGCCCCGGCGTGAGTGTCACCGACGCGAGCGCGGCCAGCGGAACGCGGCGCTCGCCGAGCGCCTGGAAGAGCTTCGGTGTCCGTATCCCCCGTTCGTAACGGATGAGCACGGAATCGGACGCGAACTCCCAGGCAGCATGAAATCCGGCCAGTACGTCACCCATGCGGCTCATCGTAGGGGGCACGCGCTGCTTCGTCCCTCCCCTCGCGGACCGCACTTCCTGCTGTCTCTACGCGCGTTCGGCCGTCGTCGTGCCGGACAAACCCGCCCGGCATCCGTCGTTGTCATGGGCGCACCGCACGGCGTCGTACGCGCCGACGCCGATCTCGGCGAAGTTGGCCAGGCTGTCGGTGCCCGGCTCGAAGTAGCCGGCGTGGCCCTCGGCCGTCTCGGCGGACAGCACCCGGGCGCCGAAGGCGCCGGAGACCGGGTCGGCGCCGTGGCCGAGACCGCCCAGCTCCAGGTAGGGCACGTCGCGGATCCAGTCGGTGGCGTCCCGCATCGCCCAGACGTGCGCCGAGGTGTTCAGGCGGGACGCCTTCTGGGCGCGCATGCCGGGGCTGGCGGCGACCGCTATGTCGGTGACCCGGCCGGGCACCTCCCGGGCGGCCACCCCGCAGAGCACCGAGCCGTAGCTGTGGCAGAACAGGGCGACGGGCGCGCTGCCGGGCAGCGCGCGCAGCAGCTTGTTCAGCCGCACCGCGCCCTCCTCGGCGCGCATCGCGGTGGCCGCGTCCACGCCGATGCCGCTGGGCGCGGTGTAGTCGGCCCAGGCGATCACGGCGGTGCGGGTGGCCGGGGCGGCGGTGCGCTCGGCGGCGTACAGCGCCTGCGCCATGCCGTACGGCGCCGAGTAGGGGCGGTAGGTCTTGCGGAACGTGATCAGGTCGGTGTCGACGCCGGGGACGACGACGGAGACCCGCTGTGCCCGGGGCAGGTCGCCGAAGACCTCGGCGACGCGGCCGGAGCCGGTGGGGTCGAAGGCGAGGATCTGGCGGCCCGTGCCCAGCAGCGAGGCGAAGCGGTGCATCCGCCGGCCGGCGGCCTGCTGCCCGGCGGGGGAGAGCCTGTTGTCGTGCATGCGTTCGCGTTCGACGTCCCGGGCCTGGCCGAGCGCGACCCGGTTGGCCAGATAGCGCAGCGGTACCGGGGCGCCGTTCATGTTGCCGACCGCGAGCGGGTAGCGGTGCGCGAGCCGGGTGCGGTCCTGCGCGGTGAGCGAGGTGAAGAAGCGGGTCAGCCGGGCGGGGCCCGCCTCGGGGTCCGGCAGCCGGTGCCCGTGCAGGCTCCCGTGCTCCCAGGCGGACAGGGAGGCCTGGAGGGCGGTGGTCCCGCGCTGGTGGCGCACGGCGGTCCAGCCGGTGGTCGCCAGCATCACGAAGACCACGGCCAGCGCGAGCAGCGCGCGCCAGACGTTGAGCTGCGGGGAGGTGTCGAAGGAAGTCACTGGGAGGACACACTAGGAGAACGGAGCGGTCTCGCGTCAATCGAGTGACCGGGATCACGTTTCACGTGGCGTGCCGTGTGTCACCGCCCGCACGGCTGTTCAAGATCGGCCGCACATACGGAAGTTCAAGATCCGCGCGGTAAGTGCCGCGGGGTCACGGACGGGTGGTGCGCCAGTTCCCGGTGAGCGCCGGACCCACCTGATCGAGGTACGCGGCGGTGAGTGTCCGGATCGCCTCCAGGCTGAGGTCCGGGCCCGCGCTCCACTGACGGCCCGTCACCCGCATCGCCCCGCCGAAGAGGGCGACCAGCAGCCGCGGGCGCGGATCGGTGTCCGCGTCCAGGCCCTCGCGGGCGGCGAGCAGCCGGGCGACCTGCTCCTCGGTCTCCGCCGCACGGCGCAGCTGTGCGGCGAGCAGGACGGGCGTCGACTCGATGGTGCAGAACATCCGCAGATACAGCTCGACGGGCACGACGCTCAGCACGGCGTCGCTGATCGTGTCCCAGCCCTCCAGGACCGCCTGGCGCAGCGCCTCCAGCGGGGCCTCGTGCGGCGGACGGGCGCGCAGCGCCTCGACGAAGTGCGCCTCCACCATGTCCTGCACGGCGAAGGCGGCCTCCTCCTTGCCGGGGAAGTACCGGAAGAAGGTGCGCTGCGAGACGCCGACGGCCTCGGCGATGCCGTCCACCGTCGTGCGCTCGTAGCCGACGGTGGTGAACAGCTCCAGCGCGGCCCGCAGCAGGGCGTCCCGGGTGCGCTGCTTCTTGCGCTCACGCAGCCCCGGTGGTGGTGCCGCCTCGGCGGTCCCCGCCGTCTCCATGTGCCTCTCCGGACCTCTCGGCGAACTGTTTCCCCAGTTCAGCCTATAGGAGGCTGACATGTCAGTTACCGACTTGTGAATTGGTTTGTCATTTGTCAGTCGCTGACATTAGCCTCGAATGTATGACTAGTCAGACCACCGTCGACACGACAGGGCCGGGGGACAAGGCGTCAGCCCTGTCGGACCCCGCACCGGCCAAGGGGATGCGCGGACACCCGTGGTTCACGCTCATCACCGTCGCCGTAGGGGTCATGATGGTGGCCCTCGACGGCACCATCGTGGCCATCGCCAACCCGGCGATCCAGAAGGACCTGCACGCCAGCTTCGCCGACGTCCAGTGGATCACCAACGGATACTTCCTCGCGCTCGCCGTCTCCCTGATCACCGCGGGCAAGCTCGGTGACCGCTTCGGGCACCGGCAGACCTTCCTGATCGGCGTGACCGGCTTCGCCGCCGCCTCCGGCGCGATCGGCCTGTCGAGCACCATCGCCATGGTGGTCGTCTTCCGTGTCCTCCAGGGCCTGTTCGGCGCGCTGCTGATGCCGGCCGCGCTCGGCCTGCTGCGGGCCACCTTCCCGGCCGAGAAGCTCAACATGGCCATCGGCATCTGGGGCATGGTCATCGGCGCCTCCACCGCCGGCGGCCCGATCCTCGGCGGTGTCCTCGTCGAGCACGTCAACTGGCAGTCGGTGTTCTTCATCAACGTGCCGGTCGGCGCCCTCGCCCTGGTGCTCGGCCTGCTCATCCTGCTCGACCACCGCGCCGAGAACGCGCCGCGCTCCTTCGACATACCCGGCATCGCGCTGCTCTCCGGTGCGATGTTCTGCCTGGTGTGGGCGCTCATCAAGGCCCCGGCCTGGGGCTGGGGCGACGGCAAGACCTGGGCCTTCCTGGCCGGGTCCGTGCTGGGCTTCGTCCTCTTCGCCGTCTGGGAGACGAAGGTCAAGGAGCCGCTGATCCCGCTCGGGCTCTTCCGCTCGGTGCCGCTGTCGGCCGGTGTGGTCCTGATGGTGCTGATGGCCATCGCCTTCCTCGGCGGCCTCTTCTTCGTCACCTTCTACCTCCAGAACGTGCACGGCCTGAGCCCGATCAGCGCGGGTCTGCACCTGCTGCCGCTGACCGGCATGATGATCGTCGGCTCGCCGCTCGCGGGCGCGCTGATCACCAAGGCCGGACCGCGCATCCCGCTCGCGGGCGGCATGGCCGTCACCGCCCTCGCCATGTTCGGCATGTCCACCCTGGACACCGGCACCGGCAGCGCCACCATGTCGGTCTGGTTCGCCCTGCTCGGCCTCGGTCTGGCCCCGGTCATGGTCGGCGCCACCGAGGTCATCGTCGGCAACGCCCCCATGGAGCTGTCCGGTGTGGCTGGCGGTCTCCAGCAGGCCGCCATGCAGATCGGCGGCAGCCTCGGTACGGCCGTGCTGGGCGGTGTGATGGCCTCCAAGGTCGACCACGCGCTGCCGGGCAACTGGAAGGACGCGGGCCTGCCGCCGCTCACCCCCGCCCAGGCGGACCAGGCGTCCGAGGCGGTCCAGGTCGGCGTCGCCCCGGTGCCGAAGGGGGTGCCTGCGGAGGTCGCCGCGAAGATCACCTCGGTCGCGCACGACACGTTCATCTCCGGGATGAGCCTCGCCTCGCTGGTCGCCGCCGGTGTCGCCGTGGTGGCCGTCCTGGTCGCGCTGCTCACCAAGCGCGGCGTCAACGCGGAGGCGGGCGCGGGCGTCGGCCACATCTGACGCGCGGCGGTCGGTCCGGTGCGGTTTCCCCTATCAGGGTGACCGCACCGCGCAATCGCCGCCCCCGGTCCCGGCCGCGGGCGACAGTGGGCCACGTCCGGTACGGGGGAGACGGGCCCGGCGAGCGGGCCGAGCGGAACAGCGGGCGCCGGTCCGCGGCACGCCGCCGGAGGGGGGCGGCGCGCCGGCCGGACCGGCGGGCGCCGTGCGGCTCGCGCGTACGGCCCGTACGAATGGCCCGTACGGATGGCCCGTCAGAACCGGGGTACCCGCTTCCCGAACCCCGATGGAACTCCAACCCGACCCGGGGTTCGGGGAGTTGATGATGGCGGGCTTCGGACACCGAACGCGCGGGTACCCCCGTTCACGGGGCCGGACGTGGCACCGGGAGGGGCCGGACCGCGCGACGCTCGGGATCATCGGAACCGTCTGCGCGGTCGCGGGCTTCTTCGCCCTCGGGATCGTGCTCGGCCCGGTGGCGGTCGTCTGCGGATGGCTGTCGATGGGCCGCAGCTGGACCGGCGCGAGCCGCTCCGTCCCGGCCCTGGTCGCCCTCGTCCTGGGCGCCGTAGACACCCTGCTCGCACTGGTCGCGCTCGCCGGAGCCGTGGCCTGGGGGCACGGCGTGCTCTGAGCGGCCGGACGGACGGCGCCCGCCGCGCGCGGGACGGACGTACGCCGAAGGGGCGGTGGGGCCGAGGCCCCACCGCCCCTTCGCGGTGTGCGGGTGCGCGGGCCCGGCCGCTACGCGTCGCCCCCGGCCGCGCCCGGGTGCGCCGCCGTCACGTCGAGCAGCTGGTAGCGGTCGATCGCCTGCTTGAGCAGCGAGCGGTCGACCTTCCCCTGGCGCGCCAGCTCGGTCAGCACCGCCACCACGACCGACTGGGCGTCGATGTGGAAGAACCGCCGGGCCGCCCCGCGGGTGTCGGCGAAGCCGAACCCGTCGGCGCCCAGCGACTGGTACGGACCGGGCACCCAGCGCGCGATCTGGTCCGGCACCGAGCGCATCCAGTCGGAGACGGCCACGAACGGCCCCTCGGCGCCGCTCAGCTTCCGCGTCACCCACGGCACCCGCTGCTCCTCCTCGGGGTGCAGCAGGTTGTGCTCCTCGCAGGCCACGGCCTCGCGGCGCAGCTCGTTCCAGGAGGTGGCCGACCAGACGTCCGCCCTGACGTTCCACTCGGAGGCGAGGATCTGCTGCGCCTCCAGCGCCCAGGGCACGCCCACGCCCGAGGCCATGATCTGCGCCGGGATCTCGCCCGCCGTGCCCGCCGAGATCCGGTGAATGCCCTTGAGGATGCCCTCGACGTCCACGTCGGCCGGTTCGGCGGGCTGGCGGATCGGCTCGTTGTAGACGGTGAGGTAGTAGAAGACGTCCTCGCCGTGCGGGTGCTGCTCGTCGCCGCCGTACATCCGGCGCAGGCCGTCCTGCACGATGTGCGCGATCTCGTAGCCGTACGCCGGGTCGTAGGCCACGCACGCCGGGTTGGTGGAGGCCAGCAGCTGCGAGTGGCCGTCGGCGTGCTGGAGCCCCTCGCCGGTCAGGGTCGTACGGCCCGCGGTCGCGCCCAGGACGAAACCGCGCGCGAGCTGGTCGGCCATCTGCCAGAACTGGTCACCGGTGCGCTGGAAACCGAACATCGAGTAGAAGACGTAGACCGGGATCAGCGGCTCGCCGTGGGTGGCGTAGGCCGAGCCCGCCGCGATGGCGGAGGCGGTGCAGCCCGCCTCCGAGATGCCGTCGTGCAGCATCTGCCCGGTCGGGGACTCCTTGTAGGCGAGCAGCAGATCGCGGTCGACCGACTCGTACTGCTGGCCGAGCGGGTTGTAGATCTTCGCACTCGGGAAGAACGAGTCCATGCCGAAGGTGCGGTACTCGTCCGGCGCGATCAGCACGAACCGCTTGCCGATCTCCTTGTCCCGCATGAGGTCCTTCAGGAGCCGCACAAAGGCCATGGTGGTCGCGATGGCCTGCTGCCCCGAGCCCTTCTTCACGGACGCGTACGTCTTGTCGTCGGGCAGCGGCAGCGGCTTCGCGCGCACGACCCGGGTCGGAACATAGCCGCCGCACTGCTTGCGGCGGTCGTGCATGTACTGCATCTCCTCGGAGTCGCGCCCCGGGTGGTAGTACGGCGGCGCGCCGGACTCCAGCTCCTTGTCGGAGATCGGCAGGTGCAGCCGGTCGCGGAAGCGCTTGAGGTCGTCGACCGTCAGCTTCTTCATCTGGTGGGTGGCGTTGCGGCCCTCGAAGTTCGGGCCCAGCGTCCAGCCCTTGACCGTCTTGGCCAGGATGACGGTCGGCTGCCCCTTGTGCTCCACGGCCGCCTTGAACGCCGCGTAGATCTTGCGGTGGTCGTGACCGCCGCGGCCCAGGTGCAGGATCTGGTTGTCGGTCATGTTCTCGACCATGGCGCGCAGCCGGTGGTCGTCGCCGAAGAAGTGGTCGCGGATGTAGGCGCCGGACTCGGTGGCGTAGGTCTGGAACTGGCCGTCCGGGGTGGTGTTCATCCGGTTGACCAGGATGCCGTCGCGGTCCTGGGCGAGCAGCGGGTCCCAGGTGCGGTCCCAGATCAGCTTGATCACGTTCCAGCCGGCCCCGCGGAAGACCGACTCCAGCTCCTGGATGATCTTGCCGTTGCCGCGCACCGGGCCGTCCAGGCGCTGGAGGTTGCAGTTGACCACGAAGGTCAGGTTGTCCAGGCCCTCACGGGCGGCGATGGAGAGCTGGCCCAGCGACTCCGGCTCGTCCATCTCGCCGTCGCCGAGGAAGGCCCACACGTGCGAGTCGGAGGTGTCCGCGATGCCGCGCGCCTGCATGTACCGGTTCATCCGGGCCTGGAAGATCGCCCCGATCGGGCCGAGGCCCATGGAGACGGTCGGGAACTCCCAGAAGTCCGGCATGGAGCGCGGGTGCGGGTAGCTGGACAGGGCGTGGGGCGCCTTGGACTTCTCCTGGCGGAAGCCGTCCAGGTGCTGTTCGCTCAGCCGGTCCAGCAGGTACGCGCGCGCGTAGATGCCCGGTGAGGCGTGGCCCTGGAAGAAGACCTGGTCGCCGCCCCGGCCGTCGTCCTTGCCGCGGAAGAAGTGGTTGAAGCCGACGTCGTAGAGCGAGGCGGAGGAGGCGAAGGTCGCGATGTGGCCGCCGACGCCGATCCCGGGGCGCTGGGCGCGGGAGACCATCACCGCGGCGTTCCAGCGGGTGGCGTTGAGGATCTTGCGCTCGATCTCCTCGTTGCCCGGGAAGAACGGCTCGCTCTTGGTGGGGATGGTGTTGACGTAGTCCGTGCTGCGCATCTCCGGCACGGCCACGCGCTTCTCCCGCGCGCGCTCGATCAGCCGGAGCATGAGGTAGCGGGCCCGCTCCCGGCCTCGCTCGTCGACGGCTGCGTCGAGCGAGTCGAGCCACTCCTGGGTCTCCTCGGGATCGAAGTCAGGAACCTGACTCGGAAGGCCGCCAATGATGATCGGGTTTCGATCGGATCCGGAAGCCACGCTGTTCCTTACCTGTCAGAGGGCTGACATATCTGTGACGTCTCTGGGCTCTTGCTGGGGTTTCCCCGGGGCTGTGCGGTTCTGGCCGTTCTGTTCGCTCTGTTCCGTTCCGGGTCGTCTGTCTGTGTGTGCCTGCACCGTTCCCCATCGTGTACCTCGGGTGAGGCAAACGTCATCTTTACTCACCGGTAACAGGGGTGGTGCGGCCGCCTCTCCGGGGGGTGAAAGGGTTCCCCTTCGGATCTCGTGCCGAGCAGGGGTTCCCAAACACGCAAAAGCGGGCAGAAGGGTGTGGTGTGTGTCACCGCGGAGCGCGATACCGTGTCAGGAGTTGCGGCGACACAGCCGGGAACGTCACCGTTTCGGCGGTCCGGAGCGCCGGGTACTTGCGCGATCCGGCCCGCCCGTGTGGACTACGGCCAATGCTTCGCGCACGCGCGTGGCTGAAGACCCAATCGCAACACCATCAGGAGGCAACCCGTGAGCGCGACCGCGGACCACGCGGAGGAGCGGACTAACCCGGCCGCCAGGCTGGGATTCCAGCCCGGACAGGTGGTCCAGGAGATCGGCTACGACGACGACGTCGACCAGGAGCTCCGCGAGTCCATCGAGGAAGTCATCGGACAGGACCTCGTCGACGAGGACTACGACGACGTGGCCGACGCCGCGGTGCTGTGGTTCCGCGACGAGGACGGCGACCTGACGGACGCGCTGGTCGACGCCCTGGGGTTCCTCGACGAGGGCGGCGAGATCCTGCTTCTGACGCCGAAGACCGGCCGGGACGGATACGTCGAACCCAGCGACATCGGCGAGGCCGCGACGACGGCGGGTCTGTCGCAGACCAAGAGCGTCAGCGTGGGCAAGGACTGGAACGGCACCAGGCTGCTCACGCCGAAGGCGGCCAAGCCCAAGAAGTAGCCTCCGTCCCGCGGGCCGTGCCCGCGGGCGCCCGGCGGAGCCCCGGACGGGCCGGCGCGTGTCGGCCCGTCCGCGGGTGCGCGGTGTGCGCTGCGTAGGGTGGTCTCACCCGAACAGCCCCACCGAAGGGAAGCAGCGCGATGGCGATCCAGGTCGGCGACAAGGCACCCGACTTCGAGCTGAAGGACAACCACGGCCGCACCGTACGGCTGTCCGACTTCCGCGGCGAGAAGAACGTGGTGGTGCTCTTCTACCCGTTCGCCTTCACCGGTGTGTGCACCGGCGAGCTGTGCGCGCTGCGCGACAACCTGCCGAAGTTCGTCAACGACGACACCCAGCTGCTCGCCGTCTCCAACGACTCCATCCACACCCTGCGCGTGTTCGCCGAGCAGGAGGGCCTGGAGTACCCGCTGCTCAGCGACTTCTGGCCGCACGGCGAGACCTCGCGCGCCTACGGCGTCTTCGACGAGGGCAAGGGCTGCGCCGTGCGCGGCACCTTCATCGTCGACAAGGAGGGCGTGGTGCGCTGGACCGTCGTCAACGGCCTGCCGGACGCCCGCGACCTGAACGAGTACGTGACGGCGCTCGGCGCCCTGTGAGCCGCCCCCGCCCCCTGCCGCGGACCCGGGAGGACCCGACACCTGGGAATCTTCGGTCACACGGCCTGCGGGGGGCGGGAACCCGTCACTAGGATCGACACGTTGATCCCATATCCGATGCACGACGGGGCTCCCCGCCCCCGGACACCAATGGAGGACTCGTGGGAGTCAGCCTCAGCAAGGGCGGCAACGTATCGCTTTCGAAGGAGGCGCCGGGCCTGACCGCGGTCCTCGTCGGCCTGGGCTGGGACGCCCGGACGACGACCGGCACCGGCTTCGACCTCGATGCCAGCGCGCTGCTGCTGAACAGCGCCGGCAAGGTCGGCAGCGACCAGAACTTCGTCTTCTTCAACAACCTCAAGAGCCCCGACGGCTCCGTGGAGCACACCGGTGACAACCTCACCGGTGAGGGCGAGGGCGACGACGAGGTGATCAAGGTCAACCTCGCGGGCGTCCCGGCCGACGTCGAGAAGATCGTCTTCCCGGTCTCCATCTACGACGCCGAGACCCGCCAGCAGTCCTTCGGCCAGGTCCGCAACGCCTACATCCGCGTGGTGAACCAGGCCGGCGGCGCGGAGATCGCCCGCTACGACCTGAGCGAGGACGCCTCCACGGAGACCGCCATGGTCTTCGGCGAGCTGTACCGGAACGGCGCGGAGTGGAAGTTCCGCGCCATCGGCCAGGGGTACGCCTCCGGCCTGCGTGGTATCGCCCAGGACTTCGGCGTCAACGTCTGAGTTCCGCACCACGCCCGACCGTCCGGCGCCGCGCGTCTCAGCGCGGCGCCGGACGCGCAGGACACCGACACAGGCACCACCCACGGGGAGGACCAGCAGCATGGGCGTCACGCTCGCCAAGGGAGGCAACGTCTCCCTGTCCAAGGCCGCACCCAACCTGACCAACGTCCTGGTCGGGCTCGGCTGGGACGCGCGCTCCACCACCGGAGCCCCCTTCGACCTGGACGCCAGCGCCCTGCTGTGCGGCGCCGGGAACCGAGTGCTGGGCGACGAGTGGTTCGTCTTCTACAACCAGCTCACCAGCCCCGACGGCTCCGTGGAGCACACCGGCGACAACCTCACCGGTGAGGGCGAGGGCGACGACGAGTCGATCCTGGTCGACCTCGCCCGGGTCCCGGACCGCTGCGAGAAGATCGTCTTCCCGGTCTCGATCCACATGGCCGACGAGCGCGGCCAGACCTTCGGACAGGTGAGCAACGCCTTCATCCGCGTGGTCAACCAGGCCGACGGCCAGGAGCTCGCGCGCTACGACCTGAGCGAGGACGCCTCCACCGAGACAGCGATGATCTTCGGCGAGCTCTACCGCTACCAGGGCGAATGGAAGTTCCGGGCCGTGGGACAGGGGTACGCGTCCGGACTGCGCGGTATCGCTCTAGACTTCGGAGTCAACGTTTCGTAAAGCCGAGTGCGGCGACGGGGGAGACCCGTACAGGCGACGGGGGAGACCCGTACTTAAGGGATTGGGTAGCCAGTGCTTCTGAAAACCTTTGGCTGGTCGTTCGCGATCACCGTGCTCGGCCTGATCGCGGCCGCGTTCTACGGGGGGTGGACCGCCTTCGGGGTCGTGGCGATCCTCGCCGTCCTGGAGATCTCGCTCTCCTTCGACAACGCGGTGGTCAACGCCGGAATCCTGAAGAAGATGAATGCCTTCTGGCAGAAGATCTTCCTCACGGTGGGCGTGCTGATCGCGGTCTTCGGTATGCGGCTGGTGTTCCCCGTCGTCATCGTCGCCGTCACCGCCAAGATGGGCCCCATCGAGGCCGTCCGGCTGGCGTTCGACGACAAGGACCAGTACCAGCAGCTGGTCACCGACGCGCACCCGGCGATCGCCGCCTTCGGTGGCATGTTCCTGCTGATGATCTTCCTCGACTTCATCTTCGAGGACCGGGACATCCAGTGGCTGCGCTGGATCGAGCGGCCCCTGGCCAAGCTCGGCAAGGTCGACATGCTGTCGGTCTGCATCTCCCTGATCGTCCTGCTGATCACCTCCTTCACCTTCGCCACCCACGCCCACCAGCACGGCGGCGCGCACGCGGACAAGGCGCAGACCGTACTGATCGCCGGTATCGCCGGTCTGATCACGTACATGATCGTCGGCGGTCTCTCCGGGTTCTTCGAGGACCGCCTGGAGGAGGACGAGGAACGCGAGCACGAGGAGGAGGAAGAGGCCGCCCGCAGCGGAAAGCAGCGCTCGGCCGTGAAGCTGGCCGGCCAGGCCGCGTTCTTCATGTTCCTCTACCTGGAGGTCCTGGACGCGTCCTTCTCCTTCGACGGTGTCATCGGCGCCTTCGCCATCACCAACGACATCGTCCTGATGGCCCTCGGCCTCGGCATCGGCGCCATGTACGTCCGGTCCCTCACCGTCTACCTGGTCCGCCAGGGCACCCTCGACGACTACGTCTACCTGGAGCACGGCGCCCACTACGCGATCGGCGCGCTGGCCGTGATCCTCATGGTCACCATCCGGTACGAGATCAACGAGGTCATCACCGGCCTGGTCGGCGTGGTCCTGATCGCCTGGTCCTTCTGGTCCTCGGTCCGGCGCAACCGCGCGCTGGAGGCCGCGGAGGGAAAAGCGGCGGGCTCGGGGGAGAAGACTGAGGTGCAGTCCGGGGTGTGACGCCCCACCCGGTACGGGAACGCTCTGAGCGGGGCGGCCGACGGGACCGCGCGGCAGCCGAGCCGGGTGCGTCCGACCGGCCGCCCCGCGAGCATGTGGACGGGGGTGGACGAGCGCGGTGAAGGTGGGGGGAAGATGGGATTCTTCGACGGTCTGCGCGGCGGACGCCTGGCCGAGTTCGACTCGGGCAGCGCCGCGTCCAACGCGATCGAGCTGACCAAGCGGCACGCCCAGGTGTCGCTGACCAAACAGGGCGCGGCCACCGGCAATCTGCGCATCAACCTGAACTGGCGGATGCGCACCTCGGACTTCGGCGGCGCCGCCCGGGAGAGCCTGCTGCGCCACCCGTTCAAGGCGCTGAAGCCGCCGGAGGTGCAGGGCCACAGCCAGTCCATGGTCAACGTCGACCTGGACCTCGGCTGCCTGTACGAGCTGGCGGACGGCACCAAGGGCGTCGTCCAGCCCCTCGGCAACCTGCTGGGCGATGTGAACGGCCCGCCGTACATCAAGCTCAGCGGCGACGACCGGTTCGGCTCCGCGTCCGGCGAGACGATCTACGTCAACCTCGATCATCGCGACGACATCAAGCGGATGCTGGTCTTCGTCTACATCTACGACCAGACACCGGCCTTCGACCGCACCCACGCCGTCGTCACGCTCTACCCGAGCAACGGCCCGCGCATCGAGATCGGCCTCGACGAACGCCACCCCGAGGCCCGCTCCTGCGCGGTCGTCCTCATCGAGAACGTGAAGGGCGAACTGCTGGTGCGCCGCGAGGTCAAGTTCGTCTACGGCTTCCAGTCCGAGCTGGACCGGCTCTACGGCTGGGGGCTCCAGTGGGGCCGGGGCTACAAGTCGAAGGCGGACCGGTAGGCGTGGGCATGACCGACACCGCCGCCGGTTTCCGCGCCGCCTTCGACGCCTTCCGGGCCCTGCCGTACCCCGCTCTACCCCGAGGGGAGGAGCTGCGCGACTGGAACTCCCGCCTGCTCGACCTCGACGGGTATGTCGCGGGGTACGCGGCACGGGTGCGGGACGGCCGGATCGGCGCCGCCGAGGTGCCGGGGACCGACGCGCTGCTCCTGGAGGCCGAGACGCTGCGGCGGGATCTCGACGCGCTCGGCCCGCAGGAGGGCGACGACGCGGAGTCGGTGGACGACTACCGCGCGTACATCGGCGCGCTGGAGCGGATGGTCCGCCTGCTCGCGCTGCTCGCCCGGCCGGTGTGAGCGCGGGGGCCGCGGGTCATCGGCGTCTCAGCGGCCGATGAACTGCGGCCCCTGCGGGGGCAGCCGGAAGTCCGGGTCCGGGGCGGAACCGGCCGGCTGCGGATAGCCGTAGCCGCCCGGCGCGGCGCCCGCGGACACCGGCGCGGGCTGCTGCGGATAGCCGTAGCCGGGCTGCGGATAGCCGTAGGAGGGCTGGGCCGCCGTCGTGCGCGGCGGCTGCTGCGGCGCCGTGGTCTGCGGCGGCTGCGGGGGATGGGCGTACGTGGGCTGCTCCGGGGGCAGCGGCTGGGCCGCCGGGGCGGTGGCCGCGTCCGCCGCGCTGCCGTCGGCCGCCTCCGCCGCCTCGTCCACCGAGATCCCGAAGTCGGTGGCCAGGCCCTTCAGCCCGTTCGAGTAGCCCTCGCCCAGCGCCCGGAACTTCCAGCCCTCGCCGCGGCGGTACAGCTCGCCGCAGATCAGCGCGGTCTCCTGGCCAGTCTCGGGCTTGATGTCGAAGGACGCGAGCGGCTCACCGTCGCCGCCCGCCGCGTCGTACAGCAGGATGCTCAGCGCCGGGACGCGGTCGAAGGCGACGCCGTCCGCCGAGGCGACCAGCAGGATCCGGCCGATCTCCGGCTCCACCCCGGTCAGCTCGGTCTGGACGGTGTCGGTCAGGCCCTCCGCGACCCGCCGCTTGCCCAGCCGCCAGACCGTCCCGGAGGGGTGCCGGGGCTGGTTGTAGAAGACGAAGTCCTCGTCGGAGCGGACCCGCCCCCCGGGGCCGAGGAGCAGCGCCGACGCGTCGACGTCCGGCACCCCCTGGCCCGGCGTCCAGCGCACCACGGCCCGTACCGTGGCGGCTTCCACCGGGACGTTCGACCCCTTCAGCATCGCGCGCGTCATGCGGTCATCCTGCCTGCTCGGTCCTGCTCACGACAACGCGGCCCGGCACCCCGCTACGGTGGCGGGCGCCCGTCATCAGGAGTTCACGCCCGGCGGGAACCGCCGACACCGGTATGTACGTACTATTACCGGCCACCTATTTTCTGCCGGGCGTCACCACAGGGGAGCTACATGCGTCATTTCGGGCACCTCGCCCCTGAGGCACGGCAGCGGCTCTTCCACCGGGAACCGGCCGAGTTCACCGCCGATTCCCCGGCCCGGCTGCTCTCCACCGCCCTGGGCGCCACCCTCTACAGCCCGGCCACCCGCCCGAGCCTGGCCGAGGACATCACCAAGCAGGCCGCCCGCGGGGTCGTCTCCATGGTGCTGTGCCTGGAGGACTCGATCGGCGACGCCGACGTGGAGGAGGGCGAGGCGAACCTCGTCCGGCAGTTCGCCGCGCTGGCCGCGCTCCCGGCCGACACCGGGCTCCCGCTGCTGTTCATCCGGGTCCGTACCGCCCGCCAGATACCCGACCTGGTGCGCCGCCTGGGCCCCTCGGTCCGGCTGCTGTCCGGTTTCGTGCTGCCGAAGTTCACCGGCGAACGCGGCCTCGGCTTCCTGGAGGCCGTCCAGGCGGCCGAGGCCGACTGCGGCCGGCGGCTGTTCGCCATGCCCGTCCTGGAATCGCCCGAACTGCTCTACCGGGAGACCCGCGTGGAGACCCTGGAGGGCATCTTCCGCGCGGTCGACAAGTACCGCGACCGGGTGCTGGCGCTGCGCCTGGGCGTGACCGACTTCTGCTCCTCCTACGGACTGCGCCGGGCCCCCGACATGACGGCCTACGACGTCCAGGTCGTCGCCTCCGTCATCGCCGACGTGGTCAACATGCTGGGCCGGGCCGACGGCACCGGATTCACCGTGACCGGCCCGGTGTGGGAGTACTTCCGGGCACAGGAGCGCATGTTCAAGCCGCAGTTGCGCCAGAGCCCCTTCCTGGAGGTGCAGGCCGCGGGCCTGCGCGCGACACTGATCGAACACGCGATGGACGGGCTGCTGCGGGAGATCACCCTGGACCAGGCCAACGGGCTGCTCGGCAAGACCTGCATCCACCCCTCGCACGTCCTGCCCGTGCACGCGCTGTCCGTCGTCAGCCACGAGGAGTACAGCGACGCGGCCGACATCCTGCGCCCCGAGCGCGGCGGCGGGGGCGTGCTCAGGTCGGCGTACACGAACAAGATGAACGAGGTGAAGCCGCACCGCGCCTGGGCCGAGCGGACCCTGCTGCGCGCCGAGGTCTTCGGCGTCGCCCGGGAGGACATCGGCTTCGTGGAACTGCTCGCCGCGGGCATCCCCGCCGACCGCTGACCGGCCCCCCACCCCCCTCCCCTAGGAACGCATGAACAAGGCAGTGCACGACGGCATCTGGTCCGGCGACTGGGTCGCCGAGCGGCTCGGTGTGGACCTCGTGGGCGGCGGCGAGCTCAAGGACCTGCTGGGCCTCGCGCTGCGCCGCAACCCCAAGCGGGCCCACCTGCTCGTCTCGTACGTCCTCGGCAAGCACGTACCGCAGTCGCCCGCGGTGGTCCACGAGCACGGCCTCGCCCTGGGCCGCCGGGTCCGCGCTCTGCTCGGCGAGCGCGACACCGCCGACGCGGTCGTCCTCGGCTACGCGGAGACCGCCACCGGACTCGGCCACTCGGTCGCCGACGGCCTGGGCCCGGTGCCGTACCTGCACTCCACCCGCAGGCCCGTGCCCGGCGTCGCCCCGGCCGGCGGCTTCGAGGAGTCCCACTCCCACGCCACCTCGCACCTGCTGCTCCCCGAGGACCCGGAGCTGCTGTCCGGCGGCGGCCCGCTGGTGCTGGTGGACGACGAGTTCTCCACCGGCAGCACCGTCCTGAACACCATCCGCGACCTGCACGCCCGCCATCCGCGCGAGCGCTACGTCGTGGTCGCCCTGGTGGACATGCGCTCACCGGCCGACACCGCCCGCCTGGACGACTTCGCCCGGAGCATCGGCGCCCGCGTCGACCTGGTCGCCGCCGCCTCCGGCACCGTCCGGCTCCCCGACGGCGTGCTGGACAAGGGCCGGGACCTGGTCGCCCGCCACGAGACGGCGGCGCCCGGCCCCGCCGCGCCGCCCGCCGGGCGCGCCCGCGGCCGGATCACCCGCGTCGGACTCGACTGGCCCGCCGGTCTCCCCGACGGCGGACGGCACGGCTTCACCCCGGCCCACCGCGCCCGCCTGGAGCGCGCCCTGCCCGGCATGGCGGCCCGGCTCGCCGCCGCGCTGCCCGCCGGGGCCCGCCGGATCCTGGTCCTCGGCTGCGAGGAACTGATGTACGCGCCGCTGCGGCTCGCCCACGAACTGGAGCGGACCACCGGCGCCGAGGTGCGCTCCTCCACCACCACCCGCTCGCCCGTCCTCGCCGTGGACGACCCCGGCTACGCCATCCGCAGCCGCCTGGTCTTCCCCGCGCACGACGACCCGGCCGACGGACCCGGCGAGCGCTACGCCTACAACGTGGCGGGCGGCGGCTTCGACGCCGTCCTCGCCGTCGTCGACTCGGCCGCCGACACGCCCGCGCTGCACGCCCCCGACGGCCTGCTCGCCCGCCTCGCCGAGCACACCCCGCACGTGCTGCTCGCCGTCGTCCCCGCGTACGTCCCCGCCGCCCGGCGGTCTGTTCCCGCCGCCCACCCGGCTGTTCCCGCCTCCCGCCCGGAAGGTTCCCCCATGCTGCCCGAGCCCCTGCGCGGCCCCGACTTCTCCTCGTACGCGCCCGAGGAGGTCGGCTGGCTGCTCCAGGACCTCTCGGAGGTGACGCTGGAGGCGCCCACCGAGGAGCGCGAGGAGGCCATCCAGCGCGGCGGAGCGCACTACGCCGAGTCGCTGCCGGTGGAGTACCAGCCCAGCGCGGAGTACCAGGAGCTGTTCCACTCCGCGCTCACCGCCTCCGCCGACCGGCTCGCGCGCGGCGTCGGCGCGGTCACCGAACTGGTCCTCGCCGAGCGCTCCCCGCGCCCCGTCCTGGTCTCGCTGGCCCGCGCGGGCACCCCTGTCGGGGTGCTGATGCGCCGCTGGGCCGCCTTCCGGCACGGCCTCGACCTGCCGCACTACGCGGTGTCGATCGTGCGCGGCCGGGGCATCGACGCCAACGCGCTGCGCTGGCTGGCCGCCCACCACGACCCGGCCGACGTCGTCTTCGTGGACGGCTGGACCGGCAAGGGCGCCATCACCCGCGAACTCGCCGACGCCATCGCCCGGTTCGAGGAGCAGGGCGGCGCCCCGGGCTTCGACCCGGAGATCGCGGTGCTCGCCGACCCGGGCGCGTGCGTGCGCACCTACGGCACCCGGGACGACTTCCTCATCCCCTCCGCCTGCCTCAACTCCACCGTCTCCGGGCTGATATCGCGCACCGTGCTGCGCGCCGACCTGGTCGGCCCGGACGACTTCCACGGCGCGAAGTTCTACCGCGAACTGGCCGGCGCCGACCTCTCGAACGCCTTCCTCGACGCCGTCTCGGCCCGCTTCCCCGAGGCCGCCGAGACCGTGCAGATGGCCGTCAAGGACCTGCTGGCCGGTGACCGCGCCCCGACCTGGGCGGGCTGGGCGGCCGTCGAGCGGATCAGCGAGGAGTACGGCATCCACGACGTGAACCTGGTCAAGCCGGGCGTCGGCGAGACCACCCGGGTGCTGCTGCGCCGGGTGCCGTGGAAGATCCTCGCCCGGACCGGCGCGGGCGCGGACCTGGACCACGTACGCCTGCTGGCCGGGCAGCGCGGGGTGCCGGTCGAGGAGGTGGACGGCCTGCCGTACACCTGCGTGGGGCTGATCCACCCCCGCTACACGCGCGGGGCGACCGGCGCCGACGGCAAGGCGGTGACCCGCTGATGACGGTCATGGTGGCGAGCGACCTGGACCGTACGCTCATCTACTCGGCCGGGGCACTGGCCCTGACCATGCCGGACGCGCGCGCCCCGCGGCTGCTGTGCGTGGAGGTGCACGAGAGCAGGCCGCTGTCCTATCTGACGGAGACGGCGGCCGCCCTGCTGACCGAACTCGGCGACGCGGCCGTGTTCGTGCCCACCACCACCCGCACCCGCAAGCAGTACCTGCGCATCAACCTGCCGGGCCCGCAGCCGGAGTACGCGATCTGCGCCAACGGCGGCCATCTGCTGGTGGACGGCGTGTCCGACGCCGACTGGCACCGGCGGGTGACCGCGCGGCTGGCCGCGGAGTGCGCGCCGCTCGCCGAGGTCCGCGAGCATCTGCTGCGCAGCGCCGACCCGGTGTGGGCGCGCAAGCACCGGGTCGCCGAGGACCTGTTCGCCTATCTCGTGGTGGAGCGCGAACTGCTCCCGGAGCAGTGGGTGAAGGAGCTGGCCGGGTGGGCGCAGGGCCGAGGCTGGACGGTCTCGCTCCAGGGCCGCAAGATCTACGCCGTGCCCAGGCCGCTGACGAAGGGCGCGGCGGTGCGCGAGGTCGCCCGCCGCACCGGCGCGGAGCGGGTGCTCGGGGCGGGCGACTCGCTGCTGGACGCCGATCTGCTGGCGGCCGTGGACCGCGGCTGGCGGCCGGGCCACGGCGAACTGGCGGAGAGCGGCTGGACGGCCCCCGGCATCAGCGCGCTGCCCGAGCGCGGGGTGCTGGCCGGGGAGCGCATCCTGCGCGAGTTCCTCGCGGCGGCCCGCAGGCCCGCGTAGGACGGGTCAGCCGCAGCAGCCACCGCCGCAGCAGCCGCCCCCGCCGCCCGCGCCCTGGGAGCGGGGCGCGCTCGCCGAGCCGCCCACCGCGACCGTGGACAGCAGCTTGACCGTGTCGCCGTGTCCGGCCGGGCAGGTGGCCGGGTCGGCCGACTGCGCCATGGGACGGTTCAGTTCGAAGGTGTCGCCGCAGCTGCGGCAGCGGTACTCGTAACGAGGCATGCGACCAGGTTAGGCCAGGCTCCGGCGGGCGTGACGGGGGACACAATGCTGGGTGTTCCTTGTGTGTTCTGTTCTGTCCCGTTCTCCTGCGGAGAAATTGAAAAGACGGCTGATAATTTTGTATGGCCGTGCGAGCCGCGAAGCGGCTGGGAGTGAGGGGGCCGGCGGCCGCGGTTGCGGCGGCTGTGTCGACCCGCGCGAGCAACACGGGGTGCGGAGGGAGACGCAGTCGTGACCGAGGCAGGGCAGGGGGGAGACCTTCCGGAGGAAGGCCGCCCACCCCGAATACGCCGCGCCGTGCCGGACCGCGCGCAGGACCGTGCGCCGGACCCCGGGACGGACGAGTCCCGCCCGCCCGTACGGGCTGACGAGACCATGCAGTTGAACGTGGGCGCGCTGCGCAGAAGGCTGCCCGCCCGGCTGCGGCCCGCGGACCGCAGGACCGCGGGACCGGCCGCCGGACCCCCGCGGGCGGACCCGGGCGGCGAGGCACCGGAGCCGGGGGAGTCCGGCGAGCCGCCGCCGCAGCCCCACGAGACCATGCAACTGCGCGTCGCGGAGCTGCGGTCGGCGTCCGCGAAGGACGACGCCACCGGCGGCCGGGCCGAGCGCCGCAGCCGCCGCAAGCCGCGCCGCTCCCGGCTCCTGCCCCCGGCCGCCGCCAGGGCCGTCGCCCCCCTCGCCCGGCGCCTGGCCCCGCTGTTCGCGGTGATCGCGCCGTACGCCCGGAAGCTGAAGCCGGTCTACCCGCGCCGCGGCCGCACCGGCTGGCGCCGCTGGCTGCCCTCCTGGCGGCAGTGGATCGGCGTGGCCTTCTCCGGGATCGGCCTGACCACCCTGTTCCTGGTCGTCGCCTACGCCGCCACGGACATCCCGGACAATCTCAACTCGTACGCCACCCAGCAGGACAACGTCTACTTCTGGTCCGACGGCACCCCCATGGCCCGCACCGGCTGGGTGCAGCGGCAGGCGATGCCGCTGAAGGACATCCCCGAGGACGTGCGCTGGGCGGTGCTGGCCGCCGAGAACGAGAGCTTCTACAGCGACCCGGGCATCTCCTTCAAGGGCATCACCCGCGCCCTGTGGCGCACGGTCGGCCAGGGCGACACCGAGGGCGGCTCGACCATCACCCAGCAGTACGTCAAGAACGTCTACCTGACCCAGAACCAGACCGTCAGCCGCAAGTTCACCGAGGCGATGATCGCCCTCAAGCTCGACAACAGGATGAGCAAGGACAAGATCCTGGAGGGCTACCTCAACACCAGCTGGTTCGGCCGCGGTACCTACGGCATCCAGCGCGCCTCCCAGGCCTACTACGGCAAGGACGTCAGCCAGCTCAACGCCAGCGAGGCCGCCTTCCTCGCCTCCCTGCTCAAGGGCGCCGGTCTCTACGACCCCACGCTCGGCCCGAAGAACCACGCCCGCGCCGTCAAACGCTGGAAGTGGACCCTGGACCGCATGGTCAAGATCGGCAAGCTGTCGGAGAAGGAGCGCGCCGGTTACACCACCTTCCCCGAGCCGCTCCAGCGCAACCCGCTCTCCGACACCGGCCAGCAGAGCGACTACCTGGTCGAACTCGCCTCGCAGAGCGTCAAGAACACCGCGCACCTGTCGGACAAGGACTTCGACCTGGGCGGCTACCAGATCTACACGACCTTCGACCGCAAGCGCGAGAGCGCGCTCACCGACATCGTCACCAAGGCCCGCAACAAGGCGAAGAAGAGCGACGCGGGCGCCGCGAAGACCGCCCACTACGGCGCCGCCTCGGTGGACACCGACGGCCGCATCCTCGCCGTCTACGGCGGCCCCGACCACCGCACCCAGGGCTACAACGAGTCCAACGCGGCGACCGTACCGGCCGGTTCGGCCTTCCAGCCGTTCGTCTACGCGGCCGGCCTCGAACACGGCGTCGTCACCCAGCGCGACGTCCCGCGCCAGCAGATCTCCCCGGACACCGTCTACGACGGGGACGACGCCGTGCCCGTCAGCACCCCCGAGGGCCCCTACTGGGACCGCAGCGGCCGCAAGGTCGCCGCCCACAACGACGACAAGAAGTCCTACGGCAAGATCACCCTGCGCAAGGCGCTCGCCCAGTCGGTGAACACGCCGTTCATGCAGCTCGGCATGGACACCGGCCTGGACAAGGTGAAACAGACCGCCGTCGCCTCCGGACTGCTCTCCTCCAGCCTGGGCCCGCAGGTGCCCGCGCTGACCCAGGGGAACTCCCGGCCGAGCGCCATCCGCATGGCCAGCGGCTACGCCACCTTCGCCGCCGCGGGCGTGCACACCGAGCCGTACTCGGTGCAGCGCATCACCCGCAACGGCGCCACCGTGCCCGTGGACCGCCCGCTCAGCGGGCAGGCGGTCAGCACCCGGACCGCCCAGCAGGTCGACGACGCGCTCGCCGACGCCTTCCGCACCGCCCATCCGGACGCGGCCCCCGCCCAGGCACGGGTCACCGGCAAGCGGGGCACCACCGAGGACGACACGGCCGCCTGGTACGTGGGCAGCGCGCGCAAGGTGACCACGGCTGTCGTCGTCTACCGCATGGACCTGGCCAAGAGCCTCGAACCGCTGCCGCTGAAGGGGATCGACGAGACGATGCCCGGCGGTGTGCCGTACTCCATCTGGGAGGGTGCCATGGCGCCACTCGGCTGACCCGCGCGGCGCCCCGGTGCCGCCCGGCTGATCCGCGAGCCGCCCGCTCCCCGCAGCAGTCTCCCGCAGCCCACCACGCAGATTCGAGCCGCCCATGAAGCCGCCCCCCGGCCGGCGCCGCAAGGCGCCCGCACGCCGCCGACCCACCCGACCGCAGTTCATCACTCTGGCCGCCTTCCTGGTCGTCGCCTCCGTGGTGGCCGGCTTCCTCGCCCTGACCCGCCCCGACTCCACCGCGCCCACCGCGTCCGACGGGGCCGGGGGGAGTGCCGCCAAGGGCCCCGCCCCCTCGGCCGCGGCGAGCAAGGAGCCCGCCTGGGACGGCAAGGTCAAGGTGCTCGGCGACGGCTCCACTTCTTACACGGGTCCGCAGCAGGGAGAGTTCAAGCCGGTCCCGCTCAAACCGGGTGAGAAGCCGCCGCAGTTCGTGGTGTTCTCCTGGGACGGCGCCCTGGAGGGCAGCGACCACCTGTTCTCGCACTACCGGGAGCTGGCCAAGCAGTACAAGGCCCACATGACCTTCTTCCTCACCGGCATCTACCTGCTGCCCAAGGACAAGAAGACGCTCTACCACCCGCCGATGCACGAACCCGGCGACGCGGCCATCGACTACGCCACCGACGAGCACATCCGCGACACCCTCGGCCAGTTGCGCACGGCCTACCAGGAGGGCAACGAGATCGGCACCCACTTCAACGGCCACTTCTGCGGCGCCAAGGGCGGCGGCGACTGGAGCGTGGAGGAGTGGAAGAGCGAGATCGACCAGTTCTACGACTTCGTGGAGAAGTGGAAGACCAACACCGGCTTCACCGACATCCCGCCGCTGCCCTTCGACTTCCGCAAGGAGGTCACCGGCGGCCGGGCGCCCTGCCTGGAGGGCCAGCCCAACCTGCTGAAGGCGATGAAGGACTACGGCTGGCGCTACGACGCCTCCTCGCCGGGCGACTTCCAGATCTGGCCCGCCAAGAAGAACGGCATCTGGGACTTCCCGCTCCAGATGCTTCCCTACGAGGACGGCAAGTACCAGGGCCTGTCCATGGACTTCAACTTCCTCTACAACCAGTCGGCGGGCGAGACCAAGGGCGACCCCGCCAAGTACCCGCAGTGGGAGAAGCAGACCGTCGACTCCTACATGGCGGGCTTCAACCGCGCCTACTACGGCAGCCGGGCACCGCTGTTCATCGGCAACCACTTCGAGGACTGGAACGGCGGCATCTACATGAAGTCCATCGACCAGGTCATCAAGAAGGTCTGCGTCAAACCGGGCGTCAAGTGCGTGTCGTTCAAGGAGCTGGCGGACTGGATGGACGTGCAGAAACCGGAGACCCTGCAAGCCTTGCGCGGACTGGATCCGGCGCAGTCGCCGGACTGGTCCACGGTGGTCAAGTGACCCGTGTAACCCCTTGGTTCCACTTGCGCACACCCTCTTCACAACCGGCGCTCGCCCCATGCGAAGATGCGTCCGCCCGGTAGGTGTACCGGCGTAGAGGGGATCATCATTGAAATCAAGAAAACTGAGCCGTAAGCGGCGTCGCGCCACCATAGTCACCGCCGCTGCCGCCTCGGTGGTCGCCGGCGTCGTGCTGGTGCCCAACTGGAGCGCGGGCGCGGCGGTCACCGACGACCCGACGGTCGACGCGGCCACCAAGGCCACCTTCCAGAAGCTGGCGGACGCGGTCTTCACCGACCGCACCGAGGCCCTGGTCGACGGCGGCAAGGGCGGCAAGCAGGGGAAGCAGGGGCACCACCAGCGGCTGTCCTCGCGCTTCTCCGGCAAGGTCCGCCTGTCCGGCACGCAGTCCAAGTACGAGGACTCCGCGCTGAGCCAGCTGCGCGGCCGCAAGGACCGGCTGGAGAAGCTGGGCGAGAAGTACAGCGCGGGCAGCACCACCGTCACGCTGGACGCCACCCAGGTCAAGGGCCGCAACGCCAAGGTCGCCGTCACCGAGAACACGACGCTGACCTATGCCAGGGTCCGGGGCAACGAGCCGAAGAACACCGGCTTCCAGGCCCACCACGAGCTGTCCTTCCAGGCCGACAAGCACGGCAACTGGCAGCTCACCAGCATCCACGACACCGACGACGGCGTGGCCGTGAACCAGCCCGCGCCGCCGCCGGCCGCCAAGCCGGAGACGCCCGCCGACGACGGCAACCCGCCGGAGGCGACCCGCTCGTCCACGGCGAAGAACGCGCCGGCCAACAAGAAGAACCTGACGTCGGGCACGTACGACTACCAGGCCATGGCCGCGTACGCGCAGAAGTACTGGAGCAAGTACAACCCCGACTACCCGAGCTTCGACGGCCAGGGCGCCGGCGGCGACTGCACCAACTTCGTCAGCCAGTCCCTGAAGGCCGGCGGCTGGAAGCACGTCCCCGGTTACACGAACGACTTCCACAACTGGTTCGGCAACAACGAGATCCAGTCGGACTCGTTCGTCGGGGTCAACGAGTTCTCCTGGTTCGCCCTGTCCTCCAAGCGGGTCACCGGCCTGCCGTACGTCTACCAGATGGACGTCGGCGACGTGCTCCAGGTGGACTTCAACCGGGACGGGTCCAAGGACCACTCCATGATCGTCACCTACCGCAGCCCGCAGGGCGTGCCGTACGTGTCGTACCACTCCACCAACACCTACAACAGGTCGGTGGCGAGCCTCATCGCCTCCTACCCGAACGCCAACTACTTCGCCTATCGCACCTGAGCCGCGCGGGAGCGGGAGCCGGCCGGGGCCTCGCCTCAGTGGCCGGCTCCCCGCTCCTCGCGGATCTGCGCCACCACCCGGGCCGCCGTCCGCCGGACCGCGTCGGTCTCCGTCAGGAAGTGCCAGTAGTCCGGGTGCCGCCCCTCCAGGCCCGTGATCGCCCGCTCCAGCCGGGCCACCGCGTCGTCCAGCGGGCGCGCATGCCGCGGATCGGGCGTCGTACGCCCCGTCATCGCCAGCCGCTGCGCGTCCCGGATCGCGAACCGGGTCCTCTCGATCTCGCCCTGCGGATCCTTCTGCACCGCGTTCAGCCGGTTCAGCCGGTCCCCGGCCGCCGAGACCGCCTCGTCGGTGGTGTTCAGCAGCGCCCGCACCGTCGACAGCAGCGCCGTCGCGTCCGGCCAGCGCTGCGCGTCCCGCGCGGCCTGCGCCTCCGTCAGCTTCGCCTCGGCCTGCCGGACGTTCTGAGCGGCCTGCTCGGGGACCTGCTGGAGGTCCTGCCAGCAGGCGATCGTGAACCGCCGCCGCAGCTCGGACAGGACCGGGTCCACCTGGCCGCTGCGGGTGGTCAGCGCCTGAGCGCGGGTACGCAGCGACACCAGCCGGTGGTCGATCTCGGCGGCCTTCTCCGGCAGCCGCCCGGCCTCGGCGCCGATGGCCGCCGCCTCCCGCGACACCCGCTCGGCCCGCTCCAGCGTCGGCTGCACGCCGTGCTGCCCCGCGCCCTGGTTCAGCTTCGTCAACTCCGGGGCGAGCGCGGCCAGCCGGGCGGCCAGGTCATCGGCCCGCAGGCCCGCGCCGCGCACCGCGTCCAGCGCGTTGCTGGCGGCCAGCAGCGCCTGCCGGGCGCGCTCCACGGCGGGCGCGAGCCGCGCGAGCTGGGTCTCGGCCTTGCCGAGCAGCGGCCCCAGACCACTGCTGAAACGGTCCAGCTCGCGCTTGACGTTCAGCAGTTCGTCCTTGGCGGCGGTCAGATCGGCGCGCGCCCGGGAGGCGGCGGACGCCTCCAGGTCGTCGCGGTCCAGGTCGGTGGCGTCGACCGCCTGGATGTAGCGGCCGCTGGCCTGGTCGATGCGCTGCCCGAGCGCCTCGAAGTCGGCGACCGCGCGGCGGGCGGCCGGGGAGTCGTCGACGGCGGTGATGGTCTCCATCGAGATCCGCAGGTCGCGCTGGGCGGTGTCCAGTTCGTAGAAGGCGCTCGCCGCCGCGTCCTTGGCCGCCTGCGCCTCGGCCCGCTGGCTCTCGGCCCGGCCGCCGAACCAGCGCCGGGTGCCGCCGCCCGCGAAGGCGGCGGGCAGCGCGAGCGCGGCCAGCAGCGGCAGGACCGCCAGGGCGAGCACGTCGGCGGCGCGCCCGGCGCGCCCGGCGCGCCCGGCGGGCGTGCGCGGCCGACGCGCTGGTGCCGGTGCCGCCGCCGTGGCCCGTCCCGCCGGTGTGGCCGTCACATTCCTCTCCCCGTGCCGTCGTCCGCCCCGCCTGAATCAGCGTGGGTACATTCTCCCACCTGTACAGGACGAACACACGGGCCGGTCCTAGTTCGCCGTGCGCACCGTGATGCTTCCGTTGGAGGTCCGCGCGGACACCACGTGCGGGCTGGAGTCGTCCCGGGGCACCGACACATGGGTGGAACCGTGGCTGGTCTCGGTCGTCACCCGGTACCGGCCGCCGGGCAGCGCCACGGTCACCGGACCGTTCGAGGAGTGGGTGTCGACCAGGTCGGGCACGGCGCCGAGCTCCAGGTGCACGGAACCGTTGCTGGTGGTGGTGCGCACCCGGCGCGCGGCGACCTCGGCCCGCACGGAGCCGTTGGACGTGCGCAGGTCCAGCGGCCCGGTGGAGTCG
Source organism: Streptomyces sp. NPDC003284 (assembly GCF_053589675.1). Classification (NCBI taxonomy): domain Bacteria; kingdom Bacillati; phylum Actinomycetota; class Actinomycetes; order Kitasatosporales; family Streptomycetaceae; genus Streptomyces; species Streptomyces sp. NPDC003284. The sequence goes on from NZ_JBSFSI010000002.1 coordinate 306,658, forward strand.
GTGATGTGCACGGGCCCGTTCGAGGTGCGCACGGTCAGCGGGTCCTTGAAGCCCTGCGCCCGTACGCTGCCGTTGCCGTCCCGCACCGTCACGGCGATGCCGCGCGGCACCTCGATGCGGTGCCGGGCGTCGCAGTCGGTGACGATCCCGGAGCACTTCAGGCGCAGCACCAGCCGGTCGTTCTTCATGGACCAGGTCACATGGGGGTCGTCGCCGATCAGCACGGAGCCCTTGAACCACCGCGTGACCTGGACGGTTCCGGCCTTGACGCCGTCGGCGGAGACGATCTCCAGCGCCGAGTCGTCGGAGTCCACGGTCAGGGTGCGGCCGTGCAGGGAGAAGGAGTGCTGCTCGGGGTCCTTGTCGTCCGCCGCGGAGCCGCCGCAGGCGGTGGCCGTGGCGAGCAGGGCCGCGACGACACCGGTCACGGCGGCGGCGCGGACGGGAACGGAACGGGACATGACGGTCTCCCCCAGATGCGGAACAGCGCTCTCGGCGCGTGGTGCTGCGGTCACCGACGACCGTAGGAGAAGGGGAGCGGGCGGGGAATGCGGCTCGCTGCCGGATCGGGGGTGGGGGTAACCCCCGTACGCCGGGCCCCGGGTGCACCGAAGGCCCAGCTCCTCGGGACACCCCGTGGTGCTGGGCCTTCGCTCGCGTGACACGACGTGACGTGACGCGGCCGGTGGGCGCGGACGGTTTCGAACCGCCGACATCCTGCTTGTAAGGCAGGCGCTCTACCCCTGAGCTACGCACCCGGGACGAGTGGACAGCCTACCCTGACGAGGGGACGGTCCCGCAAACCCCTTCCGCCGGGCCCCGGCGGCGCGACGCCCCGGCGACCAGCGGGGATCACCCCTCGTCCGGTCCGTCCCCGCGCGCGGAGCGCTCGTGGTCCTCGCGCGCGTGCTTGAGCCGGGTGCGGGCGGCGACGGCGTCCGGGCCGGTGAAGGCGGACCAGTAGCGGTGCGTGGTGACGAACACCGCCAGTTCGTGCTCGCGGCGGCGGAGCTTCTCCACCTCGGCCTGGTCGTCGGCGGACCAGCCCGGGGAGGCCGGGCGCTCCACCTTGCGCCAGCCGCCGTCGTCGCTGAATCCGTCCAGCGGCTGGACCGACCAGGGCAGCCGTTTGAGCAGGGCCGACAGCTCGGCCCGGACCTGATGCAGCTCCTCCTGGCCGGCGAGGAGGTCACTCGGGAAGTCATAGGGCGTAGCCACGCCGCAATGCTACGCCTGTTCGATTTTCGGTGGCGACTCGCGCGAGGGGGTTCATGCGTTCGACGAATCCGCCGGTCGCGGCCCGTTGTCAGACCCCTGCCCTACGGTGACGGGGATGGGTGACGAAGGACGGAAGAAGGACGGAAGGGGACGGGCGTCATGGGCGAGGCGGACGAGGCGAAGGTGCGGCTGGAGCCGTGGGGCGAGGACGACTTCTGGCTGCTGCGGCTGCACAACAGCCCGGAGATGACCGAGCACCTGGGCGGCCCGGAGAGCGAGGAGAAGCTCGCCGAGCGCCACCGGCGCTATCTGGAGCTGCCCGCCGGGGGGATGTGCCGGGTGGTGACGGCGGACGACGGGCGCACGGCGGGGGCGATCGGCTTCTGGGAGCGGCCCTGGCCGGAGGGGACCGTCTGGGAGACGGGGTGGGCGATATCGCCCGGGTTCCAGGGGCGCGGGCTCGCGGCGGCGGCCGCGCGGGCGGTCATGGGCCGCGCGCGGGCCGCCGGACGGCACCGGTTCCTGCACGCGTATCCGCGCGTGGAGCACACCGCCTCGAACGCGGTCTGCCGCCGGGCCGGTTTCACCCTGCGCGGCACGGTCGCCTTCGAGTACCCGAAGGGCAACCCGATCACGTCGAACGACTGGTACGCCGACCTGGGCACCGAGTCCCCGGGCGGCGAATGAGGGCATCGGCGGTCCCGCGGGACCGGGAGGAGACTGGAAGCATGTGCCGGAGCATCAAGACGCTGCGCCCGCCCGCCTTGCCCGAGGAGGCGACCGAGGAGGAGATCCGCGCCGCCGCCCTCCAGTACGTCCGGAAGGTCTCGGGGTTCCGGGCGCCCGCCGCGCACAACCAGGAAGTCTTCGACCGCGCGGTCGAGGCGGTCACGGCGGCGACGGCGGAGCTGCTGGCGGGACTCCAGGTGCGGGGAGGTGCGGCGCGCCGGGCCGCCGCGGGGTGAGACGCGCCCCGGGCTGCCGGGTGTGGCGCGCCTCGGGCTGCCGGGCTGCCGGTCCTCGCGCTCCGGGCTCCGGGGTGAGGTGAGCCTCACCTGAGACGGCCGGGGGGGGGCGGTGGCTCAGGACGCCTCGCGCGCCTTCGGGGCGCGGCGCATCAGATACGCCGCCGCGGCCCCGGCCGCGAACAGGGCGGCCACCGAGACACAGGTGGCGAGCCAGGCGGCGCCCAGCCAGCGGGTGCCGAAGTAGCCGAGGGCCACGCTGTAGCCCGCCCAGGACAGCCCGGCCAGCGCCGACCAGGGCAGGAACTCCCGCACCCGGCGCTGTGCCGCGCCCGCGCTGAAGGAGACGACCGAGCGGCCGGCCGGGGCGAAGCGGGCGATGACCACCAGCGCGCCTCCGCCGCCCCGGGCGAGGGCGGCGCCCAGCCGCTCCTGGGCGGTGCTGAGGCGGCGCGAGCGGGCGAGCGCCCGGTCCAGCCGCTCGCCGCCGCGCCGGGCGAGGCGGTAGGCGAAGAGGTCGCCCAGCACCGAGGCGGTGGCCGCGCACAGGATCAGCGCGAGGATGTCGGGCACATCGTGCGGGACATGTCCGGCGGCGGCGCCCGTGCCCGCCGCGGCGGCCGTCGCCGCCGTCACGATCAGCACCCCGCTGGGCAGCACCGGCAGGAACACGTCCAGCAGCACCGAGAGGGTCACCGCGACATAGATCCACGGAGTGCCGGTGAGCGCCCCCACCCTCGCCACACTCTCCAGCACCGCGAACTCCCTCGACTCCCCCGGGGACCGACCGTGTGCCGCGATGTCGCGGGGGAGCGGCAGGGGCGGTCTGTGAACAGCCATACAGCGTACGCCCGGGGTGTGACAGGGGATTCACCGGGGGCTCATGTGTTCGCAGAGGCCCCTGTGGGGTGTGCGGGGAGGCCGGGGCCGGTGCGCGGGAGGACCGGCCCGGGGCCGGGGCTGCCGGGTGGGACCGGCAGCCCCGCGCCCGCCGTCAGGCCGCCACCGGGGTCTGCTCGGCGGCGGGCTGACGCTGCGTCGAGCGCCGGGCGAGCAGCCCGTCCAGGGCGAAGGCGCCGGAGCCGGTGAAGACCAGCAGCAGGAAGGACCAGCAGAACAGCACCGGCATCTCGCCGCCGTTCTCGATGGGCCACAGCGCCGCCTTCTGGTGCACGTCGAAGTAGGCGAAGGCCATCGAGCCGGAGGCGATGAACGCGGCGGCGCGGGTGCCCAGGCCCAGCACGACCAGGGCACCGGCGACCAGCTGGATCACCGCGGCGTACCAGTTCGGCCAGGTGCCCGCCGAGAGCGTGCCGCCATGGGTGCCCGCGGCACCGCCGAGCACACCGAACAGGGACGCGGCGCCGTGGCAGAAGAACACCAGTCCCACGACGACGCGGAACAGGCCGAGGACATAGGGCTGCGCGGAGTTGAGACGTCCGGTCAGGCCGGTCATGTGGGGGTTCTCCTTCGGTCAAGGCCGGCCCGGGGAGGGGACCGGCTGGGGGACGCATCCGAACGAGTGACCTAGGTTAGGTCGACCTAATCTGTACTTGCAAGTTCAACATCTGGCCATGCTGGGGGTGCGCTTCCGATTCCGTTTGCTCCGGTACGCAGCGGATTAAGTGAAGTGCGCGAACCAGCCAAGGGGTGGACAACCTGGTGAATAACGGGGTGTGCCACCTGCTGGACCACTGGGCGGGCCGGGGGGTGCGGCGGACTCCGCTACGGCTCGCGGCCGGGCTCCCCGGGCGCGCTCGGCCTGCGCGCGGAGGCGCGCCGGACGCCTCCGGGGCGAACGTCGACGAGCGTCGAGTTAACGAACAAATGGCCGAACCACCACGGCCGGGTGCGGCGCCGACGGCCCGATGGCTCGGATCGCGCCATGCGGGGGCGGTGCGGATCGGCCATGCGCTCGGCGCGCGGGCCCCCGTCCACGACGAAGCCCGCCCTCCTCCGTCGGCCCGGAAGGGCGTGCGTGACGGAGAAGGGCGGGCGGATGGCGCGGTGGGGGGGGGGAGAGGGGGCGCGCCGAAGGGCGGGGTGGCTCAGCAGCTCGCGAGGTAGCCCTGGAGGGCGCTCTTCTCCGCCGAGTCGACCGACAGGCCGTAGTAGTACTTCACCTGGACCCAGGCGCGGACGTAGGTGCAGACGTACGCCGACCGGGACGGCACCCAGGTGGCGGGGTCCTGGTCGCCCTTGGCCTGGTTGACGTTGTCGGTGACCGCGATGAGCTGCGGGCGGGTCAGGTCGTTGGCGAACGCCTGGCGCTGCGCGGTGGTCCACTTGCTCGCGCCCGAGTCCCACGCCTCGGCCAGCGGGACCACGTGGTCGATGTCCAGGTCGGAGGCGGCGGTCCAGGTCGCCCCGTCGTAGGGGGAGTACCAGCTGCCGCTCTTGGCGGCGCAGGCGGAGTCAGTGGTGACGTCGGAGCCGTCCCGCTTCAGCACGGTCTCGCGGGTGTTGCAGCTGCCGCTGATGGTGATCCAGTGCGGGAACAGGGAGCGGTCGTAGCCGGTGCGGTTCTCGGCCGCGACGGTGAGGGAGGCGAGGTAGCCGCGGGCGGTGGCGGCGCTGACCGGGGTGGGCAGGGCGGCGGACGCGGCCGGGGGGTTGATCAGCGCGGCGGAGGCGAGGAGGCCGGTCAGCGCTGTGAGGATGCCCACGCGTCGACGCGCGTAGAACGAGGGCGCGGAGGACCGGCGGCGGAATATGCGGGCCATGTGAACTCCCTTGCTTTGTGGGGGTTTTGGGCGCGAGTGTGGGAATGCTCGCGGCGCCGCGTTGCGGGAGGGTGTGCGTCCGGTGAGAAGTTAGTGACGCGTCCATGACATGACAAGGTCCGGGGCCGAACTCGTCGTCGCGTACCATGGACGGCGCAGAAGGGGAGTAGCTCTTCGCCGGACCGTCGACATACTGCTCAGCCATGCTGAGCCGGCGCCCGGAGGCAGGCCGCGGACACCGTCCCGGCCGGCCAGCGAGACCTTCGGCAAGCAGTGCACGCCCGTGCCCACGGCACGGGCGCATCAGTGCGCTGCCCTGCCGAGGCGTCTGTCGCACAGCTCACAGCACTCTCGGCGGGGCGGCCCGACCGATTGAGGGACAGTGATCAGTCTCAGCGTCATGGCGCTCGTCTTCGGCGTCGTCTTCCTCGCCGAACTGCCGGACAAGACGGCCCTGGCGGGACTCGTCCTCGGCACCCGCTACCGCGCCTCCTACGTCTTCGCGGGCGTCGCCGCCGCCTTCCTGCTGCACGTGGTGCTGGCCGTGGCGGCGGGCAGCGTGCTCACACTCCTGCCGCAGCAGATCGTGCACGCGCTCACCGGCGTGCTGTTCCTGGGCGGCGCGGCCGTGCTGCTCTTCAAGAAGGGCGACGACGAGGAGGAGATCCGCAAGCCCGCCGACCAGTCCTTCTGGAAGGTCGCCGGGACCGGTTTCATGCTCATCCTGGTCGCCGAGTTCGGTGACCTCACCCAGATCATGACGGCGAACCTCGCCGCCCGTTACGACGACCCGATCTCCGTGGGCGTGGGCGCGGTCCTGGCGCTGTGGGCGGTCGCCGGTCTCGGCATCGTCGGCGGAAAGGCGCTGATGCGGCGCGTGCCGCTGGGGCTGATCACCAAGATCGCGGCCGTGCTGATGATCGCGCTCGGTGTGTGGAGCCTGTGGGAGGCGGTGAGCTGAGCCGCCGGGCGGGTGCGCGGGGCGTGCGCGCGGGCGTCGTGTGCGTCGGGGGCGCGCCGGAGGGGTGACCCCGGACTCTCGGCGCCCGACCCGGAGCTGAACTTCCGATGAAGTCCGGTGAAGGGTGCACGGGGTGGTGGCGGGAAGCCCGTCTCGTTTTGTACCGTAGAGAAACAAAGTGGCTCCCGCCCGTTCTCCCTGACCGGCGGGCGGGGCCGCCTTGTCCCCTCCGGGGAGGCCCGGCCGGACAGCCGGGGCCCCACCGCACGCCCCTCCGCACCTTGGAGCTGCCGATGACGGCCACCGCCGTGCTCACCGCCCGCGCCCTCCTGCTCGACATGGACGGCACCCTCGTCAACTCCGACGCCGTCGTCGACCGCATCTGGCGGCGCTGGGCCGACCGGCACGGACTGGACGGCGACGAGGTGATGAAGGTGGTGCACGGCCGTCAGGGCCACGCCTCCATGGCGCTCCTGCTGCCGGACCGCCCCCAGGAGCAGAACATCGCCGAGAACGCCCGCATGCTCGCCGAGGAGACCTCGGACATGGACGGCGTGGTGCCCGTGCCCGGCGCGCCGGAGTTCATGGCCGCGCTGCGCGGACTGCCGCACGCCCTGGTGACCTCGGCCGACGTGGGCCTGTCCACCGCGCGGATGGCCGCCGCCGGGCTGCCGCTGCCGGACGTGCGGGTCACCGCCGAGTCCGTGGGCGCCAGCAAGCCCGACCCCGAGGGCTTCCTCAAGGGCGCCGCCGAACTCGGCGTCGAGCCCGCCGACTGCGTGGTCTTCGAGGACTCCGGCGCGGGCATCGCCGCCGGGCGGGCCGCCGGGATGCGCGTCATCGGCATCGGTCCGCGCGCCGCCGTCCACGAACCCGACGCGGTCGTGCGGGACCTCACCGGGATCCGGGTCGAGCCGGTGGGGGACGGGACCGTGCGGTTGCATCTGGGCTGAGCGCCCGACCGGACCGGTGGGCTGCTGGCGCGCGGGCCCCGTCTCACCATTGCGTCGGCTCTGCCTCCAGGCTCGCTCGGGTCGCCGGGCCGTACACGCCGAAGCCGTCCGAGGTGATGCCGCGGGCCCACTGGTAGTTGCGCACCGAGTCCTCGACGCTGCGGCTGTAGTAGCCGTCGATCGCGTCGGTGTAGAGGTACAGCCGCGTCAGGCGCTCCTGGAGGTCGCGCACCGCGGGGCCGTGGTCGCCCCGGCGCAGGGACCCGGCGGGCTGCGTGGAGGCGGTGGCCAGGGTGCTCGGCGGGCTCTGCGTGGGCGAGGCGGTGCCCGGCCCCGGTACGGCGGCGCCGGTCGGGGACCCTGAGGGCGTCGGCGAGTGGCCGGTGGCCGAGGGCGACGCCGACACCGAGGTGCTCGCGGTGGGCGACGGCGAGGTGGTCGCCGACATGGACGGCGAGGGCGAGCGCACCGGCGCGGCGCTCGTCGGCGCGGCCGACGGGACCGTGGGCGCCGGGCCGTCCGGGATGCCCTCCCGTACGTCCTGGGCCGCGCCGTCGCGCGCGGGGGACTCGTACGAGAACAGACCTCCGGCGTACGCGGTCGCCGCGACGACCGCCACCACCGCCGTCGACACGGCGATCACGGCGGCGGGGCGGCGTCGGCGACGGCGCCGACGGGACCCGCCCGGCCCGTCGCCCGTGCCGTCCGCCCCGGCGGACGGGTCCACCGCCTCGAAGGTCTGCGTGGAGCGGGCGTCGAACAGGCTCAGGTCGGACGCGCTGGGCGCACCCGCCCGCCGCGCCAGCGGGGTGGGCAGGGCGGGCGGGGTGATGGCGCGCAACGACATGGTGGCGTCCGAGCCGTGCGCGGCCCCCGCGCCCTCGGCCGCGTCCGTACGGGACGCGCCCCCCGCGCCCTCCGCGCCCTCCGCACCATCCACGACAGGCACCGGCCGTGTCTCCGCCTCGGCCCGGGGATCGCCCCCGGCGCGCTCGCTCCCGGCGGCAACGGGAGCCGTACCCGACCCCGCACTCGACCCCGTACCCGCACCCGAGCCCGAACCGACGCCCCCGGGACCTCCCGGGTCTCCCAGATCCCCTGGGCCCCCGGGGTCACCCGGGTCCCCGGGATTCACGTATGGCCGTATCCGCAGCGGGTCGAAGTCCTCGGCCCGCGCCGCTTCCGCCGTCCGCGCGTCGCGCAGGGCGTCGGCCGCCCGGCGGCCGCAGGCGCACGACGGGGAGTTGTCCGCGCTGCGGGGCGCCCCGCACTCCGGGCAGACATGCCGTTTCGGCTCTTCCACGCCCCGGTCCCCTCCCAGTCCGAACTCCAAGGATTATGCAGATCCCCTCCACACCTTCTCCCCGAAGCCCCCGGAATGGCGGCGGCCGAAGGGGACTCGACAGGCCATAACCGGACACATTGGTGACGATGGAGGGTGTCACGCGAGCGTCGGGAGGTCGCCATGGCCGGGGATGGACACGGCACGACCGGTACCCCGGAGACCCCGGAGGTGCCGGAGACCCCGGAGACCCCGGAGGTGCCGGAGACGGCGCCGCGCGGCGCCGCGCCCGACGACTCCGAGCACGTCCCGGGCAACGTCCTCGTCTCGATCGGCGCGCTGCTCCTGGGCATGCTGCTGGCCGCGCTCGACCAGACGATCGTCTCCACCGCGCTGCCCACCATCGTCAGCGACCTCGGCGGCCTGGAGCATCTGTCCTGGGTGGTCACCGCCTATCTGCTGGCGTCGACCGCCGCGACCCCGCTGTGGGGCAAGCTCGGTGACCAGTACGGCCGCAAGAAGCTGTTCCAGACCGCCATCGTGATCTTCCTGATCGGCTCCGCGCTGTGCGGGATGGCGCGGAACATGCCCGAGCTGATCGCGTTCCGGGCCGTGCAGGGGCTGGGCGGCGGCGGGCTGATGGTGCTGTCCATGGCGATCGTGGGCGATGTCGTGCCACCCCGCGACCGCGGCCGCTACCAGGGGCTCTTCGGCGCGGTGTTCGGCGCGACCAGTGTGCTCGGGCCGCTGCTCGGCGGTCTGTTCACCCAGCATCTGAGCTGGCGCTGGGTCTTCTACGTCAACCTGCCCGTCGGTGTGGTCGCGCTCGCCGTGATCGCCACCGCGCTGCACATCCCGCGCAAGACGCAGCGCCATGTCATCGACTACCTCGGCACGCTGCTGATCGCCGCGGTCGCCACCTGCCTGGTGCTGGTCGCCTCGCTCGGCGGCACCACCTGGGGCTGGGGCTCGCCGCAGATCATCGGCCTCGCGGCGGCGGGCGTCCTCCTCGCGGCGGCCTTCGTCGCCGTCGAGCACCGGGCGGCCGAACCGGTGCTGCCGCTCAAGCTGTTCCGCGTCCGCACCTTCACGCTCTCCGCGGTGATCAGCTTCATCGTCGGTTTCGCGATGTTCGGCGCGATGACGTACCTGCCGACCTTCCTCCAGGTCGTGCGGGGCATCTCGCCGACGCTGTCCGGTGTCCACATGCTGCCGATGGTGGTCGGCATGCTGCTGGCGTCCACCGGTTCCGGGCAGATCGTCAGCCGGACCGGGCGCTGGAAGGTGTTCCCCGTCACCGGGACCGCCGTCACCACCGTCGGCCTGCTCCTGCTGCACCGGCTCGACGAGCACAGCTCCACCGCCGAGATGAGCGCGTACTTCTTCGTCTTCGGTCTCGGTCTCGGCCTGGTGATGCAGGTCCTCGTGCTCATCGTGCAGAACGCCGTCAGCTACGAGGACCTGGGCGTCGCCACCTCCGGCGCCACCTTCTTCCGCTCCATCGGCGCCTCCTTCGGCGTGGCCATCTTCGGCACGGTCTTCGCGAGCCGGCTCGGCGACCAGCTCGCCGCCGCCTTCCGGGGCACCCGGCTGCCGCCGGGCGTGACGGCGGACGCCCTCAAGTCCGACCCGCGCGGCATCGGCGCCCTGCCGCCCGGCCTGCGCCCGGCCGCGCTGCACGCGTACGCCTCCGCCATCACCGACGTCTTCCTCTACGCCGCCCCGGTGGCCCTCCTCGCCTTCGTACTGGCCTGGTTCCTGAAGGAGGACAAGCTGCGCGGCTCGGTCACGGCGCCGGACGGCACGCAGACGCTCGCCACCAACCCGGTGGAGCGGTCCTCGTACGACGAGGTGTGCCGGGCGCTGTCGGTGCTGGGCACCCGCGAGGGGCGGCGCGAGATCTACCGGACGATCACCGCGCGGGCGGGCTACGACCTGCTGCCCGCGGCGAGCTGGCTGGTGCTGCGGATCAACAAGTTCGGGTGGGTGGAACCGGCCCTGCTCGCCGAGCGCGTCCCGGTGCCGCTGACCGTCATCCTGGAGGCGGCCCGCCAGGTCGAGGAGCGCCGGCTGGCCGAGCGGCAGGGACTGGACCTCGTCCTGACCGGCCGGGGGCGCGAGGTCGCCGAGCGGCTGGCCCACGCCCGCGAGGAATCCCTCGCCGAACTCCTGGGCGACTGGTGGAAGCCCGGCCGCTCCACCGACCTGACCCAGCTCGTGAAGGAACTGACCGGCGAACTCTGCGGCTCCGACGGCGAACGCCCCCACGACGGACGCCCGGTCACCCGGCAGCTCTGACCGCCGAGCTTCTGACCGCCGCGCCGCGCCGCGGTGGCGGGGACGCGGTGGCGGGGACGCGGGCGCCTCAGCGCAGGGCCTTGGCGAACCAGTGCTCGGCGTAGAGGGAGTCGTTGTGGGGTCCGGTCTCGGTGTAGCCGAGGCGGGCGTACAGGGCGCGGGCCTCGACGAGGTCATGGCGGGTGTCCAGGACCATGCGCCGGGCGCCGAGGGCGCGGGCGGCCTCCTCGGCGGCGCTGACCAGGAGCGCGGCGCCGCCCCGGCCGCGCGCCTCCGCGTCCAGGAACACCCGGGTCAGCTCGGCGGTGCCGGGATCCAGCAGCCGGACCCCCGCCGTCCCCGCCGGCCGCCCCTCGCAGCGGCCGAGCAGCAACTGCCCCGTGGGCGGCGCCAGTTCCGCCCCGGTGACGGCGGCGATCTCCCGCTCCAGCTCCTCGGGAGCGGTGCGGCGCCCCTCGTGCAGCAGATACCAGCGGTCGCTGACCTCGGTGTAGTACGCCCGCCACAGAGCGGCGGAGACCGGCGAGTCGTACGGCTCCGGGCTCACGCTCCAGGACACGGCGGTGGTCGACGGCGGCAGCGGCATGCGCACATTCTCACCGGCGGGCCACGGCCCGCCGCAACCGAATACCGTCCACTCCCGCCGGACCGGCCGCCGACCGGTCCCGTACGCCACCGGGTGATCTGCCTCCCGGGCTCGTGCACCCCGGGCGGGCCGTCCACCGGACGGTCCGTCGCCGTGCCTGCTCCCGCAGGGCGGCCCGTTGCCCGGCCGGCCCGTGCGGACGATCCGCGCCGTGCCTGCCGGCGCCGGGTGGCCCGCTGCCTGGTGCCTGCACACCGGACGAGGCCCGCCCCCAGCCCGCCCGTGGACCAGCCGCCATTCGACTCCCGCGTCGGACAGGCCGCTGCTCGGCCCCACCACTGCGACGGGCCGCCCCCGGACCCCGCCGCGCACCACCCGGGGCACCCCGCCCTCCGTCTCCGGCCCCGTCACCCGGCGTCAGCCCGTCGGCTCGGCCGCCCCCCGCCCGCCGCGCCGTGCGCGCCACTCGGCCACGACCTCCTCCGCGTCGAACCGCTTCAGGCCCAGCGGCGGACCGGGCGGGGGTGTGACCATCATGTCGAGGATCTTGGTGTTGATGTCCGCGACGATCCGGCGGACGGCGCTCTCCGAGGGGGCCGCGCGGGCCGCCGCCAGGGCGTCCTCGGCCTCCTTGCGCAGGGCGAGGGTTGGCGGGAGGACGGAGAGGCCCTCGCGGGCGAGCTTGCGCTTGACCCACCACAGTTCGTCGTACGTGGTGTCGTCCGGGAGGGGCTTGCCCGCGCCGGGGAGCCGGTCGAAGGCGCCGCGCGCCTGCGCGTCGCGGATCTCCTTCTCGACCCAGGACTCGAACGGCACACCCGGTGGCTTTCGCTCGGTCATGGGCCCATTGTGCCGGACACGCCCCGCCCAGGCGATTTATCATTCCGCCGCGGTGCGTCAACCGGGCGCTCCGCGAACGGTGTTGGCGCGCACGGCCGGGCACGCACAGGCTGCGGCCCGGGGCGCCCCGAACCACGAGGAGCGCACGTGCTCGAACTCACCATGGCCGCGGTCGCCGGGACGGAAGCGGGCAGCACCGCCGGCATGCTGATGGCCGAAGCGCCCAGCGAGCCGGGTGCCGTGCTGCGGGTGGGCCGGGACCGGGCCGTGTGCCGGCTGGCGACGCCCGAGGACTGGCTGTTCGTCTCCCGCGTCCACCTGGAGTTCCGCTGCGGACCCGAGGGCGCCTGGCGGGTCACCTGGCTGCGCGGCTCGCAGCCGGAACCGTCCGCCGAGGTCCGGCTGACGGTCGGCGCGCCGGGCAGGGCACAGCCCGGCGCGCCGGGCGGCCCGCTCGGCTACGGTGCCACCGCCGAGCTGCCCCGGGGCGGCTCGGGCGAGATACTCGTCCGGGACCGCACCAGCCCGCGCAGCCTCAGTGTCGGCTTCTACCACGAGGTGTGAACGGGCACGGGGTATGAGCGGGCACGAGGGGTGAGCGGGCCGGGCACGGCCCGGACGAGCGGGCGTGCGGGCGGGCGCCGGAACCTCAGTCGAGCACGAGGGCCAGCGCGAAGCCGTCGTAGCCCTTGCTGCCCACCGTCTGGATGGCGGTGCCGTCCAGACGGGGGTGCTCGGCGACGAGTTCCAGCGCGCCGCGGGTGCCGCGCACGCTCGGGTCGGTGCTGTCCGGGTCGGTCACGGCGCCGCCGCGCACCACGTTGTCCAGGACGATCAGGCTGCCGGTGCGGGTCAGCCGCAGCGCCCACTCCACATAGCGCGGGTTGTTGACCTTGTCGGCGTCGATGAAGACCAGGTCGAAGGGGGCCGGGTTCTCGTCGGCGAGCTTGGGCAGCGACTCCAGGGCGGGCCCCACCCGCACCTCGGTGATCCGGTCGAGCCCGGCGTGCGCGAGATTGCGGCGGGCCACGTCGGCGTGATGGGCGTCGTACTCCAGCGTGACCAGGCGGCCGTCCTCCGGCAGCGCGCGGGCCAGCCAGATGGTGCTGTAGCCGCCCAGCGTGCCGATCTCCAGGACGTTCCGGGCGCCCTGGAGACGGGCCAGGAGGTGCAGCAGCTTGCCCTGGTTCGGAGTGACGTTGATCTGCGGCAGGCCCTCGGTGTCGCTGTCCCGCTGCGCGGCCCGGAGGGATTCGTCCTCCGGGGAGAGCAGGCCGGAGAAGTAGGCGTCCACGTCGTCCCAGAGCTGCGAGTCGCTCATGCACCATGCCTTTCGTGTGCCTAGTTAGATCCGCTAACTAGCTGCGCTAACGAATATAGCCCGGCGACACGAACAGTGTCAGCGAATTGCGGCCCCGGCGCTCACGACTCCACGGAAGGCGGCGAACCCGGCAGCGGGCGCCCGGCGGACTCCGTCATGAACCACACCGCCACACCGCCGATCAGCGACGCCGCCATCATGTAGTAGGCGGGCATCATCATGTTGCCGGTCGCGCCGATCAGGGCCGTGACCACCAGCGGGGTGGTGCCGCCGAACAGCGACACGGAGATGTTGAAGCCGATCGACAGGGAGCCGTAGCGCACCCGGGTCGGGAAGAGGGCGGGCAGCGCGGACGGCATCGCCGAGGTGAAGCAGACCAGGAGCAGACCGAGCGCGCCCATGCCCAGACCGATGGCGAGCAGGCTGCCCTGGCGGATCAGCAGCAGCGCGGGGACGGACAGCAGCAGGAAGCCCGCGCAGCCCGCCGCGATCACCGGGCGGCGGCCGATCCGGTCGGTGAGCGCCCCGGCGAACGGCTGGACGATCATCATCAGCGCCATCACGGCCAGCACGACCAGCAGGCCGTGCGTCTCGTCGTACTTCAGCTCACTGGTCAGATAGCTGGGCATGTACGACAGCAGCATGTAGTCGGTGACGTTGAAGACCAGCACCAGGCCCATGCAGAGCAGCAGCGCCTTCCACTGGCCCGCGACCATCTCGCGCAGCGGCACCTTCGGGCGGCTGGATTCGGACTTCTCGACCTCGGCGGCGAACGCCGGGGTCTCCTCCAGGCGCATCCGCAGATACAGGCCGATGATGCCCATCGGGCCCGCGATCAGGAACGGGATCCGCCAGCCCCAGGAGACCAGGTCCTCCGAGGACAGCAGCGCCGTCATCAGCGTGACCAGGCCCGCGCCGCCGATGTACCCGGCGAGCGTGCCGAACTCCAGCCAGCTCCCGAGGAAGCCGCGGCGCCGGTCGGGGGCGTACTCGGCGATGAAGGTGGAGGCGCCCGCGTACTCGCCGCCGGTGGAGAAGCCCTGCACCAGACGGGCGGCCAGCAGCAGGATCGGGGCGCCGACGCCGATCGTGGCGTACGACGGGATCAGGCCGATGGCGAAGGTGCCCGCGGCCATCATGATCATGGTGACGGCCAGCACCTTCTGCCGTCCGACACGGTCGCCGAGCGGGCCGAAGACCATGCCGCCCAGCGGGCGCACCAGGAAGGCCGCGGCGAAGGCGCCGAAGGTGGAGAGCAGCTGGGCCGTGGGGTTGCCGGAGGGGAAGAAGACCTTGCCCAGGGTCACCGCGATGTAGCTGTAGACACCGAAGTCGAACCATTCCATCGCGTTGCCCAGTGCGGCGGCCTTCACGGCCCGCCGCACGAGCGCCGGGTCGGTGACCGTGGCGTCGGAGCGGTTCTTGGTGAGAGTGACAGGACGGGGTGCGGTGACGGTGGCAGCCGACAAGGCTTCGCTCGCCTACCTTTCGACGGGGGCAGGGACACGACCCGCGCGGCGGCGCTGTCGCCGGGTCCGGCCGGTCCGCGCGCGGCGGTCCGGGGCCGGTCCGCACGGGGTGCGGACCGAAAGCGGCCCCCGCATGACGTGGCTGGAAAGCGACGGTCGCGGAGGGCCAGAAATCGACCATACGACCGCTTGCTCCCCTTGCGTGGTGTAAGCAGGTCGATGCGCAGAGCACTCAAATGGGCGATACGCAGGCACGTATGCCCGCTTCCGGACACCCGGAACGGTTCCGCGTTGTGATCCTTGTCGCGCCGTACGACGGGGTACGCGGGGGTCCGGAGACAGGTGGAACCCGGCTCCCGGGCGTCTTGTGGGGAGGGCGGGGAGGGTCGCGCACCGCACGGGGGGCTCGCCGGGCGGGGCCGCGCGCCTCATAGGGTTCGTAAGGGTTCGTACCGGGACAGGCAGACGTCCCGGCGCACGGGACGCGGCACGCGGATTCGCGAGCGCGCGGGACGAGTGGGGCGGGAGGCCGACGAGGCGTGGCGGATGCGAAGCACAGCGGCGGACCGGTGGCGGCCTTCGGGGGCGGTGCGGCGGCGGCCGCACCGCCCGCCGGAGGACGCCTGAGAGCGGCCCGGCTGGGCCTGTGGCTGATCGCCGGGTTCCTCGCGATACGGCAGGTGGCCGTCGTCCTCGCCACCCCGCGCGGGGACCGGCTGACGGACCTGGAGACCTGGGTGGGACCGCACGGCGTCCTGCACGTCAAGGGCTCCCTCTACGAGACGGCCAGCTTCACCGGCACCCCCTTCAGCGGCCTCGTCCTCAAACCGCTCACCAACGCCGCCGAGCGGGCTCTCGGCTGGAGCTGGATCTTCGGCACGCTGCTGCTGGTCGTCGCCCTCGGCCTGGTCGCCGCCCGCGCGCTGCCCCAGCCGGCCGGGCGCCGCACCGCGCTGCTGGCCGCGCCCGTCGCGATCAGCCTGCTCATGCTGTCCCTGCCGGTGCGCAACGCGTTCTGGCTCGGCCAGACCGGTGTCCTGCCGGTGCTGCTGGTGCTGCTCGGCCTGTTCGCCGTGCGCGGCGAACGCACCGGCGGCCTCCTCGTGGGCCTCGCCGCCGCGCTCCAGCCGACCACGCTGCTGTTCGCGCCGCTGCTGTGGTGCACCGGACGCAGACGGGCCGCCGCCGCGACCGGCGCCACCTTCGCCACGGGCACCGCCCTCGCCTGGGCGGCCATGCCGCACGACTCCGCCGTCTACTGGATCCGCCACTGCGCGGGCACCGGCCTCGGCGGACCGGCCGACGCCCGCGCCAACCAGTCCCTGCACGGCGCCCTGCTGCGCTTCGGGCTGACCGGCCCGCTGGAGATCGCGCTGTTCCTGGCCCTGGCCGCCGCCGTCACCGCCCTCGCCCTGCGCCGGGCGGTCCGCTACGCCCGTGACGGACAGCTCCTGCTGGCGGTCGCCGTCACCGGCTGCGCCGTGATCGCCGTCTCGCCCACCGCCTGGCAGCACCAGCTGCTGTGGGTGCTGCTCGCGGTCGCGGGCCGGGCCGGGCGGCGTGCCTCCGACCGGTACGTGTGGCCCATCGCCGTGGTGCTGGTGCTGACGCTGCCCGCGCGGGCGATGCTGCCCCAGATGGCGGTCCTGAACCCGCTGCGCGACAACCTCGTCCTGCTGGCGGCCCTGGCGGCGGCCACCGCCGTGCCGTTCCTGTCCCGGGCCGACGAGCACTACCGCACCCCGGTCGCCACCCGCTACGCGGACCCGGTGCCCGCCCGCCTCCGGCACGTCCCGCTCGTCCCGTTCCTGCGCCGGGTGCTGACCCGCCCGAACCTCCTGCTCGAACTGCTCCTGATCCGCGTCACCTACGCCGCCTACTCCCAGGTCCGGGTGGTCGCGCGCGGCGACCGCGCCACCGCCGAGCACCACGGCCGCCAGGTGCACTCCCTGGAGCACTTCCTGCACCTCGACATAGAGCACTGGGCCAACCACACCATGGTCCGGCTGCCCCGGCTCGACCACTTCCTCAGCTACTACTACGAGACGTTCCACTTCGTCCTGCCGCTGACCGTCCTCGGCGTGCTCTACCTGCGGCGCCCGGCCGACTACCGGTGGGCGCGCACCGCCCTGGGCGTGGCCACGCTGCTGGCCCTGGTCGGCTTCTGGCTCTACCCGCTGGCCCCGCCCCGGCTCATGCCGGGCTTCGGCTTCATCGACACCGTGCACGGCGTGCAGGACTTCTCCAAACCGGAGTACGGCGCCCTGACCGCGCTCACCAACCCCTACGCGGCGATGCCGTCCCTGCACTTCGGCTGGGCCCTGTGGTGCGGTGTGGTGATCGCCGTGGTGGCACCGCGCTGGTGGATGAAGGCCCTCGGCCTGCTGCACCCCCTGTTCACCGTCTCCGCGATCATCGGCACCGCCAACCACTGGGTGCTGGACGCGGTCGGCGGCGCCACCGTGGTCGCCACGGGCTTCGCGGTGACCTATCTGCTGTCGGGCCCCCGCGCGCGGACGGCCGGAACCCGCCCGCCGGACCTTCGGAAGGCCACCCCGGCCCCGGACTCCGGCGCGGCCTCGACCACGGGGGCGCCCCCGTCCGCCGGTGCGGGCTCGGTCACCATCCCGTCCCAGGCCACAGGCACCGGCACCGGCACCGGCACGGGCACGGGCACCGACACCGACCCGGGTGGCCCCAGACCCGCATCGGCGGCGCGCTGAGATGACGCGTACGGCCTCGCCACGCACGACGGTGCGGGCCGCTCTGCCCGCAGTCGCGCCCGCCGCCCTGCCCGCCGCCCTGGCGCTCGCCCTCGGCCTGTGGGGGATCGGGCGGCGGGACAGCATGTGGCGGGACGAGTCCGTCACCCATCAGGTGGCCCACCGGTCCCTGGGGGACCTCGGGCGGCTGCTGGGTCACATCGACGCCGTGCACGGCCTCTACTACCTGCTCATGCACGCCGTGTTCGCGCTGTGGGACGGCGGCCTGCTCGCGCTGCGCCTGCCCTCGGTCCTGGCGACGGCGCTGGCGGCGGCGGGCGTCGGGGTGACGGGCGCCCGGCTCGCGGGCCGCCGCGCGGGCGTGCTCGCCGGTACGGTCTTCGCCGTGCTGCCGGTGACCCAGCAGTACGCGCAGGAGGGCCGCTCGTACGCGCTGGTCACGGCGGCGGTCACCTGGGCCACGTACGCCTTCCTGCGCGGCCTGGACGCGCCGGGCCGCCGCTGGTGGGCCGGGTACGCGGTGCTCCTGGCCGTGGCCTGCTGGCTGCACGAGTTCGCCGCCCTGGCGCTCACCGCGTACGCCCTGACCCTGTGGCGGCTCGGCGCGCCGCGCCGTACCCGGCGCCGCTGGGCGCTCGCCTCGGCCGCCGTCCTCGCCGCCCTGCTGCCGCTGGCCGTGCTGAGCGCCCGTCAGGCCGAGGACCAACTGGGCTGGCTGGGCCGCCCGAGCGCCGCCATGTGGTTCCAGTACGCGGCCGTCGCGGCGGTGTGCGCGCTGCTGGCGCGGTGGCTGCTGCGGGACGGGACCGGCGAGCCCGGGAGGGGTGGTGCGGCGCGCGGCCGGGTGACGCTCGTCCGGCTCGGGCTGGGGCTCGCCGTCCTGCCCGCCGGGCTGCTGATGACGGTGTCGCTGGTGAAGCCCTGGTACGTGGACCGGTACGTGATCTACGGGATGACGGGCGCCGCGCTGCTCGCGGGCGCCGCCCTGGACCGCGCGGTCGCCGGGCGCGCCCGGTGGCGCCGTGCGGTCCGGGTGCCGGTGGCGTGCCTGGCGGCCGTCGCCGCGGTGGCCGTGCTGCTGCCCTGGTCGCTGGCGGTGCGCTCACCGCAGAGCCGCAAGGACGACGCGGTCGCCGTCTCCCGGGAGGTGCGGCGCCTGGCCCGGCCCGGGGACGGTGTGCTGTTCCTGCCCGCCCGGCGCCGCGAGTGGCTGCTGTCCCGCCCCGCGCTCTACGCCCGCCTGGACGACCTGGCCCTGTCCGGCTCGCCGGCGGCCTCGGCCACCCTCCAGGGCACCGAGCTGCCCGCCGCGGAGATCCGGCGGCGCATCCTCGCGGCCGACCGGATCGTCGCCCTCGCCGACCCGCCGGGCCAGCCCCTGGACCCGTACCCCCAGGAGGCCGTCAAACGGGACGTGCTGCACCGGCAGTTCGAGGTCTGCGCGCGCGTCCACGTGCACGGCGCGCAGATCCTGCGCTACGCCCGCCCCGGCCGCTGCGCGCGCTGACCGCACCGGTGAGCGGCGCGCCGCCGGGCCCGCCGCTCACCGCTCCCGGCGCAGTCCCGCCACGAGGAGCTGCGCGAGGCGGCGCGCGTCGTACTCCGGGTCGTTCTCCGCGCCGATGCAGAGGTTGCCGACCCCGCGCATCAGCGCGTAGGCGGTCACGTCCGGGCCGGTCTCGCCCGCCTCGGCCGCGGCGCCGAGCAGTTCGGCGCAGACGGGCAGCAGCCGGTCGAGGAAGTACGCGTGCAGGGTGCGGAAGCCCGCGTCGTCGGACTGGAGCGCGGCGGCGAGGCCGTGCTTGGTGACCAGGAAGTCGACGAAGAGGTCGATCCAGCGGCCCAGCGCGGCGTGCGGGCTCGCGCTCTCGGCCAGCAGCGCGGGACCGGCCTCGGCGCAGGCTTCGACCTGGTGCCGGTAGACGGCGACGACGAGGTCGGCGCGGGTCGGGAAGTGCCGGTAGATGGTGCCCATGCCGACCCCGGCCCTGGCCGCGATGTCCCGGACCGGCGCCTCCACGCCCGAGGTGACGAAGACCGCGGCGGCGGCGTCGAGCAGGGTCTGCTGGTTGCGCCGGGCGTCCGCCCGCCTGGCCCGGGACGCGCTCCGCGCGCCCCCGTCGCTCTCACTCACCGTGTGTATGTCCCTTCCCGCCATGTGTCCCTTCCCGCCATGACTCCACCGCGGTCGCCGTTGCCAAACCGGAGCGCTGTTCCGTATCGTCTCTGTCGTTAACGGAGCAACGTTCCGCTTGTTCATCATGGCAGAGCGGCGGCCCGGCGGCCACCCCTGCCCCGTTCCCTGGAGGGCATCCGCATGCAGTACCGCACCCTGGGCCGCACCGGCGTACAGGTCAGCACCCTCGCGCTCGGCGCCATGAACTTCGGCCGTATCGGCCGCACCACGCAGGAGGAGGCCACCGCCCTGGTCGACGCCGCGCTCGACGCCGGGATCAACCTCATCGACACCGCCGACATGTACGGCACCGGCGAGTCCGAGGAGATGGTCGGCAGGGCGATCGCCGGCCGCCGCGACGACATCGTGCTCGCCACCAAGGCGGGCCTGCCGATGAGCGAGGAGCGCAACCACCGCGGCGCCTCCCGCCGTTGGCTGGTCACCGCGCTCGACGCCAGCCTGCGCCGCCTCGGCGTCGACCACGTCGACCTCTACCAGATCCACCGCTGGGACCCGGCCACCGGCGACGAGGAGACCCTGTCGGCCCTGACCGACCTGCAACGCGCCGGGAAGATCCGCGCGTTCGGCTCCTCCACCTTCCCGGCCCACCGCATCGTGCAGGCCCGGTGGGCGGCCCGCGAGCACCGCCTGAGCGGCTACGCCACCGAGCAGCCCAGCTACTCCCTGCTCCAGCGCGGCATCGAGGCCCATGTCCTGCCCGTCACCCAGGAGTACGGCATGGGCGTACTGGTCTGGTCACCGCTGGCCTCGGGCTGGCTCTCGGGCGCCGTCCGCGCGGACCGCGGCCTCACCAACCACCGCGCCCGCATCCTGCCCGAGCGCTTCGACCTGACCGTCCCCGCCAACCGCGCCCGGATGGACGCCGTCGAACGGCTCGCGAAGGTCGCCGACGACGCCGGGCTCACCATGATCCAGCTCGCCCTCGGCTTCGTCACCGCCCACCCGGCCGTGACCTGCGCCCTCATCGGCCCGCGCACCCTGGACCACCTGCGCGCCCAGCTCGCCGCCGCCGACACGGTGCTTCCCGCCGACGTCCTCGACGCGGTCGACGGGATCGTCGCGCCCGGCACCGACCTCGCCCCGCAGGAGAAGTTCGACACCCCGCCCGCCCTGCTGGACGCGGCCCTGCGCCGCCGCTGACCGGCTGCCGGGTCCGGCTGCCGGGTCCGGCAGCCGGACCGACGGTCGGGGACGGCAGCCGGGGCGCGGCCATCCGCTGGCGGATCCGGTGGTTCAGCCGCGCACCTGATCCGGCGGGCAGGGCGCGGGACCGCACTCGAACCACACGGTCTTGCCGCCCTGCCTCCAGCGGTCCACACCCCACTTGTCGGCCACGGCGTCGAGCAGCAGCAGCCCGCGCCCGCTCTCCGCCTCCCAGGGCACCTCGGCTGGGGCCACGGGCAGTTCGGACGAACCGTCCGTGACCTCCACCCGGACCCCGGCCTCCCGTTGCAGCAGCACCAGCGTGCAGTGGCGGTCCGGGACATGCCGTACGACGTTCGCGACCAGCTCGGTCACGCCCAGTTCCACGGCGTCGGTCAGCTCGGCAAGGCCCCATTCGGCCAGGTGCGAGCGGACGATACGACGGATATGACCCGCCGAGTGCTCACCGGCGGTGAGGATCAGGCGGTACTGGGCAGGGCGGGGGCCTGCCAGAACGGAGGGGAAGTAGTCGTTCACGGTACGAGACTGACCTGTGGTCACTACTCTGGGCTATTGCCTGGATACAACGGGTCTGCCCGTGGGCAGTCCGAGGAAAGGGGACCTCGCGTGACCAACATCAACGTCCTCGACCCCGGGGCCTCGCCGCTCGACTACTACGGCTTCGAGCTGCGCCGCCTCCGCGAGGCCGCGAACCTGACACAACGTCAACTGGGGGAGGTCGTCAACTACACGGGTTCGCTGGTGGGCCAGGTGGAGACGGCCCGGAAGCTGCCGACAGCGGAGTTCAGCGAACGCGTGGACGCCGCGCTCGGCACGGGCGGACTGCTGTCGCGGCTGGTCGAGTTGGTGATGCGGAGCCAGCTTCCGGCGTGGTTCCGGCAGACGGCGGAGCTGGAGGCGCGGGCGGTCGAGATCTGCACCTTCCAGACCCACATGGTCCATGGGCTGTTGCAGACCGGGCCGTACGTCCGCGCGGTGCTCGGCGTGCTGGACGACACCAACCTCGACGACCGCAGCGCGGTACGACTGGCCCGACAGCGCATCCTGGAGAAGGAGAAGCCGCCGATCTTCTGGATGATCCTCAGCGAGGGAGCCCTCCACCAGGAGATCGGCGGCAGGGAGACCATGCGCGGCCAACTGGAGCACCTGTGGTCGCTGGAGAGCAATCCCCGGATCAACGTCCAGATCCTGCCGTACTCGGCGGGCGCGCACGCCGGAATGACAGGCTCGTTCAACGTCTATCGCTTCAGCAGCGACCCGACCATCGTCTACACCGAGGGGTACGGCAGCGGGCATCCGACCGCGAACCCGGAGACCGTCGAGGACTGCTCGCTCCGTTACGATCATCTCCAAGCCGCCGCTCTCTCCCTCAAGGACTCGGCGGAGTTGATCCGGCGCGTGATGGAGGACCGCTATGGAGAGCAACTGGCGTAAGTCCAGCTACAGCAGCGACCAGGGCGGCGATTGCGTGGAGTGCGCGCCGCTCGGGGCCCTGGCCTGGCGCAAGTCGACGTACAGCGGCGACCAGGGCGGCGACTGCGTCGAGGTGGCGGACACCCCCTGCGCCTCCGTGGCCGTACGGGACTCCAAGGTGTCCGGCGGACCGATGCTGACGTTCCGCCCGGGGGCGTTCGCGGGCTTCGTGGGCTGGGCGGCGGAGGCGGCGGGGCGGTGACGACCCTGGAGAACCGGCCGGGGACCGCGCTGCTGGTCGTGGACGTCCAGGTGGACGTGGTGGACGGGGCGCACGAGCGGGACGCGGTGGTGGGGAACATCGCGACGCTGGTGGAGCGCGCCCGGCGGGCGGACGTACCGGTGGTGTGGGTGCAGCACGCGGACGACGGGCTGGCGAAGGGCAGTGACGGCTGGCGGATCGTCCCGGAACTGGCCCCGGCGGAGGGCGAGTCGCTCGTCCACAAGAACTACGGGGACTCCTTCGAGGACACCACGCTGGAGAGCGTCCTGTCGGACCTGGGGGTGGGACGGCTCCTGGTGACGGGCGCGGAGACGGACGCGTGCATCCGCTCGACGCTGCACGGCGCCCTGGTGCGCGGCTACGACACGATCCTGGTCGCCGACGCCCACACGGCCGGTGACAAGACCGCCTGGGGTGCCCCACCGGTCCCCCAGGTCATCGCCCACACCAACCTCTACTGGACCTACCAGCGGGCCCCGGGCCGCACAGCGGGCACGACCCAGACGGACTCGGTCGACTTCGAGAGCACCCCGGCCGGGAAGTGACCGTGAGTCCGGGGGTGCCCGGAACACCGGTGGCGGACAGGTCCGCCGCTGCCCGGATGCACCCCCCACTTCTTGTGGCGCTCATGCCCTTGGTCATCCTGCTCGCGTCTGGATGCTACGTAGCGACGGACTACGAAAAGTACCCAGCGGGACGCTTCGTGTCGGCCGCTTCGCTCGTGCGTACGTGGAAGGCCGGGGCTGGCGCCCTTGAGCTGCGGCGAGACGCAAAGTTCACGGCGAGCCGACTGAAGCTGGAGTATTTCGGCTGCTCGCGGGACGGCGTCCGGGAAAAAGACGGCGCCGGGACATGGAGCAACGACAGAGGACGTCGGCGAAGTGAGGTTCTCCTTCGCTTCGACGACGGATGCACCACAAGTCTCTGGGCCGGTGCCGTGGACGGACGCACCGTGCTGTGGAGCGAATACGGTGACAGCGGCCGGCTCGTGACCCTCACGTAGGCACCCATGCCGAGAGCCGGGGGGGGGGCTTCTCCGCCGATGACCCAGGGCCTGGGATGACAGATTCCTTGCCGAGCGTCCTCGGACGGCTGGCCGAGGAGAGACGTCCCCGACTCGACGACCGAATGGCTGGAGTGCGATCACTCCCAGCTCACGGCGGTGAAGGAAATCATCGCGAGTGATACCGATGACCACTGTTCCGGCGGCTGGGGATTCCCGGTTCAGCCGTTCAACTGGACGTCGTACGTGTTCTACGGGGGCGACGTCAGGGAAGGCAGCGTTTCCCGGCTCCTCGGTCGACTGACGGAGATGGGTACCTAGGGAATTGACCGTGCCCGCGCGGCCCGCACGGGCGGTCAGTCGGCCGCCCTGGACGCGTCGGCGTCGGCGTCGGAGCGGTGCCGGGCCACGATTCCCTCGACGATCTTCATCAGGCGGTCTCCCGCCCGGTCGATGCTGCCGTTCTGCGTGCTGACCTGCGCCCCTTCGAGCACGAAGGTGATCTCGGCCGCGGCCTGTTCGGGGTCGGGCATCCGGGCACCGGCGCACATGGCGATCAGCCTGCGGGTCTGGTGGGCCTTGTGCTCCTCGATCACCTGCCGGGCCGGGTGCAGCCGGTCGGGCAGCTCGGCGAGGGAGTTGATGAACGGGCAGCCCCGGTACGAGATCGTCGGCAGCCCCTCGGCGATGAAGCGGGCCAGGCCCAGGATCTGCTCCTCGGGCCGGTCCGGGTACGCGGCTTCCACACGGTCGAAGGCCGCCTGATAATCGGCGGCGACGATCCGCAGCCACTCCGCGACCAGCGCGTCCTTGGTCTCGAAATGCCGGTAGATCGCCATTTTGGTGGTCTCGGCCCTGTCGGCGATCGCCTGGACCCCCACCTGCCGGATCCCTTCTCGCTGGAAGAGCTCCTCGGCCGCGTCGAGGATGCGCTCACGCGGCGGCAGCTTCGCCACTCTGCCCGGCCTGCTGAGGCTCGATGCCATGACTGCTCCGTCACTCCGATCGTGGGGTCCGCACCTCGCCACGGTACCAGTCAGCCCCCTTCGATACCGTAGGGTATCGTCCGAGACTAATCGGTATCGTTCCTGTTCGTTCCTGTCTGTTCTTGCCGAGGAGTGGCAGTGAAAGCTTCTGAATACGTGGGCTTCGACGCGGTCGGGCTGGCAGAGCTGGTGGCCGAGGGCGAGGTGCTCCCCGCCGAACTGGAGGCGGCCGCACGCGAGGCGGTACAGGCGGTCGATCCGCGGATCAACGCCGTCGTGGAGACCTGGCCGTCCGACGACGAACCGGCCCCCGGCAGCGCACCCCTGGCCGGTGTCCCCTTCCTGATCAAGGACATCGCGGTGGCCATGGCGGGCCGGCGGACGGAGCTGGGAAGCCGTCTGGCGGCCGGTAACGTCGCCGCCTCCGACTCCGCCCTGATGCGACGCTTCCGCCGCGCCGGTCTCGTGACGTTCGGGCGCACCGCGACCCCGGAGCTGGCCTACGGCATCTCGACGGAATCGGTGTTGTACGGCGCGACCCGCAACCCGTGGGACCCGGAGCGGAGCGCGGGCGGCTCCAGCGGAGGCGCGGCCGCCGCCGTCGCCGCGGGGGTGGTCCCGGTCGCCCATGCCACCGACGCCGCCGGATCGCTCCGTGTCCCCGCCGCCCACAACGGCCTCTTCGGGATCAAACCCACCCGTGGCCGGGTGTCCATGGGGCCCGGCGTCGACGAGGTCTTCAGCGGCCTGGCCGTGCACGGCGGCGTCAGCCGCACCGTACGCGACAGTGCGGTACTGCTCGACCAGATACGCGGCCCGGAACCGGGCGACCCCTACTTCGCCGCGCAGCCGTCACGGCCGTACGCGGAGGAAGTCACCCGTCCTCCGGGCTCGTTGCGCATCGGCGTGCTCGCCCAGGCGTGGGGCGGGCGCCGCACCACCGCACCGGTGGCCGACGCCCTCTCCCGCACCGTGCGGCTCCTCGAATCCCTCGGTCACCGGGTGGCGGAGACCGAGGTCGGCCTCGGGGCCGACTGGGAGGAGTTCGTCGTCGCCAACGCCCGGCTCATGACGGTGAACGTCACCGCCCTGGTCGACGAGTTGGCCGCCGCCTTCGGCCGTCCCGTCGACTCCTCGACCCTCGAACCGGCCACCCTCGCCGGCTACCGCTACGGGCAGCGGGTCGGCGGCGCGCAGTTCCTCACCGCTCTCGCGATGCGGAACCGGGTGTCCCGGAGCCTGGCGCGGTACTTCGACGCGTACGACGTCCTCCTCACGCCGACCCTGCCGGAGCTCCCCTTGCCGCTGGGCACGCACACCGAGGGCGCGGAGGCACTGGACGGCCTCGGCTGGATCGAGCGCATCACCGATCTGTCGCCGTTCACCCTGCCGTTCAACGTGGCGGGCACGCCCGCCATGTCCGTACCGGTGACGTCCGATGCCGGGACGGGGCTTCCGGTAGGAATGCAGTTCGCCGCCGGATACGGCCGCGAGAGCCTGCTCTTCCGCCTCGCCGGCCAGCTCGAACAGGCGAGTCCGTGGTCGGGCCGGACCCCCGCGGTATGGGCCGGGAACCACCCGGCCCGCTGAGGAACGCGCCGCCGGGCATGGAGCGGACACGGCAGTTCATGTCATGCGGAACATCGCCTGTTCACAGCGTGATCACGATCTTGCCGTGGACGTGCCGCCCGGCCTGCGTCGTGACGGCTTCGCGGATCCGCTCGACCGGGAAGGTGGCCGCGACCGGCACCGTGATCCCGCCGGACCGGACGGCCTCGGCGATCCGTGCCAGGTCGTCCGGACCCGCGTCGTAGGCGCCCGCCCTGCGCACACCGGGCGGCGGGGCGGGCCCGTCGGCCACGACGGAGATCCGCTCGGGCGCCACGCCGAGTCCGACCGCGGTCTCGGCCGCCTCCCTGCCGAACAGGTCCGTCGCGGCGGTGATCCCCTCGGGCGCCAGGGCCCGCACCCGGTCCGCCAGGCCGGGGCCGTACGCCACGGGTTCCGCGCCGAGCCCGCGCAGGAACCCGAACGTGCCCTCGGAGGCGGTGCCGAGCACCCGGGCACCCGCGAGCCGCGCCAACTGCACGGCGAAGACGCCCACTCCACCGGCCGCCCCGCCGATCAGGACGGTGTCCCCGGAGCGCAGCCCGACCGCGGCGAGCGCGGCCGCGGCCGTCAGACCGGACACCGGAAGCGTGGCCGCCACCTCGTCACGTACGCCCTCCGGGGTGGGCCACAGATGTGCCGCGGGCGTCTCGACCAGCACGAAATCGGCGACGGACCGCCCGATCGCGGCCCCGTAGACCCGGTCGCCGACCGCGAACCCCGCGGCTTCGGCGCCCACCTCGTCCACCACCCCGGCGAAGTCGCTGCCGAACCCGGCCGGCAGGGCGATCCCGAACCGCGCCGCCATGTCGGGCTGTGCGGCGATCTGCCAGTCCATCGGATTCAGCCCGGCGGCGGTGACCCGGACGCGGACCTCGTCCGGGGCGGCGTGCGGCTCGGGTATCTCCCGCAGTTCGAGCACTTCGGGACCGCCGAAGCGCTGGTAACGGACGGCTCTGCTCATCGGTGATCTCCTCGACCGGTGATGGGACTTGGTCTTATCGACCCTACACCGGTGATGGGACCAAGTCCCGTACACTGTTCCCATGGCCCGCTGGCAACCCGACGCACCAGGACGACTCGCCGCCGCCGCCCTCGACCTCTTCGAGGAGCACGGCTACGAGAACACGACCGTCATCGAGATCGCGGAGCGCGCGGGACTCACCAAGAGCACGTTCTTCCGGTACTTCCCGGACAAGCGCGAGGTGCTCTTCGGCCGGGGCGCGTTGACCGGTCTGCTCGTCGAAGCGATCGCCTCGGCGCCCTCGGAGGCCGGACCGCTCGACGCGGTGGCGCACGCGCTCGACACCCTCGGCCGGACCTTCTTCACCGCCGACCGCCGCGAGTTCAGCGCCCGGCGCCAGGCCGTACTGAACGCCAACATCGAACTGCTGGAACGCGAAGCCCTGAAACGGACCGAGCTGACCACCGCGATGACCGACGCCCTCACCCGCCGCGGCACCCCGCCCCCGACCGCCCGCATGGCCGCGAAACTGGGCACACTCGTCTGGGAGATCGCCTACGACGAGTGGATCGCCCCCGACACCGACACGGACACCGGCACCGACACGGACACCGGCACCGGCGAGGACTTCGGCCCCCTGACCCGCCGGGCGCTCACCGCCGTACGCGCGACCGCAGCCGCGCCCCAGTAGCCGGACCGGCGCGGTCGATCGACGATCCGGCGTCGGTCGAGAGCGTGCCGGACTTCGCCCACCACGAGTGATCTGTGGGTGCGGCTGGTCAAGCCGCGGGGGAGCCGCCGGGGGCCGGGGTCGGTGTCGTGGACGGCCTTGAGGAAGCGCAGGATATGAGTTCGGAGTCGATCGTCGTATTCGGATCCGACGGCGGCTGCGCATTGTTTGCCATCGATCGGCCAACGGGAGAGGTGATCCGACTCGCAGGCGGCCCCATTCTGGATGCCGCTTAAGAGGTGGGAAAATCAGAACTACAAGTTGTGGCGCGTGGATTCTTGGAATTCTTGCGGTCTCTCCGTGATGGCCTTGAATGAAACCCGAGAGATATCGTCAAGTATCTGATCGGCGAAGAGATCAAGCTTACCAGTGGCGAGAAGTGGGCTGACTCGGATATTGGCAGCGACTTCTTGACTGTGTGATAATGACTCGGTGATCGATCTTGCGTCTATCAGTCTTCCTCGGTTCATCGCTGACTGGTATGGACAGCCGGACCTGCCTGCCGAAGAAGCAGCCGGTTGCACGGGCCTGCCTGAATCACTGCATGCCTGGTACGATTTGGCGGCCCAATATTCCACCCCACTCCTTGGAGTCAAACGATTCGCCCTGCCGGGAAATATCGGCATGCGAAAGGGCAAGGCAGTCTTTCTTTCGGATCTGGGGATACGATCCGGACTTCCCCATGGATGTTTACGAAGGCAGCCTGCACGGTGAGTGGGTGAAACTCCCGGAGACTCTGCCCGAGTTCCTTGTTCATAACGCACTGGGGGAGGCTGTTTATAATGCCCCATTTGTTCGGTATGGCGGCTCCGTGGAGAACACGAGAGTCGCGGACGTTGTCGCCCCTCTGGTAGAAGTCGCCATCGGGTCGTGGAGTTGGCCAGATGCCGGTCATCGAATCTTCATGGGTGAAGGCATCCTGGTGGAAGTAGGGCCTGCAATTCACAATGGCGCGACCCTGGATGACTCATCTGGGTTCAGTGAGGTTCAGGCGGGATCCACCGTCTCTTCGGGACTTGCGCATGTGGACGGGATCCCGGGAATCGATTGATTGCGGCATATCTTCCATTTTCCGGCATATGGGGGAGAAAATGATAAGCATCGACTTTGATTGCGAAACAATGCGAGAGCTTTCGGCTGGGGAGGTTGAGGGGGTCGTAACGGCGAGCGAGATGGACATCAGGTACGGCTATTTCGAGACGGATATCTCGTTCTCCGTTGACGGTCAATGGGGTGAGTCATTCTTCGGTGTTCCGATCGTGGACTTCATGTTTTGCCTTCTCCTTTCCGCTCGGGCGGTGCAGGAGGGTGGTGTAGGTAAGATTAGCTTTACGGAGAATGATATGACGATAGACGTTGTTTCGGTGGAGGGAGGGTTGGATATTGTGCGCTCATGGGACCCTGTCGTCGGACGTTGTCGATTGGGTGACTTCATGAGTCAGGTGTCAGCCTTCGTTGACAGGGGGCTGGCATGCATCCTGGATAAGCATCCAGAGTTCGAATCCAATCCGACATACCTAAAGATTTTGGGTTTGCGATAGATCCGTCTCGGTTTCTGGACTCTTCGGTTCCGGCGCATTGTGTTTGAGTGCGCTGGATGTGAAATTTGCTGTGCTGGCTGTGGCCTATTGGTGCCGCGTCGATGCATGAGGGTGAAGAATCGCGGCGTGTGATTTCTTGTGTTTCTTTCCATCGGGGATTATTCCCAGATATGTTTGGGGAGCGACCCTTGTCACGGGGATCCTCTTGGCGTTCGCTGACCGAAGACTGTTTTTGCCTGCAACGTGATTGGTCTGGCCAGGCCCTCACTCCCGTCCCGAAGCAACGACCGCCAGCACCCCCGCCGCCAGCTCGGCGAGCAGCAGGGGGGGCGGCCAGGTCGTGGTGGACGACCCCCGGTTTGCGGACGGGGGACGGTGGCGTTGCGCAGGCCCATCGTCAAGGCCGTGAGCGCGATCAGCGCGTAGGCCGCGGCGGCGGCGTCCGGGGCGTGAACGCCACCGCCGACGAGATCCCGCCCAGCCCCGTTCGGCTGTGAGCGAGCGGGTCAGAACATGTTGGTGATGGTCGTGTCCCAGTTACTGGTTCCCACGAGCTTCGGTTTGCGAAGGGTGGTGGGGTTCAGTGGTGCGCACCAGCAGCGACGGAAGGGTCCGCATCCTCGTCGCGGACCCCCATGGCACCCACACGCTCTCCCTCTCCGCCACCACTCTCGCGACCAACCGCCGCAAGGCCCTCCCGGCGCCCGTGACTACGACCCCGCCACCGGCCGTTTCATCAGCGTCGACCCGCTCCTCGAACTCGACAAGCCCCAGACCATCGGCGGCTACGCCTACAGCGCCCACAACCCCACCACCTACAGCGACCCCACCGGAACCTGGCTCGACGACGGCACCGGCCACAGCGAACCCCGCAACGACGGAGGCGGGGGCGGCGGAGGTAGCTGGTGGGACGACCTCAGCGACTGGGGCAGCGATGTCCTCGACTGGGGCAAGGAGAAGATAGAGGCCGTCCTCCACTACGGAAACACCCTGGCCCATGACCCCAACTTCTGGAGCGGGCTGATCCAGTTCGGCGGCGGAATAGCCGGCGGAGGGGGCGGCCTGGCCCTTGCCTTCTCCGGCGTGATCGAATGCGGAACCGGTGTCCTCTGCCTCGCCGGAGTCCCCTCGATCGTCGGCGGACTCGGCATCGCTGCCGCAGGCTACGGAACCGCCCAGAACGGCGCGGACCTCCTGGGCAAGGCGTTCTCGGAGGCTTCTTCCGAGGCAGCGGGCTCAAGTACAGGAGCCGAAGGCTCCGTCCGTAGCTATTCACCCGAGGATCTGACGCGGGTCTCGAATCATCTGGGACGTCCCGAGCCCGATCATTCTCCGGCGGACGATGCCATGATCGACGGGATCCGTCAGGGCATGGCAGATGGGCCTCTGCTCTCCGAGGGCGAGCAGAACCTCATGCGACACGAGCTCACCGAGGCCGGGATGATGGATGGCGGTATGTCGTATGAGGATGCCCACGAGCTGGCGCTACAGACGCACCCTCTGATGAAGAACTACACGCCCGAAGTGATCGACCAGTTCCCGGAGATGTTCAACGACAACTGGCGTCGCGCATGGGGATTGGAGCCACGGTGATCATCCTTGCAGAAGGCGGCCGTCGTGCCGCGGTTCGGACAGACGAGTCGTCTGCTGCGTACGTCGCGATGCACGTGGCACACTGCGAACGTTCCGCTTCGCCGGGCCCTGAGCGCGCGGTACGGGCGGTCGTGGAACTGAGCCGGGCGTTTGGTGGGATGACCATGCGGGCGTTGCTCGGAGCCGAGTTCTCGCCGGACCCGCAGGGTTCGTCGACCGTGTTCGAGGTCCCATTCTGCGAGGCGATGGGGCTTGGCGCGGTCGCCACGTGTGCCAGCGAGCTCGGCAGTCCACTGGTGGCTGGATTGCCGCGCGACTTCGCCGGTGCAGTACTCGACGGGCTGGCCGGGGACCCTGCAGTCAGAGCTTTGCCGGCCGGGCTGCTGCGGGTCGACCGCGCGGGCTTCGACGAAGCAGGGTCCTCCGAGATGGCGTTCAAGCTCGCAGGCGACCTGCTGCGGAGCGTGGTTGACACTCTGCTGCACCATCGGGATCCCCTCACGGCGGCTCAGGCCGTCCTGAGCGCGTGGTGATGCGGTGCCGATGGGCTCAGACCGGGGGGAACTGACGGCTCTGGTGGCAGCCAGGGGCCGGTGGTGAAGAGCTGGGTGAGCGCGTCGAGACGGCGAGGTCGGCGGGTCCGTCCAGCGTCCGCCGACAGCCGGAGACCCGCTGGCGGACCTTCGCGCCTCCTCACCTCCGACTCGGCCGGGTTGTTCGTGAAGGGGATCGTCAGGTCGTGGACGAAGGTCAGGATCATGTCGCGGTACTTGTCGAACCGGCCCGCCCGCTGGCCATGGCCTCGGCGCCGGTCTGCTGGTCGGGGTCGGCGTCGTGGACGGCCTTGAGGTCGCGCAGGGTGTGCGCGCCGTACCACACGTGGACGGCGTCCAGCAGGTGCGCGTAGCCGCCGTAGCCGTCGCGGACCAGGATCCCGCTGGAGCCGTCCAGGATCTGACCGGCGTCGATGTCGGCGGTGGTGCGGCCGCCGGTGTGCAGTGCGGTGCACTCGTCGTCCGGTCGAGCAGTCAACGCCTGCCAGGTCACGCAGAAGCCGCCTCGCGCGGCCGAAGGGCAGGTGATGGGCCATCACCGCGAGCATCGCGCGGCCTTGACACCCGGCCCCACTGCACTCGACCACCTGCCCCCGACGGTGCCGTGCCCACGGTGACCTGCCCGCAACCCGGGCAGGTCGTCGGCGGCGGAGGCGGGGCCACCTCGAACACCTGCCGCTTGGACACCCCGAACACTGCGCCGGTTAGATGCGAACAGCTACATAATTCGCCTTCCCGAAGGCGGCGCCGAGTTCAGCTACAAGGTGCCTGGGAGGGTTCCAGGATCCTTTGCCATCTATCGAAAGCGGGTCGATGTAAAGGATGTCACGGAGTTGGCCTACAAGACGACTTGGCTCCCTGACGGAACTATCGCTCACATTAAGTTCAAATGAGGTGCTGTTGTGTGATGTTGGAATCTGAATCTTATGGGGCACTGACCAGGCTGATCAGCTGGGCTGATCCACTGGACGGAGTGATGGAAACTGCCAGCCGGTGTGACCTCAGTGAAGGGCTTGCGGTGATTCTTGATCGCCCGACTGTGACGCGTGTTCTTCGTAGGTGCATTTCGGGCGAGCTGGATGTTCGAGAATTGCCCACGTGGGCGAGTGCGGTTCATGGCTGCGGGTACTGGGCCAGGTGGCCGACCGGCAGGGTGAGGTGGGCCTGGTCTCGTGTCCGGACTGCGGCCAGGGCCGGCTTGACGAGCACACAGGGGAGCCGACGGTGGCCAGGGGCTGGTGGTGAAGAACCGGGTATATGGAGATGCGCCGGGCGAACACTGCGTGACCCGATCGACCGACCGTACTGTGCCGAGGCTCGACAGTTGTCACCGGCAGAGCCGAAGAGGCCGGCAGAAGAGCCGGGCCGAAGCAGCCTGGATGTCACCTGGGAGGCGGGCTACTTGTCACGGCCGCTCCATCAGCAATCGTTCTGTCACCAGGTCAAGGTGGGACGCTCGGCGTTGCGCGGCTCTCGGCTGGAGGCTTGGGGCAACAGCTTCACCCGCCCAGGGGCTTGGTCAGGTGTAGGTGGAGATTTCGATCAGGTTGCCGTCCGGGTCGCGCAGGTAGGTGCTGAGGATCGGGCCGAGGGCGCCGGTGCGCGGTACCGGGCCTTCCTCCACGGGTACCCCGCAGGCGGCCAGATGGGCCAGCACTTGTTCCTGCGGGGTCTCGGTGACCAGGCAGAGGTCGGCGCTGCCGGGGGTGGGTCGGGCGGCGTGGGGCAGGCGTTCGCGGCCTGCCCGGTGGAGGTTGATCTTGCTGCTGCCGAAGCCCAGCGCGCGGCGCCCCTCCCCGAAGGTGACGGGCCGTAAGCCGAGGACCCGCTGGTAGAAGGCGGTGGTCCGCTCGACGTCGGTGACGGTCAGCACCAGGTGGTCCAGGCCGCTGATCACGATCCCCGGCTCGGGGGCGTACCGGGCCAGATGCTCGGCGCAGGCGTTCCACGCGGGTGCGGACAGCAGATCGCGTGAGCGGGCGAACAGGCGGTACAGGGCCGGGCCGTGGCGTTCGGCCAGCCCGGCGTGGTGGGCCAGTACGTCGAGCTCGTTGGCGGCCGTGATCTCCACGATGGCGCGTACGTCCGCCTCGGCCGGAGTGTGTTCCCGGCCCGTGAAGCGGTCATGGAAGACCACCGGAAGTACGTTGCCCAGGCGCGGATAGACGGCCGCCCGGTCGCAGCTTGCGTACAGGTACACCAGGGCCTCCGCGCGATCGCCGATCAGTTCGGCGAGCACCCCGCGCTCGGTGATGCCCAGGAGTGACCCGTCGAATCCGTCTGTTCCGTAGGCGGCGTGGCACAGCCCCGCGAGCTGGACGTCAGGGTCGGCGTCCCAGGCGGAGAGCAAGCGCGCGACGCGGTGCAGGTGGTCCAGGAGCGTTCCGCCCGGATGGGCCGTCCGGGCGGCGCCGCGGGCGGACAGGAACTCCTCGGCCCGGGACCATCGCGCCGGGGCGGGCCGCCCCATCAGGCCACCCGTTTCGCGGACTGCGCCACCTCGGCGACCAGTCGGGCGGTGGCCGGGACGGCGATGCCGTGGGCGGCTCCGGCGCGCAGGACGGCTCCGCCGATGGCGTCGAGTTCGAGCGGGCGGCCGGCCTCGGCGTCGCGCTGCATCGAGGACCTCATCGTCCCAGGGACGCGGTCGAAGAAGGAGAGTAGCCCCTCGGCGCTCACCGGCGTGCCGGCGGCGAGGGCTACGGCCGCGATCTCGTCGAGGACGGTGAGCAGCTCGAGCCGGTGCCGATCACGGACGGCACCGACGTCGGACTGGTGGCGGGTGGTCAGCAGGGCGAACGGAGCGAGGAAGGCCAGTTTGTCCCAGAGCATCGCGCTCTCGTCCTCGCGTACGGTCACGCCCAGACCGGCCTGTCGCAGCAGCTCCACGAAGTCATCCAGGGGGGCGGCGAGTTCAAGGTCGGCGAAAGGGCTGGTGTGGGCGATGCGGCCAGGCGCCGTGCGGGTGGCCTCGACCCGGATGGTGCCCGCGACGACCTGGGCAGAGGGGAAGCACTCGCGGAGTACGGCGAGATGGTCGAGGCCGTTGAGC
The DNA here is from genome assembly GCF_053589675.1 of Streptomyces sp. NPDC003284. Lineage (NCBI taxonomy): Bacteria > Bacillati > Actinomycetota > Actinomycetes > Kitasatosporales > Streptomycetaceae > Streptomyces > Streptomyces sp. NPDC003284. The sequence continues at coordinate 341,085 of NZ_JBSFSI010000002.1, forward strand.
AGCGGTACCACGACCGCCGTGCCGAGCACCTCGGCCGGGATGCGGTCGAGCGCCTCGGCGAGCGCGGTCTGCTTGACCGTCACGAAGACGGCATCTACCGGCTCGCGCAACTCGGTGTCGGACTCCACCGCCACGGTGAACTCCCCGTACCGGTTGCTGTCGACGCGCAACCCGTCCTGGCGCAGCACGGCAACGGTCTGTTCCCCCGCCAGGCAGACGACGCGGTGTCCGGCACGGGCGAGCAGCGCGCCGACCAGGCCGCCGACGCCGCCTGGGCCGAGAACCGCCACGGTCGTCCTGCTTGTGCTCATGTGTGCTCCTGTCCGGGAAATCAATGAGTCGAGAGGTGGGGCGGCCGGGGCCGGGGCCGGGAAGCCGGTCGGGCCCGTGGTGGGTCGGCACGCGCCCGCATTCAGGACCGCGTCCGGACCGCCGAAGAGACAGCGGGCGGGTTGCCGTCCTGGGCCCGGAACGATGATCAAACCTGCCGGGACCTAAGTCAATCCACGGGTTTGCTAGGAAACACCCAAGCAATAGCTTGGGTCCCGCACTAATTGACGATCTCCGTGTCTTTGCCGCCGCCTGCCGAACCGGTTCGCTCAGCGGTGCCGCCCGTGACCTGGGCTGTATGCAGTCGGCCGTCAGCCGGCACGTGAAGCGACTCAAGCGGGAACTGGGACCCAGCCTGCTCGAACGCCACCCGCGCGGGATTGCGCCGACCTCGACAGGGCGGCTGCTGCACACCTCGCACAGGCCGCGGCGGGGGCGTCCCACACACGGACGCCCCCGCCGCCGAGGCCCGGCCGGTCCTGCTCAGCCGTGAGCGGCCGGCTCAGGAGATGTCGGTGATGGTGGTGTCCCAGCTGCTCGTTCCCACGAGCTTCGGTTTGCGAAGGGTGGTGGGGGTGCCGGGATAGAAGAGCAGGCACCCCGTGGGGCACTTGGTGGTCTGTTCCGCACCGGAGTCGTCGGTGTAACTGACGGTGTAGTTCGCGTCTGCGGGTGTGGTGGCCCAGACGTCGCCGTAGGTCTCACCGGCGGTGGGCTGGAACTGGTGGTAGGTGATGTCGGTTCCGGCGTCGGGGTCGCTGTAGGTGCCGGTGGTGACGGTTCCCTGGACGTTGCCCGGTGAGGCGAGGTGCGGGCGGCGGTCCCAGCCCGACGTCCCGTACAGCACGCGCGTGCCGAGAGAGTACGTTCCGTCGGTGATGCGGCCGGGGTAGAGGAAGAGCTCGCCGGTGCTGGGGTTGCGGGCGACCAGGTCCTGGACGCCGTCCCCGTTCTGGTCACCGAGGGCGAGGTTGGTGTAGTCCTTCCAGCCGCGGGTGCCGATGACGGTGCGGTTGTTGAGGTCGAACGGTTCGGTCTGGTCCTGGCCCCCGCCGCCGATCGTGTTGCCGGTGTAGAGGTACAGCTGGGCGTCCGTGCAGGCGTCGGTCGTGCACTCGATGGTGATGAGGTCGTTGCCTGCTTCATGGCCCGGCGTGTTGTTCCGGTCGATGTCACCGGGGGTGACGATCTGCCGGATGCGGCGCCAGTCGGGGGCGGTGTCGACATTGGGATGGACGAGTTCGGTTCGGGTGTCGTAGGCGGGCCGGCCGAGTCCGTCGCCTCCGTAGACATAGAGCTTGTCGTTGCTCAGCCGGACGACGAAGTCCTCGTATCCGTCGGGTGCGGCGCCCTGGCCGGTGAAGCCGCGCAGGTCGCCGCGGTGGGCGATGAGGGCGTTGCTCCAGCCGCCCGTGCCGACGATGTCGGCGGGAGAGACCCTGCCGGTGCCGTCGCCCGCGTAGAGGCGCAGCTTGCTGGTCGCGTCGATGGCGACCATGTCGGTGTGGCCGTCGCCGGTGAGGTCGCCCGGGAGATCCGTGTGTGCCAGACCGGTGCCGGGGTTCTTGGCGGGGGCGTATACGAAGTCGGAGGGAGTGGTACTGAGGATGACGGCGTCGCTGGCCCGGTCGTAGGGGGAGTGGTTGCCGGCCTTGTCGAAGGCGAGCACGTGCAGGGTGCTGTTCGGGGTGCCGCTGGGGGTGATGGTGATGCGCGCGCTGTGGTGGTCGGTGCCGACGTCGACCCAGTTGCCGTTGGAGCAGCGGGTGCTGGAGACGGAGATGTACTGGTCGGTGTTCCAGCAGAAGCCCGCCAGGTCGTCGGCGGTGTTGCTGAGCTGCAATGGGAGAGCCTTGCGGGCGGTGTAGATGTCGGTGGCCTCGTCCGCGGCCGTGCCGTCGGTGTTGGTCACGACGACTGCGTCGGCGGGCCCGATGCGGTCGACGGTGAAGCCGCAGGGTGCGGTGGTGCTGCTGGTGGTGCTCTCGTCGTCCTTGGCGCGGACCGTCCACGTGTACGACCCGTTGGGGATCTTGCCGGCTGCCACAGTGACCGAGGCGGTCTGTCCGGTGGCAACCGTGTCGGTGGCGGAAGCGACCGTCTTGCCGACGGAGTTGACCACGGAGAACTCGCCGGTGACCTTCCCTCCGTCCTTGTCGATGAGCTTCGCCGTGAGTGCTATCCCGCTGTTGCCGACCAGACCCTTGCAGGGGACCTGCTTGTTGCCGTCTCCGCCGGGGCTCCAGGTGCCTTCGTAGGCGTGGTACTCGTCGACGGTGGGCTTGAAGTTGTAGGTGATCTCCAGAGCCGGGTTGTTGGTGAACCGCTTGTAGCTGTCGTGGTCACCTTCGTGGCTGCTCTCGGCCCGCAGACCGAAGGCGAGCGTGCTCCAGCCGTTGTCGGCGGCCTTCTGGATGTAGTCGGTCAGCGCGTCGGAGTGGTAGTCGTGTCCGAGATTCCCCGGGCAGTACGTGGGGTTGCCGTGGGCGTAGGAGGCGGAGTCGAGTTTCTGCGACCAGCTCGGCTGGCTGTTCCAGGTGGGGGTGGTGTCGATGCTGCCGGTGGACCACAGTTCGGTCGGCCCGGCGGCCGAGGCGTCACAGCCCCAGGAGTGGGTCTCGACGACGGCGAAGGTGGCCTTGAGGATGTCCGCGCCCGCCAGCCCTTTGGTGTCCATCGCGAAGAACGAGCGGGTCCTGCCGGTGCCGTTGAAGCCGACCCGGGGTTCGTCGCTGGGGTTGTCGGAGTTCCATCCCGAGCCGTTGGGATAGTCGGCGCCCGGGGTCGCGGAGTACACGACAGCCCACTTCTTGCGCTTGCCGCCGGAGAAGGGCGGATCCACCACCAGCGGGAACTGATCGGCGGTGGCCAGCAGGGTGGGATCCGGTGTCAGGGTGAGGGTGTCGCCGGAGACCTCGACGCCCACCGGAGCGGATCTCGGCTGACCGTCCGTGTCGGCCGCGCTGATGTGCGTTCTCTTCGCGGCAGCGCCGGGGAGGGACGGCTGCTCCCACATCTTGGGCCGCAGGGCGCTGAAGACGGCGTTGCCGTCCGCGTCCACGGCGGTCAGGTTGCCGCTCCCGTCGTCGGCGAGGGTGACACCGACGGTGCCGACGCCGAGTCTGATGCTTCGGACGGCCGGATCGGCGGCGGCCTGCGGGGTGTTGATGATCAGGTCTTCCGCGAACCCGTCGACCTCGGCGATGACCTTCAGGTCGACGCCTGGCAGGACCGACTTGTACAGGGCGGTGTTGCCCTCCAGAACCGGTTGCGGCAGAGCTGTGGGCCATGACAGTGACAGTTGCTTGTCGTCCTTGGTCATGGATGCCAAGGGAGTGGTGCCGCCGCCGGAGAAGGTGATCCCGAAGGTCGCTGAGGCGGGGCCCACCGTGCCGTCCGGCCGACGGACCACGGTGGCGTCGGCCTTCTTCCACACGCCCTCGTAGCGCGACCACACGGGGGTGGAGTACTGGCGGCGGGTGGTGGTCCCGTCAGGGTTGGCGAACGTCTCGGCGTCCTCCTCGCGCCGGTCCAGGATCTCGACGGGCTGCCCGCTCTTCGCGGCGAGGCCGGCCGCCTTGTTCTCGGAACTGGCCGGCGGCGCGGCGGGCGGACTGTCCTCCTCCGGGGCGGTGGCTGCGGCTGCGGCCGGGAGCGTCTGCGCGCTGACACCTGCCACCGCCGAGAAAGAGAGGGCGAGGAGTGCCGTTGCCAGACGCCTCCTTCCACGACGTATGAGGCGAGGATATTTCATCAGATTCCTTTCAGGGAGTACGCCCCGGAGAGTACGCGAATCCTGTCGCTGAATTGTGGAGCATTCGATCTCCGAGCACGTGGGCTGCGTTTGCGTTCCGGCAACTCGCGCGAGTATTCACATCACCTCCACATGTGTACTTATTGTAAATATTTGTCTATTTTTGCCCCCCATTCCTACCAGTGAAAACGTATTGGGATGTGTTGGTGGTGTGAAGATCGATTTGACTCAAGAGGCTTCTGCCGACGTCTTAAATTCGCCACTTTTCCTCTTGTGTATGGGGCACTTAATCGGGTTTCCTGTGTCTGATCTTTGTAGCGAGCAGGTCTGAGGGTGGGGATTTCCATGGCGTTCCGCCGCAGCTTTGCCATGCCGTTTTCGGCACCTCGGTTGTTGCGGGTGCGCGGCCTGGTGACCGCCCTGGCCGGTCTGCTCGCCGTGGTCCTGTGCATGACGTTGCTGGAGGCGCCGAGCTGGGCCGCGCCCGCTGGTCCCTTCTCCCCGCGTGCCGTGCCCAAGCCCGTATCGGTGCCGGGCACGGACCTGGTCACCCATCACACGGCGGTGCGTTCGCAGTCCGATCTGAACATCTGGCACCCACCGGGGAAGGCGGCCTGGCCGGGTGCGGGGGAAGCAGACGTCGTGCTGCCCGCGGTCACGGCGGGATCGAAGCCGAAGGCGCACGACGGTGAGCGCCGCGTGCGGGCCGGCTCGCTTCCGGTCAGCGTCGGCAGGGCCTCCCACCCGGTCCGGGGGAGCGGCAAGATGGTCCGGGACACCGGCAGCACGGCACCTGACCGGCTGCACGTGAAGGTGGCCGACCGCACCGCCGCCCAACGGGCGGGGATCGAGGGCCTGCTGCTGTCGCTCCGGCCCACCGACACCTCGGGCACGGCCGGAGCGGCCGATGTCCAGGTGGACTACACAGGCATCACCGCGGCCTACGGTGCGGACTGGGCCTCACGTCTGCGTCTCGTGCAACTGCCCGCCTGCGCGCTGACGACCCCCGAGGCGGTCGGATGCCGCCAGGGCGTACCGCTGGCGACGGACAACGACACGAAGTCGCACACCCTGACCGCGACGGTCGCGCTTCCCCCTGCCGAGGCACCGGGTTCCCCCGCCGCAGGCAGGTCCTCCGCGCAGGGCACGGTGGTACTCGCCGCCGAGGCCGGCGCCTCCGGCGACGCGGGCTCTTTCAAGGCCACCTCGCTGACCGCGTCCGGATCGTGGTCGGCGGGCGGGAACTCCGGCGGGTTCGGCTGGAACATCCCCTTCGGGGTACCGCCCGTACCGGGCGGCCTTGAGCCCAAGGTCGGACTCTCCTACAACTCCTCGGCCGTGGACGGCCGGACCTCCTCCACCAATAACCAGACTTCCTGGATCGGTGAGGGCTGGGAGTACTCGCCCGGATACGTCGAGCGGACCTACGCCCCGTGCGAGAACGACAAGAAGGGCGGCAACAACACCGAGAAGGTCGGTGACCTGTGCTGGAAGTCCCAGAACGCGACCCTGTCCCTGAACGGCAGGTCCACACCGCTGGTGTGGGACGCGGGCAACAACGTGTGGAAGCAGGCTGACGACGACGGCTCCCGCGTCGAACTGATCAAGGGCAGTTCCCCGGACGACGTGAACGGCGACCAGGACTACGAGTACTGGAAGCTCACCACCGCCGACGGCACCCAGTACTGGTTCGGGAAGAACCGGCTGCCCGGCTGGAGCAGCGGCAAGAGCGAGACGAACTCCGTGTTCACCGTCCCGGTCTACGGCAACCACAGCGGTGAGCCCGGACACGGTTCGGACTTCGCCTCCTCGGCACAGACCCAGGGCTGGCGCTGGAACCTCGACTACGTCGTGGACCCGCACAACGACGCCATGGCCCTGTACTACGCCAAGGAATTGGGCTACTACGCCCAGAACAACAAGATCGACAAGCCGGTCTCCTACACCCGCGGCGGCTACCTGACCCGGATCGACTACGGACTGCGCGCGGGCGAGGCCCTCACCACCGCCAACCCGGCCGGTCAGGTGAAGTTCGACGTCGCGGACCGGTGCCTGTCCGGCTGCACCTTCGACAAGGACCACGCCACCAACTGGCCGGACGTACCTGTCGATCTGGACTGCAAGGACGGCAAGCAGTGCCTGGAGGCCGCTCCGACGTTCTGGTCCACCAAGCGCCTGAAGTCGGTCGACACCTTCGCGCTGCAGGGCGGCACGATGCAGCCCGTCGACACCTGGAGCCTCACCCAGTCCTACCCGGGCACCGGTGATGTCTCCACCCCGGGCCTGTGGCTGGCCTCGGTCCAGCACACCGCCAAGGCGGGTGCTCTCGCCGACCTGTCCACACCGGCCATCACCTTCGGCTCCGCTCTGATGCCCAACCGGGTGGACTCCTCCGAGGGCCGGCCGCCGCTGAACAAGTACCGCATCACCCGCATCACCAATGAGACCGGCGCCGACACGCTGGTCACGTACAGCCCCACCGAGTGCACCACGGGCAAGCTGCCCGCACCGGACAAGAACACCAAGCGCTGCTACCCGTCCTGGTGGACACTGGACGGCGCCGTCGACCCGGTCAAGGACTGGTTCCACAAGTACGTCGTGACCCAGGTGACCGAGGACGACACCACCGCGGGCTCCGGATCACCCTCGAAGACCACGACCTACGAGTACGCCGACGGACCGAACTGGCGGCGGGACGACAGCGAGTTCACGCTCGACAAGCACCGCAGTTGGAGCACCTTCCGCGGATACGGCACCGTCCGCACCCTGACCGGCACGGCGAACCGCACCAAGACCGAGACCAGCTACTTCCTCGGCATGGCGGGCGACACCCTCGCCGACGGCAGCCCCAGAAACGCCTCCAAGGTCAACGGCATCACCGACCGCGAAGACTTCGCCGGCCGGGCGGCCGAGACCCGCACCTACGACAAGGACGGCACCGACGGCAAGGTCGTCGCCAAAACGACCTACCTCCCCTGGGAATCCGACGCCACCGCCACCCAGCACATCACCGGGATCACCGACCCCGACAAGCCGGGGACCGACGGCCCCGCCCTGCCCGACGCCGTCGCCCGTCTCTCCGGAACGGTCACCGAGAAAGCCTCCACGCTGCTCGACGACGGCACGACGTGGCGCACTCTGACCACCACGCGCACCTACGACCCGGTCTACGGCCTGGTCACCTCCCAGGGCGACAGCGGCGACAGCGAGCACGGCGTCCAGCCCGTCTGCACCCGTACCACCTACGTCACCCCCGACACGGCCAACTGGCTGATCGCCTACCCCAGCGAAACGGTGAGCGTCACTTCCCCGCGCTGCGACGGCGGGATCCTCAACACCGGAATCACCAGCTCTTCCCGCACGTCCTACGACGGCCAGGCGCCCGGCACGGCACCCAAGCCCGGCCAGGTGAACGTCACCAAGACCGAACAGGCGCCGAAGCTCGGCGCCGACGGCGCCCTTGTCTGGGAGACCACCAGCCAGGCCTCGTACGACCAGTACGGCCGCGTGACCACGAGCAGGGGCCAGGACAACCAGCCGGTCACCACCGCCTACACACCGGCCACCGGCGCGCAGCCCACCACCGTCACCGTCTCCAACGTCAAGAACCAGGCGGCCACCAGCACCTTCGACGGACTGCGCGGCCTCACCCTCACCACAACCGACGCGAACGGACGAACGGCGACCAGCCAGTACGACAGCCTGGGCCGTCTGACCAAGGCGTGGAGCACGGGCCGGGCCACCACCGAGGACCCCAACGCCACCTTCACCTACAGCGTCTCCGCCACCGTGCCCTCGGCCGTGACGACCAAGCAGCGCCGTGAAGACGGGACCTGGGCCACCTCCGTCACCCTGTACGACTCCTTGCTGCGCGAGCGCCAGACCCAGGCCGACGCCGTGGGCGTGACCGGCCGCACCGTCACCGACACCTTCTACGACACCCACGGCCGCGCCTTCCAGACGGACGCGCCGTTCTACAACGACCAGCCCGTGTCGGCGACGCTGCTCAGCGTCACGCCCAATCAGATACCCGCGTCGACGGTGACCGAGTACGACGGCAGGGGCCGCCCCACCGCAGCGGTGACCCTCTCCCTGAACGTGGAGAAGTGGCGCACCGCCACCACCTACGGCGACACCTGGACCGCTGTGCTGCCCCCGGCGGGCGGCACCGCTGAACTGGCCGTCAGCGACATCCGCGGCCGCACGATCGAACGACGCGAGTACAAGGACCGCACCCCGGTCATCGGTGCGTCCGCCGACCGCTACGAAGCGACGCGCTACACCTACGACCCGGTCGGCAACCTCACCAAGGTCACCGACGCGTCCGGCCGCAACACCTGGACGTACACCTACGACCTGCGTGGGCGTCAGATCGCCTCCACCGACCCCGACAAGGGGGCCGGGACCACCGTCTACGGCAACGACGGCCGCGTCGCCACGACCACGGACGCCCGCAACACCACTCTGGCCACCACGTACGACGAGCTCGGCCGCGAGACGAGTCTGCGCGTCGGCTCCGCCACGGGCACCAAGCTCGCCGAGTGGACCTACGACACGGTCACCGGAGGCAAGGGACTGCCCGCCACCTCCGTCCGCTACGACACATCCGTCACACCGGCCGCCGCCTACAAGACGGAAGTCACCGGCTACGACACCGCCGGCGGCCCGACCGGCAGCAAGGTCACGGTGCCCTCGGTGGCCGGGGAGGAGAAGCTCGCCGGTACCTACACCGTCGCGACCACCGCCACTCCGGTCAACGGCCTGCCCGCCACCACCGCGTACAGCACCACCAACACCAACGCCACCACGGCCCTGCCCGCGGAGACGGTCACCGACCACTACGTCCAGGACCAGCTCTCCATCGTCGACGGCACCCTGTCCCAGGCATACCTGCGCGGCGCCACCTACACCCCCTACGGCCAGCTCGCCCAGGCTCAGCTCGGCAACCTCGGCACCCTCGTCACCCAGACCCTGAGCTACGACAAGGTCACCCAGCGGCTGACCACCTCGATCACCGACCGCCAGGCCGCCGGCCCCAAGACCCTGTCCAACATCAAGTACTCCTACGACACCGTCGGAAACCTGACCCGGGTCCGCGACGACCAGAACGACGGCACCGTCGTCGACGACCAGTGCTACACCTACGACTGGGCCCGCCGCCTCAGCGAAGCCTGGACCACGGGGGACGGCTGCACCACCAAGCCCGTCAACGGCTCCGGTACGCCCAGCCTGGGCAGCACCGACCCGTACTGGACCAGCTGGACCTTCACCGACAGCGGTGACCGCGCCACCGAGACCCAGCACAAGGCGGGCCCCGTCACGGCCGACACCACGCGCACCTACGGCTACCCCGCCTCCACCGGTGCGGCCCAGCCGCACGCCGTACGGACCGTCACCGCCACCGGCGGAGCAACCGGCGCCGACGCCTACCAGTACGACGCGACCGGGAACCTGACCAAGAAGACGCCTGCCGGTGGTCCCGCCCAGGACCTCACCTGGAACGAGGAAGGCAGGCTCGCCACCTCCAGCGTCTCCGGCGCCACCACCAGATTCCTCTACGACGCCGACGGCACCCGCATCCTCCAGCGGGAGCCCACCGCCACCACCCTCTACCTCCCTGGCGGTCAGGAACTCGTCCTCACCAAGGCCACCAACGCGCTGGCGGGCACGCGCTACTACACGGTGCCCGGCGGCTCAGCGGTGCGCACCAGCAGCGACGGAAGGGTCCGCATCCTCGTCGCGGACCCCCATGGCACCAACACGCTCTCCATCTCCGCCACCACTCTCGCGACCAACCGCCGCAAGACCCTCCCGTACGGAGCTTCCCGCGGCACCGCGCCCACCTTCTGGCCCGGTCAGAAGGGCTTCATCGGCGGCGACACCGATCCCACCACCGGCTTCACCCACATCGGCGCCCGTGACTACGACCCCGCCACCGGCCGTTTCATCAGCGTCGACCCGCTCCTCGAACTCGACAAGCCCCAGACCATCGGCGGCTACGCCTACAGCGCCCACAACCCCACCACCTACAGCGACCCCACCGGAACCTGGCTCGACGACGGCACCGGCCACAGCGAACCCCGCAACGACGGAGGCCCGGCCGGCCCCGCCAACCCCAACGGCGCTGGCAAGCCCTCGGGGCAGGTCGGCGACGACGGCTGCTACTACAGCTGCCACTGGGATGACGACAACAGCGGCAGCAACAACGGAGGCGGGGGCGGCGGAGGTAGCTGGTGGGACGACCTCAGCGACTGGGGCAGCGATGTCCTCGACTGGGGCAAGGAGAAGATAGAGCCTGTCCTCCACTACGGAAACACCCTGGCCCATGACCCCAACTTCTGGAGCGGGCTGATCCAGTTCGGCGGCGGAATAGCCGGCGGAGGGGGCGGCCTGGCCCTTTCCTTCTCCGGCGTGATCGAATGCGGAACCGGTGTCCTCTGCATCGCCGGAGTCCCCTCGATCGTCGGCGGACTCGGCATCGCTGCCGCAGGCTACGGAACCGCCCAGAACGGCGCGGACCTCCTGGGGAAGGCGTTCTCGGAGGCTTCTTCCGAGGCAGCTGTTCAGCCTGAGTCGGCTGGTGGCGGGCGGATCAACCTTGCCAGTGCGGATCGGACGGATCACATCCTGCGCGGCGAGCAACGAGCTGACGGTTCGTGGAGCGGTGGACATCAGTGGCCCGGCAACCCAGGGAAGACTGTGTTCCCTGAGTCCTGGTCGGCGGACGACATAATGGAGCGCATCTCCGACGTGGCGACCGATCCCGGAGCGCGACGGGAAGGCGGTGGTCCCGGTGGTGGGATGCTGACGCGCAAGGGAGCTCCCGCGCGCTTCCGAGTCTTCGGAAAGCGTGATGGTGTGTGCATCAGAGTCGTTGTCGAGCCCGCCGGCGAAGGAATCATCACCGGCTTCCCCGACGCTGGAGGCTGCTGATGATCAACAAGAAGCTACTCGCTCTGGCCGCGATGCTCGTCCGGCACGTCCCGCCCGGGATGGTAGACGAACTGCTCGTCTATGTCCGGGCAGGAGAGGCCGAAGTAGGCCTTGAGCAGCTGTGCGACACCCTGTCGGACGAGGAGGAACCGCTGACTGCCGACGAGGCGGCGCTGATCCGCGAGGTGGGAACCGCTCTGGGACTGACCCGGCCTTCGTTCCTCGATATCGATGAACTCGTCGTCGGGGATTGAACGGGTGGCAGCCGGCGAGTCAAGCTGCTGCTGTGGGTTCCAATGCGGGCGGGAGCCACGCGCCGGTGGTGAAGAGCTCCGCGAGCGCGTCGAGTCTGTCGCGGCCCCACTTGCTGGCGGTGGACAGGTAGGACTGGACGACAGCGAAGTCGGCCAGGCCCTGGAGGGTGTGCCAGCAGCCGCCGGAGGTCCGCTGCCGGACCTTGACGGGCCGTTGGCCGCGCTCGGCGAGGTTGTTGCTGAAAGAGACCGCGAGGTTCGTGGTGAAGCGAAGGATCATGTCCTCGTAGCGTTCGAAGCGGCGAATCAGCTTCCTGGCTTCGTCGGCGAGTGAGGCTCCCCCCGAGATGCGGAGTGTGGTGACAGAGGGGCAGATGGGACTCATGAGAGGAACATCGACCTTGGCTGCCCCCAGGAAGTACTCGCTGGAGTTGCGTGAGCGTGCAGTGCGGATGTACCGGACCGCCGATCTGAAGCCGCAGATCAAGAGGCTGGCTGTCGATCTCGGCGTGCATCCGGAGGCCCTGCGCGGCTGGATCCGCCAGGCCGAGGCCCATGCCGGCGAGTGTGATGACAGGCTGACCAGCGACAAGCGGGCCGAGCTCGCCGCACTGCGCAAGGAGAACGCCCAGCTCAAGCGGGCCAACGAGGTACTGCGGACGGCCTCGGCTTTTTTCGCGGCCTAGCTCGACCCGACCCGGCCCAGGTGACAGGGATCCTCGACGAGCACCCGCATCTGGGGGTCGAGCCCGTACTCCGGGAACTGCACATCGCCTCCTCCACGTACTACCGGTGGCGCCGCGCGCAGAAGGAGCCGTGCACACGCATCCGCCGCGACGCCGAGCTCACCGAGCAGATCAAGGAGATCCACGCCGACTCCGGCGGCGTCTACGGCTCCCCACGCGTGCATGCCGTCCTCAAGCGGGAGGGCGTCCACGTGGGCCGCAAGCGGGTCGAACGCCTGATGCGCCAGGCCGACATCGCCGGGATCAGCCCGCGCAGGGGCGGCTTCACGCGCCGCGACCCCAAGGCCGCCCTGGCTCCGGACCGGGTCGAACGCGACTTCACCGCACCCGCGCCGAACCGGCTGTGGGTCACCGACCTCACCATGGTCTCCACCAGTGAGGGCCCTCTGTGGCTCTCCGCGATCCGCGACGCGTTCTCCCACAGGGGGGTCGCGTAGGAGATCTCTGCCCGCGCGGACGCCGACTTGGTCCTCACCGCGCTCGCGCACGCGCTCGCCTCCCGCGAGGTCGAGCCGGGACAGCTGATCCATTATGCCGATCACGGCTGCCAGTACACGTCCGTGAAGCTGACAACTGGGGTTCAGGCATCCATGGGCTCAGTCGGCGACTCGTACGACAACGCCCTCGCCGAGAACCTCTGGATGCTCATCAAAACCGAATGCATCCGCGGCCGCACCTTCACCACCTGGGCCGAGGCGAACCTCGCGCTCTTCGAGTACATCGACGACTTCTACAACTCCCGTCGCATCCAGAAACGACTCGGCTACCTCGGCCCCGTCGAGTTCGAGGAGAAGCACTACGCCAACCAGGCAACGGCGAACGAACCTGACCAGCTGATCAGCACCTCCCGCACGACGGGGGAACCGCAGCCCCCAGCAGGACCGGTACGAGCCGCAGCCCCCGCGCCTCACGGTCCTCGCCGCCACCGCCACCGCCACTGCCGTCGTCGCCGTTGTCCGGCTCCGCGTCCCGCGCGCCCTCCGCTGTCATCGAAACCTCCGGTCACCTGCACGGTCAGGGGTGTCGCCAAGTCCACCACGCAGGCGGGGGAGTCTCGGATGTCCCGGGTGCCCCGCGTGTCCGTAGCGTCCAGGGCATGACGACGTACACCGGCAACAGCCGATCCCCGCAGTCCCGTTGGCGCGCCCCGCGCACCCACCGCACCCGCCGCACCCTCGCCGCCTCCGCCGCCCTCCTCCTCGCCGCCCTCGCCGCCGCCCCCGCCGCGACGGCCGCCTCCTCCACCACGGGCAGCGCCCCGGCGGCTTCGGCCGACCACGCCCACGCCCGCGGCGCGCTCCTCTCCGTCGTCCCGGTCGCCGCGCACAGCCGGGCCGGGGTCGTGCGGTATCTGGCCGCGCTGCCGATGGACACCGGCACCGTGCGCCACGGTGTGCGCGCGTACCGGCTGACGTACCGCACCGTCGACCCGTACGGCCGCCCCACCACCGCCACCGGACTGCTCACCCTGCCCGAGGGCGGCGGGCGGCGGCTGAGTCTGGTGTCGGACACCCACGGGACCATGGTCGACAGGGAGTACGCGCCGTCCGTGGCGGAGGACAACCGGGCGCAGTCCTATCTGTTCGGCTCGGCCGGGCACGCGGTCGCCGCGCCCGACTACCTCGGCCTCGGCAAGGGGCCGGGCGTCCACCCGTACATGGACACGCGCTCGGCGGTCACCGCCTCGGTGGACATGCTGCGGGCGGCCCGCACGGCGGCGGCCGGGCTGGGGCGGACCCTGACCGGGGACGTGTACCTGACCGGGTTCTCGCAGGGCGGCCAGGTCGCGATGGCGCTCGGCCGGGCGCTCCAGAACGGCGCCGACCGGCACTTCAGGGTACGCGCGCTGGCCCCGGTCAGCGGCCCGTACGATCTGACGGGCCAGGAGATCCCCGCCCTCACCGACGGCCGGGTCAACGACGTCAGCGGGGTGTTCTACCTCGCCTACTTCCTCGTCGCGCAGAACCGCCTGCACCCGATCTACCGGGACCCCGCCGAGGTCTTCCGGGCGCCCTACGCGAACCGCGTCGAAGCCCTCTTCGACGGGCGGCACACCGAGGAGGAGGTCATCCCGCAGCTCGCGCCCACCGTGCGCGAGCTGGTCACCGACGACTTCTGGGCCCGGCTCGCCCACCCCGGCGGCGGCCTGCGCGCGGCGCTCGACGCCAACGACGGCTCCTGCGACTGGAAACCGGCCGCGCCGGTGCGGCTGTACGCCGGGAACGCCGACACCGACGTCCCCATCGGCAACGCCCGCAGCTGCGCCCGCGCCCTGGCCGGGCACGGGGTGACGGCCCCGGTCATGGACCAGGGGGACGTCGACCACAACGGGTCGGTGTTCGCGGCGCTGCCCAAGGTCGCCCGGTGGTTCGGCGCGCTGGAGGCGGCCCGCACCCGCCATAACGGCTGACCGGGGGGTGCGGTGCGACGGTGGGTGTTCGGGCCACCGGCCGGGGCCCCGGCGTGGTGCGGAACCGGACGGGGGCGCCGGAGCGGAACACCGGCCGCGGTGCTCGTGGGGCACCGGGGGCCGGTGGGGCGTCACACAGCTCACCGCCGCCGGCAGCCGCCCCTTTGGGCGCGCGTTCGCGCCGTATCGCCGTTGTCCGTGAACGCCCTCCCGCCGCCGTGCCGCGCTCGGGCAGTGTGCTGCCTCGGCCGCCCCGGAGGCGGAAGCGCGGCCATCCACCACGGCCTCGAACCCGGGTGCGGCGGAAGGGGACAGCCATGCGCGAACGACGGGGACTGACACGAAGAGCGCTGCTGCGCGGCTCGCTCGCGGCGGGCGGGGCGGCGGCCGCGGTCCGGCTGCTGCCCGGCCGGGCGGGGTGGCAGCCGGACCCGACCGGCGGCACCGGCGGCCCCGGCGTACCGCTGCGGCCCGCCGGGGCCGCCACCCGGCTCACGCCCGCGGCCTTCCCCGAGTGGGCCCGGCACGCCCGGATCGCCGACGCCACCTTCGACGACGACGCCGACCCCGCCCGCGACATGCGGCCGGTCATCGACGCGCTCAAGAAGCAGAACGTCAGCGTGATCGAGGTCGACACGATCCTGTCCAACTGGCTGACCGACGCCGAGTTCACCCAGCACCTGGGCAAGATCCACAGCTTCGCGGAACTCGCCCACACCGCCGGGATGCGGGTCGTCATGTACTACCCGTCCCTCGAACTGATCAGCGTGGGCGGCGAGAAGGGCCCCTCGTTCTACAAGACCGCCGAGGGCGCCTCCTGGGTGCAGCGCGACCTCACCGGTCAGCCCAACGTGTTCTACGGCAGCCTCGTCGTCTGGGTGGACCCCGGCGACGAGAGCTGCTGGCTCAGCCCCAACTCGCCCTGGCGCGACTACTACCTGGGCCGCGTCAAGAAGATCGCCGCGACCGGCGTGGACGCGATCTGGCCGGATGTGCCGATCTACTTCGACGGGGCGCTGAGCTGGTGCGACACCTCCTCCTGGGCGACCGCCGCGTTCACCGGGGACACCGGACTGCCGATGCCGGCCAAGCCCGACTTCAAGGATCCCGTCTTCCGGCGCTACGTCGACTGGCGCCACCACAACCTCAACCAGTGGCAGCTCGACATCGCCGCGGCCGGCCGCTCCGCCAACCCGGACCTGGTCACCTTCGTCGAGACCGTCACCATGGACTACGACTACGCCACCACCATCGGCCTGGACGGCGCCCTGCTGCGCACCGCCGAGAACGCCAGCCACGTCTGGGAGGTGGACATCCTCGGCAACTACGACGGCATGCGCCACGCCACCGCCGACGACTGGATCTGCCTGATCTCCATGTACAAGTACGCGCGGGCGGCCAGCGGCACCAAGCCCGCCTGGGCGTTCTCCTACGGCTGGCAGGCCGACGACGCGTCCCTGGTGCTCGCCGAGGTGCTGGCCGCCGGGTGCAACCCGTACGAGGTGAAGACGCCCTTCAAGTCGGACAGCGCCGACCTGCCCACCCGCACCCGCGTGTACGGCTTCGCCGCCGCCCACCGGGAGCGGCTGTTCGACGCGGAGCGCGGCGCCGAGGTCGGCCTCTACCACTCCTCCGCCGGCCGCGACTTCACCGCCCCGCGCGACGGCAGCGGCATGTACGTCAACACGAAGCCGCCGGCCGGTGTCGAGGAGTGGTGGAGCGAGAACTACGCCGAGGAGAGCTGTCTGAACCACCCCTGGCTCGGGGAGTTCCGCGGCACGGTCAAGGCGCTGGTGCGCGCCCAGATCCCGTTCGACACCGTGCCCAGCCCCGGCCTCACCGCCGCCGGTCTCGCCCGCTACCGGGTGCTGCTGCTGCCGTACCTCCAGGCCGTCTCCGACGCGGAGGCGGCGGTGCTGCGCGACTATGTGACGGGCGGCGGGACCCTCGTCGTCACCGGGCCCACGCCCACCTCGCTGACCGAGTACGGCACCGCGCGCACCGAGTACGCGCTCGCCGACGTGCTCGGCTTCGGCGCCGCCGACCCGCAGCCCGAGACCCGCGAGCACGCCGTCGGGGCGGGCACCTGCCACTACGTGAAGGACCTCGCCGGACTGCGGTATCTGGGCAAGACCGACCAGGCCACCGCCGACCGGCTGCTCGGGCCGGTGCGGGCCGCTGCGCCGCCCGTGGTGGGCCTCACTGGGGACCCGCGCATCCACCTGGAGCTGAGCCGGCTCGGGGACGAGACGCTGGTGCAGCTGGTGAACTTCACCTGCTTCGGCGACGCCCCGGCCGCGTTCACCACCAGGCCCGCCACCTGCACGGTCCGGCTCACCGTGCCCGCGGGACGCCGGGTGACCGCCGTCACGGTCAGCTCCCCGGACGGTCCGTCGCCCGACCCGCGCCCGGTGCCCTGGCAGGCCACGGGGGACGCGGTCACGGCGGAGGTGACCGTCGCGCAGTACGCCCTGCTCGCCTTCACCACCGCCACCGCCACCACCGCCGCCACCGGCTGAGCGGCTCTGGCTCCGGCCCCTGGGCACGGCGAAGGCGGCGGCCCGGGGATCGGGGCCGCCGCCTTCACGACTGCCGTGCGGGGGCGCGGGTCAGGTGGATCGCACCTGCCGGGCCGGTCGCCGCATCAGGGGGCTGTGGCTCAGTACCAGCCGTTGGCCTGCCAGAAGTTCCAGGCGGCGGCCGGGCTGCCGTAGCGGGAGTTCATGTAGTCCAGACCCCACTTGATCTGGGTCTTGGGGTTGGTCTTCCAGTCCGCGCCGGCCGAGGACATCTTCGAGGCCGGGAGCGCCTGGACCAGGCCGTAGGCACCGGAGGAGGAGTTGGTGGCGTGGACGTTCCAGCTGCTCTCGTGGTTGACGATGTTGCTGAAAGCGTTGAACTGGGCGGCGTCCGGGATCATCTGGCGCGCGATCGACCTGGCGTCGGCACCCGAAGCGGTGGTGGCCGCGTGCGCGGGGGCCGAGGTGAGGGCCATACCGACGGTGGCGGCGGCCACGGCGGCGGTGGAGAGGGCCTTCTTCGGAGTGGCGATGCGGCGGATGAAGGAGACGGACACGGAGAACCTCTTACGTCGGGGACAGGAATCGCCGGCGGCCGGAGCCCGCGGAAGCGGGGGAGGGGCTGCCCGGTGCCGCGACCCCCGGGGGGACCGTCGGCTCCTGGCGACGTCGTCCAGAGAAGCAGGCCGGAAAACCGGGCGCAAACACCCCTTTTACTAGTGGTCGTCGCATCAGGGATGATCCGGACTCGTGTGAGCGGCGTCTCAAAGCCCAGGTGGACGCGCGTAAAGCCGGGTACATGACAGCCGAATCGGGCTACGGCCCCGCTTCGTAGGTGACCTGGGTCATGTGGGGCGCCTCACCGGTCCGGTCACGGTGGGCTCGGCGGGCCTCACCGACGGTTCACCGGCCGGGGCCCTCGAAGGTGACCGGCGTCTCGAAGGCGGCCCGCCGGGTGGCCCGGCGCAGCGCCCGCAGCACCGCCGGGCCGACCGCCAGCGTCAGCACCACGGTCACCACGGCCCGCCCCAGGTCCCAGCCCAGCGAGGTGGCCAGGCAGTACGCGATGAAGCGGGCCAGGTTCGCGCCGATCGCGGCGTGCGGATCGAAGGAGATGGAGGAGGCGAGGGTGCCCATGAAGGGCCAGCCCGCGAGGTTCATGACCGTGCCGTAGGCGAACGCGGCGACGAAGCCGTACAGGCCCAGCACCAGCAGCTCCGCCCGGCCGCGCAGCCGGTCCGGGCCCGGCAGCAGGCCCGCGCCCATGGTGAACCAGCCCATCGCCAGCATCTGGAACGGCATCCACGGCCCCACCCCGCCGGTGAGCAGCGCGGACGCGAACATCGTCACCGAGCCCAGCACGTACCCGAAGCCCGGCCCGAGCACGCGCCCGCTCAGCACCATCAGGAAGAACATCGGCTCCAGGCCCGCCGTCCCGGCGCCGATCGGGCGCAGCGCGGCCCCGGTCGCGGCCAGCACGCCGAGCATCGCGACCGCCTTGGGGCCGAGGCCCGACTCGGAGATCGTCGCCGCGACGACCGCCACCAGCAGGACGAGCAGTCCCGCGAACAGCCAGGGCGCGTCCTGCGCGTGCGCGTTCACCTGGGCGGTCGGCGGCGCCAGGAACGGCCAGCTGAACGCGGCCACCCCGACCGCGCTGACCAGGACGAGCGCGGCCACCGAGCGCGGCCCGAAGCGGACGGCGCGCACCCGGCGGGCGGGCCGGGCGGCGGGGTCCGGCGCGGGCGCGGTGGGCGTGGGCGCGGAGGCGGGCGCGGTCATGCCAGCGCCTCGCGGACCTGGGAGACGGTGAGCCACCGCTGCGGGGCGAGGATCTTGGCGACCTGCGGGGCGTAGGAAGGGGAGGAGACGACCACCTCGGCCATCGGGCCGTCCGCGATCACCTCGCCCTCGGCGAGCAGCACCACCCGGTGCGCCAGGTCCGCGGCCAGCTCCACGTCGTGCGTGGCCAGCACGATCGCGTGGCCCTCGGCGGCCAGCGCGCGCAGCACGGCGACCAGCCGGGCCTTCGCGCCGTAGTCCAGGCCCCGGGTCGGCTCGTCCAGGAGCAGCAGCGGCGGGCGCGCGGCCAGCACCACCGCGAGGGCGAGCGCGAGGCGCTGGCCCTCGGACAGATCGCGCGGGTGGGTGCCGTCGCCGACACCGGGCAGCAGCTCCTCGACCAGGGCCCGGCAGGTGCCGGGCGCCGCCTGCGCGTCCCGGTCGGCGGCCGCGCACTCGGCGGCGACCGTGTCCGCGTACAGCAGGTCGCGCGGCTCCTGCGGGACCAGGCCGACCCGGCGCACCAGCTCGCGGGGCGCGGTGCGGTGCGGGACGGCGCCGCCCACCCGGACCTGCCCGGTGCGCGGCTCCACCAGGCCGACCAGCGAGCCGAGCAGCGTGGACTTCCCGGCGCCGTTGCGGCCCATGAGCGCGACGGTCTCGCCGGGGGCGACGGCCAGGTCGACGTGGTGCAGCGCCTGCACGCCGTCGCGGCGGACGCCCAGGGCGCGGACCTCGGCGACCAGGGGGGCGCCGCCGGGCGCCCCCGGGGCGGCGGCGGCCGTGGCACTGCCCGCCGCGCGGCCGCGCAGGAGCGTGCGCAGCCCCGGCCGTCCGGCGGGGGCGTGCGGTACGGGCGGGGGCGCGCCGGGCGGTGCCGTGGCCGGGAGCGGCGCGGGCGCGGGCGCGCGGCCGGTCAGCCGGGTGCGCAGGTCCGCCGCGCGGCGCCGGGCGTCGCGCACGGTCAGCGGCAGCGGCGACCAGCCGGCCAGCCGCCCCAGGTCCACCACCGGCGGGACCACCGGCGAGACGGCCATCACCTCGGCCGGGGCGCCCAGCAGCGGGGCGGCGCCCGGCGCGGGCAGCAGGACGACCCGGTCGGCGTACTGCACGACGCGTTCGAGGCGGTGCTCGGCCATCAGGACCGTGGTGCCGAGGTCGTGCACGAGCCGCTGGAGGACGGCCAGCACCTCCTCGGCGGCGGCCGGGTCGAGCGCCGAGGTCGGCTCGTCCAGGACCAGGACCTCCGGGTGCGGGGTGAGCACCGAGCCGATCGCGACCCGCTGCTGCTGGCCGCCGGAGAGCGTGGCGATGGGCCGGTCCCGCAGCGCGGCCAGGCCCAGCAGGTCGAGGGTCTCCTCCACCCGGCGGCGCATCACGGCCGGGGCGAGGCCCAGCGACTCCATGCCGTAGGCGAGTTCGTCCTCCACCGTGTCGGTGACGAAGTGGGACAGCGGGTCCTGGCCGACCGTGCCGACGACGTCGGCCAGCTCACGCGGCTTGTGGACGCGGGTGTCGCGGCCCGCCACGGTGACCCGGCCGCGCAGGGTGCCGCCGGTGAAGTGCGGCACCAGACCGCTCACCGCGCCCAGCACGGTGGACTTGCCGACGCCCGACGGGCCGGCCAGCAGCACGAGTTCGCCCTCGGGCACCTCGAAGTCCACACCGCTGACGGTGGGTTCGGCGGTCCCCTCGTACCGTACGGAGACATCCTCGAAACGGATCACGGCGACTCCTCGCGGGCGCGGGGGCCCGGCTCCTCGCGGGCGGCGGTGCCGGTGGGCGCGACGAACGCGGGGACCAGACCGAGCAGGACGGCCGCCGCGGGCCACAGCGGCAGACCGGGGGCGACCAGCGGGACCACCCCGGGGTGCAGGGCCTCCGGGTCGCGGGCGGCGGCCAGCGTCAGCAGCGCGGCCACGGCCACGCCCGAGGCGGCCACCAGACAGGACCGGGCGTTCCAGGTGTCGGGCCGGTAGCGGGTGCGCACCGAGCGCCGCCCGCCCAGCCAGAGCCCGCCGAGCGCGGCGCCGAGCCCGGCCAGCAGCACCGGGAGGCCGTAGCTGCCGCCCGCCGCGGTGAGCAGCCCGTACGTGCCCGCGCAGACCCCGAGCAGCCCGCCCAGGGTGAGCGCGGCGGTGGTACGGCGCACGGTGGGCGCCACCTCGGCGGTACGGCCGTAGCCCCGGGCGTCCATCGCGGCGGCCAGCGCCACCGAACGCTCCAACGCCCCCTCCAGCACCGGCAGTCCGACGTGCAGCAGCCCGCGCACCCCCCGGTCGGGACGCCCGCGCAGCCGCCGCGCGGCCCGCAGCCTGCGCCCGTCGGCCACCAGGTGCGGGGCGAAGGTGAGCGCCACGACGACGGCCACACCCGTCTCGTACAGGGCGCCCGGCAGCGACTTGAGCAGCCGGGCGGGGGCGGCCAGCGCGTTGGCCGCGCCCACGCAGATCAGCAGCGCGGCCAGCTTCAGCCCGTCGTACAGCGCGAACAGCAGCCCCTCGGCCGTGACCCGGCCGCCCAGCCGGATGCCCTGCGCCCAGTGCGGCAGCGGCACCTCGGGCAGGGTGACCAGCACATGGGTGCCGGGGATGGGCGAGCCGAGGACGACCGCGAAGAACAGCCGGATGACGAGGACGGCCAGCGCCAGCCGCAGGAAGGCGGTGTAGGAGCGGGCCGAGGGGGTGCGCGGGCGGCAGGTCACGACGACGTAGCCGGAGACCGTGAGGAGCAGCGCGAGCAGCAGCGGGTTGGTGGTGCGGGTGGCGCCGGTGCCCAGCGCCAGCGCCCACAGCCACCAGGCGCCCGCGTGCACCCGCGGGCCGGACCGGCGCGCGGGCGCACCGGCCGTACGGCTGCTGCCGCTAGGCATTCCTGCGCCGCCGGGCCTGCCACACGGCCGCCCCGGCGAGGACCACGACCACGGCGCCGCCCGCGAGCAGACCCACCGAGGGGCCGCCGCCGTCGCTGTCCTTGGCGGCGGCCGAGCTGTCCGCGCCCTTGTCGTTGTTCTCGTTGTTCTCGTTGTTCTCGCTCTTGCCCTGCCCCTGGCCGGCCCGGCCGCCGCCGTCCGCGGCGACCTGCTCGCCGCAGCCCCGGTGCGGATAGCCGGAGATCGCGCAGAGCAGCGCATCGGTGTTGTAGCGCAGCGGCTTGGCGACGGCCGCCAGGGCCTCGGCCGTGGTGGCGTCGGACGGCACCCGGGCGCAGGCCGTGCGCGGCGCGGGCGGATGCTCGCCGGAGGGCGCGTCCGCCGCGACACCGAAGTCCAGGACCAGCGCGACCCGCTTGTCACCGCCGCGGGCCTCGGTGCCCGAGCAGATGGCGGCGAAGCCGGCCGTCCCGCGCGGCTGGGCCGCGTCCTGGGAGTCCTGGCTCACCGCGAACCGGAAGCCCTGCACGTCCCCGTCGGCGGGGCGCGCCGTGGACGGCCCCTGGGTGGCGTACGTCCACTTCCCGCCCTCGCGGTCCCAGAAGGACCAGTAGCGGTACCCGGCCGCCTGCGCCGGGGCGACACCCGCCGCCAGCAGGAACACGGCGGCCAGCAGCACGGGCAGGACGCGCGGGAGGCGGTACGTCACGACCGCTGCCCCGCGCCGCCGCGCCCGCGCAGGACCGACCAGGCGACGGCGGCGATCACGAGGACCACGACGATACCGCCGACGATCCACCAGACGGTGTGCGAAGAGCCGCCGTCCTGATCCGCCTTGCCTGCCTTGTCTCCCTTATCTCCCTTGTCCGCCGGTGCCGTCGTGCCCTGGCCCTTGCCGTCGGCGGCCTGCTGCGGCGCCGGGCCGGTGGCGTTCAGCGCCTTGACCAGGTCGGTGCCGCCGAAGGCGCGCGGGTCGGTGCCGGTGGCGTGCGCGGCGAAGATCAGCTGGGCGTAGGCGGCCGGACCGCTCTGCGCCGCCCAGGTCCCGGCGTTCTTCTCCAGCCACTCCAGCGGCTTGCTGGCCTGCGCGGCGCCGCCCTGCGCGGCCAGCGCCACGACCGTGTCGGCGGTGTTGCCGTAGTCGGGCTGCGGGTCGGCGCCGGGCAGCGCGGAGGTGAGGTGGCCGTCCTTGGCGACGGCGCGGGTGAGGTAGGCGGCGCCGTTGGCGGCGGCCCGCTCGGGGGCGGGTCCGGCCTCGGAGCAGCGGGCCGCGCCGCCGTCCTTGGCGGCGGACGCGACCAGGCCCTTGCCGAGGATGCCGACGACACCGGCGGCGGTCGCGTCCGCGTTGGCGGCGAGCTTGCCCTGCTTGTCCGGCTGGAAGGCGAACGCGCCCGCGCCGTCGCCCGTGCCGGAGCACGGCAGGACCAGCTTCAGCAGGGCGTCGTAGGGGGAGTTGCCGTCCTTGAGGACGGACGCGGGCTGGTCACCGGCGGCGGTGAGGGCGCCGACGACGACCGAGGTCGAGTTGGTATCACTGGCCCCGCCGGGCATGTAGCCCCAGCCGCCGTCCTTGTTCTGCACGGACTTCAGCCAGGCCACCGCCTTGCCGGTGACGGCCTCGTGGCCGCCGAGCGTGGTGAGGGCCTGGACGGCGGCGGCCGTGCCGTTGGTGTCCACGGCGGTCTTGGCGTCGCAGGCGCGGGAGGTGTCGGCGCGGAAGGGCGCGAAGCCGCCGCTGGCGCACTGCTGCCCGGCCAGCCAGTCCACGGCCTCGGCGGCGGGCCGTACGCCCGCGGTGTGCTGGGCGAGCAGCGCCAGGGACTGCCGCCAGACGCCGTCGTACTGCGGATCGGCCTTGCCGTACAGCGCCGACGGGAGCTTGGGCGCGGCGGAGGCGGGCGGGGCGGTGTCGGCGGCGGCGGACTGCACCGGGGCACCGATCACGGCGACGGCGACGGCGGCCAGGGCCGCTGCGCTGCGGCGGATGTTCATGATCGGCGGAAGCCTCTCCCTGCGGGGAGCCGGACAGCGCGGGCGACCCCGGCGGCTCGGCTCCGTATCCCTCGACGGTGCCGTGCACCGGCGGACCGCCGGTGCACGCGAGCCGGTCACGCACGGGTCCGGGGCGGTCCGGCTCCCCGCTCCCGGGAGGGGAGGGGTCACGGTTGCGGGTCAGCGCCGGAATTGCACCGGCTTCCCCCAGGACAGGCGTGAAACGACCGGGCCACTCTACCGGCCCCGTCCGGAGCGGCTGCGGGGCGGCTGCGGGGCGGCCATGGGACGGAGCCGCACCGGCGGGGGCCCCGGAGAGACAAAAGACCTACGAGACGGGTTCCCTTCGCCGGTATGGTCCGGATCAGGTGATGGGGGTCGCCGTCCGGTCCGTCCTGCTCACTGGACCTTCGGCCTCTCAGCCCTACCGTCGACGTCGGCCTTGGCGGATACCGCAGCATCTCGCCCGAGTCGGCTACGCCGGTGGGACTCCCTCACTCGTCTCGCAGGCACTTCTCAGCATAGAACGGCTGCTGCGCGACACAAGGGGCAGAAGGAAAAAATCCCCCCTTTTCTACCGCCCGCCGCCGCTCCCGGGGGTGCCCTCCGTCAGGTCGATCAGGCGGCACACCGTGTCGATGTCCGCCTTCACCTGCGCGATGGAGGCCCGGCCCGAGAGCCAGGTGATCAGCGCCGAGAGCCAGGTGTGCTCGATGACGCGCACGGCGGAGAGCTGCTCGGGCGTCGGGTCGTCCTGGCCCATGGCGTCCAGGATGATCGCCGTGGTCTGCCGGGAGACCTGGTCGACCTCGGGGCTCACGCTGCGGTCGGCGAAGGTCAGCGCGCGCACCATCGCGTCCGCGAGGTCGGGCTCGCTCTGGAGCGCGAAGAACGCCCGCATCAGCGTCTCCGCCACCCGCTCGGCGGCCCGCTCGCCCGCCGGTGGCCGCTTGCGCAGCGTGCCGTGCAGCCGCTCCAACTGGTCCTGCATGGTGGCGACCAGCAGATGCACCTTGGACGGGAAGTAGCGGTAGAGCGTGCCGAGCGCCACCTCGGAGGACTCCGCGACCTCCCGCATCTGCACCGCGTCGAACCCGCCCCGGCAGGCCAGACGCGCGCTGGCGCGCAGGATGCGGCGGCGGCGCGCCTCCTGCCGCTCGGTGAGCGGCGGCGCGGCCGGCCGGGAGGTACGGGCTTGCGCGGGCATGGGTCGCACTCCGTGGCAGTCGGTGGGGCCGTGGGCCGGTGGAGCCGGCGGGCCCGGTGGTCGGACAGCGTGGCAGGGCGTCCGGCCGGTGTGCGAGAGGCGGGCGTTCGCGAGCCGTGGCGCGAATCACCCGGTCCCCCGCTCACAGCGCGGCTACCTGCCGGTAGATTCGGAGCCTCCGGAACGATCAAGTCTGAAACTTGTTCTAGATTAGCGTCCCGGCGTAATCTCGCGGCGGTGCAGTCAGAAGGGGGCCCAGAGTGACCGCTGAGGCCAGTCAGGCAGGCTCCCCGGCGGATCTCGCCGCGGACGGCGGGCGACCGCTCAGGATCGCGCTCCTCACCTACAAGGGGAACCCGTTCTGCGGCGGCCAGGGCGTCTACGTCCGCCATCTCTCGCGCGAACTGGCCCGCCTCGGCCACCGCGTCGAGGTGATCGGCTCCCAGCCCTACCCCGTCCTGGACGAGAACGAGGACTACGCGGGCGCGCTGCGCCTGACCGAGCTGCCCAGCCTCGACCTCTACCGCCAGCCCGACCCCTTCCGCACCCCCGGCCGCGGCGAGTACCGCGACTGGATCGACGCGCTGGAGGTCGCCACCATGTGGACCGGCGGCTTCCCCGAGCCGCTGACGTTCTCGCTGCGCGCCCGCCGCCATCTGCGCGCCCGGCGCGGCGAGTTCGACGTCGTCCACGACAACCAGACCCTCGGCTACGGACTCCTCGGCGACGTCGGCGCCCCGCTGGTCACCACCGTCCACCACCCCATCACCGTGGACCGGCGGCTGGAGCTGGACGCGGCGGCCACCCGGCAGCGGCAGTGGTCGGTGCGCCGCTGGTACGCCTTCACCCGGATGCAGAAGCGGGTGGCGCGCCGCCTGCCGTCCGTGCTCACCGTCTCCGGCACCTCCCGGCAGGAGATCGTCGACCACCTCGGTGTCCGCCCCGACCGCATCCACGTGGTGCACATCGGCGCCGACACCGGCCTGTTCTCGCCCGACCCGTCCGTGGCCCGGGTGAGCGGCCGGATCGTCACCACCTCCAGCGCCGACGTGCCGCTCAAGGGCCTGGTCTTCCTGGTGGAGGCGCTGGCCAAGGTCCGCGCCGAGCACCCCGGCGCCCATCTGGTCGTGGTCGGCAAGCGGCCGTCCGAGGGCCCGGTCGCGCGGGCCGTGGAGCGCTACGGCCTCCAGGACGCCGTCGAGTTCGTCAAGGGCATCTCCGACGCCGAACTGGTCGACCTGGTCCGCTCGGCCGAGGTCGCCTGCGTGCCCTCGCTCTACGAGGGCTTCTCGCTGCCCGCCGCCGAGGCCATGGCCACCGGGACCCCGCTGCTGGCCACGACCGGCGGCGCGATCCCCGAGGTGGCGGGCCGGGACGGCGAGACCTGCCTCGCCGTGCCGCCGGGCGACGCGGAGGCCCTGGCCGCCGGGCTGGTCCGGCTGCTGGGCGACCCCGGCCTGCGGGCGCGGCTCGGCGCCGCCGGACGCGAGCGCGTGCTGCGGCACTTCACCTGGGCCCGCGCCGCCGAGGGCACCGTCGCCCGCTACCGCGAGGCCATCGCGGACGCCGCCCGCCCCGCGGGAACGGCCGCGCGCCGCCGCCCCGCACCGGCGGCCGCCGTGCCCGCGGCGGACGCATCCGCGCCGGGCGCACCCGCCGCGACCGCAGCCGCACCAGCCGCAGAAGCAGCAGACGCATACGAAAGCAGGGCAACGTGCTGACCGTCGACTTCTCCCGGTTCCCGCTCGCGCCGGGCGACCGCGTCCTCGACCTCGGCTGCGGCGCCGGACGGCACGCGTTCGAGTGCTACCGGCGCGGCGCCCGGGTGGTGGCCCTCGACCAGAACGCCGAGGAGATCAGCGAGGTCGCCAAGTGGTTCGCGGCGATGAAGGAGGCCGGCGAGGCACCCGCCGGGGCCACCGCCACCGCCCTGCGGGGCGACGCCCTCGCGCTGCCCTTCCCCGACGAGTCCTTCGACGTCGTCATCATCTCCGAGGTGATGGAGCACATCCACGACGACAAGGGCGTCCTCGCCGAGATGGTGCGCGTCCTGCGGCCGGGCGGCCGGATCGCGGTCACCGTGCCGCGCTACGGCCCCGAGAAGGTCTGCTGGACCCTGTCCGACGCCTACCACGAGGTCGAGGGCGGCCACATCCGCATCTACAAGGCGGACGAACTGCTCGGCAAGATCCGCGAGGCCGGGCTCAAGCCGTACGGCACGCACCACGCGCACGCCCTGCACTCGCCGTACTGGTGGCTCAAGTGCGCCTTCGGCGTCGACAACGACCAGGTGCTCCCGGTGAAGGCGTACCACAAGCTGCTGGTCTGGGACATCATGAAGAAGCCGCTGGCCACCCGGGTCGCCGAGCAGGCGCTGAACCCGCTGATCGGCAAGAGCTTCGTGGCGTACGCGACCAAGCCCCATCTGCCCCGGGCGGACGCCAAGTGACCACGCCCCGGACAGAACACCTCGTCCTGCCCGGGGTCCTCACCGCCGGGCAGGCCGCCGCCACCGTGGCCGGGCTCCTCGCCGTACAGCGGGAGGACGGGGCCATCCCGTGGTTCCGCGGCCACCACCTCGACCCGTGGGACCACACCGAGGCCGCCATGGCGCTGGACGCGGCGGGCGAGCACGAGGCCGCCGCGCGGGCCTACGACTGGCTGGCCCGCCACCAGCTCCCCGACGGCTCCTGGTACGCCGCCTACGCGGACGGCGCCCACGACGACGTCACCGGCCGCCACCGGGAGACCAACTTCGTCGCCTATGTGGCCGTCGGCGTCTGGCACCACTACCTGTCCACCGGCGACGACACCTTCCTGGACCGCATGTGGCCCGTGGTGTACGCGGCCGTCGAGTTCGTGCTGCGCCTCCAGCAGCCGGGCGGCCAGATCGGCTGGAAGCGCGACGACGACGGAACGGCCACCGCGGACGCGCTGCTGACCGGCTCCGCCTCCGTCCACCACGCGCTGTGCTGCGCGCTGGCCATCGCCGAGCAGCGCGAAGAGCCGCAGCCCGACTGGGAGTTGGCGGCCGGTGCGCTGCGGCACGCGATCCGCAGGCACCCGGAGCGGTTCCTGGACAAGGACCGCTACTCGATGGACTGGTACTACCCGGTGCTCGGCGGCGCGGTCACCGGCGCCGAGGCCAAGGCGCGCATCGAGGCCGGCTGGGAGCGTTTCGTGGTGCCCGGCCTCGGGGTGCGCTGCGTGGTGCCCAACCCGTGGGTGACCGGCGGCGAGTCGGCCGAACTCGCCCTCACCCTGTGGGCGGTGGGCGAGTCCGACCGCGCGCTCGACGTCCTCCAGTCCATCCAGCATCTGCGCGATGCGGACAGCGGCCTGTACTGGACCGGCTACGTCTTCGAGGACGACGCCATATGGCCGCGCGAACTGACCACGTGGACGGCCGGTTCGCTGCTCCTCGCGGTCGCCGCGCTCGGCGGCCACGAACCGACCTGCACGGTCTTCGCGCAGGACGGCCCGCCCAGGGGACTGGAACCCGACTGCTGCGGCTGACGCGCCCCGGCGGACCGTCGAGGCCGCCGAGGCCGCGTCAGCCGCGGTGCAGCCGGTTGGCCACGGCGTGCCCGATGAACAGGTACACGACCGCGGCCAGGCCGTAGCCCGCGACCACCCGGGCCCACGCCTCGTCGAAGGTGAACAGGTCACGCGACCAGCCGGCGAGCCAGTCGGCCGCTCCATGGATGAACCGCACCAGGTCGTTGGCCCGGTTCGCGTCCAGCAGGTACATCAGGATCCACAGTCCGAGGATGACGGCCATGACATCGGCGACCACCGCGATGACCGTCCCGGCGGAGCCGGAACCCGTGCGATATCGAGGGGACATGCCAAGCGTCTGGCCGCGCGCGGCCGCTTGAAACCTCCCGCGCGCACACGTCGTCACGGCGTACGCACCCTCCGTGCCGTGTTTCGACAGGTATGGCGTGTTTCATCGGGTATGCCGTGGTTCACACGGACCTCTGGAGTATCCGAGACCCGGAGCAACACCTTTCGGAGGACACCGTGCCCGTACCGATACGGCGCCTCACCGTGGCGCTCACCCTCTGCTGCGCCCTGCTCGCCGGTTCCACCCCCGTGTGGGCGGCGGGCCAGGGCGACGGACGGCAGACCGTCCCCAGCGTCGCGGTCGCCGCCCCCACGCCCAGCCCGAGCACCCCCGCCGAGCGGCAGAAGTTCGCCAAGACCCGGTTCGTGGCGAACGCGGGCCTCGCGGCCGGCGCGACCTACCAGTGGATCGTGAAACCGTACAAGGAAGGCAAGTTCAAGAAGGGCGCCAAGCACCGCAAAACGACGCTCGTCAAGGCGGCCCTGGCCGGTGCGTTCACCTACAACCGGCTGAAGGCGGCCGAGCGCAACGCCAAGGGCGACCCGACCCTTTCCAAGGCGCTGGCCCCGCTGGAGTCGGCCATCGCCGGGCTCAAGGACCTCCCGGCCAAGCTCCGCAAGGGCGACGGCTCGGCCGCGAGCAGCTTCAACGACACCATCAACAAGGTGAAGGACGCGGGCAAGGGCGCGGGCGCGCCCGTCAAGGACAAGGTGCCCACGCCGTCCGAGCTGCGGCAGGGCGCCAAGTCCGGCTCCTGAGCCGCCCGTACGCTCGCGCGAACGGCGACGGCCCTCCGCCCGGAGTCCGGGCGGAGGGCCGTACAGGCCGTGGAGCTGTGGCGCCGTGGAGAGCTGCGGCGCGGGATCAGCCGCGCTGGATGTTCGAGGCGTCCTGGAGGACACCGCGGCGGCCGTCCTGCATCTCGGTCAGCAGGCCCTGGCCGCGCTGCTCGACGGCCAGGTACCAGACGCCCGGCGCCAGTTCGGCGATCGGCGCGGACGAACCGTCCTCGCCGAACAGCGGACGCGGCGCGGGCACCGCGAACCAGAACGGCGAGAAGGCCGGAGTCTGCTGACCGGCGGCCGCCGGGGCGGGGGCGGGCTGGCCCGGCTGCGGCTGCCCGCCGAAGGACGGACCGCCGCCCTGCGGCTGCCCGCCGTACGGCTGGGGCTGGGCGCCCGGGTAGCCGTAACCGGCCTGCGGCTGGCCGCCGTACGGGCCCGGGGCGACCGGCTTGGGCGCCGAGACCAGCGGGGCCTGGAGCGCCGGGACCAGCGGGGTGGCGATCACCGCGCCCGCCATGACCAGGGAGGCGATGAAGCCGAGGATCAGGCCCGCGCCCGCGCCGACCGTGCTGGGGGTGTCCACCAGGTCCCAGAACAGGATCCACGCCACGAGCACCGTGAACCCCGCGCCGACCGTGCCCAGTTCCAGACCGGCCACCTTGCGGGGCTGGGGCAGGCAGCGCTGCACGACGACCAGGACCGCACCGATCACCCCGCCCATGTAGATGCCGAGCCCCAGACCGAGCCCGTCCCAGGCGTTGGTGGCGAGGTAGTTGTCGTACGTGTGGAGGAACGACGCGATGAACAGCAACACCGCTGCTCCGATCACCACGCCGTCGCCCCGAGTGAGGGAGCGGATATTCACTTCAGGTCCTTCAGTCGTCTTGTCGCGGGTCAGAGGCGTCGCTTCGGCAGGCCGCCGGTACCGGGTCCTGGGGTGAAGCGCGGGGGTGGCCCCTCATCGTACGGGTGACACTATCGTCCGTCCGGCGCGCCTGTCCGCCGGGAACGGGGTGCGGATCACGACCCGCGCAGGAAACTCACGATTCCCTCAGACAACCCCTCCGCCGCCCGCTGCCGCCAGCTTCCGCTGGTCAGCAGGGCCGCGTCGGTGCGGTTGCGCATGTTGCCGCACTCGATGAACACCTTGGGAACCGTTGACAGATTGAGACCCCCGAGGTCCTTCCGCGTGACGAGTCCGGTGCCGCCGCCGAGGTAGGTGGACGGCGGTTCGCCGGTGCTCCGCCGGAAGCCGTCCGCGACGTGTTCCCCCAGGACCTCGGAGGCGGCCGCGATCGGGCGGGTGTCGGCGGCGCCGCCGTGCACGGCCGCCGGGAGGATCACGTGGAAGCCGCGGTCGCCGGGGGCGGCGCCGTCGGCGTGGATCGAGAGCGCCGCGTCCGCGTGCGCGCTGTTGCCGATCCGGGCGCGCTCGTCCACGCACGGCCCCCAGTCCGGGGAGCCGTCGTCGTGGGTCAGCTTCACCGTGACGCCCTGCCGCTGGAGCAGCGTGCGCAGCCGGTGCGCCACGTCCAGCGTGAACCGCGCCTCGGCGTAGCCGTCGTCCGTGGACGTGCCCGTGGTGTCGCACTCCTTGCGGTCGGTGCCGATGTCCACCGGGCGGTTGATCTGCGACGTGTGGCGGAAGTTGCCGGGATTGTGGCCCGGGTCGATGACGACGACCTTGCCCGCGAGGGTGCCCGCGCCGGACCCCTTGCCGTCCTCGGACGACGGACCGGGGGAGCCGGACGGCGCACCCGGGGCGGCGGGGGAGGCGGAGGCCGGGGGAGGGGCGGCGGAGCCGTCGTCCGGCGCGCCCACCGCCTCGTACCCGAGCCAGCCCAGCAGCCCGCCGCACACCAGCGCGGTGAGCAGCACGATGGGCGTACGGCGCGAACGGCCGGGGCGTCCGGGGGGCTCGGGCCGGTCCGGGTGCGGGCTCCGGGGGCCTGGGTCTGCGTACGACACGGCTGCGACTCTAACCGCGCGCCGGGGCGCTCGCGCCGGTCCGCCGCAGGACGCGCAGCGAGCCCGTCGCCGAGACCTCGGTGAACTCCCCGGACTCCAGCGCCCGCAGATACACGCGGTACGGCGCCTGCCCGGTGAACTCGTCCTCGGGTTCCGGGAACACGTCGTGGAGGACGAGCAGCCCGCCCGCGGCCACGTGCGGGGCCCAGCCCGCGTAGTCGGCACCGGCGTGCTCGTCGGTGTGCCCGCCGTCGACGAAGACCAGCCCGAGCGGGGTGTTCCACAGCGCGGCGATCTGCGGCGAGCGGCCGACGAGCGCCACCACGTGCTCCTCCAGACCGGCCCGGTGCAGCGTGCGCCGGAACGCGGGCAGCGTGTCCATCAGGCCGATCTCCGGGTCGACCGTCTCCGGGTCGTGGTAGTCCCAGCCGGGCTGCTGCTCCTCGCTGCCCCGGTGGTGGTCGACGGTGAGCGCGGTGACTCCCGCCTGCCGCGCCGCGTCGGCGAGCAGCACCGTGGAGCGCCCGCAGTACGTGCCGACCTCCAGCAGCGGCAGCCCGAGCCGCCCCGCGTCCGCCGCCGCCGCGTACAGCGCCAGCCCCTCGTCCGTGGGCATGAACCCCTTCGCGGCCTCGAACGCGGCCAGGATGTCGGGCTTCGGTACCGCGGTCATGCGGCGGGTCCTTCCGGTCGTACGTACGGCGTGCCGGGCGCCCATGCTGCCGCACCCGCTGCCGGGCGGGCGACAGCGGGTGCGGCGGTGGGCGTGCGGCGGGCCGCTCGGGCGGTCCGGTCCGGGCGGTCCCGGCCGGGGCAGTACCCGCCGGACGGTCCCGGTGGACGGTCCCGGTCGGACGGTCCGGCCGGTACGTCAGGCGCTGACCGTCTCGCCCGGCAGGGCCAGGTCGAGGTCGACCGGGCGGTCGTCGCCGGTGTGGGTGGCCGAGGCGGCGTGCGGGCCGTGGCCGCTGGCGCGGGCGGCCAGGACGTACGGTCCCCGGGCCGGGACCGCGAGGGCGTAGCTGCCGTCGGCCGAGGAGAGGGTGGCACCGGCCTGGCGGCCGTGCCGGTCGATCAGCGTGACCTTGGCGCGGGCGACCGGGGCACCGGCGGCGTCCAGGACCCGGCCGCGGAAGCCGCCCAGCGCCTCCTGCGCGCGGGCCAGGTTCGCGTCCTCCTCGCTGCTGGCGCGCAGTTGCGGGGCGGTGGAGCGGGCGGGCCGGGGCAGGCACAGCGCGAGCACCAGGCCGACGGCGACGGCGGCGGTGGCGATCAGGAAGGAGACGCGGAAGCCGTGCATGGTGGGCACGGCCACGCCGTTCACCTGGTGGGCGGTGTTGGCCAGCACCATGCCGATCACGGCACTGGAGACCGAGGTGCCGATGGAGCGCATCAGCGTGTTCAGGCCGTTGGCCGCGCCGGTCTCGGCGGCCGGGACCGCGCCGACGATCAGCGCGGGCAGCGAGGAGTAGGCGAGACCGATGCCGGCGCCGAGCATCACCGAGGTGAGCACCGTCTGCCAGGCCGCGTCCATCAGGCCGAGGCCGCCGCCGTAGCCGATCGCGATGACCACCAGGCCGATGACCAGGGTGGTGCGGGGGCCGTAGCGGGCGGACAGCCGGGCGTAGACGGGCGCGGTGAACATCATCGTCAGGCCGAGCGGGGCCACGCACAGGCCCGCGACGACCATCGACCGGCCGAGGCCGTAGCCGGTGGCGGTGGGGAGCTGGAGCAGTTGCGGCAGGACCAGGGAGACGACGTAGAAGGCGACGCCGACCATGATCGAGGCGAGGTTGGTGAGCAGCACCTCGCGGCGGGCGGTGGTGCGCAGGTCGACCAGCGGGGCCTTGCTGCGCAGCTCCATCAGGCCCCACAGCAGCAGGACGACGACGGCGGCGGCGAACAGGCCGAGCGTGGTGGGCGAGGACCAGCCCCAGTCGCTGCCCTTGGTGATCGGCAGCAGGAACAGCACCAGTCCGGCGGACAGGCCGAGCGCGCCCGGCAGGTCGAAGGAGCCCGCGGCGCGCATCGGCGACTCGGGGACGGTCAGCAGGGTGAGGACGATGGCGAGGACGCCGAGCCCGGCGGCGCCGTAGAAGAGGGCGTGCCAGTCGGTGTGCTGGGCGACGAGGGCCGCGGCGGGCAGCGCGAGGCCGCCGCCGACGCCGATGGAGGAACTCATCAGCGCCATCGAGGAGCCGAGCTTCTCGCGCGGCAGCATGTCGCGCATCAGGCCGATGCCGAGCGGGATCGCGCCCATGGCGAAGCCCTGGAGCGTACGGCCGACGATCATGGCGAGCAACGCACTTGTGAAGGCGCTGACCAGCGCGCCCGCGACCATCACGGTGAGGCTGGCTGTCAGCATCCGGCGCTTGCCGTAGAGGTCGCCGAGGCGGCCCATGATCGGGGTGGCCACGGCGCCGGAGAGGAGGGTGGAGGTCAGGACCCAGGTGGCGTTGCTGGGGGAGGTGTCCAGCAGCAGCGGCAGGTCCTTGATGACCGGGACGAGCAGGGTCTGCATCACCGCGACAACGATGCCCGCGAAGGCGAGCACCGGGACGACGGCCCCGCTCGCGCTCCGGGCGGGCCGGTTGGTCGTCGTGAGCGTCATTGAGGGCGGCCTCCAGGCCTTGAGAACGAAGGTTCGGTGATCATCCGTGCGGGATAAGTGCCGGGTAAACCTCGTTCGCCGGGGCACCTATTCCGATGCTTCGGCGTACTAACGAATTCTTGACCGTTCCGAAAGAATCTGACTAGGAGTCAGGCATGATCCGGTCGCAACGAGGCAGAGCGTGACGGGGCGCGCGGACCGGAGGGGCTAGGGGGACTAGGCCGAGAGGACCAGGTGAAGGCGGCCCGAAATCCCGATGCAAGGGGCACCGGCCGCTTGAGACCATGACAGTCATGCTCAAAGCCGCCGGTCGCACCCCGACCACCCGCAGCCGTGTCCCGGCCTCACCCACCTGGCTCGTCGTCGCCCTCGCCTGTGCCGGACAGTTCCTGGTCGTCCTGGACGTGTCCGTCGTCAACGTCGCCCTCCCCTCGATGCGTGCCGACCTCGGGCTCAGCGGCCCGGGACTGCAATGGGTGGTGAACGCCTACGCCATCGCCTTCGCCGGGTTCATGCTGCTCGGCGGCCGGGCCGGCGACCTCTACGGCCGCAAGCGCATGTTCCTGGTCGGCCTCGGCCTGTTCACGCTGGCCTCGCTCGGCGGCGGCCTCGCTCAGGAGGGCTGGCAACTGCTGCTGGCCCGCGCCGTGCAGGGGCTCGGCGCCGCCGTGCTCGCCCCCTCCACCCTGACCCTGCTCACCGCCGCCGTCCCCGAGGGCGCCGCTCGCGCGCGGGCGATAGCCACCTGGACGGCGGTCGGCGCGGGCGGCGGCGCGGCGGGCGGCCTGGTCGGCGGGGCCCTGGTGCAGGGCCTGTCCTGGCGCTGGGTGCTGCTGATCAACGTGCCGGTCGGCGCGGTGGTGCTGGCCGCCTCCGTGCGGCGGCTGACGGAGAGCCGGGCCGGTGAGCGCAGGCGCCTGGACCTGCCGGGCGCGCTGCTGGTCACCGCCGGGCTCGCCGTCCTCGCGTACGGCATCTCGCAGACCGAGGCCGAGGGCTGGACCGCGGCGGCCACCCTGGTCCCGCTGCTCGCCGGGCTCGTCCTCATCGCCGCCTTCCTCGCCGTGGAGGCGCGCACCGCCGCCCCGCTGATGCCGCTCGGCCTGCTGCGGGTGCGCTCGGTGGCGTCCGCGAACGCGGCAATGCTGATCTGCGGCTCGGCGATGTTCTGCATGTGGTTCTTCATGACGCTGTACGCGCAGAACGTGCTCGGCTACTCCCCGCTGGACGCCGGACTCGCCCTGGTCCCCAGCTCCCTCGCCGTCGTCCTCGGCTCCAAGATCGCACCGCGCCTGATGCGGGCGGCGGGCGCGCGCAACGTCGCCGTGCTCGGCACCCTGGTGTCGGCCGCCGGGTTCGGCTGGCAGTCCCTGATGAAGGCGGACAGCGGCTATCTGACGTCGATCATGTTCCCCGGCATCCTGATGATGCTGGGCGCGGGCCTGGCCGGCACCCCGCTCGCCGCCCTGGCCACCTCCGGTGCCGCCCCCGGCGACGCCGGACTCGTCTCCGGCCTCATCAACACCTCCCGCACGATGGGCGGTTCCCTCGGCCTCGCCGTCATGTCCACCCTCGCCGCCGCCCGCACCGGCGGCCGCACCACCCCCGCCGCCCTCACCGACGGCTACGCCCTCGTCTTCCGCACCGGCACCGCCGTCGTCCTGGCGGGCGCCCTGCTGATGGCGGCGTGGCTGCCCCGGGGGGCGGGGGGCGGGGAGCGGCGGGCCTGACTCCCCAGGGGTGCGCCGGGCCGTGAAAACTCCCCCCGGCCCGGCGGGCGGCGGTGCCTTCGGGGGCCGCGGCGCCACCCGGCGCACGGTTTCCGCCGGGTGCCGGGGTGATCCCTTTGCCTCGCCCGTACCAGCCCGGCGGCGCCCCGCACAGGGCTCCCGGAGGACCCCGGACAACCGCGCCTGACCTGGGCTTTCGGTGACCACGGCACTACCGTCGGGGCACCGGGAACGGGCCCGGCCCAGGGCCTGTCCGAAGGCCCTGGGAGGGGATCCGCATGGACCGGGACATCCGTACCGTGGACGACGTGCTCCGGCTGCTGGACGGGCTGTTCGCCCCCGGCGCCGACCGCTGGACGGACGGCGCCGCCGACTGGTGGGACGGCTTCTACGCCGACCGGGACCGGCCGGTGCCGTTCTTCGCCGCCGCCCCCGACGAGAACCTGGTGGAGTGGCTGGACCGGGGGCTGATCCGCGGGCGCCGGGCCCTGGACCTCGGCTGCGGTCCGGGCCGCAACGCCCTGCACCTGGCGGCGCGCGGCTACGCGGTGGACGCCGTGGACCTCTCACCGGCCGCCGTGGACTGGGCGCGGGAACGGGCCCGCGCCGTCGGCGCCGAGGTGCGCTTCCTGTGCGGGGACGCCTTCGCCGCGACCGGGACCGGCCTCACCGGTCCGTACGACCTCGTCTACGACTCCGGGTGCTTCCACCACCTGCCGCCGCACCGCCGGATCAGCTACCTCGCCCTGCTGGACCGGGTCCTCGCCCCCGGCGGCCGGTTCGCCCTCACCTGCTTCGCCGCCGGTGCCATGGGCTGCGAACTGCCCGACGCCGAGCTGTACCGCACCGCCGGGCTGCACGGCGGGCTCGCCTACACGCCCGAGGCGCTGCGCCGGATCTTCTCCGGGCTGACGGAGGTGGAACTGCGCCGGATGCGCGCCGAACCCGGCGGGTCGCCGCGCTTCGGGGAGGACTTCCTGTGGACGGCGCTGTTCCGCAGGCAGCCGTCCGGTCCCGGACCCTCGGCCCGGGACCGGACCTCGGCCTGAGACCGGACGGCCTCTACAGCCACCCCTGCTGGCGGGCCTCGCGCATGGCTTCCATGCGGTTGCGGGTGCCTGTCTTGCCGATGGCGGAGGAGAGGTAGTTGCGGACGGTGGACTCGGAGAGGTGGAGTCTGGCGGCGATGTCGGCGACCGTCGCGCCGTCGGCGGACGCCTTGAGGACGTCGCACTCGCGGGCGGTGAGGGGGCTGGGGCCCGCGCTGAGGGCCGCCGCGGCGAGGGCCGGGTCGACCACCGTCTCGCCCGCCAGCACCCGCCGGATCGCCGCCGCCAGCTCCTCCACCGGGCCGTCCTTGACGAGGAATCCGGCCGCGCCCGCCTCCATGGCCCGGCGCAGATAGCCGGGGCGGCCGAAGGTGGTGAGGATCAGCACCTTGCAGCCGGGGGCCCGCTCGCGCAGTTCGGCGGCGGCGTCGAGACCGCTGCGGCCGGGCAGTTCGATGTCCAGGAGCGCCACGTCGGGACGGTTGGCCAGCGCGGCGTCCACGATGGCGTCCCCGGCCGCCACCTGCGCGACGACCTCCATGTCCTCCTCCAGCCCGAGCAGCAGCGCGAGCGCGCCCCGCATCATCCCCTGGTCCTCGGCGAGAAGGACCCGGGTGCGTTCGGCCGGACGGTGCTCCTGCGGCGTCTCGTTCACGGGGCACAGCCTAGGTCCGCTCGCCTCGCCGGATCACGGCCCCGGCGCACAGGACGTGCCGCTCATGCCCCGTGGACGAGATCCGCGCCGCCGCTCGCCCCGGTCGGCCAGGACAGCGAGCCGCTGCCGAACGGCCGTCCCTCAGCGACCACTTGGGCCCAGCCGCCACCCGGCTCATCGGTCCCCGCGTCCCACCACCACCGACTGCGATCAGCACCGGCCTGCGCCCCGGGCCCGGACCGAAGACGCCCGAGTCCGGCCGCCGTGATCATCGGTGTCCGGCCGGGCGCGTGCCCAGGTCCGTGCCGCCCGGGAGTGCCGTGGCCAGGGCCGCGGCGGTCAGTTCCTCGGTGCTGGAGGGGAGTTCGGCGGTGACCGTGAAGCCGCCGCGCGGGGACGGGCCGGTGTGCAGGGAGCCGCCGGCCGCGGCGAGGCGTTCGGTGAGGCCCTTGAGTCCGGTGCCGCCGATGCCGGGGGTCCGGGGCGGGGCCGCGGGGTCCGGGGCGCCGGTGCCGTTGTCGGCGACCGTGAGGCGGACCCGCTCGGCCCCGCTCGTCACCGCGATCTCGCAGCGTCCGGCGCCGCTGTGGCGCACCGCGTTGGTCACCGCCTCGCGCACCACCCAGCCCAGCAGCGCCTCCGTCTGCGGCGTCAGCGGCGGCCCCGTGCGGCGTACGACGGGCTCGATGCCGGCGGCGGTCAGCGCCGAGCGGGCCCGGTCCAGCTCCGTGCTCAGGCTGCCCTCGCGGTAGCCCGTGACCGCCTCGCGGATCTCGGTGAGCGCCTGCCGGCCGACCGACTCGATGTCGCCGATCTGCGCCAGCGCCGCGTCCAGGTCCCGCGGCGCCAGCCGCCGCGCCGCCTCCGACTTCACCACGATCACCGACAGGGTGTGCCCCAGCAGATCGTGCAGATCGCGGGAGAAGCGCATCCGCTCCTCCTCCACCGCGCGCCGGGCCAGCTCCTCCCGGGCGGCCCGCAGCTCCCGCACCGCCTCGCTCAGACTCAGGATCGCCGCCGTCACCATGGTGGACAGGAACGTCGCGTACGCGATGTTGACCCCGTCCCAGCCCTCCCGGAAGCCCGCGACGAGCCCCGAGAACACCGCCAGCGACAGCCCCGCCCTCCCCAGCCAGGGACCGCGCAGGATCGAGCCCGCGGCCAGCCCGAGCAGCGGGAAGAACAGCAGCCAGTTCCCGCCGTAGCCCAGGCCCAGCGCGGTGGTGACCAGCCCCATCAGCCCCAGCGCGGTCCGGGTGGCCCGCGCCGCCCGCCGCTCCTTGTCGAACGCGTTGAAGACGACGTAGACGTACAGCGAGTTGAACGCGAGCAGACCGAGCACGCCGCCCCAGGCGTGGGGCGTGCGGCCCTGGAAGATGTTGGAGAGCGAGCCGAGACCCATCAGCAGCCACGGCAGCAGCGCGAACCCGCTCGGCGGCGGCCCCGAGTTCTCCGGCACCTCTCCGGCCTTGCGCGCCGCCTTCCACTCGGCCTTGAGCTGCGCCTTGTTGTCCTTCCAGTACCGCCGCGCCTCCCGCGCCTCGCGGACCGCCTCCTGCCAGGACCGCTTGTGGTGGGCGATGCCCCGCGACCAGTGGCAGGCGATGCTGCGCGTCCGGCTCATGTTCCGTTCCCCCGATCAGACGGTTGCCGCGTTGCGGCGGTACGCCAGCACAGCGTACGAACCGAACGCCGCGAGCCAGCCCGCCAGCACGAGGATGGCACCCATGGCCGGAGCATGCCCCTCGGTGACCGCCAGCCCGACCTGGGAGAAGCGGTTCGTGGGCGTGTACGCGGACACCGACCGCAGCCAGTGCGGGAACAGGTCGACCGGGAACCACAGCCCGCCGACCACCGCGAGCCCCAGGTTGCACACCAGGTTCGCCACGGCCGAGGTCTGCGGGGTGTTCAGCCGGTAGCCGTTGCCCAGCCCCAGCAGCGTGAACGGCACCGAGCCCAGCCACAGCAGCAGCGCCGTCAGCGCCCACTGCCACACCGCCAGCCGTACGCCGTTGACCAGGCCGCCCGCCAGCAGCACCGAGCAGATCGCGGGCAGCACCGTCACCGCGCCGGTCAGCGCCCGCCCCGTCACCACCTGGCGCGGGGTCATCGGCGTCACCCGCAGCTGCCGCAGCCAGCCCAGCGACCGGTCCTCGGCGACCGCGCCGCCCGTGTTCAGCGCCGCGCCGACCGCGCCGTAGGCGGCCATGCCCACCATCGCGGCCGTCCGCCAGCCGCCGGTGCCGTCCGTGCCGCCCGTGCCGATGTTGGTGAACAGCAGGTACATCATCACCGGCACGGCGACCGAGCCGATCACGAACCCGGTGTCGCGCAGCATGCGCCGCGTCTCCAGGCGCAGGTAGTCCCACATCAGACCGTCTCCTTCTCGAAGGCCCGCCCGGCGGCGCCGGTCAGGGCCAGGAACGCCTCGTCCAGCGAGGCCGGGGCCACCTCGAGGCCGCGTATCGCGCCCAGACCGGCCAGCGCGACCACCGTCGCGTCCGCGTCGTCGGTGCGCAGCCGCGCCCGGTCCCCGCGCACCTCCAGGGACCGCACCCCCGGCAGCAGCTCAAGACCGGCCGTGCCGCGTCCGGCCAGGTCGAACGCGACCAGGCCGCCGCCCGCCGCCTGCCGCAGCTCCTCGCCGGTGCCGTCCGCGACGATCCGCCCCCGGTCCAGGACCAGGATCCGGTCGGCGTACGCGTCGGCCTCCTCCAGGTAGTGCGTGGAGAACAGCACCGTGCGCCCGCCGCGCGCATACGCCCGCATCGCCTCCCAGAACGCGTGCCGCGCCTCCACGTCCAGCGCGGCCGTCGGCTCGTCCAGGACCAGCAGCGCCGGATTCCCGGCGAGCGCCATCGCGAACCGCACCCGCTGTGTCTGGCCGCCGGACAGCCGGTCCACGCGCCGCCCCGCCAGCTCGGCGATCCCGGCCAGCTCCAGCACCCGGGCCAGGGGCAGCGGCTCCGGATAGCGGCGGGCCACGAAGCCCACCAGCTCGCCCACCGTCACCCGGGGCACCGCCCGCGCCTCCTGGAGCATCGCCCCCACGAGACCGGCGCGCACCGCCTGCTCCGGCACCCCGCCGAACAGCTCCACCGTGCCCGCGTCGGGCGCGACAAGACCCAGCAGCAGCGAGATCGCCGTCGACTTGCCGGCACCGTTGCGGCCCAGCAGCGCCACCGTCTCGCCGCGCCCGATCTCCAGGTCGATACCGTCCGCTGCGCGCACCGCGCCGTACGTCTTGACCGCCCCCGTGAAGGACACGGCACTTCGTGTCTGTGTCATGACAGTGACGCTACGGATCCGGGTGCGGCCCCCGGCAGAGGCGCTTGTACGTACTCCGCCACGACGTCCGCCCTGCCCTGGGCAGGACAAATGTCCCGCCCCACCGCACCGGCGGCCCCACCGCACCGGCGTACCGGCGTACCGTCAGGAAATGTGCCCGCCGGGCGCCCGGGGTGTACAGAGGAGCCCATGCCCCTCGACGCAGCCCGCGCCCTCGCGGCCGGACCCCGCACCCGTGAGATCTCCTGGACCGACCGGGACGTACGCCTCTACCACCTCGCCCTCGGCGCGGGCGTCCCCGCGACCGACCCGCGCGAGCTGCGCTACACCCTGGAGACCCGGCTACAGGTCCTGCCCGGCTTCGCCACCGTGGCGGGCGGCCGGCCGCCCGGTGTGATCGACGCGCTGTCCGTGCCCGGCGTCGACGTCGACCTCGCCCGCGTCCTGCACGGCGGACAGGCGCTGACCGTGCACCGCCCGCTCCCCGTCGCGGGCACCGCCACCGCCACCAGCCGGATCACCGCCGTGCACGACAAGGGGACGGCGGCCGTCCTCGTCCTGCGCACCGACGCCGCCGACGCGGACGGGCCGCTGTGGACCGAGGAGGCGCGGATCTTCGTGCGCGGCGCGGGCGGCTGGGGCGGCGACCGCGGCCCCTCCGCGCGCGCCGAGGCACCGGTCGGCGAGCCGGAGCGCACCGTGGAGCGGCCGGTGCGCGAGGACCAGGCGCTCCTCTACCGCCTGACCGGCGACGCCAACCCGCTGCACGCCGACCCGGACTTCGCGCGGGCCGCCGGTTTCGACCGGCCGATCCTGCACGGGCTGTGCACCTACGGCATGACCCTCAAGGCGGTCGTCGACACGCTCCTCGACGGCGACGCGGCACGCGTGCGCTCCTGCGCCGCACGGTTCGCCGGGGTGGTGCACCCGGGCGAGACCCTGCGGATCCGCATGTGGCGGCCGGGGCCGGACACGGTCCGGGTGGCGGTGGGCGCCGTCGAGCGCGGTGACGCGCCGGTGCTGGCGGAGACGACCGTGGGCCTGGCCCGCCGCTGAGCCCGCCGGGACGCGGAACGGCCCCGCCCCCCGGTGCTTCCGCTCGGAGGGCGGGGCCGCGCTGTGCTCCCCGTGCTGTTCGGGCCGCTGTCAGGCCGCCACTTCGGTCTGCTCCCCGGCCGGCTTGCGGTGCCGTCCGGCGGGAGCCGTCTCACCGTCGTGGGAGGAGGTCTGGCCGCGGTGCCTGCCGTGGCCCTCGTCCTCCAGGACGTCGGTCGGACGCGGCTGGGTCGTGCTGGCGTCGGTCATCGGAAAAACTCACCCCGTCAACATCATCTTTCGTACAGCCGGGCGAGTTTAACCGGCACACCTCGGGCGAAATCCAGGCGGCCACGCCAACCGGCACGATTCCGTTACCTGCTCGCCATGCGTCCCGTGACCGGCCCTGTCATCCGGCCGGTACGCGCGGCTTGTTGGAGGGTGACGGGGCGGGGAACGGCGGGTGACGGAGGGTCGGATTCCGCCGGTTCCGCCGCCGGACCGGCCGCCGTTTCCGCCGCCGCGGGTTCTTCCGCCGGTTCTTCCGTCGGTTCGGCTGCTTCGGCTGCTTCGGCCGGTGCGGGCTGCGGTCCCGGTCCCCGTGCGGGGACCGGGGCGAGGTCCGGCGCGGAGTGCGCCGCGGGGTG
Organism: Streptomyces sp. NPDC003284; assembly: GCF_053589675.1. NCBI lineage: Bacteria > Bacillati > Actinomycetota > Actinomycetes > Kitasatosporales > Streptomycetaceae > Streptomyces > Streptomyces sp. NPDC003284. The sequence goes on from NZ_JBSFSI010000002.1 coordinate 383,502, forward strand.
CGGCGAGCGGCCGGGTGCGAGAAGCCGGAAGGCGGCGGGGACGAGGAAACCGGGGGAGGAGTGGGTGGGCTGGGGACCGGCGGGGGCGGCCGGGGCGTCCGGCCGGGCGGGACTCCGGTGGGGTCCGGCGCCGGGCCCTCCGTACGGCTCCCCGCCCTGGCGGGGTCCCGTGAGCGGCCCCTCGCCGGGCGGTCCCTGCGGCCGCGGTGCCCGCTGCCCGTACGGCATCGGGCCCGGCGGGGCGTACGGCACCGGGCCCGGACCGGGCTGGGGGTACGGCACCTGGGGGTACGGCCGCGCGACCGGCCGCTCCTGGAGCCCCGCGCCGGGCGGCCCCCCGTAGGGTCCGTACGGCCTGACGCGCGGTCTCCCCGCACCGGGCCCGCCGCCCGGTTCCGCGCCCGGCCCGCCCTCCGGTACCGCGACGCGCTCCGCGCCCGGCTCCGCGCCCGGCCCCGCGCCCGGCCCCGCGCCCGGCCCCGCGCCCGGCCCCGCGACCGGGCCGCTGTCCGGCGCACCGGCCGGGGACGGCAGCGCGAGAGCCCGGCGGACCGGTACCCAGCGGGGCGCGCGGACCGCCGGGAGCGCCGCCCGGGAACTGCCCGCCTCGCGCCCCGGGTCCCGGCCCGGCGCCGTCCACCGGGCCACCCCGCACGGCACCGCGCCCGTGCTGAAGGGCAGCCGCAGGGCGCCGTCGCCGGTCCAGACCCCGGCGCCGGGCAGCCACCCCTCGGGCGCGGGCAGATGCCGCACGCGCCGCTCGGCGGGCCGCCACACGCCGATCCAGCTGCCGTACGCGCCCTCGTAGCGCAGCGCCACCGCGCACTGCTCCGGGGTCAGCACCTGGCCCGGCTGGACCGCGAACGGCGTCACCGCGCAGTCCGGCACCTCCAGGCCGCTCGGGAAGCGCACCGGCAGGGTGCTGCCGAGCACGCCCCAGCCCAGCCGGTCCCGCCCGGGGGAGGGGGCGTCCGAGCGGATCAGCAGCAGCCCGCTGCCGGGATCGGCGAGCAGCAGCCGGTCGTCGCTGTGCGGGGCGATCTGGAGCAGCGGGGTCACCTCGCCGCCGACGAGGTCCACCACGACCGTCTTGGTGCGCCCGCCGTCCCACCGGTCCAGGGCCAGCAGCCGCCCGGAGCGGTCCAGCCAGACCCCGCCCGAGCAGCGGCCGGGCACCTCGGCCAGCAGCTCGGGGCCGATACCGGCGCCCGCCACCAGCCACACCGCCGAGGTGAGCGGGCCCACGGCGAGGGCGTACGCCCGCTCGCCGCCGGGCGCGCAGGGCAGCAGCCGCAGCCGGGTGCGGTCGGGGCACTCGACCGCACCCAGGGACAGCTCTCCGGTGCCGGCGCCCGCCGGGTAGAGCAGCGAGAAGGTGTGCCGGCCGGCCACCAGCCGCCGGACGAGGACCCGGCCGTCGCCCATCGGCTGCACCTCGGTGCCGGGCTCCTCGGGCCGTTCGGCGGGCAGCGGCACGGCGTACGGCTCGGGGCCGTCCAGCGTCCAGCGCTCCGGGTACCAGGAGCCCCCGCCGCGGGCGAGCCGGGCCGCGTAGGCGCCGTCCACCGTGATCGCGCAGGGCGCCGCGGGCGTCGCGCCGTCCTCGGCGGCCGCCCGCGGCGGGGCTGGGGCGCCCTCCTGTTCACGTGCGGCCGAGGGCCCCGGAGAGGCACAGACTGTCATTATTCGGTCACCTCCTGCGAGGACGCTAGTTTTCGTACGCACAGGCGGTGGCCCGGCGGGCGGACGCTTCACACATACGGGTGGCCCAGGAACGATTCGCCGGAGAAAAGCGGAACGTTTGTGCTGGCGGAAAACGAAACCTCTGTGCGAAGGCACCACCGGACGAGTCCGGCGCCGGGCCGGCCGTCCCCGGGGCGACGGCACCGGTTCAGCCGCGCCGAACACCCAGGTAGCCTTGCACCCGTGCCCCGTCTGTCTGAAGTCATCGCCGCGCTGGAAGCCCTGTGGCCGCCCGAGCGGGCCGAGTCCTGGGACGCGGTCGGCACCGTCGCCGGTGACCCGGACCAGCAGGTCGGCCGGGTCCTGTTCGCCGTCGACCCGGTCCGCGAGACCGTCGACGAGGCGGTGCGGCTCGGCGCCGACCTGCTCGTCACCCACCACCCGCTCTATCTGCGCGGTACGACGACGGTGGCGGCCTCCACCCCCAAGGGCCGCGTCGTGCACACCCTCATCAAGAACGACATCGCCCTGCACGTCGCCCACACCAACGCCGACACCGCCGACCCGGGCGTCAGCGACGCGCTCGCCGGAGCGCTGGACCTCCGGGTCGTACGGCCTCTCGTCCCGGACCCGGACGACCCGGCGGGCCGCCGCGGCCTGGGCCGCGTCTGCGCGCTCGACCACCCGCTGACCCTGCGCGAACTGGCCGCGCGCGCCGCCGCGCGGCTGCCCGCGACCGCGCAGGGCATCCGGGTCGCCGGCGACCCGGAGCAGCAGGTGCGCACGGTCGCCGTGAGCGGCGGCAGCGGCGACAGCCTCTTCGACGCCGTGCGCGCCGCGGGCGTGGACGCGTTCCTCACCGCGGACCTGCGCCACCACCCGGCCTCCGAGGCCCGCGCGCACAGCCCCCTCGCGCTGCTCGACGCGGCGCACTGGGCCACCGAGTGGCCCTGGTGCGAGCTGGCCGCCGCCCAGCTCGACGAGATCTCCGACCGGCACGGATGGGACCTGCGGGTCCATGTCTCCACGACGGTCACCGACCCCTGGACCGCCCACGCGGCGTCCACCACCACCGACGACTAAGACACCCCATGGGAGCCCCCAACTGAACGCCGCGCCCGCCGACCAGATCCGACTCCTCGACGTCCAGGCCCTCGACGTCCGCCTCCAGCAGCTCGCGCACCGGCGCCGGTCGCTGCCCGAGCACGCCGAGATCGACGCGCTCGGCAAGGACCTCACCCAGCTGCGCGACCTGCTCGTGGCCGCGCAGACCGAGGAGAGCGACTGCGCCCGCGAGCAGACCAAGGCCGAGCAGGACGTCGACCAGGTGCGCACCCGCGCCACCCGCGACCAGCAGCGCCTGGACTCCGGCGCGGTCACCTCCCCGAAGGACCTGGAGAGCCTCCAGCGCGAGATCGCCTCGCTCGCCAAGCGCCAGGGCGATCTGGAGGACGTCGTCCTGGAGGTCATGGAGCGCCGCGAGTCCGCGCAGGAGCGGGTCGCCGAACTGACCGAGCGGGTCTCCTCCGTCCAGGCCAAGGCCGACGACGCCACCGCCCGCCGCGACGCCGCCTACGAGGAACTGGACGGCGAGGCCGCCTCGGTGACCAAGGAGCGCGAGGTCGTCGCCGCCTCCGTACCTGCCGACCTGCTCAAGCTGTACGACAAGCTGCGCGAGCAGCAGGGCGGCATCGGCGCGGCCAAGCTGTACCAGCGCACCTGCCAGGGCTGCCGCCAGGAACTCGCCATCACCGAGCTGAACGAGATCCGCGGCGCCGCCGCCGACACGGTCGTACGCTGCGAGAACTGCCGCCGCATCCTGGTGCGCACCGCCGAGTCCGGTCTGTAGCGGAGCGGCGGGATCCCGGAGGGGCTGAGGAAAGGGCTTCGCGCGTGCGGGAGTTCATCGTCGAGGCGGACGGCGGGTCACGGGGCAACCCGGGGCCCGCGGGCTACGGCGCGGTCGTGTTCGACGCGGCCGACGGGCAGTCCCTCGCGGAGGCCGCCGAGTACCTGGGCACCGTCACGAACAACGTCGCCGAGTACCGGGGCCTGCTGGCCGGGCTGCGCGCCGCGCACGCCCTGGACCCGGGGGCGGCGGTGCATGTCCGGATGGACTCCAAGCTCGTCGTCGAGCAGATGTCGGGGCGCTGGCGGATCAAGCACCCCGACCTCCAGCCCCTGGCGGCCGAGGCCGCCCGCGTCTTCCCGCCCGGCCGGGTCACCTACGAGTGGATCCCGCGCGCACGCAACAAGCACGCCGACCGTCTGGCCAACGAGGCGATGGACGCGGGCGCGCGCGGCGAGACGTGGTCCGCGTCGGCGTCGACGGCGGCCGCTGCCGCAGCCGCCGCCCCGGCGAAGGGCACCGTCGTGAGCGCCGTCGCGGCGGAAGAGGCTCCCGCGACGGAAGAAGCCACGGTGACGGAAGAAGCCCCCGTGGCGGGAGGCACCCCCGATCCGAAGCGCACGGCCGATCAGCGTGCCGCCCGGACCGTCGCCGCGCCCGGCTGGGCGCCCGCGGATCTCGGGGCGCCGGCCACGCTGGTGCTGCTGCGGCACGGTGAGACACCGCTGACCCCGCAGAAGCGGTTCTCCGGCAGCGGCGGCAGCGATCCCTCGCTCTCCGCCGTCGGCCGGGAGCAGGCGGAGAGGGCCGCGGCGGCGCTCGCCCGGCGCGGCACGATCCAGGCCGTGGTGTCCTCCCCGCTGGCCCGCACCCGGGAGACCGCCGCGATCGTCGCCGACCGCCTCGGTCTCGCCGTGACGGTCGACGAGGGCCTGCGCGAGACCGACTTCGGCGCCTGGGAGGGGCTCACCTTCGGCGAGGTGCGCGAACGCCACCAGGACGATCTGAACGCCTGGCTGGCCTCGCCGGAGGCCGAACCCACCGGCGGGGGCGAGAGCTTCGCGGCCACCGCCGTACGGATCGCCGCGGCCCGGGACCGGCTGGTCGCGGCCCACGCGGGCCGCACCGTCCTGGTGGTCACCCATGTGACGCCGATCAAGACGTTCGTCAGGCTGGCCCTGGGCGCCCCGGCGGAGTCGCTGTTCCGCATGGAGCTGTCGGCGGCCTCCCTGTCGGCGGTGGCGTACTACGCGGACGGCAACGCGAGCGTCCGGCTCCTCAACGACACGTCCCACCTGCGCTGAGCCCCGCCGCCTCGCGCGCCAGCCGCTCGATACGGGCCCAGTCCCCGGCCGTGACCGCGTCCGCCGGGACCATCCAACTGCCGCCCACACAGCCGACGTTGGGCAGCGCCAGATAGTCGGGCGCGGTGCCGGGCCCGATGCCGCCGGTCGGGCAGAAACGCGCCTGGGGGAGCGGACCGGCCAGCGACCTGAGGTAGGCCGTGCCGCCCGCCGCCTCGGCCGGGAAGAACTTCATCTCGCGCACCCCGCGCTCCAGCAGCGCCACGACCTCGGAGGTCGTCGACACCCCGGGCAGATACGGCAGTCCGGACGCGGCCATGGCGGACAGCAGGGTGTCGGTCCAGCCGGGGCTGACCAGGAACCGGGCGCCCGCCGCCACGCACTGCTCGACCTGCGCGGGCGTGACGACCGTACCCGCGCCCACCACCGCGCCCGGCACCTCGGCGCCGATGGCGGCGATCGCCTCCGGCGCGGCCGGGGTCCGCAGCGTCACCTCGATCGCGGGCAGCCCCCCGGCGACCAGCGCGCGGGCGAGGGGCACCGCGGCGGCCGGGTCCTCCAGGACGACGACCGGAAGGACGGGGGCGAGATCCAGCACGGAGGCGGCCCCGGACGGCGCGGCGGGCGGGAAGGGCGACGACGACGGCGAGGGCTGCGACGGCAGAGACGGCAGCGATGGCAGCGATGGGGACATGGCGCCATCCTGCCGGTCAGCACCAGCATGCGCAAAGCACGTTGCGCATGCTGCAATAGCGTGCTGGTCCGGACTCAGTGCACCTCGGTCACCAGCACATCCAGCGACCAGGCCCGGCCCGCCCCGGCCGGCTCCCGCGCCTCCACCTCATGACCGAGGTCGCGCAGCGCCTCCACCAGCTCGGCGGGACCGGCCGGGGCGGCGCCCGCGCTCAGCAGGCTCCGTACGATCCGCCCCTTGGTGGCCTTGTTGAAGTGGCTGACCACCTTCCGGGTGGGCGCGTGCAGCACCCGTACGGTCGCCGTCCGCTCCGCGACCTCGCCCTTCGGCTTCCAGGCGGTGGCGTACGCGGCGGACCGCAGGTCCAGCACCAGACCGCTCCCGGCCGCCTCGGGCAGCACCTCGGCCATCGGGGCGCGCCAGTGCGCGCCCAGCGCGCCGAGTCCGGGCAGCTTCACCCCCATCGAGCAGCGGTAGGAGGGGATCCTGTCGGTCACCCGGACCGCACCCCACAGCCCCGAGAAGACCAGCAGCGAACGGGCCGCGCGCCGCTTGGCCGCGGCGTCGAGCGTGGCCAGGCCGAGGGCGTCGTAGAGCACCCCGGTGTAGATCTCCCCGGCGGGCCGCGCCCCCGCCGTGCGCAGCTCCGCGTTCTTGGCGACCTCGCCCCGCAGCCCCTCGCTCAGCCCGAGCACGTCCCGCGCCTTGTCCTGCGCGTCACCGTCCCCCGAGCACAGCGCCACCAGCTCGTCGAGCACGGCCCGCCGCGCCCCGGCGAGCCCCGGCAGCGACAGCGACTCCAGCTCCAGCGGGGCACCACGACCGGAACCGGCCTTGCCTTCGGAGGGCGGCAGCAGGACGAGCACGGAATTCTCCTTCGGGTAGGGCTCCCGGCCAGCGTACGGGGACACCGACACGCTGCGGGGCGGGCCCTCGCTCCCGGCCGGAGGTCAGGAGCGGGCGGCTGCCGCCGGTTTCCCGAACCAGCGTTCCAGGGCCGGGAGCAGCGGTTCGCCGCCGTTCGGTGCCTCCGGACCCGAGGCGATGGCCGTGCCCGTGCCCGTGTCCGTGTCCGCGGCCCAGGCCACGAAGCCGTCGGGGCGGACCAGCAGGGCGGCGAGTTCGGGGCGGGCGGCGCGGGGGGCGGTGACGACGGTGACCCGGTCGGCGTAGGCGTCGGCGAGGGCGCGCAGGGACGGGTCGCCGGTGAGGTCGAGGAGGAGACCGCGGCCCTCGTGCAGCCGGTCGCCGAGGCGGCTGCCGCCGGCGAGGTCGAGGTCGGGGGCGCTGGCGCCGACGAGCGGGTGGCCGCCGGGCAGGTCGTAGCGCTGCCAGATGCCGGATATCTGCTTGACCAGGTGCGTCGTCCCGGTCGTCGTCAGCGCCAGGTCGGTCACCACGCGGCGCAGCGCGCGGGCGTGCCGGTCCGGTCGCATGAGGGCGATCTGCGCGCGCGTCCAGTCCAGCACCCAGGCGCCGATCGGATGCCGCTCGGCGGTGTAGGTGTCCAGCAGCGCCTCGGGCGCCAGGCCGCGCGCCACGGCCGCCAGCTTCCAGCCGAGGTTCATCGCGTCGCCGAGGCCGAGGTTCAGTCCCTGCCCGCCGAACGGCGAGTGCACATGGGCGGCATCCCCGGCGAGCAGTACGCGGCCCCTGCGGTACGTGCTCGCCTGGCGGGCGTTGTCGGTGAAGCGGGTCACCGAGCGGATCCCCGTCACCGACACGTCGGGGACACCGGAGACCCGGCGCAGGCTGGCCTGCAACTCCTCGGGGGTGACGGGCGCGGAGCGGTCGGCGGGCGGCCCGTCGAACTCGACGGTGAGGACCCGGCCGGGGAAGGGGCCGTGGACGTAGGTGCCGACCTCGGTGGTGTTCCAGCCCTTGCCGAGCTTCTCGGCACCGGTCAGGTCGGCGATCGCCTGGTAGCCGGTGATCTCCGGGTCGGTGCCCGGGAAGTCGAACCCGGCGAGCTTGCGGACGGTGCTGCGCCCGCCGTCGCAGCCCACCAGCCACCCGGCGGAGACGCGCCGGGGCGCGGAGCCGTCGACCGGGGCGAGCTCCACGGTGACGCCGTCGTCGCCGTGGTCCCGGAACCCGGTCAGGGCGACACCGCGGCGCACCTCGACGCCGCTCTCCGCCGCCCGCGCGGCGAGGATCCGCTCCAGTTCCGCCTGCGGGACACCGAGCCCGGCGTCCGCGGCGGGACCCAGGTCGGCATAGGCCGGGTCGGACTCGTCGAACAGAGCCGCGTCCAGCATGATCCCGGCGAAGTGCCCGGCGAACTTGGGCGGCATACGGTCCTGGGGTCCCGCCTCCCCGCCCTGGCCTTCCTGGCCTTCCTGGCCTTCCTGTTCCTGGCCCTGGGGCGCGTTCGCGCGCATGAAGGCGAGGATGCGGGCCGCCGACTGCTCCCACACCCGCGTCACCTCGGGCAGCAGCCCCCGCCGGTACAGCGCCACCGCGCTGGGCGTGTTGATCGCCCCCGCCTTGATCGTCTCGTCCACCTCGGCCAGCCGCTCCGCCACCAGCACCCGCGCTCCGCCGAGCCGCAGCTCACAGGCGAGGAACAGCCCCACCGGACCGGCGCCGGCCACCACCACGTCGTAGTCAGTCATGGGTTCACTGTAGCGACTAAAAGTTTCTATCGGCTATATTTTTCTTCATGAACACACAGCGGTCCACCGGCGAACCGGGTCTGAGGGAACGGAAGAAGCGCGAGACCCGGCAGCGGATCTCGGACGTGGCGACCGGGCTCTTCGTGGAGCGCGGCTTCGACGAGGTGACCGTCGCGGAGATCGCCCGCGCGGCGGAGGTGTCCCCGATGACGGTCTTCAACTACTTCCCGCGCAAGGAGGACCTGTTCCTCGACCGCATCCCCGAGGCGGTGGACCTCGTCGCGGAGGCCGTACGCGGACGCGCCCCGGGCGAGCACCCGCTCATCGCGCTGCGCCGCCTCGCCCTCGGCCTCCTCGGCACCGGGCACCCGCTGTCCGGCGCCCGCGCCCGCTTCCGCCCCTTCCTGTACGTCGTCGCCGCCTCCCCGGCGCTGCGCGCCCGCGCCCGCGAGGCGGTGGACGAGGTGGAGCACGCCCTGGCCGAGGCCCTGGCCGAGACCGCGCCGGACGTCCCCGACCCCCGGCTCCTGGCCGCCCTCGCGATCGCCGCGTACCGCGCGGTCGGCACCGGCACGGTCGCCCGTCTGCTGGCGGACACGGACGCCACCAGCGAGGACACCGCCGCCGAGGACGCCCTCGCCGAGGACCACCGGCTGCGCCTGACCGCCGCCTTCGACGCCCTGGACCGCGCCTTCGCCCCGCCCGCCCCCTGACCCGGGCGCGCGCACCGGGCCCCCGGCCGCCCGGTATCATGGTCCGTACGGCAGACGAGCCGGGCGGACGGCCGCGTGAAGTTCCCGCGAGGGACTTCCCGAGGAACGTCCGGACTCCACAGGGCAGGGTGGTGGCTAACGGCCACCCGGGGTGACCCGCGGGACAGTGCCACAGAAAACAGACCGCCGGGGACCTCGGTCCTCGGTAAGGGTGAAACGGCGGTGTAAGAGACCACCAGTGCCCAGGGTGACCTGGGCAGCTAGGTAAACCCCACCCGGAGCAAGGTCAAAAGGAGACACCCCGGTGTCTCTGCGCGGACGTTCGAGGGCTGCCCGCCCGAGTCCGCGGGTGGACCGCACGAGGCCGGCGGCAACGCCGGCCCTAGATGGATGGCCGTCTCCCCGGCCGCCGCGAGGCGACCGGGCGACAAAATCCGGCGTACAGCCCGACTCGTCTGCCCCTCAGGCCGCTGAACCGCGTCATCGCGGGTCAGCGGCCTTTTCGCGTGCCGCCGCGGGTGTCGCCTCACCCCGTTCCGTACCGGCTCTGACCGGACCTCGCGGCTGCGAAGGTAGCCATGAAGGCAGCCACGCTGGGCGGCTTGGTGTGGGTGTTGGCTGAGTCGCGGCCCTCCGCGTGATGCGTCTACGCCTCGGTGTCCTCTGTTGCGGTCCCGAGGCCGGTGGAATTCTGCTCATCAAACCAGGCTTGAATGCCGCCAGGGTTCTGCGCGGGTGCGTCGAACGGGATGATCGGAAACGGGGGCGCGGTGGACAGCGGGGAGTGCGGCCACCGAGGGCTCAAGCTCCTCGATCTTGGCCAGGAGTCGCTGAAGTTCCTCAGCCATGAAACGCAGATCCAGGTCCGCGCCAGCGACTTGGATCGTTCCCGCCTCTACGCCGATGAGGCGCATGGGGGGAGCTGGGAATGTGGGCTTGGTGCCCGCCTGCCACTCCTCGACGGCGGGGCGAGGCAGGCTGACGATCCACTCGTCAAGGCGCTCGTCGAAGTGCTCGCTTCCGTTACGGACTTCGCGGGCCTTCAGCGGGGACGAATCCTCCACCTCAAGGACCTTTCGTAGAAACGGACCTCGCTTCGTCCGCCACTCCAAGCCCCTGTCGGTCCCGTTCGGACCCTTCCCAGGGGCGGGCCACAGAGTTCGGGAAACCTTTCCGAGGAAGGAGAGGAAGTCCTCGAAGCAGACCCAGGCGGCTGGCGGGACCGGAGAGTTCCGCGCGTAGGCGGTCAGGGCGGTCAGGGCGGCCAGGGCATAGCGAGTGTCGCGGGCCAACCACATCAGATACACCCGCTGGGCCCATGGGTCATCGGATATGTCGTTGCTCACGGGCGTCATTGTGCCGTCGGTGGTCTATCGGGTGGGAGCAGATTTCAGAGGTATGGCATGGGCCGCTGCTCCCCCGCCGAGCTATCGGGGCGTCGGAGGTTTCCGATGTCTGCCGGTTCCGAGGCCGAGCTTCGGTGTTGCCTCAGGGATAGAGGCAGGGGCAGCCTCGGTGTGGGGAAAGAGAGGGGTCTTGCTTCCGCGAGGTTCGCCCCGAAGCCGTGCGCCGGTGCTCTGCCGCACTCGTTGAGCGGCTCGTCGTCCATGACCGGAGCGTAGTAGGTCAGGTGATCCGGTGCTCCCATCGCAGGGAAGGGGCGTGGTCGATCCAGTACAGGTGGGACGCGGGCGTCACGCGGAGCCGTACGGAGTCGATCTCCGGCGCCCCGGCGTCCTGCCAGGCGATGAGGGAACGTTCCACGTCATCCCACAGGGCCACAGGACCTCCTTGGCGGACGGCCCAGTTCTCGCCGTCGACGAGAAACTCGGCGAACGACTCCCTCTCCAGATCGAACAGGTACCGCAAGGGCGCCCCGTCACTGCCCGTTGCGCGGACGAACTGAGCGCCAGGCGCGGCCAACTGCGCAAGGAAGGCGGGCATCCACTCCTCCAGCACAAGAGGAGACACCTGAGTACGCCGCACACCATCCGCGTACGCGGTCCGGGCGGACAGATCACCGGCCACGGGGGTCACTGCCTGCGCCCGCGCCTGCATGAAGGAGGAGCGCCCGACGATCGAGCCCTCGGCGGTGCCGTCATCGCCGACGGCCAGTTTCGCGAGGCCGGTTCCCCACGACCACGAGCCGACCGTGCCGAGGACAACGCCTCCGGGCCTCGTCTGCCTGATCCACGCGTACGGGATGCGGCGGACCGCGCAGGTGGCGATGACCCGGTCGTACGGTGCTCGATACGGGTGACCGAGGAGCCCGTCGCCCGTCGCCGTCCATGTCGAGAAGCCGGCGGCTTCGAGAGCGGCATCGGCGCGTGCGGCCACCTGTGCGTCCACCTCGACCGTGGCGACGTTGTCCGCGCCGAGGTAGTGGCACATCAGGGCTGTGGAGTAGCCGGTGCCTGTGCCGATCTCCAGGACTCGGTGGCCTGTCACGAGGTCCAGGGTCTCGATCATGCCGACGACGGTGGCCGGGTCGGTCGATGAGGACGTGGGCACGCCCAGGACAGGTTCGTCGGCCTGGTCGGCGGTGAGGTGGCCGTCGAGCTGTGTGGTGAGGGTATCGATGCTGTACGCGATCTTCAGCCACTCGTCCGGATGTGTATCGGTGGCGGTGACGGGCCGCCAGGTCCGCCCCTCGTCCAGGAAGACTCCCGGGCGGAGGAACCGCTCTCGGGGGACGGACTCGACGGCCTCACGCAGCCAGGGGGATTTCAGGACCCCTTCCTTCATGAGAACGGTCGCCATGCGGCGCCGCTCGGATGCCGGGTCGGTCATCGGCGATCTCCTTGTACGAGTAGGTCGGCGAAGGCAGCGGACATCGGGAGGCCGGTCTCGGTCTCCAGCCACCCCCACTGTCCGTTGGGATTCAGTTCCAGCCACCAGTAGGCACCCGCCCGGTCGACCGCGAGGTCGAAGCTTCCCGACACCAGATTCAGTCGGTCCAGGTAGGCATGCAGTGCCTGGTCCACCCGGTCGGGCAGGTGCTCCACGGTGTAGGTCAGGGCGCCGTAGTCCTTGCGCCAGTCCAGGAGGTCGGAGTCGATACGGACGGCGAACGTATGCCGACCTACGAGCAGTACGCGAACGTCGGCGACCTTGTCCACGCGTGCCTGGAACAGGTGGGGCGCGACCCGGATGCTGTCGTCGATCTCCTCGGGGGCGACAGGGGCAGCCCATCCCGTCACCGGCACGCCATCACGCGTGTAGGGCGTCCATCGCAGCGTCTTGAAGATCGCCTGTCTCTGAGCCTGGACGAACTGGCGAGCCTCGTCCGGGTCGTTGGTGACAAGGGTGGGAGGGATGGTGAAGCCGAGTTGCTGGGCGAGAACGAGCTGCGCGGGTTTGTAGTCGGCCGCGGCAACGCGCAGGGGGTGGTTGACCCAGAGCGGGCCGCCCAGGGCGTAGAGGGTGCCACCGAGTCCGTAGCGGACCTGCGCTGCCGCGAACCGGGAGTCATCAGCGGACAGGCGGGGAAACGTGGGCCATTCCGGGCGGCGCCAGTACACCGACCGGACCTGGGTCACATCAGCGGTTCTCGACGGGGTGCGCACCTGCCCGACCACCGGGGCCGGGCAGGTGCCGAACCGAACCGAGACCGTGAGGTTCTCGCCGATGTCAGCGGGGTTGAACCGGACCACCGGCACATCGCGCCGGTTGAGTTCGGTGATCACCATGTCGGCGGTGATGTCGTCCGCCTCGGTGGCCACCAGAACCGGCCTCTCCTCGGTCATGGCCATCAATCCTGATTGCTGTCCTGATCGTGACCCTGGTCGTTCCGGGAGTCCGAGTTCGTCGTCGTGGAGGTCTCGGTACCGGAGCTGGTGCCGTGCTTGCCCATCTCGACCATCTGCCCGGCGCGGTCGCGGAACACCCCGAGCTGTGTCGTGGGGTCGATGGTGACAGTGGAGTGGGGTCGGCGGATGACCGTCGGGTAGGGCGCGAGCCGACCCGCACCCCACGGCCGCGTGGGGTAGGGGAGTGCGACAGAGGTGGTCATGAGACTCCTTGGGGTGAAGGGTGTGGTGCGGGAATCCGCCTGCGCCAGGGGCGCGGACGGCGATCTGCGGGCCGCGGCTCAGGGGCGAGCGGCCTGGATGTTGCCGGCCGCGGTCGTCCACTCGACTCCGGACGCGGGCCGGATGTGCGCGATGCGGACCGTGCCGTGGCTGTGGAGCTCGTGTGTGACGGCGATGAGCACACCCTCCCCACGTGAGGCGATGTCACGGACAAGCGTGTCCAGCAGCGGGTGGTGCTCGTAGCCGTCGGAACCGACCGGGTTCACTCCTCCGGCTCCTGCCGGGCCTCGACGCGGCGCATGAACCTCTCCCGACCGCCAGCCGCCCGGACCCGCAGAGCCCGGCTCGGCGCACACGGCCGGGGCTCCGGCGGCGTGTACGTACGGCCACCGGCGGCTGGGTTCCTGCGGGGCAGTCCGGAGGTCGTCACGCGATCGCTCCTCTCTGTGGGGGAGTCGCCCGGAAGGCTCTTCGGCCTCCGAGCGGTGTGTGACCAGTGAACGACGATCCGTTACCTTCTCCCAGAGCGAAGCTCGCGCAATACCCGGGCGTTTTCCAGGCGTTGGCGCGTGGCGGGCATGAGTGCGTGAAAGGGTTCTCGTGAGGGGAGACCTATGACGTCGAGACGTAGGCACTTTGCGGAACGGCGCGCGGCCCGGGGTTACTCTCAGGAGGAATTCGCAGAAGCGCTCTCGGTGGCCGCGTCCACCGTGGTCCGTTGGGAAAGCGGTCGCGCCACGCCGCGTCCCCACCAACGGCCGAAGATCGCAGGGCTGTTGGGAGTGACCCTCCCCGAGCTGGAAGCCCTTCTCTCAGACGAACAGCCGGCCGAGACAGCCGGGCTCTCCTCTGCTCCACCCCTCCTCCATGGTGATGATGACGACATGAAGCGCCGCGAAGTCCTGGGTCTGCTCGCCGTTACGGGTGCTCTGGTCGCTCTTCCCGATTCCGGTGAGGCCACCCGAGGGCGGGCAGCGTCGACGCTCTTGGAGACGGGGGGCGCCCTCCATCGCAGCCTCTGGCAGGTCTACGCGCTGTCGGACACCAAGCAGGTCGTCTTCCCCGCGGTGCGCGCACAGCTCGATGTGATGGCGAAGGGACTGGCCGGGCCCCGTACTGCTGCGGATCGGTCCCGATTGTGTCGGATGACGGCCGACCTCTACCAGCTCGTCGGTGAGCTGTTCTTCGACGCCAACCGGTACACCGACGCCGCGCAGTGCTACACACTGGCCGCCAACGCGGCCCATGCCGGTGGCGACCACGACCTGTGGGCCTGTGCCATGACCCGCCACGCGTACGTCGAGTTGTACGCGCGCCGCGCGCACGCGGCCCAACCCCTGCTCGCGGCAGCTTTCCGCATCGCCCGAAGGGGCGACGGCACTCTCGCCACCCGTCACTGGGTCGCGGCCGTCCAGGCGCAGGCGTACGCGGGCGTGGGCGATCTCGACGCGTGCAACCGGGCTCTGGACGAAGCCGAGAAAGTGCACGCCCTCGACGGTGCTCACTCCCACAACGGCGGCTGGCTCCGCTTCGACGGCTCCCGCCTGGCCGAGGAGAGAGGGGCCTGCTACCTCCAACTGGGCCGCCCCGATCTCGCCGAGGCAGCGCTCACTACAGCCCTTGCCCAGCCTCTGTCCCTGCGTCGCCGCGCTGCTGTTCTGAGCGACCTCGCCGTGCTCGGTGCGCACAGGCGGGACATCGACCAGGTCGTGCACTACGCGGAGCAAGCACTCGGACTGGCCGACCGGTCGAATTCGGGATTCATCGGCAAGAAGCTGGACGGGCTTCGGGGGCGTCTTGCCCCGCTCATGTCCGATGACCGAGTCTCGACTCTTGATCACCGAATCGCGGCGCTTCCGCGCACCGCATGACGAGAGGGACACGCGCATGAACGACGGCCGGATCTTCCGCGAGGCGTGGATCGACGGTGTGAACAAGCACTATCCCGGCGAGCCGAAGCCCGGCTACATCACGCCGTGGGACGAGACGCCCGAGTGGGAGCGCGAAGCCGCCGCCGCTGTGTACGGGCAGGTGCGCGACTTCATCGAGGTCAGCAACGGGAATGCGGCCCGGCTCACCCGCGAGCAGAAGGGGCGATTCGTCGCGATCTGCTGGACCGCCCAGATGTTCAAGCACTTCGAGGACCCCAAGCCCGGATACGTCGCCGACTGGGCCGACCTGCCGACCTGGCAGCAGGAGACGGACACGGACATCTTCGAACGTATCGAGCAGACCGTCTGACCTCAGGAGCGACGACGTCTCTGTCCGGGGCCGATCCGGACGGGGGCGCCTTGTTGAGTAGCCGTCAAAGTAGCCACGAAAGCACCAAACCCGAACGTTTGCGCAGCTCATAGCGTTGCGGCGGCGGAACCGGCGGTGGCCGCGGCCTGGCTCGCGGCGGTGGCGGCGTAGGCGGCTTCCGGTGCCTGCCGGTCCCGGGGCCGAGCCTCGGTGTGGCCGTGGGGGCGGGTGAGGGTGCGGGGTCGGCCTCGGTGCGGGGGAACAGGACGCGCCGTGCTTCCGCGAGGTTCGCCGCGAAGCCGTGCGGCTCCCACAGATGGCCGTTCCACCGCTGGATCGCCCGGGGCGCTTCGGGGTTCAGATGCGATGCCCTCGGGCCGTCGCCGGTCACGAGGGGCACGGCGCGGAGCTGCCCGATCCTCGCGTCACGGCGCTCGGCCCACCGGGAGAGCGGTTCGTCGTCCATGTCCGGAGCGTAGTGGGTCGGGCGATCCGGTGTTCCCGGCGCAGGGAGGCCGTCCGTACCCCCGATGGTGCGCCGGGTGCGTCCGGTGGCGTGATGACGGACACCGTCCGGAGGTGCGCCCGGGGGAGGTGTCCGGGGCGGCGTCTGGAGTGAACCGGTAAGTCGTACCGGTGCCCTTCCCGCCGACGTGTCGTCGGTCGCCGCCCCCGGGAGCACGCCGAATGGACCCTCTTCAGAAGCTCCACCGCATCCTGCTGATCCTGATCGTCGCGGGGCTCGTCACCTATGTGGCGTTCCTCGATCCACTGCTCGGCACCGCGCTGCTCGTGGGCGTCGGGGTCGCCCTGTTCGTGCATCAGCTCCTGAACTGAGGGGCGGGGCCGGGGACTCCGTCCCTGGCCGTCGCTCGAAGTCACGGAAAGTCGCGGAGACCGAAACGCACCCCACCGGCCTCCCCCGCACGGCACAAGTGAGTGAGAAGCCCCCAACCGCCGGTCGCCGGCCGCTCGGTCGGCCGCGCTACGGGAAGGACTGGTCCAGATGCACAATGCCCCCGATGTTCGAGGGCCGACGGATCCGCAGGACCTGCCGAGTACGCCCCAGGGACTCGTCCCCGAAGCGCGCACCGCTCCGGAGGCCAAGCCGCGCCGTCGGCTGACACCGGAACAGGTGGACGAACTCCAGCGGCTCAAGCCCTTCCTGGAAGGCATGGTGCGCCAGGCCCGCATGCAGTACGCGATGGAGGACCTGGTGCAGACCGCGGTGCTCCAGCTCGTACGCGCCTGGTCCCGCCCGGACTTCGCGCTGGACCGGCGCGACGGTGGCCGGGCCTTCGCGCGCAAGGT
This sequence comes from Streptomyces sp. NPDC003284, assembly GCF_053589675.1. NCBI lineage: Bacteria > Bacillati > Actinomycetota > Actinomycetes > Kitasatosporales > Streptomycetaceae > Streptomyces > Streptomyces sp. NPDC003284. The sequence continues at coordinate 399,943 of NZ_JBSFSI010000002.1, forward strand.
CATGCGGAACGTCATCGCGGACGCGGCGCGCGGCAACGACCGCGACCGCTCGACGCCGGTGGCGGAGGTCCCCGAGACGGTGGCGGTCGAGCCGGACGAGGGCGACCACATCCGCGACGACCGGCTCAGGGCCATCGACCGGTTCCTCGCGGACACGCTGCCCGACCGGCTGTACCCGGTCGCCCGGCTCGCGATCGTCGAGGGCCTGACCCAGGCGGAGATCGCCCAGGTCCTCCGCATCGACCGGCACACGGTGGCCCGCCGCTACACGAAGGTGCGCCAGGCACTGGAGCCGCACCGCGCCACCGTCCACGACGAGGTGCTCGGTGACGTGACGAGCTAGTGCCGTTACTCGGACTCACGGGAGGGGGCACGCACGTCGCCTCCCGTGAGTCCAGGTTGGGTCCTAGCGACCCGTAGGACAACAACGAAGAACAGTGGCGAACCATGAAGAACAGTCAAGCCATGAAGAACAGTCAAGCCATGAAGAAAGGTCAAGCGTCCGCTCGAAGCCCATACGCACCACTCGGGAGGGACACACGGAATGTCTGAAACATTCGATCACCTCCGCCGCCTCGCGGAGGAACACCGGGAGGGAACCCGGCAGCAGAAGGACGGGGACGGGATCGATCCCGTCAGCTGGGAAGCGCTCCTGGACCGGGTCGAGGACCAGCTCGACGAGGACGAGCGGGACGGTGGCGGCGTCCCGGCGACCGCCGGACCCCTGCCGCCCCAGCCCCGCAGGCCGGTCGCGATCCCGCTGTCGCTCTTCACCGGCGGCGCGCTCGGCGCCGCACTCGTCCATCCGGCGGTGGGCGCACCCGGCGGCGCACCACAGGTCGTCCAGTGCCTGGCCGCGGGAGCCGCGCTGGCGGGACTCGGGCTGGCCGCGTCCCTCGACCGCGGCCCCCGCCGGGGACCGATGCGGGAAGGCGGTGTCGCGATCCGCTAGCGACCGGCCTGAAGCGGCCGGAGCGGTCCGGTCGCGCGGCAGTGGCCGTGACAGTGGGGCGCCGTCATGGCGCCGGGTGCCGGATCCCCACGGGGGGTGGATGCGGCGCCGGACAAGAACCGCCGGTCAGTGCTGACCGGCCGCGGCAGCGTGCGACGGCGTGCCGCTCCGGCTCAGGGAGTACGGGGCGGCACGCCGTCGCCGTGCGTCGTGCCCGTGCCCGTGCCTGTTCCCGTACCCGTGCCCAGCGAGCGGTCTCTGACCCGTGCCAGATGGCGCCCGAAGACCTCCTCGGCGTCCGGGGTCAGGGTGCGCAGCGCGACCACGGCCGTGATCACCACGTCGCACAGCTCGGCCTCGACGTCCTGCCAGGTGTGGGTCGTGCCCTTACGCGGGTTCTGGCCGGTCGCGCCGATGACCGCCTGGGCGGCCTCGCCGACCTCCTCGGAGAGTTTGAGCAGGCGCAGCAGGAGGGTCTCGCGCTCGCCGTGCGCGCGGTGGCCGTCGAGCCAGGCCCACAGGGCGTCGACGGTCGGCCAGAGGGGGGTTGCGGGGGGCGCGGAGGGCGCGGAGGGGGCTGCGGGGGCCGGGGTGGCGGGGTCCGGGGCGGTCATGGGCGGCAGCCTGTCACGAACCCGGGGCGGCTGCCCTCTGCTCCTGCCCTCTGCTCCTGCCCGTTGCTCCTGTACTGCTCTACTCCTCGAACAGCGCCTCCTGCTGCCCCTCCTTCTGCCGCCGCAGGTACCGGACCCGGGCGCCCAGGACCGCCGCCGTGCCCGCCGCCGTCGCCGCGAGGGCCGCGGGGACCATCCAGCCGCGGTTGACGCTGTGGCCGAGGGCGTGGTCGAGGGAGAGGCGGCCGGGGCCGGTGATCGCGAGGCCGGTGGCGGTGAGGCCGAGGGAAGCGGCGTACTCGTAGCCGCCGCCCTGCGCGAAGAAGCCGTTGGGGGTGTGCACCGCCGCCGCCCCCGCCATCGCGCCGGCCGCCGCCGCGCCCGCCGCCGGAGTGGCCAGGCCCAGCGCCAGCAGCAGACCGCCGCCCGCCTCGGCGAGACCCGCCGCCGTCGCGCTCGCCCGGCCCGGCCGGTAGCCGACCGACTCCATGAACCGGCCCGTCCCCTCCAGACCGGCCCCGCCGAACCAGCCCAGCAGCTTCTGCGCGCCGTGCGCGGCCAGCACGCCGCCGGTGCCCAACCGGAGCAGCAGCAGGCCGAGATCACGCCGGTCGCAACAGGTCACGGTGACTCCTCGGGAGAAGCGGAGAAGCGGAGAAGCGGAGAAGCGGAGAAGCGGGCAAGCAGAGGGGCGCAGAAGCGGCAACGCCGTGACCACCCTCGCACCGGTCGCGCCCCGGCGGCCCGTTCTGCATGCCGTTCGGGTGGCGGGCGCCGCGACCGGACCGGCCGGACACCGGGACCGGACCGACCGGACCGGCCGGACACCGGGGCCGGACCGGGGCCCGGGTGCGCGACACGAGTGATCCGGCGTCCCTCCTTCGGTGATCTTTTGATCAGCCTTTGAAGACCTGTCGTGCGCGGGCCCGCCCCGGCTTTGTACGGTCCCGGAGTGCGCGATTCCTCTCTGTCCCCCCGCTCCCCCCGCCCACCCCGGTCCGCCGCCCCGTCCCCCCTCCCGTCGCGGCGCTCCCTGCTCGCCCTGTGCGCGGCCGCTCCGGTCGCCGCCGTCACCGCCGGTCACCCCGCCTCGGCCGCGTCCCCCACCGCGGCCATCACCGGGACCGCCACGACTGCCACGACCGGCACGACCGGCACGACCGGCATGACCGGCGTGACCACCACGACCGGCACCACCGCCTCCACCAGGTCCGCCGCCGTCATCGGCGGTGAGCGGCTGGCCCGTACCGGAGTCCAGGTGCGCGCCGCCGCCCGGCTGCCCGCGCAGCTCTCCGCCCGTGCCTGGCTCCTCGCCGACTGGGCGAGCGGCGAGGTGCTGGCCTCCTACCGCGCGCACCAGCGGCTCGCGCCCGCCTCCACGCTGAAGATGCTCTTCGCGGACACGGTCCTGAAGAAGTTCGACCGCACCGCCCGGCACACCGTCACCGCCGCCGAACTCGCCGACATCCCCTCCGGCTCCAGCCTCGTCGGGATCCAGGCCGGGATCACGTACACCGTCGAGCAGTTGTGGCAGGGCGTGTTCCTGCGCTCGGGCAACGACGCGGTGCACGTCCTCGCCCATATGAACGGCGGGGTCGAACAGACGGTCGCCGAGATGCAGGCCAGGGCGGAGGACCTCCAGGCCCTGGACACCCACGTGGTCAGCCCGGACGGCTTCGACCACCCGGGCCAGATCTCCTCGGCGTACGACCTGACCCTGTTCGCCCGGCACGGGCTGCGCAACGCCGACTTCCGCGGCTACTGCGCCACCCGCACCGCCGACTTCCCGGCCGGCGGCCGCAAGACGTTCCAGATCCAGAACACCGACCGCCTGCTGACCGGTTCCTGGGGGCTGAAGCCGTACGACGGCATGATCGGCGTCAAGAACGGCTACACCACCAACGCCGGGAACACCTTCACCGGCGCCGCGGTCCGCGGCGGCCGTACCCTCGTCGCCACCGTGATGCACCCCGAGAACGGCGCGAACGCCGTCTACGAGGAGACCGCCGCGCTGCTCGACTGGGGCTTCGCGCAGGGGAGTTCGGCGCAGGCCGTGGGCGCGCTGGTGGAACCGCTGAGCGAGGGCGGCGCACCGGCGGGTGGTGCGCCCGGCTCACGGGCGGCCGGGGCCGGTTCCGGGACCGGGGCGGCGGCGTCCGCCGGGGACGCCGGGCCCTCCACCTGGCGGCTGCTGGAGGGCGCGGGCGGTACCGCGGCGCTGCTCGCGGGCGGCGTCTGGGCGCTGCGCCGGCGCCGGGCCGCCGCGCGGGCGGAGGCGCGGGCGGCGGCGCGGGCGGGCACGGGCGGACGGCACCGCCGCTGAGTCACGTCAGCGCGGCGTCTGACAGGCCGTCGCGATCTGCACATACGGAGGAGAAGACTCCGCACCCTGCGGGCCGTTCGGCGACATATGCTCGACTCCTCCTTCACCGGAGCTTCACAGTTGGAGCGCCGGGCTTCCATCAGGCCATGTCCAGGGGGGTAGGCGGCGGCCGTTCCACGGCACCGGCTGGGGGTGGACCTCGCGGGACGCGAGGTGCGCACCGGTCCGTGGACGGCCGCCGCGCCACATCGGCGGGCGGCCCCGGCGTACGGCCGCTCAGCCCCGCCCGACGTACGGCATCGCCGTCGCCAGCACCGTCGCGAACTGGACGTTGGCCTCCAGCGGCAGTTCGGCCATGTGCCGCACCGTGCGCGCCACGTCGGCGACGTCCATCACCGGCTCCGGCACCGTGCGCCCGTCCGCCTGGAGGGCGCCCGCCTCCATCCGGGCCGTCATCTCGGTGGCCGCGTTGCCGATGTCGATCTGCCCGACCGCGATCCGGTACGGCCGCCCGTCCAGCGACAGCGCCTTGGTCAGGCCGGTCAGCGCGTGCTTGGTGGCGGTGTAGGGCGCCGAGTGCGGCCGGGGCGTGTGCGCCGAGATCGAGCCGTTGTTGATGATCCGGCCGCCCTGCGGGTCCTGCTCCTTCATCTGCCGGTACGCCGCCTGCGCGCACAGGAACGCCCCGTTGAGGTTGGTGTCCACCACGTGCCGCCACGCCTCGTAGGACAGGTCCTCCACGGGGACGCCGCCGGGGCCGAAGGTGCCCGCGTTGTTGAACAGCAGGTCCACCCGGCCGAACCGGGCCGCCGTCGCCGCGAACAGCGCGGCCACGTCCTCGGGGCGCGCCACGTCGGTGCCTACGGTGAGCGAGGCGGCGCCGGGCACCAGCGCCGCCGTCTCCTCCAGGGGCTCGGCGCGTCGCCCGGCCAGCGCCACGGACCATCCCGCGCGCAGCAGTTCCACGGCGACGGCCCGGCCGATGCCGGAACCCGCGCCCGTCACCACGGCGGTCTTCGACGTCTCGGTGTCAGTCATGCCACCGGAGCGTACGAGCGCGGTCCGCCATGCGGAATCCCATGTCCGCCATACGGATGCCCTGCGCGCGTACGCACCTGCGCGGGCCGGGCAGCCGTCACGCGCCCGCGAGCACCGGATCCACCGGCTCGCCCGGCTCGCCCGGCTCTCCCGTGTCGCCCGCCCCGCCCGGCTCCCCCGGGTAGCGGACCCCGATCCGCTCCCGGACCGCGTCCAGCGTCCGCATCACCGCGAGCGTGCCGTCCAGCGGGACCAGCGGCGACTCGGTCTCGCCCGCCCGCAGCGCCCGCATCACCTCCAGCGCCTCGTGCCGCAGGGTGCTGCGCGGGCCGTCCGCCGGGTCGGCCGTGAACTCCTCCGGGTCGCGGCCGTCGCGGTGCAGCACGAACCGGTCCGGGTGGAAGAAGCCGTACGGCACGTCGATCCGGCCGCGCGAACCGGTGACCGAGGCCGTCGTCCCCGTGTCGCCGGTGATCGAGCAGTGCAGCTGGGCCAGCGCCCCGCCGTCCCAGGAGAGCAGCGCGCCGGTCTGGAGGTCGACGCCCTCGGGGGAGAGCACCGCCTGGGCCAGTACCTCCGTCGGCTCACCGAGCAGCAGATGGGCGAACGACACCGGGTAGACGCCGAGATCGAGCAGCGCGCCGCCGCCGAGCAGCGGGTCGCGCAGCCGGTGGGCGGGCGGGAACGGACCGGCCAGCCCGAAGTCCGCCCGCACGCTGCGCACCTCGCCGATCGCGCCGTCGTCGACCAGCGCCTTCAGCCGCCGGACCAGCGGATTGCAGTACATCCACATGGCCTCCATCAGGAAGCGGCCCTGCCGCCGGGCCAGCGTGACCAGTTCACCGGCCTCGCGCACGTTCAGCGTGAACGGCTTCTCGCACAGCACGTTCCGCCCGGCCCGGAGGCACAGGCCCGCGGCCGTGCGGTGGGCGACGTGCGGGGTGGCGACGTAGACCACGTCGAGGTCGGCGTCGTGGGCCAGCTCCTCCCAGGTGCCGTACGCCCGCGGGATGCCGAACCGGTCCGCGAACGCCCGCGCCGACTCCGCGCGGCGCGAACCCACCGCCACCACCTCGGCGTCCGGCAGGTCCACCAGATCCGCCGTGAACGCCGCGGCGATCCCGCCCGTCGCGAGGATCCCCCAGCGGACCTTCTCCTGCGCCCCACCGGATATTCCAGGCATCACGGACCCCACCCTCGCTCATGCGTTCCTCGGCACGGTGTACGAGCTGAGAGCATAGGTGGCGGACCGGTCGGAGAGGGAGGGACACATGTCCGAGGGTGGGGCGTCGGCACCGCACAGGCAGGCCGCGGGGGAGACGGCCGCCGCGCGGACGGCACCGGGACCCCTGCCACCGCCGGGACCTCAGGCGCCACCTGGGCCCCGGCCGTCACCGGGATCCCGGCCGCCGGACCGCTCGGCCCGCCGCACCGGTGTGCTGGTCACCCTGATCCTGGGCGGCCTGACCGCCACGCCCCCGCTCGCGATGGACATGTACCTGCCCTCGCTGCCGGAGGTCACCCGCACCCTCCACGCGCCCGCCGCGACCGTCCAGCTCACCCTGACCGCCTGCCTGGCCGGGATGGCGCTCGGACAGCTCGTCGTCGGCCCGATGAGCGACCGCTGGGGCCGCAGGCGCCCGCTCCTCGCCGGGCTCGCCCTCTACGTCCTGGCCACCGCCCTGTGCGCGCTCGCACCGAACGTCGAGGCGCTGGTCGCGCTGCGGCTGGCGCAGGGCCTCGCGGGCGCGGCCGGCATCGTCATCGCCCGCGCGGTCGTCCGCGACCTGTACGACGGCGTGGCCATGGCCCGGTTCTTCTCCACCCTGATGCTGATCTCCGGGGTGGCCCCGGTCGTCGCGCCGCTGATCGGCGGGCAGATCCTGCGGGTGACGGACTGGCGGGGCGTGTTCGCCGTGCTCACGGTGGTGGGCGCGCTGCTCGGCGCGGTGGTGTGGGCGCGGCTCCCCGAGACGCTGCCGCCGGCCGCCCGGCACGAGGGCGGCGTCGGCGAGGCGCTGGGCTCGATGCGGCGGCTGCTCGCCGACCGCGTCTTCACCGGCTACCTGATCGCGGGCGGCTTCGCCTTCGCCTCCCTGTTCGCCTACATATCGGCCTCGCCGTTCGTGATCCAGGAGATCTACGGCGCCTCGCCGCAGACGTTCAGCCTGCTGTTCGGGCTGAACTCGATCGGCCTGGTCGCCGTCGGCCAGCTCAACGGCGCGGTGCTGGTCGGCCGGCTCCACATGGACCGGGTGCTGGGCGTGGGCCTCCTCGTCGTCATCGCGGCGGCCACCGCGCTGCTGCTGATGGCCGCTGGCGCCTTCGGTGACGTGGGTCTGGTCCCGGTGGCCGCCGCGCTGTTCGTGCTGATGTCCGCCATGGGCATCACCCTGCCCAACACCCAGACGCTCGCCCTGATGCGCACCAAGCGCAACGCCGGATCCGCCTCCGCCCTGCTCGGTGCCTCCTCCTTCCTGATCGGCGCGGTCGCCTCCCCGCTGGTCGGGATCGCCGGGGAGCACACCGCCGTGCCGATGGCCGTGGTCCAACTGGCCGCGGCTCTGGTGGCGCTCGGCTGCTTCGTGGGAATGTGCCGTCCCTGGAGCACACCGGCGGCGGCAGGAACATCAGGAGCAGCAGAGGCAGCGGGAACGCCGGGGGCGCCAGGGGCAGCAGGAGCACCAGGGGCAGCAGAGGGAGCCGAAGGAGCGGACAGCTGAGCGCGTCGAGACTGCGGCGGGACAGCCCGGAGCGGGCCGGGCTCGACCCCGCCGAACTGCGCCACCTCGTCCGCGAGGTGCGCGCCGCCACCGAGGGCGAGCACCCCTGGGCCGCGGGTGCCGTCGTGGTCGCCGGACGCGGTCCGGTGATCGCCGTCGCGGAGGCCGCCGGCTGGGCCGTACGGTACGCGTCCTACGACCCCGCCACCGACCGCGGCGTCGAACTCCCGCCCGACGAACGCGTCCCCATGACCGTCGCCACCCCCTTCGACCTGGCCTCCGTCACCAAGCTGTTCACGGCGGTCGCCGCGGTGCAGCAGATCGAACGGGGCACGCTGGGCGTGGACGCGAAGGTGGGCGCCTACCTCCCCGAGTTCCACGCCGCCGCCGCACACGGCGTCACCGTGCGGCAACTGCTCACCCACACCTCCGGGCTGCGGCCCGAGATCCCGCTGTACGACTGCCCCGACCAGGCCGCCCGGCTCGCCCGGCTGCGCGCCGAACCCCCCGTCGGGGTGCCCGGCACCTACACGTACTCCGACCTGAACCTGCTGCTGCTCCAGCATGTGCTGGAACGCGTCACGGGCCGCCCCCTGGACGTCCTGGTCCAGGAGGGGATCACCCGCCCCCTCGGCATGACGGCCACCCGCTTCGGGCCCTGCCCCGGCGCGGCGGCGACCGAGGACCAGCGGCGGCCCTGGGCCAAGGCGGACCGGGGCATGCTGCGCGGCGCGGTCCACGACGAGAACGCCTGGGCGCTGGGCGGGGTCGCCGGGCACGCGGGCCTGTTCTCCACCGCCACCGACCTCGCCGTCTTCTGCCGTGCCCTGCTGGCGGGCGGCTCCTACGGGTCGGCCCGCATCCTCGGCCCCGACCTCGTCGAACTGCTGCTGGCCCGGCCGGGGCTCGGCTTCGCCGTGGACGAGCCGCGCTTCATGGGGGAGCTGGCCGGGCGCGGCGCGGCCGGGCACGCCGGGTTCACCGGGACGTCCCTCGTCCTCGACCCGGCCACCGACACCTTCCTGGTGCTGCTGGCCACCACCGTGCACCCGCGCCGACGGCGCCCCGACAACCGGCCGCGGGCGGCGGCGGCCACCCGGCTCGCGCGGGCGGTCCGGGGCGTACGGGCCGCACGCGGGACCTGAGCGGGCCCGGGGCCGCCCGCGCGTCAGGCGGCCCCGAGCACCCCGTACCGGCTGAGAGAATCGTGCGGTGAACGACGTCGTACTTGCCTCGGAGACCCTCCGGGGCGCGCTCTCCGGTCTGCTCGACGGACTGCCGCCGCGGCAGGCCGCGGGCGCCGTGGAGCGGCTGATCGCGAACTACCGGGGCACCACCCCGACCGACGCGCCGATCCTGCGCGACCGCGTCGACGTGGCCGCGTACGCCGCCTACCGGATGCCGGCCACCTTCGAGGCGGTCCGCTCGGCGCTCGCCGAGTTCGCGGCGGCCGTCCCCGGCTGGACGCCCGGCGGCCACGTCGACGTCGGCGGCGGCACCGGCGCCGCCACCTGGGCCGTCGCCGACACCTGGCCCGGGACGCGGCCGGTGACCGTGCTCGACTGGGCCGAACCCGCGCTCGCCCTGGGCCGGGAGATCGCCGCCGCCCACCCGGACCTGCGCGACGCGACCTGGCGGCGGGCCCGGATCGGCGCCGCGCTCGCCCTGGACGAGAGCGACCTCGTCACCGTCTCCTACGTCCTGGGCGAACTGACCGCGGCGGACCGGGCGGCCGTCGTCGACGCCGCTGCCGCCGCCGCGTCCGCCACCGGGGCCGTCGTGGTCGTCGAGCCCGGCACCCCCGACGGCTACGCCCGGATCATCGAGGCCCGCGACCGGCTCGTCGCGGCCGGCTTCCGCGTCGCCGCGCCCTGCCCGCACAGCGCGGCCTGCCCGATCGTGCCCGGCACCGACTGGTGCCACTTCTCGGCCCGGGTCAGCCGCTCCTCCCTGCACCGCCAGGTCAAGGGCGGCTCGCTCGCCTACGAGGACGAGAAGTTCAGCTACGTCGCCGCCACCCGCGCCGCCGCCGTCCCCGCGCCCGCCCGCGTCGTACGGCGCCCCCAGATCCGCAAGGGGCAGGTCCTGCTGGACCTGTGCGAGACGGACGAGCAACTGCGCCGCCGCACGGTCACCAAGCGCCACGGCGAGCTGTACAAGGCGGCCCGTGACACCGACTGGGGCGACGCCTGGCCACCTCGGGACGCCACGCAGGACGGGGCCTGACCGGCACGGCACGGCCCCACCGTCCGCCGCACCCGTCCGCCACCCGCCCGGCCCCGCCCGCCGCGCGGCTCTCCGGACGGCCGCGCCTCGGCTTTCCCCGCAGCTCTCGCGGGTCCGTACGACGGCCCGCAGGCGCGGCGGCCCGGCTGAGGCCAGTGCCGTCGGCCGCCCTGCCCGGTCGCCTGGGACCCGCAGGCGCTGGGCGGGGCCGGGGTCGAGCGATGGCGGGCTGGGCGTGCGGTCCCACGAGGCTGTGTTCGCCTTGCCGCCCGCCTCGGGGGCTCGCCAGGCGGTTCGAAGTCCGGCCCCGGCCGCTCCCGGTCGAGCCGCCGGCCGCCGTTTCCACCACCCCGCCCGGCGTTCAGCCGCGTAGTTCCAGGGAGCAGCGCCGCACCCCGCCACCGCTCTTGCGCAGTTCGCCGACCTCCACGCCGACCGGTGCGAAGCCGCGCTCGCGCAGCGCGCCGTCCAGCACGGCGGCGGCCGGGTGCGGCAGCACCACGTGCAGTCCGTCGCCGACGGCGTCCAGCGCGAAGGCGGCGGCGGCCTCCTCGTCCACGAGCAGGGCGTCGGGGAAGAGGCGGCGCAGCACCTCGCGGCTGCCGGGGGAGAAGGCGGGCGGGTGGTACGCCACCTCGTCGGCCGCGTCGTCGAGGACGGCCAGGGCGAGACCGAGGCGGGGGCGGCGCGGGTCGGTCAGTTCCAGGCCGATCACGGGACGGCCCAGGAACTCCTGCGCCTCGCCGTGTGCGAGCGGACCGGTGCGGAAGCCGCGCCCGGCCAGCAGGTACGAGGCGGTCACCGCGACGTCGCCCTCGCCCGCGTTGTCGTGCTCGGGCAGGCGCAGCCGGGCGAAGCCGTGCCCGGCGAACCAGCGCAGCAGGGCCTCCTCCTCCGGCTCGCGGCGCGGCCGGGCGGACCGGGCGCCGAGGACCCGCCCGTCCACGACGAGCGCGCCGTCCGCCGTGCGCACCATGCCCGGCAGCCCCGGCTCGGGGACCAGCACCTCCACCGTGTGCCCGAGCGACCGGTACACCTCGCGCAGCCGCTCCCACTGGGCGAGCGCCGCCGAGGTGTCGACCGGGCCCGCGCCGGGTGTGCGGGCGGCGGCGGAGTGGGCGAAGTGCACGGGCGGGCACATCAGATAGCGCCGGGCAGTGGCGCGGCGGGGACGGGCCAAGGCGGGCTCCTCGGAACGGCGGCGCTGGGACGGCGCGCGGACGGCGTGCCCGTGTGCTCGGCCGCCCGGACGCTCGCTGCCATGGTGCGCCGGGCGCCGCCGCCGCGCGCGGGCCGGGCCGCCGCCTTCGCCCGCGCGGGTGGCGCCCGGGACGCCCGGTGGCGAGACGGCCCGTCTCAGCCCCCTGCTACCGTCGCCGCATGGTCAAGAAGCCCACCCCCGACGCCTCCCGCCGCAGCGAGAAGTCGCGCCGGGCGATCTACGAGGCCGCGCTCGCGCTGGTCGCCGAGAACGGCTACCCGAGGACCACGATCGAGGGCATCGCCGCACGGGCCGGGGTCGGCAAGCAGACCATCTACCGCTGGTGGACATCGAAGGCCGACGTGCTCCTGGACGCCTTCCTCGACCTCGCCGAGCAGGGCGCACGCCAGAGCGGGGAGGAACCGGGCGAGGCGGCGGAGGCGCACGGAGGCATCCCGGACACCGGCGACCTCGCCGCCGACCTGAAGGCCGTGCTGCGCGCCACCGTCGACGGGCTGCTCGACCCGAAGTTCGAGGCGCCCTCGCGCGCACTCGCCGCCGAGGGACTGGTGAACGAACAGCTCAGCCGGGAACTCGTGGCCCGGCTGCTGGAACCCCAGCTCCAGCTGTACGTGCACAGACTGCGCTCCGCGCAGCAGAGCGGAGCCGTACGCCCCGACATCGACCCGCGCATCGCCCTGGAACTCTTCGTCTCCCCGGTCGCCCAGCGCTGGCTCCAGCACACCGGCCCGCTCACCTACGCGTACACCGACACCCTCGTCGACTACGCGCTGTACGGACTCGCCCCGCGCTGAACCGCCGCCCGCGCCCCCTCGTACCGGACACTCGCGCCCCCGTACCGGACACCCGTCGTGCGCCGGGGTGAGCCCCGGCCCGTGCGCCGTGTGAGCCCCGCGAAGACGCCCTGCCCCGACCCCGGATACCGGCTCCGGTCACCGAAGGCGCAGGATGGTGGGACGATGGAGAGCCACGGAGCAAGCTGTCCACACAGCGAGGCGAGGGGATAGATGAGCGCGGAGTTCGGCGGTCCGAGCGGCCGGCAGGGCAGAATCTCCCAGTGGCTGCGCGGCCGCCGCCCGAAGCAGCCCGCCGGGGACGGCGGCCGGGAGGGCCTGCTGCTCGCCGCCGCCGGCGCGGGACTGCCCCTCGCACCCGCCGCGCACCCGGGCATCGGCTACGGCTGTTCCTGTGACCGCGTCGGCTGTCCCACGCCCGCCCGGCACCCGGTGTCGTTCGCCTGGCAGACGCAGTCCACCACCGACCGCGCCCAGGTCGAGCGCTGGGCCAGGCACCAGCCCGAGGCGAACTTCATCACCGCCACCGGCATGACCCACGACGTCCTGGACGTGCCGCTGGAGGCCGGGCGGGAGGCGCTGGAGCGGCTGCGGCTCGGCGGGGTGGAGGTGGGCCCGGTCGCGGAGAGCGACGACGGGCGCATGCTGTTCTTCACCCTCACCCGCGGCACCCCCGAGGACGAGGACGAGTGGTGGCCGTGCGAGCTGGACTGCCACCCGGAGACCATGGACGAGCACCCCGGACTGCGCTGGCACTGCCGCGGTTCCTACGTCCTGGTCCCGCCGGCCCGGCTGCCCGGTGACACGGACCGCGCGGTGCGCTGGCTCGCGGGCCACGGCCCCGAGCATCCCCTCCCGGACCCGCTCACCCTCCTGGAGACCCTCACCGACGCCTGTGCCCGCCACACCGCGGACGATCCCGGCCACCCGGCCCCGGCCTGGCCGCTGCGCCACTGAGGCCACCGGCTCCCGCCCCCCGGCGTCGGGCTGCCCCTCCTCAGCCGCCCTGCGCCGACGTCATCCCCTGCACGCGCCCCACGACCGAGACCTTCTCGCCGCCGGAGCCGGAGCCCGATCCGGCCCCGGACCCGGACCCGGAGCCCGTACCCGCCGCCGGGTCGAGAGCGGCCTCGGTGGAGACGAACTCCATGGTCAGGGACTGCTTGATCTCACCCTTGGTGAGGGCGCGGACGTCCTTGTTCGGGGTGGGCACCGAGGCACCCGCGGCGGCCGTCTGCTTCTGGAAGTGGCGGGTGGCGAAGAACACCAGCGCGCCGCCGTCCGCGGTGCGCAGCGCCAGCGGAGCGTGGTCGCCGCCGCTCAGCGGCTCGTCGATGTACTGGGTGGCGAGGCCCGGACGGACCGAGTTCTTGGCGCGCAGCGCGCGCCAGGCCGTGGTGTGCGGGCCCGGGGCGAAGGTGTCGCCGCCGTCCTTCAGATACGTGGCGTAGGCGCGGCTCAGCCCGCTCGGCGCGGCGGCGAGGCCCGGGGAGCCGGCGGGCACGGCCTCGGCCCAGCCGTCCTCGTCCACCCGGAACTTCGGCACCGCGTCCGGGGCCGCCAGCGTCAGATACGCCACCTGCCAGGTGCCGGTGAGGGAGTGCCGGGTGAACACCAGCAGCCAGCGCGAGCCGCCGCCCTTGTTGCCCTTGGCGTCGGCGAGGAACCAGCGCGGCCAGCCGGCCTTCTTGGGGATGGTGAACTTCGCGTCCGTCAGCGTCAGCGGGCTGTGCGCGGCGTTGCCCGACGGGCTGTTGGTGCGGCCCGCCTTCAGCCGCGCCGCGTCGATCGCGCCGAACGCGCCGGTGACCCGGTCCGCGTCCAGTGAACTGTCGTACGCCCGGTCGGCCTTGTTGTACGCGGCGGTGAACTGCGCCAGTGCCGTCGCGGCCTCGGCCCGGGTGGCGCCCGGGAGCAGTTCGCGCTCGCCGTGCACCACCACGCAGCCGCTCGCCGTCAGCGCCAGCGCGGTCACCGAGGCCGCCAGGACGGCCGCCCGCTCAAGCCTGCGAAGCCTCCGAGGGCCGCGAACCCTGCTCATCAGCTACCTTCACCTTCCCCTTCCCGGAGGCGAACCCTACCGGGGCGAAGAACAGCGTGAGCGCCGGGACGAGGTACAGCAGCCACACCGTGACCTGGAGGACGGTCGGGTCGGGCTGGAAGTTGAACACGCCCTTGAGCAGCGTGCCGTACCAGCTGTCCGGCTCGATGGTGCCGCTGATGTCGAAGGCGAGGTTCGTCAGGCCCGGCAGCCAGTCGGCCTCCTGGAGGTCGTGGAAGCCGTAGGCGAGCACCCCGGCCGCGACGACGACCAGCATGGCGCCGGTCCAGGTGAAGAACTTGGCCAGGTTGATGCGCACGGCGCCGCGGTAGAACAGCCAGCCGAGCAGCACCGCGGTGGCGATGCCGAGGGCCACGCCGATCAGCGGGCGCGGGGTGCCGTCGGAGGCGGCGTGCACGGACGCCCACACGAACAGCGCGGTCTCCAGGCCCTCGCGGCCCACCGCGAGGAACGCGGTGGCCACCAGCGCCCCGGTGCCCATCGCCAGCGCCGCGTCCAGCTTGCCGTGCAGTTCCGCCTTCAGGTGCCGGGCGGTGCGCCGCATCCAGAACACCATCCAGGTGACCAGGCCGACCGCGATCACCGAGAGGGAGCCGCCGAGGGCCTCCTGCGCCTGGAACGTCATCTCCTGCGAGCCGAACTCCAGCACGCAGCCGAAGCCCAGGGCCAGCGCGATGGCGATGGCGATGCCCGTCCAGATCGGCCGCAGGGCGTCCCGGCGGCCGGTCTTGACCAGGTAGGCGATCAGGATGCACACGACGAGGCTGGCCTCCAGCCCCTCGCGCAGACCGATCAGATAGTTGGAGAACACGGACCTACGCCTCCTCGGACAGCAGGGTGCGCCCCCACCAGTCGTTCGCGTCGCGGACGCCGGGCGGGATCGCGAAGACCGCCGAACCCACGTGCTGGATGTACTCGTTGAGCGCGTCGTGCGCGGACAGCCGGCGCTGGAGCGGGACGAAGCCCTTGCGCACGTCACGCTGGTAGGCCAGGAAGAACAGCCCCGCGTCCAGGCGGCCCAGGCCGTCGGTCCCGTCGGTGAAGGAGTAGCCGCGGCGCAGAATGGTGATCCCGCCGTTGGAGTCGGGGTGCGCCAGGCGCACATGCGCGTCCGGCTTCATCGCGGGCAGGAACGGCTCGTCCCGCTCCTTGGCCTTGCCGACCGGCGCGCCCTCGCCCTTGTCCCGGCCGAAGACGTCCTCCTGCTCCTGGAGGGAGGTGCGGTCCCAGGTCTCGATGTTCATCCGGATGCGCCGGGCGACGAGGTACGAACCCCCGCTCATCCAGGCGTCCTTGCCCCCGCCGTCCTGGGCGCCGGCCCACACGTGCTCGTCCAGCCGCGCCGTCTCGGTGCCCGCGATGTTGCGGGTGCCGTCCTTGAACCCGAGCAGATTGCGCGGGGTCTGGGCGTCGGGCGTGGTGGAGGAGGTCTTGCCGAAGCCGAGCTGGGACCAGCGCACGGCGACCTTGCCGAAGCCGATCCGGGCCAGGTTGCGGATCGCGTGCACCGCCACCTGCGGGTCGTCCGCGCACGCCTGGACGCACAGGTCGCCGCCGGTGCGCGAGCGGTCCAGGTTGTCGCCGGGGAAGCGGGGCAGGTCGACCAGGGCGGCCGGGCGCCGGTCCTTGAGCCCGAACCGGTCGAACAGCGTGGGCCCGAAGCCGACGGTGAGCGTCAGCCGGGACGGCCTGAGGCCCAGCGCCTCGCCGGTGTCGTCCGGCGGCGCCTCGGCCAGCCCGCCGTAGGCGCCGTCGCCGACCGGGGCACCGGCGGTCATCTTGCGCGCGGCGGCCGTCCAGTCCTTCAGCAGCCGGACGAACTCGGCGCGGTCGTCGGTCTTCACGTCGAACGCGGCGAAGTGCAGCCGGTCCTGCACGGGCGTGGCGATGCCCGCCTGGTGGACCCCGTGGAACTCCACGGCGCCCCCGGTGTCGGCCGCGCCGCCGCCGCCGTCGCCGCCGGTGGCCGCGGCCACCGCGCCGCCCGCCGTGACGGCGCCGAGCGCGAGCCCGGCACCGCCCCAGCCGATCAGCGCGCGGCGGGAGGGCGCGGGACGCCGTTCCTGCTCCTCGGCCATGGTCCCGTCCCTACTTCACCACTGCGGCGGCGAGCTTGGAGAGCGGCTCGGCGAGCGCGTTCACCGCGTCCGACAGCTCCTTGCGCTGCTCCTTGCCGACCGTGTCGTAGGAGACGAAGTCGTAGGACGTCTTGTCCTTGCGGTACTTGTCCAGGACGGTGTCCAGGGCGGCGAACTGCTTGTCGAGTTCGCCGGTGAGGGCGGCGTCGTTCTTCTGCGCGACCGGCTTGAGGAGTTCGTACGCCTTCTGCGCGCCCTCGACGTTGGCCTTGAAGTCGACCAGGTCGGTGTGCGAGTAGCGGTCCTCCTCGCCGGTGACCTTGCCGGTGGCGACCTCGTCGAGGAGTTCCTTGGCGCCGTTGGCCATGGAGGTGGGGGTGATCTCGGCCTTGCCGACCCGCTGCTGCCAGTCCTTCAGGTCGCTGACGAGCTGGTCGGCGAGGGTCTTCTCCTCGGCGCCGATCTTCTTGTCCTGCCACAGCGCCTTCTCCAGGCGGTGCCAGCCGGTCCACTTCTGGCCCTGCTCCAGGCCGTCGGCGCGGGTGTCGGTCTTCGGGTCGATGTCCCCGAAGGACTCGGCGACCGGCTCGGTGCGCTCCCAGCCGATGCGGGAGGGCGCGTACGCCTTCTTGGCGGCCTCCAGGTCGCCGGCCTTGATCGCCTTGGCGAAGACCTCGGCGAGCGGCACGGTGGCGTCGGCCTGGTCCTGCGCGTACTGGCGGTACTCGGCGACCGGCTTGTCCAGCTCCGGGTTGCGCTGCGCGGCGGCGCCCTTGCCGGTGACGGTGAGCTTCTGGCGGACGCCGTGGCCCTTCATGCCCGGCCGGCAGGCGATCTCGTAGGAGCCCGCCTTGACCTCGGCGGTCAGCGTGTACTTGGTGCCGGGGCCGATGTTCTCCTTCTCGGAGACGATCCGGTCGTCGGGGAAGAGGATCTCGACCTCGGTCGCCCGCGAGCCCTTGTTCTCTATCTTCAGGGTGACCTGTCCGGCCGGTACGGTCTTGGCCGAGGTGTCGCACGTGGAGTCGGCGGCCGTCACCTGGATCGCGTCGCCGTCCGCGGCGTCGCTCTTGGAGGTGCAGGCCGTCACGGCGGTCAGGGCGACCGCAGCGGCGGCGGCGGTGACGACGGAGCGTCGGACGGCTCTCATGCAGGGACTCCCGGATGACTGGAACTGGGCGTGACGGCCCTCACAGTGGTTGGTGAGGCTTGCCTAACTTAACCGACACCTCCCGGCTTGTTACCCGCGCGTGCCGTGATTCAGCTCTCACGCGCGGGACAAGGACACGGGCCGGTCGCGGCCTGTCAAAGGCGGTGCAAAGAACCGGCCACAGGTGCGTCAAAGCTGCCGTCTCGGGGTCACCAGGACCGCGCCCGTGCGGGGGTGCGGCAGCACCTCGACGGGCTGGTCGTAGACGCGGGAGAGCAGCTCCTCGGTGAAGATCTCGCCGGGCGGCCCGTCGGCGGCGACCCGCCCGGCGGCCAGCACCGCGACCCGGTGCGCGTAGGCGGCGGCGAGCCCCAGGTCGTGCAGGACCACGACCACCGCGTCCCCGGCGGCGGCCCGTTCCCGGCACAGCCGCAGCACCAGTTCCTGGTGGCGCAGGTCGAGGGCGGCGGTCGGCTCGTCGAGCAGCAGCAGCGGGGCGTGCTGGGCCAGCACCCGGGCGAACGCGACCCGGGCCCGCTCGCCCCCGCTGAGCGCCGGGAAGGGCCGCCCGGCGAACGCGCTCACCTCGGTGGCGGCCATCGCCGCGGCCACGGCCGCCTCGTCCTCGGCCGGGGAGGCGGGGTGCGGCGCGCGGCCCATGCGCACCACCTCCGCCACCGGGAACGGGAAGGACAGCTCCGCCGACTGGGGCAGCACGGCCCGGCGCAGCGCGAGTTCGGGCGCCGACCACTCCCGTACCGGCCGTCCGTGCACCCGTACGACACCGGCGGCGGCCGGGAGATCGGCGGCGAGCGCGCCCAACAGGGTCGACTTTCCCGCCCCGTTGGGTCCGACCAGGGCCAGCACCTCACCGGCCCGTACGCGGACGTCCACCCCGCGCAGCACCTCCCGGGCGCCCAGGCGCACCCGCAGCCCCTCCGCCTCGGCGAGCACCTGCCCGGCGCGCGGCGGACCGGGGGGCTCCGGCCGGCCGCGCAGCCGCTTCACGTCAAGTCCCCGCAGAGCCTTCACGCCCAGCCTCCTTGCCTGCGTCGGGTGCGGCGCAGCAGCCAGAAGAAGAACGGGCTGCCGAGCAGTGCGGTGAGGACGCCGAGCGGGAGTTCGGCGGGTGCGGCCACGGTGCGCGCCGCGAGGTCGGCGGCGAGCAGGACCAGCGCGCCCAGCAGCGCGCTGCCCGGCACCAGGAACCGGTGCCCCGGCCCCGCGGCCATCCGCAGCAGATGCGGCACGACCAGGCCGACGAAGCCGATGATCCCGGAGACGCTGACCGCCGCGGCGGTCAGCAGCGCGATCACCAGCACCAGCACGATCCGCAGCCGCTCCACGTCCACGCCCAGGTGCCGGGCCGGGCGTTCGCCGAGCGCCAGCAGGTCCAGGCGGCGCGAGTACAGCGGCGCGAGGCCGAGCCCGAGCGCGGCGCACGGCAGCACGGCCAGCACCTTGGGCCAGGTGGCCTGGGCGAGCGAGCCGAGCTGCCAGAAGGTGATCTGGCTGACCGCGGCGCTGTCCGCGAAGAACAGGAAGAGGCCGATCAGCGCGCCCGCGAAGGCGTTCACCGCGATCCCGGTGAGGATCAGCGTGACCACTTCCGTACGGCCGCCCGAGCGCGCCATCACGTACACCAGCAGGACTGTGCCGAGGCCCCCGGCGAACGCGAACACCGGCACCGTCCAGGTGCCCAGGAAGCCGATCCCCAGGGCGATCGAGGCCACCGCGCCGACCGCGGCGCCCGAGGAGACGCCGATGACGCCCGGTTCGGCCAGCGGATTGCCGAACACGCCCTGCATCAGGGCGCCCGCGCAGCCCAGCGAGGCGCCGACCAGCAGGGCCAGCACGATGCGCGGGAACCGCACGTTCCACAGCACCGACTCGGCCACCCGGTCGAGCCCGGAGCCGCCGAGCCCGGCCCGGTGCAGCACGGAGGACAGCACGTCGCCGAGCGGGATGGGGTACGCCCCGAGACCGGCGGCGACCGGCACCAGCACGAGCAGCGCGGCCAGCAGACCGGCCGTCAGGAGCCAGGGCCTGCCCCGCCGCCGCCCGGCACCGGGTTCCGTCAAGTCCCGTTTCCCGTCGGGAGGTTGTGATGTCCCGTGCTCCTCGGCCGTGCCGTCGAGGGCGGGGGCGGTCATCGCTTCGTCCCGTCGCCGTAGAGCTGGCCGACGATCGAGCGCAGCACCTGGTCGGTGCGCGGACCGTAGTTGAGCAGCACACCGTCCTCCACGGACACGACGCGCCGCTTCATCCCGGCCGGGGTCTGGGCCACGCCCGGGATCTTCACCAGGCCGTCGACGCCGCCCACGGACTCAAGTCCCTTGCTCATGACGAGGATCGCGTCCGGCGCGGCCTTGGCCAGCGCCTCGGTGGTGATGGCGGTGAAGTCCTTGTCCAGGCCCGAGGCGGCGCCCGCGTCGATCCCCCCGGCCGCCTCGATCAGCGAGGTCGCGCCCGACTTCGCGCCGCCGATGAGGTAGACGGCGGCCGAGCCGCGCAGATAGAGGAACGCGACGCGCGGCCGGTCGGCGTGCGCCGGGATCGACCCGCGCACCGCCTCGATCCGGTCCTGCGCCCGCCGGGTCAGGCGCTCGCCCGCGTCCGGGACGCCGAGCGCGGCGGCGACCGCGTGGATGCGCGGTCCCACGTCCGTGAGCCCGGCGGCGGGCTTCACCACGAGCACCGGGACGCCCGCGGCACGGATCTGGGCCATGGCCTCGGCCGGGCCCGACGTCTCCTCGGCCACCACCAGGTCGGGGTGGAGCGAGAGGACGCTCTCGGCGGACACGTCGTGATTGCGGGTCACCACCGGCAGCTTCCGGGCCTGCGCGAAGGTGGCGGTGATGTCGCGGGCCACGACCCGCCCGCCGAGCCCCAGCGTGAACACGATCTCGCTGAGGCTGCCGGACAGCGGCACGATCCGCCGGGCCCCGGTCACCGTCACCTTCCGGCCGTCGGCGGAGTCGACGGTGACGGGCAGCCGGGGCGCGGCGACGCCGGTCAGCGGTTCGACCCGGTCGTCGACCGCGCCCGCCGAGGTGGCCGGGCCGGTGGTGGTGCCGGTGCCGGAGGCGCCCGCCGTACCGGTGCAGCCGGTGGCGGTCAGGGTGAGCGCGAGCACCGACAGCAGTGCTCCCGCCAGGTGTGTGCGCAAGCGTCGCACGGTGCGGTCCGTCCGTTCCTCTCGGGGAGTGCCGATCTCCGGCACGTTGACCTTAGGTTAGCCTTACCTTCGTTCGCTACCGGCTGTGGATCCGGAGGACATTTCCATGCCCATGCCCGCGCGCTCCCCGCGCACCGTTCTCAGCGCGGCGAGCACCGCCCTCGCCGTGCTCGCCGCGGCCCTGCTGACCGCCCTGCTCCAGGCCCCCGCCGCCCAGGCGGCGGACCGCGCCGTGCAGGGCGGCCGACTGGACTGGGGCATCAAGTCCTCCTTCCAGAGCTATGTCACCGGGCCCATAGCGAAGGGGAGTTACTCCCTGACCCAGGGCGCGGCCACGGTCGGCGCCAGCACCTTCCGCTTCCACTCGGCGACCGGCTCCTACGACGGCTCGACCGGCGCGTTCCGGGCCGCCTTCTCGGGCGGAGTGCACTTCACCGGCCACCGCCAGGCGGGCGGCGGCTACCAGCTGGACCTCACGCTCAGCCGTCCCACCGTGCGCGTCGCGGGCTCCTCCGGGACCCTCTACGTGGACGTCGTCAGCAAGGCGAAGGGCACCGGGGCGGTCACGACGTCCTCGCAGGTGCCCTTCGCCTCCCTCTCCCTGGCCGGGATCGACATGCGCGGCGCCGGCACCTCGGTCGCCCTGAACAACCTGCCCGCCACCCTCACCGCACAGGGCGCCACGTCCTTCGCCGGGTACTACACGGCCGGGACCCCGCTGGACCCGGTCAGCCTCTCGGCGGACGTACGCCCCGAGGACCGCGCCCCCGCCGGAGCCCCGTCCGGCCCGGCCACCCCGTCCGCCAACGCCCCCGCCCACAAGGCCGCTTCCGGCGGCGCGATCGTGACCGGCGCCGTCGACTGGGGCGTACGCCGCACCTTCCGCGAGTACGTCACCGGGGACATCGCGCGCGGCAGGTGGACGCTGTCCGACGGCGCCCAGGACGGCGGCGCCCTCTTCCGCTTCCCCTCGGGCACCGGCACCTTCGAGGACGGCACGCTGCGCGCCGCCTTCCGGGGCACCGTCCGCTTCACCGGCGCACACGGCCTGGACCTGCGCCTCACCGGCCTGCGCGTCACCGTCGAGGACGGCCGCGGCACCCTCTCGGCCGATGTGAGCAGCACCGCCCTGACAGGCAGCAACGTCCCCCTGGTCACCTTCACCGCCAAGGGCCTCACCGCCCGGGACGGACTGGCGCGGGTCACCGAGGCGCCCGCCGTCCTCACCGAGCGCGGCGCCCGCGCCTTCGGCGGGATGTACCCGGCGGGCACCGCGATGGACCCGGTCTCGGTGGCCGTCGCCCTCACCGCGGGCGCCGCCCTGCCCGCACTGCCCGACCTCGGCACCGCGCCGGCCGCCTCCGCCCCGGCGTCCGCCGCCCCGAAGGCGGCCGAGGGCTCCGGTCCCGCGGCCGAGCCCGTGGCGGCCTCCGGCCACGACGACGGCGACGGCTTCCCGGTCCTGCCGCTCGTCCTGGTCGCGGCCGGTGTCCTCGTGGCCTCCGCGCTCGGCACGCTGATCGTCCGCGGCAGGCGCCGCGCCCGCCCGGCCGCCGAGGACACCGCCGCGGCCGAGGACACGGCCCCCGCGTCCAAGACCTCCTGACACCCGCCGCGGCACAGCGCTGCGGCAGCACGGCAGCACAGCGCCGCGACACCGCGCGCACGCATCCGCCCACCCGTCCCGCAGGCCCGCACCGGGCCGCTCCCCGCACGAGGAGAACCACCATGTCCCGCACCACCGGAGGCCGTTCCCGCAGACGGCCCCTCGCCCTCGCCGCCGCCGTGGCCACCGTCACCGCCACCGTCGCCTCGGTGGGCGCCGCCGCGCTGGCCGGCGCCCCCGGCGCGGCGGCGGCCGACCGGCCCCTCAGCGGTTACGAACTCACCTGGGGCATCAAGGACTCGTACCGCTCCTACGTCACCGGCCCCTACGCCAAGGGCACCTTCACCACCGCCGACGGCGCCGTGCAGGCGTCCGGCAACGGCGCCTTCACCTTCACCGAGGGCCAGGGCACCTACAACGGCACCACGCACGCCGTGCACCTCACCTTCAAGGGCACCCTGACCGCCGAGTCCAGCGCCCACCGCTTCAAGCGGGTGCTCAGCGACTTCCAGTACGACAGCGGCACCGGCGTGCTCACCGCCGATCTGACCGCCGACGACGGCACCACCCAGCAGGACGTGCCGTTCGCCGAGGTCGCCGCGCCCACCAGCGCGGACATGACCGGCCTGGCCACCAAGCTCACCACCCAGGCCGGCACCTTCCTCGGCAGCGACACCTACGCGGGCGCGGCGGGCGACCCGCTCTCGGTGGTGAAGAAGGAGGTCCCGGCGTCGCCGAGCCCGTCCACCGGCCCCTCCACGGAGCCGTCCGCCCCGTCCTCGCCCTCGGCGTCCGCCTCCTCCTCCCCGACGCAGAGCACCGGGACCTCCCCGTCCCCCTCGGCATCGGCCACCGGCGGCACGAGCACCTCCCCGGCCCCGTCCTCGTCCGCCACCGCGACGGGCTCCTCCGCCCCGGTCCCGGCCAAGGGCGTCCTCGCGGACGGACGGCTCACCTGGGGTGTGAAGGCGTCCTTCCGGTCCTATGTGACGGGCTCGCTCGCCAAGGGCACCATCACGGTGTCCGGCGGGGCGTCCCAGGCGTCCGGCAACGGCGCGTTCACCTTCACCGACGCCACCGGCAGCTACGACACCCAGGCCGGCACCCTGTCCGCCGCGTTCAAGGGCGCGGTGAACTTCAAGGGCCACAAGGGCGAGGGCGAGGGCGGCGGTTACGGTCTCGACCTCACCCTCAGCGGTGTCAAGGCGTCCTTCTCCGGCACGTCCGGCAGGCTCACCGCCGATGTCACCAGCCTCGGCAAGCTCTCCAAGGGCGTCGTCCTGGCCGATCTGAAGGCCCCCGCGGGCGGGCTCAGCCCGAAGGGCGACGTCATCTCCCTGAGCGGGGTGAGCGTGACGCTGACCGACGCGGGCGCCACGGCGTTCAGCGGCTTCTACCCCAAGGGCACCGTGCTCGACCCGCTGAACCTGTCGGTGGCCCTCACCGACGGCGCCGAACTCCCCTCGGGCGACGGCACGTCGGGCTCCTCCGGCGGCGCGGGCTCCGCGGGCACCGGCGGTGAGGCGGGCACGGGCGGCGGATCGGCGTCCGGCACCGGCGGCACGGCGGGCGGCATCGGTTCCACGACCGGGGGCACCGGCTCCACGATCGGCGGCGGCAGCCTCGCCTCCACCGGTTCCGGAGTGCCGGTGGCCGCCCTCGGCTCGGCCGCCGCGGCGGCCGTGGCGGCGGGCGCGGGCGTGGTGTTCGCGCTGCGCAGGCGGCGCAACGCCACCCAGGTCTGACGGCAGATCCGGCAGATCCGGCAGGAGACCCGGCAGAAGGGGGGGCGGGACCGGTCCGCTGTGCGACCGGTCCCGCCCCCCTGCGGCGCCCGGGTGCTTGAATGCCCCGGTGACCGACTACGACGTGCTGCGCGTGTTCTGCGCGGCGAACGGCGGCTACGGCAACGAACTCGGTGTCGTCCGCGACGGATCCCTGCTGCCCGACTCCGACGAGCGCCAGGCGCTGGCCGCGAAACTCGGCTTCAGCGAGACCGTGTTCGTGGACGACCCCGAGCGGGGCGTCATCGACATCCGCACGCCGACCCTGCGGCTGCCCTTCGCGGGCCACCCCTGCGTGGGCGCGGCCTGGCTCCTGGACGTCCCCGAGCTGCGCACCCCGGCGGGCCCGGTCGGCACCCGCCTGGACGGCGAGTTCACCTGGATCGAGGCCCGCCCGGAGTGGGCCCCGCCGCGCACCCTGCGCCGGTACGCGAGCGCCGCCGAGATCGACGACCTGGCGGTGCCGCCGCCCGGCGAGTGGCTCTACGCCTGGGCGTGGGAGGACGAGGCGGCCGGGCGGATCCGCGCCCGCGCCTTCCCCGGGCGCGGGGACGGCATCGAGGAGGACGAGGCCACCGGCGCCGCCGCGCTGCTGCTGACCGCGCGGCTGGGCCGCGCCCTGAACATCGTCCAGGGCGCGGGCTCCCAGATCCTGACGGCCCCGCAGCCGGAGGGCTGGGTGGAGATCGGCGGCCGGGTGGTCCTGGAGCGCTGACGCCCGGCGGCGGGGCCGGGCCCGCTCACGCGGTGAGCGGGAACTCCTCGCCCAGCGCCCGGAAGACGGCGGTGTTCAGGGCGAACGCCCGCTTGCACTCCGCCACGATCCGCTGCTTCTCCAGGTCGTCGGCCCGTACGCCGTCCAGCAGTTCGCGGTACTCCCGCTTGAAGGCGGCCGGGTTGGCGACCTCCTCGAAGGTGTAGAAGCGCACGCCGTCGCCCCTGCGCTCGAAGCCCCAGGTGCGCTCCGCGCGGTCGCGGATGATCTGGCCGCCGGACAGGTCGCCGAGGTAGCGGGTGTAGTGGTGGGCGATGTACCCGGCCGGCCACTGCTCCCGGCACTCCCGCACCCGGGCCGCGTACGCCTCGGTCGCGGGCAGCGCGCGCAGGCCCGCGCGCCAGCCGGTCCCGCGCAGATGCGCGAGGTCGCGCTCCAGTGCGGACAGCCGGAACAGCTCGGGCCGCACGAAGGGCCCGGCCACCGGATCGGCGGCGAGCCGGTCGGCGCCCGTCTCCAGGGCCGCGTAGACGAACCAGAGCTGCTCGGTGTAGCGCGCGTACGCCTCCAGGTCGAGGCGGCCGCCGAGCAGGTCGCTCATGAAGGTCGAGTTCTCCGCCTCCACGTGCTGTTCGTGGGAGGCGGTGCGCAGGAGAGTCGAGAAGGAGTCCATGAGGGGATCCTCTAAGGTAAGGCTTACCTAAGTCAATGCCTTGCCGACGTCTGGTCGGTAAACTTTCCGACGCGCTGTCGGTAAAACCGTACCGCGACACGCGAGGGCCCGCCTCCCCTGGGGAAGGCGGGCCCTCGTGAGACGTGAGACGTGAGACGTGAGACGTGAGACGGCTGCGCGGCGGCGGCGCCGCACGGGTCACGGCAGCGTGAGGATGTCCGCTCCGGTCTCGGTCACCACGAGCGTGTGCTCGAACTGCGCGGTGCGCCTGCGGTCCTTGGTGACGACCGTCCAGCCGTCCTCCCACACGTCGTACTCGATGGTGCCCAGCGTCAGCATCGGCTCGATGGTGAAGGTCATGCCGGGCCGCATCACGGTGGTGGCGTGCGGGCTGTCGTAGTGCGGCACGATCAGCCCGGAGTGGAAGGACGTGTTGATGCCGTGCCCGGTGAAGTCGCGGACCACGCCGTAGCCGAAGCGCTTGGCGTACGACTCGATGACCCGGCCGATGACGTTGATCTGCCGGCCCGGCCGGACCGCCTTGATCGCGCGGTTCAGCGTCTCGCGGGTGCGCTCCACGAGCAGCCGGCTCTCCTCGTCGACGTCGCCGACGAGATAGGTGGCGTTGTTGTCGCCGTGCACCCCGCCGATGTACGCCGTCACGTCCAGGTTGACGATGTCGCCGTCCCGCAGCACCGTCGAGTCCGGGATGCCGTGGCAGATGACCTCGTTGACCGAGGTGCACAGCGACTTGGGGAAACCGCGGTAGCCGAGCGTGGACGGATAGGCGCCGTGATCGCACATGTACGCGTGCGCCACCCGGTCGAGTTCGTCCGTGGTGACGCCGGGCGCGATGTGCTTGGCGGCCTCCTCCATCGCCCGCGCGGCGATCCGCCCGGCGACCCGCATCGCCTCGACGGTCTCCGGGGTCTGCACCTCGGGCCCCGTGTACGGCTTCGGCGCGGGCCTGCCGACATACTCGGGGCGGCGGATGTTTCCGGGCACGGAACGGGCGGGGGACAGCTCCCCGGGGACGAGCAGTGACTGGCCAGACATGCCGGTGAGTCTATCCAGCGCCGATGGGGGAACATGTCGGTGGCGAGAGGAGCTGGTCATGGCCCTGTTCAAGAAGCGCACCGCGGGCAAGCCGGGTGAGTGGTTCTACTGTCTGGAGCACCAGAAGGTCGAGGAGGGGCCGGAGTGCCCCGCCAAGGACCGGTTCGGTCCGTACGCCTCCCGCGAGGAGGCCCAGCACGCGATGGACACCGCGCACGAGCGCAACCTCCAGTGGGAGACCGACCCACGCTGGCACGACACCCCACCCGGCGACCGCCCCCCCGGCCCCGGCCAGACCTGACCACCCCGCCCCCGCACCACCCCTCACCACGCCGTCGGCCACGCCCACGCACTCCGGCGCACAAGGCCCCGCCGCCCCCACCCGACGCCCGGGGCCGGGGGCCGGGGGGCGAGGGCTGGTCCGGCGCCTGGCGGGCCGGGCGGGTCCGGGGCCGTCCGGCGGCCCGCCGCCTGCGGCTTGCCGCGTGCTCACGCGCTTCCGGAGTGTGGGTGGCCCGTTGCTCCCGGGCGCCCGGCACCGGAGGGCGAGGGCTGGTCCGGTGCCTGCGGGGCGGGCGGCCCGGGGCGGCTCGGCGGCCCGCCCGAAAGCCTGCCGCTGTAGCTCGCCGCGCGCCTATGTGGCCCTGCCGCGTGGATGACCTGTCGTTTCCCGCGGCCCAGGACTGGCGCCGCGGGACGGTTCGTCGCTTGCCCGCCGGGCGGGTCCGGGGCCGTCCGGAGGGCTGCTGGTGCGGCGGCCGTCCACCGACCTACTGCCCCTGCGACTTGCCGCGTCGTGGAGCCGTCTACGCGCCCTCAGTGTGGACGGCTCGTCGCGTTCCGGTGCCCGGGACCGGGGCCGTGGGCGGGTCCGGCGCCTGCGGTCCGGGCGGGTCCAGGGCCGTTCAGCGGTCCGCCCGGAACCCGCCGCCTGCGGCTTGCCGCGTGCTGATGCGCCCTCGGCGTGCGGATGGCCCGTCGTTTCCCGGGGCCCGGGAATCCGGGGCCGTGGGCCGGTTCGTCGCTTGCCCGCCGGACGGATCCGGGGCCGTCCGGCGGGCCGCCGGTGCGGCGGCCGTCCGCAAGCCTGCCGCCTGCGGCCGCCCGCGCCCTGCCCAGGGGCACGCCCAGGTGCCCTTACCGTGCGGACGTTCCGCCGCCTCCCGGGACCAAGGCGCGGGGCGGGCCCAGGCCAGGTTCTTCGGCGGGCCCTCGGTAGGTGCCGGTAGGGCGGTCGGCCGTGGGACCGTCGTCCGGTGCACGGGGCCGCTGGGGTTCGGCGGGGCCCCGGTCAGGCGGCCGTGCGCAGGCCCGGCGAGCGGAGTTCGCGCTGGCGTACCGCGTGTTCGTTCGTGCGGACGTCGTAGGCCATCAGGCCGGGCAGGCAGAGGGCGAGCAGGCCGACCGCGCCCGCGCACAGGACGCCGCCGGACCACACGGACGCCCGTACGCCCCACCAGGCGGCGAGCCCGCCGGAGCGGACCTGGCCGAGCTGCGGGCCCACCGAGTACGAGAGCAGCTCGATCCCGGCCAGCCGGCCGCGCAGCTCGTCCGGGATGGTCTGGTTCCACATGGCGCCCCGGAAGATCCCGCTGACCATGTCGCAGCCGCCCGCCACGGCGAGGAACAGCAGCACCAGCCAGACGTTCCCGGCCACCCCGGCGGCGGCGATGGCCAGACCCCACAGCAGGGCCGCGAGGACCACCATCCGGCCGTGCCGGTGCACCCGCGAGGTCCAGCCGCTGGTCACGCTCACCAGCAGCGACCCGAGCGGCACGGCGGCGTACATCAGCCCCAGCGACCAGCGGGCGTCCAGTTCGTCCGCGAGGAACGGCAGCACCGCCAGCGGCATCGCCAGGAACATCGCGGCCAGGTCCACCGCGTAGGTGCCCAGCAGCTCCTTGCGGTTCCAGGCGTAGCGGGCGCCCTCCGCGACGGCCCGCAGCGACGGCTTCGCGGCCTCGTGGGAGGCGGGCTGCGCGGCGATGCGGACCACCAGCACCACCGAGAGGGCGAAGGTCGCGAAGTCGGCCGCGTAGGCCGGGGCCAGGCCCGCGTACGCCACGATCACACCCGCCACCGCCGGACCGGCCACCCCGCCCACGGTCCAGCGCAGCGAGTTCAGCGCGGTCGCCGCGGGCAGGTGCTCATGGGCCACGATGCGCGGCCACAGCGCGTCCAGCGCGGGCCGCTGCACGGCGGTCAGCGCGGAGGACAGCGCCGCCACCACGTACAGCGGCCACACCGCCGGGTGCGGCAGCAGGGCGTCCACCAGCAGGACGGCGCTGAGCACCCCGAGGCCGGCCTCGGTCCACAGGATCAGCCGCCGCTTGTCCATCGCGTCCGCGAGCGCCCCGCCGTACAGCCCGAACACGATCAGCGGCACCAGCTCCACCGCGCCGATCGCGCCGACCGCCGCCGCCGAGCCGGTCAGCTCCTTCATCTGCACCGGCAGCGCGACGAAGGTCAGGAACGTACCGAAGTTGGAGATCAGCCCGGACACCCACAGCCTGCGGAAGTCGCGGGAGGAGCGCCACGGGGCGAGATCCGGCAGCAGCGCCCGCAGCCCGGACGGCGGCTCGGCGGGCTCGGCGGGCTCGGCGGACTCCGCGACGGGCGGGGCGCCGGACGGAGCAGGCGGAGAGGCGGGGGGAGGCGGAGAAGCAGGAGCAGACGGAGAAGCAGGAGAAGACGGGACGTGATCGGTCACGTCGGGTCATGTTCAGGCACAGGCCCGGCTGGGGCAAACGGGTTTTCCCGGGGCGGACTCCCCGGGGCCTACCAGCGGGCGGGCGGCGGAGCCGTCAGCGCCTCCGCCAGCCGGGACAGCCGGTCCCGCCACCGCCCGCGCCCGCGCGGCCCCGGCAGCGGGTTCTCCCCGGCCGCCGCGCTGACCAGGTGCTGCACGGTGTCCAGGTCCAGTTCGCCGCCGTCCGGCACCGCCAGCGTCTCGTGTGCCATCGCCGCCAGCTCGCCGCCGCCCGCGCCCAGCGCCAGCACCGTCGCCCCGGCCCGCCGCACGTCGTGCACCCGCGTCAGCAGCTCCGCGGGCTCGCCCCCGCCGCCGGGCACCTCGGGCGCCACCACGAGCAGTGTCTCGCCGCGCCGGGCCGCCGCCAGCCGGCCGAGCCCGACCGCGAGGTGCGCCGGATCCGCGGGACCCGCGCCGTGCCGCACCAGGGTCGGCGCCAGCTCGGGAGTGCCCGACCAGGCGGCCTCGTCCACCAGATGCGCGGCCAGATGCCACGGCTCGTGCTCCGGCGTGCCCACCAGCAGCAGCCCGCCCCCGTGCGCCACCACAGAGCCGCGCAGCGCCCCCGCGAACCGCCGGGTGGCGGCCAACCACTCGGTCCCGGCGAGCACTTCGCGCAGCAGCGCGACCCGTACGGCGTCCATGGGAGCGCATGCTGCCCCAAACGGCCGTTCCCGGCGCGCAGTTCGCACCCGGTTCGCCCGCACCGGGGACACCGGGCGGCACCGCTGACCCGGCTCACCCGGACGGGTGGGGGAGGGGCCGCGGACGTAGAGTCGGCCCATGACCTCTACCGACAGTGCACAGAAGGCCCCCGCCAAGGACCCCTGGGACCTGCCCGACGTCTCCGGACTGGTCGTCGGCGTGCTCGGCGGGACCGGCCCGCAGGGCAAGGGGCTCGCCCAGCGGTTCGCCCGGTCCGGCCAGAAGGTGATCATCGGCTCGCGGGCCGCCGACCGGGCGCGCGCGGCGGCCGAGGAGATCGGGCACGGCGTCGAGGGCGCCGACAACGCCGAGACCGCCCGCCGCAGCGACGTCGTGATCGTCGCGGTGCCCTGGGAGGGCCACGGCAAGACCCTGGAGTCGCTGCGCGAGGAACTGGCCGGCAAGCTCGTCGTGGACTGCGTCAACCCGCTCGGCTTCGACAAGAAGGGCGCCTACGCGCTCACCCCGGAGGAGGGCAGCGCCGCCGAGCAGGCCGCCGCCCTGCTGCCCGGCTCGCGGGTGACCGCCGCCTTCCACCACTTGTCGGCCGTCCTGCTCCAGGACCCCGCGATCGAGCGGATCGACACCGATGTGATGGTCCTCGGCGAGGAGCGCGCCGACGTGGAGATCGTGCAGGCGCTGGCCGGCCGGATCCCCGGGATGCGCGGGGTCTTCGCCGGGCGGCTGCGCAACGCCCACCAGGTGGAGTCGCTGGTCGCCAACCTGATCTCCGTCAACCGCCGCTACAAGGCGCACGCGGGGCTGCGGCTCACCGACGTCTGAGTGCCGCCCGCGCACCGGTCCGGGACGCGCATGGGGGACACTGGTCGGCGAAGCAGTCCCGAGCAGTGTCCCCGTGTCCCCGACAGGAGCCCGCCCCCATGCCCCGCCTCGCCCTCTACGCCCTGATCGTCTGCGTGCTCACCGTGGCCGCGGCCGTCGTCTCCTTCGTCCAGGGCAGCTGGCTGGGGATCGTGTGGGTCCTGCTGGCCGGACTGTCGTCCAACATGACCTGGTACTACCTGCGCCGGGGCCGCGCGGCCCGCGGCGGCTCGGTCACCGGCTGACCGCGCAGTACTCGTTCGTCCCCTGCCAGAAGCGGTACAGCTCCTGACCGCAGTAGCGGTCCTGGTCGTCCACGCCCAGATGGCCCAGGACCGCGTGGACCGCGTCGAAGAAGGCGCTGTTGACCGAGGGCAGCCACAGCAGCGCGAAGACGAACACCAGTCCGAACGGCGCGAACGGCTCCACCTGGCGCTTCAGCCCCTGCGACAGCCACGGCTCCAGCACGCCGTAGCCGTCCAGGCCCGGGACCGGCAGGAAGTTGAGCAGCGCGGCCGAGACCTGGAGCAGCGCGAGGAAGGCGAGCGCGTACCGGAAGTCGCCCGGCACCCCGTCCAGCGCGCCCAGCCAGAACGGCGCGGTGCACACCGCCGCGAACAGCACGTTGGTCAGCGGCCCGGCCGCCGAGACCAGGCTGTGCCGCCAGCGGCCCCGGATCCGGCCCCGCTCGATGAAGACCGCGCCGCCGGGCAGCCCGATCCCGCCCGCGATCACGAAGATCACCGGCAGTACGACGCTCAGCAGCGCGTGCGTGTACTTCAGCGGGTTCAGCGTCAGATAGCCCTTCGCGCCGACCGTGATGTCCCCGCTGTGCAGCGCGGTGCGGGCGTGCGCGTACTCGTGCAGGCACAGCGAGACGATCCAGGCCGCCGTCACGAACAGGAACACCGCGACACCGGGCCGCTCGGCGAATCCGGTCCAGGTGGCCCACCCGGTGACGGCGGTGACGGCCAGGATCCCCAGGAACACGGGGCTGATCCGGCGGTCGTCGCGGCGGGCGGTGGCGGTGGTCATGGGCGGGGCGCTCCAAAGGACGGTCCGGTGCCGGGCGCGACCGGCGGGTGGGGTCGACCGTACCGGTGACACGGGGGGAACGTGCTGCGGTGGGCTTGCGGTTCCTGATAGTCGGTAGGCTGGAATCGACTCGACCAGGGAGGTGTCGTGACCACTACCGAGGAGTGGGTGGCAGATGCGCTTGAGGCAGTTCACCTGCCCAGGCGGCTGCGACTCCGCCTGACACGGAACGGACTCACGGTGGTACCTGTCACGCAGGCGCATCTCATGACCCAGCGCCGCATCGCGAACCAGATCGAGACATCGGCGCCGGGCTGGGTGCCGATCGGTGAGTTCAAGATCGTTCCCCGGCGTGAGGGCTACTCGCCCGAGCCGGATGTCTCCGCCCTGCCGGAGAGCGAGTGGAACTCCGGCAAGAGCGAGTTCGACGAGGGACACCTGCCCTTCGTCGTCGAAGTCGTCTCCCCCGAGAGCAGGAACCGCGACTACAGCACCAAGCCCGACCACTACGCGCTGCGCGGCATCCCCGCCTACCTCGTCGTCGATGTGCTCAGCGCCCGCTGGACCCTGCTGACCCGGCCCCAGGACGGCGTCTACCGGCACGAGGAGTCCGGCGCCTTCGGGGACGAGATCCGCATTCCCGTCGCCGACCAGACCCTGACCCTCGACTCCTCCCAGTTCGTCCGCATCTGAGACACCTGTCCTCGCCGCTTTCCCGCCGCTTTCCGCCACGAGGAAACCCCCGAGCGGCTCCGGGGCGTCCCCGGGGACAATGGACCCCGTGCGCTACCGCATCCTCGGCACCACCCAGGCATTCCGCTCCGACGGCACCGCCGTCCCGGTCGGCGGTGCGCGGCTGCGCGCCCTGCTGACCGTGCTCGCCCTGCGGCCCGGACGTACGGTCCCGGTGTCCGTCCTGGTCGACGAGGTCTGGGAGGACGATCCGCCCGCCGACGCCACGGGCGCGCTCCAGGCCCTGGTCGGACGGCTGCGCCGGGCGCTCGGCGCCGACGCGGTGGCCTCCGCCGAGGGCGGCTACCGGCTCACCGCCACGGCCGACGACATCGATCTGCACCGGTTCGAGCGGCTGGCGGGCGAGGGTCTGGCCGCGCTCGCCGACGGCGACCCGGCGAAAGCCGCCGCCACCCTCGACGACGCCCTCGCCCTGTGGCACGGCCCCGCCCTCGCCGACCTGCCCGACCGCACCGCCGAGGCGGCCCGCTGGGAGACCCGGCACCTGGATGTGTGCCGGGCCCGCCTGGCCGCCGCGCTCGCCCTCGGCGACACCGACCGGGCCCTGCCCGAGCTGACCGCCCTGTGCGACACCCACCCCCTGGACGAGCCCCTCCAGGCGCTCAGGCTGCGCGCCCTGCACGAGGCCGGCCGCACCGCCCAGGCGCTCGCCGCCTACGAGGACGTACGGCGGCTGCTGGCCGACCGGCTCGGCTCCGACCCGGGGCCCGAACTGCGCGCGCTGCACGGGCGGCTGCTCGGCGGCGACGGACCGCGGCAGGACCGGCGGCGGGGCACCGGCGGCCCGGACCCGTACGCCACCGCCATCGCCCCCGGCCGCCCGGCGGCCGCCGCTCCCGCCGACCCCGCGCCCCCGGCCGCCGCCCCGGCGCCGCCGTCCAGCAACCTGCGCGCCCGGCTGACCTCCTTCGTGGGCCGCGAGAGCGACATCGACGCGCTCCGCGCCGACCTGGCAAGCGCGCGGCTCATCACGCTCCTCGGGCCCGGCGGGGCCGGCAAGACCCGGCTGTCGCAGGAGGCCGCCGAGGCCCTGCGGCCCGCCCCGCCGGACGGCGTGTGGCTGGCGGAGCTGGCCCCGGTCGACGACCCGGACGCGGTGCCCGAGGCGGTGCTGACCGCGGTGGGCGCCCGCGAGACCGTGCTCTACGGCGCCGGTGCCGAGGAGATACGGGCCGCCGTCGCCGACCGCCACGACGACCCGGTCGAACGGCTCGTCGAGCACTGCGCCCGCCGCCGCATGCTCCTGCTCCTGGACAACTGCGAGCACGTCGTCGACGCCGCCGCCCACCTCGTCGAGGAACTCCTCGCCCGCTGCCCCCGCCTCACCGTCCTCGCCACCAGCCGCGAACCCCTCGGCGTACCGGGCGAACTGCTGCGCCCGGTGGAGCCGTTGCCCGATCCGGTCGCGCTGCGCCTGTTCGCCGAGCGCGGCGCCGCAGTACGGCCCGGGTTCCGCACCGACGCCGACGCGGACACCGCCGCCGCCTGCGCCGAGATCTGCCGCCGTCTGGACGGGCTGCCGCTCGCCATCGAACTGGCCGCCGCCCGGCTGCGGATGCTCTCCCCGCGGCAGATCGCCGACCGGCTCGACGACCGCTTCCGGCTGCTCACCTCCGGCAGCCGCACCGTGCTGCCCCGCCAGCAGACCCTGCGCGCCGTCGTCGACTGGTCCTGGGACCTGCTGGACGCGGGGGAGCGGGAGGTGCTGAGCCGGCTGTCCGTCTTCGCCGGGGGCTGCGACCTGGCCGCCGCCGAGGCCGTGTGCGGTCCCGCCGCCTTCGACGCCCTCGGCTCCCTGGTCGACAAGTCGCTGGTGGTGGCCGCGCCCGCCGCCGACGGCGCGATGCGCTACCGGCTCCTGGAGACCGTCGCCGAGTACGCCGCCGAACGGCTGGCACAGACCGGCGGCCGGGCCGCGGCCGAACGCGCCCACCTCGTCCACTACCGCGAAGTGGCCCGCACCACCGACCCGTTGCTGCGCGGCTCCGGCCAGCTCGCCGCCATCGCCCGCTTCGAGCTGGAGTACGAGAACCTGCGCACCGCCCTGCGGCACGCCGTCGCCGAACGCGACGAGCAGGAGGCGCTGTGCCTGATCCACTCCCTGGGCACGTACTGGCAGATGCGGGACGTGCGCATCGAGGCCCGCAACTGGTGCGCGGACGTCATGGCGTTCACCCCCGACCCGTTCGCCGAGCCGGTGCGCCGCGCGGTGCCGGTGTGGCAGCGGTGCACGGACGCCCCGCCGCCGATGAGCGACGACGTCCTGGCGGAGGCCCGCCGCGGCCTGCATCTGCTCCACCTCGCCTGCATGGACACCGAACTGGAGGCGTGGGAGACCCCCGAGGCCAAGCGGAAGCTCCGGGCCGTCACCGAGGTCTACGAGCCCGGCCTGCCCCAGACCTGCCGCTACCCCGGCATGCTGTGGTTCTTCGCGGTGATACTGAGCGGCGACATGGTGCGGCTGCGTACCGTCATCGACGCGACCGTGGCCACCTGCCGCAGCACCCCCGGCTACGAGCACGAACTGGCCGGCGCCCTCCAGATGCGGGCCAACCTGCTGGCCAACCGCGTCGAGTGGACCGGCGACGCCACCCGCGACGCCGACGAGTCGCTGGAGATCTACCGGAGCTTCGGGGACGCCTGGGGCGCCGCCGAGGCGCTGTCCGCGCGCGGCGAGTCCCATGAGCGCGCCGGACGGTATCTGCGGGCCGCCGCCGACTACGAGGAGGCCGTGGAACACGCCGAACGGCTCGGCGCGCGTGCCCAGACGGCGGTGCTCCAGTCGCGGCTGGGCAGCGTCCTGATCGAGGCGGGCGAGGCGGAGCAGGGCGAGCGGCTGCTGCGCGAGGTGATCGACGGCAGGCTGGGCGCCGGGAACGAGGCGATGCCCGCCGCCCGGCTCTTCCTGGCCGGTCACCTCGGCATGACCGGCCGCATCTCGCAGGGACGCGAGCAACTGCGGCTGCTGCGCGAGGAGTTCGGCATCTCCCACTTCATCGTCTTCGACTCCTTCATCCTGGGCGCCGAAGCGTGGCTCGACGCGGTCGACGGCCGCCCCGAGGAGGCGCTGGCCAAGGCGGGACAGGCGATGCGGGGGGCCGGTGACCCGCTGTCCCTGGCCATCGCCCCGCACATGCGCGCCCTTTATCTGATGGTCGGCGCGATGGCCCTGGCCGCGCTCGACGGCGGCGGACGGGCCCGGGACGCGGCCCGCTGCCTGGCCGCCGCCGACGCCCTGCTGTCCGTCGGCCATATCTCCTCCGCCATGGAACGCCATGTCCGGGACCAGGTCGTGGAGCAGATCCGGGGCACGCTGGGCGCCGACGGCTTCGAGGCCGCGTACGCCGAGGGCGGCGGCCTCTCCCCGGAGGAGGCCGCCGCCCTGTTCTGAGGCGCGCGGCCTCAGGTCTTGGTGCGGAACTTGTGGATGGCGAGCGGCGCCGCGACGGCGGTGATCGCGACCGACCAGGCCACGGTGATCCACAGGTCGTGCGCGACCGGGCCGCCCAGCATCAGACCGCGGGCCGCGTCGGCGAGCGTGGAGAGCGGGTTGTAGTCGGTGAAGTGCTGGAGCCAGCCCGGCATCGACTGGGTCGGCGCGAAGATCGACGAGCCGAACTGGAGCGGGAAGAGCACCAGGAAGCCCATCGCCTGCACGGACTGCGCGTTCTTCAGCATGACGCCGAGGGTGAGGAACACCCACATGATCGACGAGGCGAACAGCGCCGACAGGCCGACGGTGGCGAACAGACCGGCCCAGTGGGTGATGTGGAAGCCGACCAGCGCGGCGACGACCATCAGCACGACCGTGGCGAACAGCATCCGGAACAGCTCGACCGCGATCTTCGCGAACAGCACCGAGCCGCGGCCGATCGGCAGCGACCGGAAGCGGTCCATGACACCGCTGTTGAAGTCCTGGCTGAAGCCCGTGCCGACGCCCTGGGACAGCGTCATGCTGTTCATCGCCAGCATGCCCGGGATGACGTACTGCACGTACTGCGACTGGCCGCCGCCCAGCGCCTGCCCGATCGAGCCGCCGAAGACGTACACGAACAGCAGGGTGAAGACGATCGGCATCAGCAGCGCGTCGAACATGGACTCCGGGTCCTGGCGGATCCAGAGCAGGTTGCGCCGGATCAGCGCGCCGGTGTGCCGCAGATGCCCGCGCAGCGGGATCCGCACGTCGGCGGTCGGGATCCGAGTGGTGACGGCGCTCATACGGCGACCTCCTCGCGGGCGTCGGCGGGGCTGGCGTCCTGCGGGGCACTGGCGCGGTGGCCGGTGAGGGACAGGAAGACCTCGTCCAGGCTGGGCAGTTCGGTGGTGATGGAGGTGATGGTGATGCCGCGCGCGGTCACCGCGCCGACCACGGCGGTCAGCTGCTCGTCGCTGAGGACGGGCACCAGCAGGGAGCCGGTCTCGGTGTCCACGGTGGTCGTCGCCAGCCCGGTGATGCCCAGCTCGTCCAGCATCCCGGCGAGCGGGCGCAGTTCGCCCGGGTCGGCCGGCCGGACGCGCAGGGTGCGCCCGCCGACCTTGGCCTTCAGCTCCTCGATGCGGCCGCCCGCGATCACCTTGCCGCGGTCGACCACGGTCAGCTCGGAGGCGAGCTGCTCGGCCTCCTCCATGTACTGGGTGGTCAGCAGCACGGTGACACCGTCGCCGACCATCGTCTTGACCTCGTCCCAGACCTCGTTGCGGGTGCGCGGGTCCAGGCCGGTGGTCGGCTCGTCCAGGTAGAGCACCGAGGGGCGTCCGATCATGGACGCGGCCAGGTCGAGGCGGCGCCGCATGCCGCCGGAGTAGGTGCTGGCCGGGCGCTTGGCCGCCTCGGTGAGCGAGAACCGCTCCAGCAGCTCGTCGGCGCGGGTGCGGGCGTCCTTGCGGGACAGGTCCAGCAGCCGCCCGATCAGATAGAGGTTCTCCCAGCCCGGCAGCTTCTCGTCCACGGACGCGTACTGCCCGGTGAGCCCGATGACCCGGCGCAGCTGCCGGGGCTGGCGCACCACGTCGTACCCGGCGACGGTGGCCTCGCCGGAGGTGGGGGCCAGCAGGGTGGAGAGGATGCGGACGAGGGTGGTCTTGCCCGCGCCGTTCGGCCCGAGCACGCCCATCACGGTGCCCTCGCGCACATCGAGGTCGACGCCGTCCAGCGCCTTGGTCTCGCCGTAGTGCTTGACCAGTCCCCGTACCGTCACGGCGATCCCCGCGCCGCCGGGGTGCTTGTCGATTCGTGTCATGGCGAAGACGATGCCATCCCCCACCGACAAACCACCGACAGTCCGCCGACGCCCGCCCGGCCGCCGCCGACAGGAATCCGGGCGCGGTGGCCGGGCGCCGGGCGGGGCGTCCGCTCAGCGGTGCAGCGGTGCGGTCGCCTCCGGTACGTGGCCGGTGACGACGCGGGCCGCGGGGACCTCGGCCGGACGGCGGCGGTCGACGGCCTGCGCCGCGGCGGCCACGGCCAGGCCGAGGACGGCCAGGGCGCCGCCGGCCAGCGCCGGTGAGGTCGCGCCGAAGCCCGCGGCCAGCGCGAGCCCGCCGATCCAGGCGCCCCCGGCGTTGGCCAGGTTGAAGGCGGCCTGGTTGGCGGAGGAGGCCAGCGAGGGGGCCGCCGCCGCCTTCTCCATCACCATGAGCTGGAGCGGGGAGCCGGTGACGAAGGCGGCCGTGCCGAGCAGGGTCACCGCGAGCGCCGCGCTCCACCCGGCCCGCATCAGCACCGGGAAGAGGAGCAGCACGACGGCCAGCGAGGCCAGCCCGCCGAAGAGGGTGCCGCGCATCGCGTGGTCGGCGAGCCGCCCGCCCAGCAGGTTGCCCGCGGTCGCGCCGACGCCGAACAGGGCCAGCAGCAGGGTCACGCTGGACTCGGCGTACCCGGCGGTGCCGGTGAGCATCGGCGTGATGTAGCTGTAGGCGGCGAACAGCGCGCCGAAACCGGCCACGGTGGTCAGCAGCGCCAGCCACACGGGCAGCGAGCGCAGGGCGGCCAGTTCACCGCGCAGTCCGGCCGCCGGGGCGGCGTGCGCGGGGTCGCGGGGGATGAGCAGGGCGAGCGCGGCGATGGCCGCCACGCCGATCGCGCCGACCCCGAGGAACGTCGCCCGCCAGCCCAGGTGCTGGCCCATGAGCGTGGCGACCGGGACCCCGGCGACATTGGCCACGGTGAGGCCGAGGAACATCAGCGACACCGAGCGGGCCTTGCGCTCGGGCGGCACCATCCCGGTGGCGACCACCGCGCCGACGCCGAAGAAGGCGCCGTGCGGCAGTCCGCTCAGGAAGCGGGCCGCCAGCAGCCAGTTGTGGCCGGGGGCGAGGGCGGACAGCGTGTTGCCCACGACGAACAGCGCCATCAGGCCGATCAGCACCCGGCGGCGGGACATCCGGGAGGTGAGCGCGGCCAGCAGCGGGGCGCCGATGACCACGCCCAGCGCGTACGCGGAGACCAGGTGCCCGGCGGCGGGGATCGAGATGCCCAGGTCGTCGGCGACGTCGGGCAGCAGCCCCATCATGACGAACTCGGTCGTGCCGATGCCGAAGGCGCCCACGGCGAGGGCGAGCAGGGCCAGGGGCATGAAAGACCTTTCGGGGTGGGTTCCGTACAGCGTGCGACTTGTATGTTCAGCTGCGGAACAAAGTCTTTCAGGCCCGGTATTCCAGCAGGTTACGAGCTGGTTGCCGATGTGGTGACCTTCACACGCGCCGCGATCGGCAGATGGTCGCTGTCCGTGCGCGGCAGCGTCCAGGAGCTTACCGGCTCCACGCCCCTGACCATGATCTGGTCGATCCGGGCCAGCGGGAACGAGGCCGGCCAGCTGAAGCCGAAGCCGCTGCCCGCCGCGCCCTGCGTCGAGCGCATCTGGGAGGTGACCGCGCCCAGCGAGCGGTCGTTCATCGTGCCGTTCAGATCGCCGAGCAGCACCACCCGCTCCAGCTTCTCGTGCGCGATGGCCGTGCCCAGCGCGGTCGCGCTGTGGTCCCGCTGCTGCGCGGTGAACCCGGCGTTCAGCTTCACCCGCACCGAGGGCATATGGGCGACGTACACCGCGAGCGGGCCCTCGGGCGTGGCCACCGTGGCACGCAGGGCACGGGTCCAGCCGAGCCGGAGGTCGACCGGGCGGACCGCGCTGAGCGGGTACTTGCTCCACACCCCCACCGTGCCCTCCACGGCGTGGTACTTGTACGCCGACGACAGCGCCCGCTCGTACACCGGCACCGCGGCGGCCGTCAGCTCCTCCAGCGCCAGCACGTCCGCGCCGGACGCGGCGACCTCGCGCGCGGTGCCGGTCGGGTCGGGGTTGTCCGCGTTGACGTTGTGCGTGGCCACCGTCAGATCACCGCCGCCGCCGGTCTTGTCGGTGACCAGACCGCCGAAGAGGTTCAGCCAGACGGCGACGGGCAGCACCAGCGCGATCAGCGCGGTGGCCGACTTGCGCACCAGCGCCACCACCAGCAGCACCGGCACGAGCAGCCCCAGCCAGGGCAGGAAGGTCTCCGTCAGACTGCCCAGGTTGCCGACCCGGTTGGGGATGTGCGAGTGCAGCAGCATCACCAGCGCGGCCAGCACCGCGAGGACCGCCGAGACGATGCCCCGCCGCCAGATCCGGCGGTCGCCGCGCCAGCCGCGCAGCAGCCGGTCCAGCAGGCGCCGAATCCGGTTCTCCGAGCGCTCGGGCCCCGAGCCGCCGTCGTCCGTCTCCGTCAAGTACGCCTGCTGCGCCATACCGTCGCCTCACTGCCTGCCGTGCCTGCCGTGCACCGTCACCCCGTGGGCTACGACCCTAGGGGATGATCGGCTCCGTTCCTGCCGTCCATGACGGCCGTACGAGCACGAGGACGAGCGAGCCGGGGCGCGGAGTTCCGGTCACGCCGTGCGGGGCCTGCTCTGTGACGAAACGGGCACATTCACTCCGGCGCCGGACCGGCCGGGCGCGGCACGGGCCGCAGGCCCTCCAGGACCGTGTCCACGATCTGCTCCGACAGCCCCTCGGGCAGGTCCAGGTCGGGCCGCATGATGCTGCGCACCAGCAGGGGTCCGACGAGGATGTCGTTGAGCAGTTCCACGTCGACGTCCGCGCGCAGTTCACCGGTGAGCTGGCCGCGGCGCAGCAGCTCCACCTGGATCCGGCGCCGGGGCTCGACGACGGTGGCGTGGTAGGCGCACCAGATCTTCGGGCTGCTCTTCATCTGGGCGTAGACGTTGTGCAGGATCGCCGAGGAGCGGCTGATCAGCCCGCGTCGGCGCAACTGCTCCAGCAGCGCCACCAGATCGTCGCGCATGGAGGTGCCGGGCAGATCGGGGTCGGGCGGTTCGGCGGCGCGCACGACGTCGACGAACAGCTCCTCCTTGCCGCTCCAGCGGCGGTAGATGGTGGCTTTGCCGACGCCCGCCGTCCGGGCGATGCGCTCGATGGAGAGCTCGGCCAGCGGCACGCCCTCCTCCAGGAGCTTCATCACCCCCTCGACGATGGCGCGTTCCACCGCCTCGCTCCGGGGGCGGCCCCTCACGGGGCACTCCGGGGCGGCTTGGCTGTCGGCGAGGCTCACCTGAGACGTCCTTTCGTCGTACCGGGTCATTGTCCACCCGGTGGCCGGCGGTGCTGCTGCCCACCGCCGGCCGGCCGCCCCCGTCATGACTGCTCCGCCCCCGCTTGTGTGCCGCCCCCTCGCGCGTCTTGCGCGGCGGCGCTCAGTCGGCCGCCGCCACCAGTTCCGGTTCCTCCTGGTTCTCGGGCCGGCGCGGGGTGCGGCCGGGCAGGAAGACGGCCACCACGACCGCGCCGGCCAGCGCCACCACGGTGCCGCACAGCGAGGTCACGTGCATGGCGTGCAGGAAGGCGTCGTTGGCCGGGCCGACCAGCGCCTGCCCGCGCGGGCCCAGTTTCTCGGCGACGCCCAGCGTGGCCTCGATGGACTCGCCCGCCGTGCCGCGCAGGTTCGCCGGGAGCATCCCGAGCTTGCCCTCGATGCTGTCGCGGTACGCGGTGGAGAGCACCGAGCCGAGCACGGCGATGCC
Organism: Streptomyces sp. NPDC003284; assembly: GCF_053589675.1. Classification (NCBI taxonomy): domain Bacteria; kingdom Bacillati; phylum Actinomycetota; class Actinomycetes; order Kitasatosporales; family Streptomycetaceae; genus Streptomyces; species Streptomyces sp. NPDC003284. The sequence continues at coordinate 441,220 of NZ_JBSFSI010000002.1, forward strand.
GAGCGCGCCGCCGACCTGGCGGAAGGTGTTGCTCAGCGCGGAGGCCGAGCCCGCCTTCTCGCGGGGCAGGGCCTGCATGATGACCACGCTGGTCGGCGTCATGATGTGCGCCATGCCGGTGCCCATGAGGAAGAAGGCGACCTCCAGCACCCAGATCGGGGTGTCGGCATCGAACGCGGCGAACGCGGCGAGCATCCCGGCCAGCAGCACCAGGCCCGCCGTGGTGGTCGCCTTGTAGCCGAAGCGGTCGACGACCAGCCGGGCCCGCGGCGCGAAGATCATCTGCGCGGCGGCCAGCGGGATCATGAGCAGGCCGGACTCCAGCGGGGAGTAGCCGCGCACGCTCTGGGTGTAGAAGACCGAGAAGAAGGTGACGCCCATCAGGGCGAAGAAGACCAGCGCGATGGCGGCCATGGCGGCCGAGAAGACCTTGTTCTTGAAGTAGGTGACGTCCAGCGACGGGTGGTCGCTGCGCTTCTCGAAGACGATGAACGCCGCGAGGACGACGACACCGGCGATGATGGTCGCCAGCACGGTCGGGTCGGTGAAGTCGGCCAGTTCGCCGCCCTTGATGATGCCGTAGACGAGCAGCACCAGACCGATCACGGACAGCACGACGCCGATGGGGTCGAGGCGGCCGGGGCGCGGGTCGCGCGAGTCGGGCACCAGCCAGATCATCAGCGCCACCGCGGCGACGACGATCGGCACGTTGATCAGGAAGACCGAGCCCCACCAGAAGTGGTCGAGCAGCAGACCGCCGGTGATCGGGCCGATGGCGATGGCGAGGCCGACACCGCCCGCCCAGATGCCGATGGCCTTGGGCTGCTCGTCGCGCTCGAAGACGTTCATCAGCACGGCGAGGGTGGCCGGCATGACGAACGCGGCGCCCACGGCCATCAGGGCGCGGTAGGTGATCAGCTGGCCCGGCGAGCCGGACTCGGCGGCCAGCGCGGAGCCGATGCCGAAGACGACGAGGCCGCCCAGCAGCACCTTCTTGCGGCCCACCCGGTCCCCGATCAGGCCCGAGGTGAACAGCAGTCCGGCGAAGACGAGCGTGTAGGCGTTGATCGCCCACTCCAGCTCGCTCTGGGTGGCACCCAGCCCGGTCGGGGCCGGGGTCGAGATGGTCTTGATGGCGACGTTCAGGATCGAGTTGTCGAGCACCACTATCAGCAGGCTCAGCATCAGGACGCCGAGGATCGCCCAGCGGCGGCGGTGCACCGCCGCCGGGATCCCGGGCCCCGGGGCGGCGCGGTCGGCAGGAGTAGTCATGGGCCCGAGCGTAGGGCCATTGCGATACGGAACCGTCTCGTATCGGAAATCCTTTGCTCAGATCTTACGACCGGCCGCCTTGCCCGGCCCGCGCCCGCTCGAAGCGCACACCGGCCCACGGCGGACCGAGACTTGAGGCACACGGGGGTCCTCTGGCCCGCCGCGGGCGGAGATGTCACCATGGAGGGGAGTCCGGGGACGCCGTCAGGGCGCCTCGAGATGATTGAAGGAGCCGTTGCAATGACGCAGCTTCCGGCTGCCCAGCCTGCACAGAAGAGCACCTCCGACGGCAGTGCCCACACGCTGTACGGAGGAAAGGGCACCCGCCGCATCACCGTCCGCGACCTCGCCCTCGCCAAGGAGCGCGGCGAGAAGTGGCCCATGCTCACCGCCTACGACGCGATGACCGCCTCCGTCTTCGACGAGTCCGGCATCCCCGTGATGCTGGTCGGCGACTCGGCGGGCAACTGCCACCTCGGGTACGAGACCACCGTCCCCGTCACCCTCGACGAGATGGCCATGATGGCGGCCGCCGTGGTGCGCGGCACCCGGCGCGCCCTCATCGTCGGCGACCTCCCCTTCGGTTCCTACCAGGAGGGTCCGGTGCAGGCGCTGCGCTCGGCCACCCGCCTGGTGAAGGAGGCGGGGGTCGGCGCCGTGAAGCTGGAGGGCGGCGAGCGCTCACACGAGCAGATCCGCCTGCTGGTGGAGGCCGGCATCCCGGTCATGGCCCACATCGGCCTGACCCCGCAGTCCGTCAACGCCATGGGCTACCGCGTCCAGGGCCGCGGCGAGGAGGCCGCCCAGCAGATGCTGCGCGACGCCAAGGCCGTCCAGGACGCGGGCGCCTTCGCCGTCGTCCTGGAGCTGGTCCCGGCGGAGCTGGCGGCCGAGGTGACGCGGGTGCTGCACATCCCGACCGTCGGCATCGGCGCCGGACCCGACACCGACGCCCAGGTCCTCGTCTGGACGGACATGCTCGGCCTGACCGGCGGCCGGGTGCCCAAGTTCGTCAAGAAGTACGCCGACCTGCGCGGTGTCCTGGGCGACGCGGCGCGGTCCTTCGCCGAGGACGTGATCGGCGGAGCGTTCCCGCTGGAGGAGCACTCCGTCCACTGATCCGCCGGCCCACCCGGACCACTGCGGAAACACCCGGAACAGCCCCGCCGATCTTCCCCCGTCGGCGGGGCTGTTCTCCGTTCCGCGCCCGTTCCGCGCCGGGTGCTACGCCTGCTCGCGCCAGCCGTCGGTGATCGGCAGCCTGCGGTCCTTGCCGAAGCCCTTGGCGGAGATCTTGGTGCCCGGCGGGTACTGGCGCCGCTTGTACTCGGCCCGGTCGACCATCGTCAGCGTCTTCACGACCAGCTCGCGGTCGTAGCCCGCCGCGACGATCTCGTCGCCGCCCCGGTCCCGGTCCACGTACAGCTCCAGGATCGCGTCCAGCACCGGGTAGTCCGGCAGCGAGTCCGTGTCGACCTGCCCGGGGCGCAGCTCCGCGCTCGGCGGCTTGCTGATCGAGTTCTCCGGGATCGGCGGGGTCTCGCCGCGCTCGGCGGCGGCCCGGTTGCGCCACTCGGCCAGCCGGAACACCGACGTCTTGTACACGTCCTTGATCGGGCCGTACGCGCCCACCGAGTCGCCGTACAGCGTCGAGTAGCCCACCGCCAGCTCCGACTTGTTGCCGGGGGCGAGGACGATGTGGCCCTCCTGGTTGGAGACCGCCATCAGCAGGGTGCCGCGCAGCCGGGACTGGAGGTTCTCCTCGGCCAGCCCGGTCAGCCCCAGCGCGCCCATGTACGCGTCGAACATGGGGGCGATCGACACCGTGCGGAAGTGCAGCCCGGTGCGCCGGGCCAGCTCGGCCGCGTCGCCCTTGGAGTGCTCGGAGGAGTACTTGGACGGCATCGAGATCCCGTACACGTTCTCCGCGCCCACCGCGTCGCAGGCGATCGCTGCGACCAGCGCCGAGTCGATGCCGCCGGACAGACCGATGAGGACGGACCGGAAGCCGTTCTTGCGGACGTACGCCCGCAGGCCCGTGACGAGCGCCGTGTAGACCTCCTCGTCGTCGTCCAGCCGCTCGGTGTACCCGCCGGTGAACCGCGGCTCGTACGCGGGCAGCGGCTCCTCGGACAGCACCACCCGCTCCACGCGCAGCCCGTCGTCCACCCGCTGCCCGTCGGCCGCCGCGTCGGCCGCCACCCCCGGCAGGTCCAGGTCCAGCACCACACAGCCCTCGGTGAACTGCGGTGCCCGCGCGATCACTTCGCCGTCGGCGCCGACCACGATGGAGTCGCCGTCGAAGACCAGCTCGTCCTGGCCGCCGGTCATGGCCAGGTAGGCGGTGGTGCAGCCGGCCTCCTGGGCCCGCTTGCGCACCAGCTCAAGGCGGGTGTCGTCCTTCTCCCGCTCGTAGGGGGAGGCGTTCACGGACAGCAGCAGGCCCGCGCGCGCGGTGCGGGCGGCCGGGACGCGCCCGCCGTCCTGCCACAGGTCCTCGCAGATGGCGAGCGCCACGTCGACGCCGTGCACCCGCAGGACGGGCATGGTGTCGCCGGGCACGAAGTAGCGGAACTCGTCGAACACGCCGTAGTTCGGCAGGTGGTGCTTGGCGAAGGCCAGCACCACCTCGCCGCGGTGCAGCACCGCCGCCGCGTTCCGCGGCGCACCGGCCGGCATGCCGTACTTCGGCTGGGCGGTCTCGCAGCGGTCGAGATAGCCGACGACGACCGGCAGCTCCCCGAGGCCCTCCTCGGCGAGCCGGGCGGCGAGGGCGCGCAGCGCGGCCCGGGACGCCTCCACGAAGGACGACCTGAGCGCCAGGTCCTCGACGGGATACCCGGTCAGCACCATCTCGGGGAACGCCACGAGATGCGCTCCCTGCTCGGCGGAGTGCCGGGTCCAGCGGACGACCGCCTCGGAGTTCGCGGCGAGGTCGCCGACGCGCGAGTCGGTCTGGTTCAGGGCGAGACGTAGTTGAGGCACGTCCACCAGTGTAATCGTCAGAGCGACGCGATGGGGGGACGGGCGGTGTGGGCCGCCCCACGCCGGAGGCGGCGCGGGCCGGGCGCACGCACGGGCGCCCGCCCCCCGGAAGCCGGGGGACGGGCGCGCCGCGGTGCGGATGCGGGTCAGTGACGGCGACGGTAGGAGTCGACGTAACCCTTCGCGGGCGAGCCGACGCCGGTGACGTCGTCGTAGCCCTTGACCGCCTTGAGCGAGCTGTCCTTGCCGAGGCTGCGCAGCGAGACGCTCAGGCCGCCGGTGGCGTCGATGCCGTTGACGAAGTCGACGCGGGCGACCGCGAGGTCCTTGCCGGTCGGCTTGTCCACGACGTCGTGGTACACCTTCGTGCCGTACTGCGAGTAGATCGCCGGGTTGGCGAACCCGATCGCCTTGCCGCCGTTCGCCTGCTGGGCGAGGGCCTGCACGCCCGCGATCACCGGCGCGGCCAGCGAGGTGCCGCCGATCCGGTACTCGGCGTACTGCTGCGACCCGTCGGGGAAGGACTGGGTCTGGCCGACCAGGAAGCCGGTGTTCGGGTCGGCGATGGCCGCGATGTCCGGGACGACGCGGTTGCCGGCGGCGTTGTTCGCCGTGGCCAGCGCGTTCGGGACGACGCCCTTCTGGTAGTACGGCTGCGCCACGGTCTTGCTGGTGCCGCCGCCCGCGCCCGAGGTGTAGGCGCCGGGGAAGCCGTCCCAGCTCTTGCCGTCGGCCGACAGGCTGGCCTTGTCGGTGCCCCAGCCGGTCTCCCAGAGGTACTTGTTCCCCTTGCCGACGGCCAGCGAGGTGCCGCCGACCGCGGTCACCCACGCCGAGTTGGCCGGGGTGTCGACCTGCTTCGTACCGGTGTTGGCGACCTCGTCGCCGTTGTCACCGGAGGAGAAGTAGAAGCCGATGCCCTCCACCGCGCCGAACTGGAACACCTGGTCGTAGGCGGCGGCCAGGTCGGGCGTCTGGTTGGCCTCGATGTCGCCCCAGGAGTTGGAGACGATGTCGGCCAGGTGGTTGTCGACGACCTTGCTCAGCGAGTCCAGCAGGTCGTCGTCGTAGCAGGAGGCGGCACCGACGTAGGTGACGTCCGCGTCCGGCGCGACCGCGTGCACGGCCTCGACGTCCAGGGTCTCCTCGCCGTACCAGCCGGCCGCCTTGCACTCCTCGGTGCGCGTGTACTGGGCCGGCAGCGACTGGTGCAGCTGGCCGGTCTTCCACGGCTTGTCGCCGTTCTTCTTCGCGTACGTGGCCGCGTCGAAGGCGATGGTCGGCGAGGCGTAGGCGTCGGTGATGGCGACCCGGACGCCCTTGCCGGTGTACTTGCCCGCGCCGTAGGCCGCGCGCAGCTGCTTGCCCGTGTAGCCCTTGACGGCGTACGGGACCTTCTGGCCGTACGCGGACGGCAGCGTCTTCGCGGTCTTCGAGCCGTAGTACGTGGAGAACGGCCCGGCGTTCTTGAAGACCGCGTCCGGCGGCGGCAGCTGGTCCTTGTGGTCGGACTTGTGCGGGGCGTTGTCCAGACCCGTGACGGTCAGGACGGCGTCCCGCAGCTCCTGCGGCACCGACGCCTGCTGGGCGGGGGCGCGGTAGGTCTTCGCGCCCTTGGCGAAGTTGTGCAGCTGGGTGCCGAACGCCTTCTCCGCGGCGGCGACGTCACCGGAGACGGCGACGTAGTGCGGCGTGACGGACGTGACCTTCAGACCCGTCGACTTCAGCCACGACGTGACGGCGGCCACCTGGGCCTTCGTCGCACCGAAGCGCGTCTGCGCCTGCTCGGCGCTCAGGTACTTGCCGTAGGACGGCGAGGACGGGTCGGCGACCGCCTTGGCGTAGGCGGCCAGGCCCGCCGCGTCGCGGCCGGCCAGGTACACCCGGGCGGTGACCTGGGCGCTGTCGGCGGTGGCACCCTTGTCCGCCTTGGCCGTGGCCCACGCGGGCTTGGTGCCCGTGACGGCCTGACGGCCCGAGTGGCCCGCGGCGTGCGCCGCGGGTATGCCGAGCACCAGCGCGCCGGCGACCATCGGCAGTGTCGCTGCCAGGCTCACTCCGGCCCGCACGGTGGCGCGGTTCGATCTCATATAACCCCCTGCGATGCGGATCGCATGTAACGCAATGAGTGGTCGGACCTCGCGTGACCCGGCATGACGACCGCGGCGGTGTGGCCCCTGAATGGATCACACGATCGAGTGCCACTCTTCCCGATGAACCGTGCATGCCAGGGGAATACGCAGGCCAAGAGAAACCCAAGGAACCGTCAGGAGCGGTGTATAGCGCACGAATTGCGGTCTTCGTTCCCCGGATTCCGGTCGTGCGGTGTCACGAACCGGTCGCCGCGCCCCGCTTCCTGAGCATGTCCGCCATCAAGTCGATCTCCGACTGCTGCGCGTCCACCATGCCCTGCGCCAGCCGCTTCTCCGCCCCCACCGCGCAGGCGGCGGCACACGCCTGCGCCATGTGGATGCCGCCGCGGTGATGTGCCGTCATCAGCCGCAGATACAGCACCTCCGCCGCACGTCCGCGCAGCCGGCCCAGCTCCTTCAGCTGCGCGTCGGTGGCCATCCCCGGCATCAGCGCGCCGTCCGCGCCGTCCGTACCGTTCGCGCCCGCCGCCCCGGAGGCCGCGCCGCCCATCCCCATCCACGCCATCGGCGGCCCCGCCGACACCTTCGGCAGCCCCCACAGATCGAGCCAGCCCAGCAGCATGCCGCGCTGGTTGGCCTGGGTCTGCGCGATGTCGTAGGCGAGCCGCCGCACCTCCGGGTCGCTCGTGCGGTCGCGCACGATGTACGACATCTCGACGGCCTGCTGGTGGTGGACCGCCATGTCCCGGGCGAAACCGGCGTCCGCCGAGCCGCCGTCCGGCACCGTCAGGGCCGGAGCCGTGGCGCCCGCCGCCGCAGAGCCGTCCGCCGGACCGGCCGGGCCGCCGCCCTCCGCGACCGCGTAGCCGATCGCGCCGACGGCGATCACGGCCGTGGCCACGGCACCCGCGACCAGCCCGGCGACCCTCACCGGTCCACCCCGCCCGTGCAGGCGGCCCCCGGCTCCGGCGTCTGGGGGCCCTGGACGAACTGGGCGAAGAACGCGTCCACGTTCGGGTCGGCCGCACCCGTCACCGTGCGCTGGTGCGCCCACGCCGACAGCATGATCGGGTCCTTCTGGTCGGCCACCGGGCTCATCAGCGAGTACGGCGTCCTGCGCACCTTCGCCGCGAGCGCGTCCACGTCCGCCTTGGGCGCCTTGGCGTCGTACGTCACCCAGACCGCGCCGTGCTCCAGCGCGTGCACGGCGTGCTCGTTCTTCAGCGGGGCGGTGTAGACGTCGCCGTTGCAGTTCTGCCAGACCGGGTTGTGGTCACCGCCGACCGGGGGCTCCATCGGATACGTCACGGGGTCCGTGGTGTGCGTACGGCCCAGCGTGCCCTTCCAGGTCCGCACCCCGTCCTTGCCCGTCTCGAAGTGGCCGGAAGTGCCCTTGCCGTTCTTGTCGTTCCCGTCCTTGCCGCTCTTGCCGTCCATGCCGCTCGACGCCGACCCGGACGCGCTCTCCTTCGCGACCGGGGTGCCGTCGTCGGACCGCGACTGGACCAGCACCACGCCGCCCACGGCCAGACCCACGACGACGACCACGCTCGCCGCGATCACCAGAAGCCGGTTGCGGCGCTCCCGGGACCGGTCGGCACGGCGCATCTCCTCGATGCGCGCCTTGCGCTGCCCGGTGGCGGTGCTGTCCGGCTTCTTCGCGGGGCCCATGGGGAAGTCCTTCGTGTCACGGTCGGATGGGGCGGAGGAGTCTGGAGGATCTGGTGGGGCGGCAGGGAAGGGTGCCGTGGGGCCGGGCGGCGGGGCCCGGACGCCGGGGGCGCGGTGCGAGTGCGCGCTGATCGTAGTGGGGGAGGGCGCGCGGAGGGGAGAGCGGGAAGCGCCAGACGCGGGTATGGGGATACGGCTGTGTGGCTGTGCGGATAAGTTGAATGGCAGATGCGCATTATTTAGGCTGGCGGCATGCGGCTGCTGCGCTCCACCGACATGGCGCTGCGCGTCCTGATGAGGCTCGCCGTCGCGGGCGGATCGAGCCCCACGACCAGGGAGGTCGCGGCGGACATGGGCGTGCCGTACACGCACGCCGCGAAGGTCGTCGCCGAACTCCAGCACCGGGGCCTGCTCGCCGCCCGTCGCGGCCGGGGCGGCGGTCTGACCCTCACCGAGGCGGGCCGCGGCGCGTCGGTCGGCGCGCTCGTGCGCGCCCTGGAGGGCGAGGGCGACGTCGCCGACTGCGAGGGCGCGAACCCCTGCCCGCTGAACTCCGACTGCCGCCTGCGCGGCGCCCTGCGCCGGGCCCAGGAGGCGTTCTACGCCTCCCTCGACCCGCTCACCGTCGCCGACATGGTCGCCTCCCCGACGGGCCCGCTGCTGCTGGGCCTGCCGACCGCGCGGCGGCCGGACGGCACCTGACCGTTCGGGGACCGCGGTCGGGGGAACCGCCTCCGGCCCGACGGCTTGCACACCGGGCCGGACCCAGGGGCCACGCGGATCAGGCCGCGCCCTCCGCCAGCCACAGGTCGGGCCCGAAGACCTCGTAGTGGATGTCGGCCGGGGCCACGCCCCGGCCGAGGAGCTGCTCGCGCACCGCCCGCATGAACGGCAGCGGCCCGCACAGATAGGCCCGCGTACCGGCCGGGACGTCGATGCCGGTGAGGTCGGCCAGGCCGGACCGCGCGGCGCCCTCGGCACCCTCCTCGTAGAAGAAGACCGTCCGCCCGTCCGCCAGCTTGGCCGCGTACGCCTCGTGCTCGGCGCGCAGCGCGTGCGCGGCGGGGGAGCGGTCGGCGTGCACCACGGTCACGGGGGCGGTGCGGCCGTCGAGCACGAGCTGCTCCAGCAGGGCGATCACCGGGGTGACACCGATGCCCGCGGAGGCGAGCAGCAGCGGCGCGGTGGTGTCCTCGACGACGAGGTCGCCGTAGGGGGCGGACAGCTGGAGGACGTCACCCTCGCGGACGTGCGCGTGCAGGTGGTTGGAGACCTCGCCGTCGGGGGTCACGGCGTCGCCGCTCACCCGCTTGACGGCGAACTGCCGCTCCGGTGAGCCGGGGGCGGCGGTGAGGCTGTACTGGCGGATCTGCCGGGCGCCGTCCGCGAGACGGACGCCGACCGAGACGTACTGCCCGGCGCGGTGGCCGGGCACCGGGCCGCCGTCGGCGGGGCGCAGCCGGAAGGCGGCGACGTCGGCGGTCTCCTCGACGCGTCGGACGACCGTCCACTCGCGCCAGCCGGTCTGCTCGCTCTGCTCGTACAGCCGCTTCTCGACGGCCATGAGGGCGTTCGCCATCAGCCAGTAGACCTCGGTCCAGGCGGCGGCGACCTCGGGGGTGACGGCGTCGCCGAGGATCTCGGCGATGGCGGCGAACAGGTGTTCGTGGACGATCGGGTACTGCTCGGGGGCGATGCCCAGCGAGGCGTGCTTGTGGGCGATGCGGTGCAGCATCAGGTCGGGGCGCTGGTCCGGGTGGTCCACCAGGTGGGTGGCGAAGGCGGCGATGGAGCCGGCGAGCGCCTGCTTCTGGGCGCCGGACGCCTGGTTGCCGCGGTTGAACAGATCGCGCAGCAGCTCCGGGTGGGCCTCGAACAGCCGGGCGTAGAAGCGCTCGGTGATCTCGCCGATGGCCGCACCCACGGCGGGGAGGGTGGCGCGGACGGTGGCTGCTGACTGCTCGGACAGCATCGTGTCTCCTCGAAGGCTCGACGAAAGATCGACCGGACCGCTCGGGCCGCTCGGAACGCCCGGACCGCTCACAAGTTCGACCGCTCGACCGCTTCGACGGTATGAAAACTTGCATCTGAGATGCAAATTAAAAGGAAGTGGCGTCGCTCACGCCGGAGGAGGTTCCGGCCATTACGGGGGAGCCGTACAGGGGGCAAGATGGGCAGCGGAGCAGCACACCCGCCGACCCGGCGCCGGACCCGGCGCACCTGGCCTTGGCCGGACCCAGCCGGATCCGGCCGGACCCGGGACGGCCCTCCTGTCCGAGGCCCGTGACGCGTGGGAACGACGGTCCGCAACGCGTGTGAAACGGTGATGTGGTGTGATGCTCGCGTGCCCGACCGCCTCTCGTGCCTACGTACGGACACAGGCGGCCTGACCAGCAAGGATGGGGAAGCGGAAGATGGACAAGCAGCAGGAGTTCGTGCTCCGGACGTTGGAGGAGCGCGACATCCGGTTCGTGCGCCTGTGGTTCACCGACGTGCTGGGCTTCCTCAAGTCCGTGGCCGTGGCCCCCGCCGAGCTTGAGCAGGCGTTCGACGAGGGCATCGGCTTCGACGGCTCCGCCATCGAGGGCTTCGCCCGGGTCTACGAGTCGGACATGATCGCCAAGCCCGATCCGTCCACGTTCCAGATCCTGCCCTGGCGCGCGGAGGGCCCGGGGACGGCCCGGATGTTCTGCGACATCCTGATGCCGGACGGCTCCCCGTCCTTCGCCGACCCCCGCTACGTCCTCAAGCGGGCCCTCGCCCGCACCTCCGACCTGGGCTTCACCTTCTACACCCACCCGGAGATCGAGTTCTTCCTGCTGAAGAACCGCCCGCTGGACGGCTCCCGCCCCACCCCCGCCGACAATTCCGGGTACTTCGACCACACCCCGCAGGCCATCGGCATGGACTTCCGCCGCCAGGCGATCACCATGCTGGAGTCGATGGGCATCTCGGTGGAGTTCTCCCACCACGAGGGCGCGCCCGGCCAGCAGGAGATCGACCTGCGCTACGCCGACGCGCTCTCCACCGCCGACAACATCATGACGTTCCGCCTGGTCATGAAGCAGGTCGCGCTGGAGCAGGGCCTCCAGGCCACCTTCATGCCCAAGCCGTTCTCGGAGTACCCCGGCTCCGGCATGCACTCGCACCTCTCCCTCTTCGAGGGCGACCGGAACGCGTTCTACGAGTCCGGCTCCGAGTACCAGCTCTCCAAGGTCGGCCGCTCCTTCATCGCGGGCCTGCTGCGGCACGCGGCGGAGATCAGCGCGGTCACCAACCAGTGGGTCAACTCCTACAAGCGCATCTGGGGCGGCTCCGAGCGCACCGCGGGCGCCGGCGGCGAGGCCCCCTCCTACATCTGCTGGGGCCACAACAACCGCAGCGCCCTGGTCCGCGTCCCCATGTACAAGCCCGGCAAGACCGGCTCCGCCCGCGTGGAGGTCCGCTCCATCGACTCCGGCGCGAACCCGTACCTCACCTACGCCGTCCTCCTGGCCGCCGGCCTCAAGGGCATCGAGGAGGGCTACGAACTCCCCCCCGGCGCCGAGGACGACGTCTGGGCCCTCTCCAACGCCGAACGCCGCGCCATGGGCATCGAACCCCTCCCCCAGAACCTCGGCGAGGCCCTCACCCTCATGGAGAACAGCGACCTCGTCGCCGAAACCCTCGGCGAGCACGTCTTCGACTTCTTCCTCCGCAACAAGAAGCAGGAGTGGGAGGAGTACAGAAGCGAGGTCACGGCATACGAACTGCGGAAGCATCTGCCGGTGCTGTAGGGGGGCTCGGGACAGGGCTCCCCGGGCGCAGGGGCGCTCTCGCCGCCGTGCGGGGCGAGGGCTGCCCAGAAGGACCGGACGACGGCTACTTCTGGGACCCGATGGGCAGCGCCTTGCCGAGAGCGTCCAGGATCGGCGCCCGAGCGGAGGACTCCCGGGGAAGCACGAGCGTCAGCGCCGCAGTGATCAGCAGGGTGATCCGCAGGCTGCCGGCGACCGCGGGGATTCTCGCCACGTCGGGAATGAGAGGGAGAGCGAACGCGGCTGTCAGCAGGACGAGCGGAGGCAGCAGGCGCTGCCATGCGGCGTGAATCTTCGAGATGCGTGGGGCTTGGTCGATCTGCGCGACCACGGACTCCCAGTCGTCCTGCGTGAGAGCGGTGATTCCGGCCCACAAGGACGCCATTACGCGGACATGCGATCCCGGTCCGCCGGCTCGTGACAGGACATATTTGTGCTTCCGTATCACGTCGGCGACGCCGAACGCCTCTCTCCTGGCGATGCTCCGGGACTCCCGATCGAAGATCGAAGCCGACCGGGAGAACTTCAGAGCCAGTACTTCGGCCGTACCTGCGGCCGCTTCGAGCGCTACCAGAGCCGCGCGTGTCCTGGTCGACCTGAAGGGCTGCCCCATACTCGAATGCACCTTTGAACATGCCATCGTCATGGCGACAAGCAATTCATCGTAGGGATGGTCGTGTTCGGTGATGCGCGGATAGAACAGATATTTCAGCAGGGCGGCGAAAGCCAGGGACATGAGCAGATGGAGAGCCGCTGCCGCGCCCCCGAGCGCGAACCAGGCAAGACACTGCACCACCGGACGGTAGCCCGACGATGTGTCGGTGACCGTCCATATGATGAACGAGTCCACGAGCACCATCACGGGCAGAACACGGTGTCTCACTTTTCTGATGATTTTCAGTGTATGGATTGCTTCCGTCCTGGGCTTTATGCGGCAGGCTACGGCCGTGAACACCAATACATAGCCAAGACCAAGGGGGACCCCGAGGGTCACCAGCTGGTCGAATGAAATGCCTTTCACGGCCTCCTGGTCCCCGTGGGCGGATCCGGAGTCCGGCGGCGAAAACAGGCCCAATGATATCATCCACGGGAGGAGGAGAATCATAGGGTAGTAAATCCACGTGACAGCCCACGCAAGTCTGTTGGCGCGGTTCAGGGTGGACCTCATTGCTCCCCGCCCGACCCTTCGCCGTACCTTCTCCACCTCCTCCGGGCTTGCCAGATCCTGCGCGAAGGCGGCGATCATGTCCGAGAGCCGACGATAGTTCGCTCGCGCCATCAGGAGGGTTATGGCCCTGAAGTGATTGTCTTTCAGAGATTCCAGGAACGCGCGGCCGAATCCCCTTGTCCTGCCCAGTGCGGCCGCCGCCCGGCGCGACGCGCGGTGGTGCGGGGCGCCGGGGGTGCGGTTCGCGGGCGACGAGGCTTGAGACATGGCAGGCAGTATGGCCACTGGGGTGCCGTGTCGTCCCCGGTCGGCAGGAAACCGGGGGCCGCTTGAGCCGTGCTCGCGTCAGCCGGTGCTGTCTGTTTATCACCCTTTGGTCTGGATCGATCGCTGCTACTCTGCGTCGATGTCCGGGTGCCCGGAGCGACCGCCTCGCTCTCGGGTCCGGGAGTGCCACCGTGACGCCGGAATCGGCCGCACCGGGTTGCAGCGGCGGTCGGGCCCGGCCCGACCGACGAGACGAAGAGTATGGATCTCTTACCGATACCAAACCCTGGCAGTCTCCGCACACCCGATGAACTCGCGGAATCCCTCAGAGCGTTGCGCGGCTGGGCCGGGAACCCGTCGTACGCCGAACTCGCCCGGCGGATCGGCACCGTCCGCGCGGCCCGTGGGGTGCCGGCGTCGGAACGCATGCCGGGCCGGGTCACCGTCTACGACTGCTTCCGTACCGGCCGGCGCCGCATCGACATGAACCTGGTTCTGGACATCGTCATCGCGCTCGGCGTCGAGGGTTCGCCGCGGGAGCAGTGGCGTCGGGCGGTGCGGGCGATGCTGTGCCGGCCGGACAGTGGCGGCGGCGGCCGGATCCGCGCGGAACTGCCCGCGCCGGTCGAGCCGTTCGCCGGGCGGAGCGCCGAACTGCGCGCGGTCGCCGAGCCGGACCCCCGGCCCCTGGTGATCACCGGGATGCCGGGAGTGGGCAAGACCCAGTTCGCGATCCGGGCCGCGCGGTCGCTGGCCGCCGCCGGGCGCGGTGCGCACGGCCGGCTGTTCGTCGACCTCCACGGCTATCACCCGTGTCTGCCGCCGGCCGAACCTGCCGCCGTCCTGGCGGGGCTGCTGGTCGCCCTCGGGCAGCCCGCCGAGCGGGTGCACCGGATGTCCGGCCGCGCCCGCGCGGCCCGCTACCGGGAACTGCTCGCCGAACGTGACGTCCTCGTCGTCCTGGACGACGCCGCGGACGACGACCAGTTGCGGCACCTGCTCCCCGGCACCTCGCGCGGGGCGACACTGGTCACCGCCCGGAACGCCCTGGTCGGGGGCGCCGACGCGCGGCGCGTCGAGCTACAGCCGCTGAACTGCGCGGAGGTGGCCGAACTGTTCGGCCAGGTGGTCGGCGCCGACCGGGTCCGCGCGGAGCCCGAGGCGGTCGCGGAACTCGGCAGGCTCTGCGGCAACCTGCCGCTGGACCTCGCGGTCAACGCGGCGCGCATCGCCGCCACCCCGGCCTGGTCACTGGCCGACCAGGTCCGCAGACTCGCCGCCCGGCCGCGCGGGACGGCCGCCGGACCGGCCCTCGCCGCCTCCTACCGGCGGCTGGCCCCGACCGACCGGCGGCTGTTCCGGCTTCTCGCCCTGCACCCGGGAAGCCGGGCCGACGCCGCCTGTGCGGGCGCGCTCACCGGACGGCCCGCCGCGCAGGCGGCCGAGTCGCTGGTACGGCTCAGTCACGAGCACCTGCTCCGGCCGGTCGGCGACGGCATGTACGAATTCCCCTGCCGAGTACGGGAGTTCGCCTTCGACCTGACCGTGGAGGAAGACCCCTACTCGGTCCAGCTCACCGCCCTGGAGGGACTGCTGGAGCACTACAGCGGCACCGCGGCGGCAGCCGTCGCGGCCATGTCCGGCCCGGCGTCCGCCGGGCGCCTCCTCGCTGCCCGCCCGCACTTCCCGGACCCGGAGTCCGCCGTCGACTGGCTGGAGCGGGAGTGGGCCTCGGCGGTCGCCGTCGCCGCCCGTGCGGCCGAGATCGGCCGTACGGAACACGCGTGTGCGCTGTCCCGCTCGCTCGGCGGCTATCTGAGGGACACCGACCGCGGCGACGTGGCCGAGATCCTGCGATGCCACGCCCGGACCCCGCGGACGGCCACCGGCCCGGCCGGGGGGCTGCCCCGCCGGGCCCTCCTCCCGGAACGCCCGGTCAGGGACGCGGAGCCGGCCCGGCGCCACGGCGCCGCTCTGGAACCGACGTAGACCACCAGGCGCGGGACCGCCGCTGTTCGGGTTCGTTCGGGATGCTCGCCCGGAGCCGGTGCCCCACGTGAGGCTGACCCGCGTCGGCCGGTGCCGCCCGTGTGCGAGGAGCCGCATGCCCACGCACCGGCCCGCACTCGGATCGACACGAACGTCCGACACCCGGGTAAGAAAGGGGACCTGATGAAGCGCTTCATCAAGAGGATCGTCGCCCCACTGGCACTGGCACTCGGCCTGGGCCTGGGCCTGCCGGCCACTGCCGACGCCACACCGGCCAGCCCTCAGCCCTACGCCTACGGCTTTCTGGCCTCGCTCACCAGACCGACAGGCGGCGGCACGTACTACTGCATGGACGAACTGCGGCAGGTCAACGGCGATGGCCGTCCGGTCGTGCTGCGGCCCTGTGACGGCTCGTGGAACCAGTTCTGGTTCTGGGACGAGAACGGCCTGATCCACAGCACCAACGACGGCCGCTGTCTGTGGGCCCACTGGGCGTCCGGCCCGAGCGACGGGCCGGACGCCTCCGCCCGGGACTGCAACGGCAACGACTCCCACCAGCGCTGGACCCTCGGCACCGACCGCACCGTCTGCAACGGCGCCGGCGCGTGCCTCGCGAACACGGGCGTGCCCGGACCGCGCAACTCCTACCACCTGTTCGGCCACGGAGTGAGCCCCGCTCCCGACCTCACCCTGCAGTTCGACTGGCACCACTCCGACAGCGACACCCCGATCAACCCCGGCATATAGCCGGCAAGGCGATGCAAGGGCCCCGGCCGTCGTACGACGCCCGGGGCCCCGAGCCCACCCGGAACCGGCCTTCCGGACCGCACGAGCAGCCGGGCACGACGGCATCCGGGCCCGGGGAAGCCCGACCGGGAGCCGGAGGCAAGGAGGACACCGGGCCGGGCGGGACCTACGCCAGGCTCGCCGAACTGGGCCACGAGCCGGTGCACTTCCGCGAGGAGATCCGTTCCCGTATGCCGTCGAAGGACGAGGCGGCCGAGCTGCGCGTCTCCGCGGGGACTCCGGTCATCCTCGTCTGCCGGACCGCCTACGCGGCCGAGGGGCACGCCGTCGAGGTCAACGAGATGACCCTCGACGCCGCCTCGTACGTCCTGGAGTACGACTTCGACGCGGGCCGTTGAGCCGTACGGCGACGCCTTCAGGAACGGGTCGGCGGCGTGCCCTTCGGTACGAAGAGGCTCAGCCGGAACGTGGTGGGCCGGGTCAGGCGCCCGCAGAACCGGTCCATCCGCACCGCCGTCCAGTCGATCCGCGGGTCCGATGCCCGCAGGCGGCGCAGGCCGGTGTGCCACTCCGACTCGTCCTGCGTCTCGAAGAGCACTTCCCAGCGGCCCGCCTCGGGCGCGAACCGGGCAGCCGCCCGCCGCGCCTCGTCCTGCGACCGGCGTCTTCTGCCGCGCTGCCCTGGCATCGGTCCAGCATCGCCCGCCCCCACCGGCCCGGCAAGGCCGGGACCGGCATGGATTTGATCATCGGGTGGGCAGCGTCTAGAACACCCCCATGGCATACAGGTTCACGTCACGGGTCGCCTGCGGGCTCGATGATCCGGAGACGGACGACTGCGTGATGGCGGGGGTGGCGGAGTCGGAGGACGCGGAGGCGTTCTCGTTGCTGTTCATGTGTGACTTCGAGGAGCCCGGCGCCCAGGAGACGGCGCTGGGCCTGGACACGTACTGCCTGGTCACACCGGGGCAGGGCACCGCCTACGGGTGCGTACGGGAAGTGGTGCTGGACGAGGACGTGCTGCGGGTGACGCTGGACCCCGCGTCGCTGGAGGATCTGGGGCTGTCCGATCCGGTGGTCGAGGTGCTGCTCCGAGCGCCGGAGGCGGACGTGGCGCGCATGCGGGAGGTGCTGCCGCGCGTCCTGGGATACGGGCGTCCGGAGGCCCGCCCGGAGACCGCCTTCCCGGCCCCGCCGCCGCGCGGATAGGGTGCCGCCGTGCAGCGGATCCTGGTCGTGGGTGTCACCGGTGCGGGCAAGTCGACGCTCGCCCGGTCGGTCGGCGCCCGCCTGGGGGTGCCGTACCACGAGATGGACGCGCTGTACTTCGCCGGTCCCGGCTGGGCCGTGAACGGGCGGCTGGCCGAGGACGTGGGCGGGATCGCCGACGGGCCCCGCTGGATCATCGACTCCCTCGGCTACCCGGAGGTCCGCGACCTGCTGTGGGAGCGGGCGGACACCGTGCTCTGGCTGGACTATCCCCGGCGCGTGGTCATGCCCCGCGTGCTGCGCCGCTCCCTGCGCCGCACGGTCACCCGGGAGGCGCTGTTCGGCGGCAACCGGGAGACCTGGCGGGGGTGGCTGAGCCGTGAGCACCCCGTGTGGTGGTCCTGGGCGCAGCACGGGCCCCGCCGCCGCGAGGTGGCCCGCCGTACGCGCGACCCGCGCTTCGGCCCGCTCACCGTCCACCGCTTCGGGCGCCCCGCCGACACGGTGGCCTGGCTGGACGGCCTCTGAGCGACGGCCTGCCCCTGCTTCCGGATCCCGCCCCACGGCCTCTGACCGTCGGGCAGGGCGCGGCCACGGCGCCCGCCCGCCCCGCCCGCAGCCGACACCCCCCGGCCGACACCCCCGCCTGCCGCTACGCTCTGGCCAGGACCACCTCGATCCGACGGGAGACCGGGATGACGGCGCCGGGGCGCAGGAGCAGCACCTTCACACGGCTGCTGCGGCACGGCTTCACCGATGCCTCGGCCGCCGAGCGGAGGCTGGACAGCCCGGAGCTGGCCCTGGTCCGCGACGACCCGGTGCTGCTGGAGGCGCTGGGCGCCACCGCCGACCCCGATCTCGCGCTGGACGGACTGGTCCGGCTGCTGGAGGCGCAGCCCGCCCCGGCCGCCCGGCGGGAACTGCTGGACACGGTGATAGCGGCCAAACCGCTGCGCGACCGGCTGCTCGGCGTGCTCGGCGCCTCCGCCGCGCTCGGCGAGCACCTGGCGCGGCACGCCGGTGACTGGCAGGCGCTCGTCACCTACGAGCCGCGCGACCTGCACCCGGGCGTGGAGGAGTTCGAGCGCGGCCTCGCCGGGGCGGACGACCCCGTCGCGCTGCGCGTCGCCTACCGCCGCTGCCTGCTGTCCATCGCCGCCCGCGACGTCTGCGGCACCACCGGGATCGCCGAGACCGCCGCCGAACTGGCCGACCTCGCCACCGCCACCCTGCGCGCCGCGCTGCGCATCGCCGGTGAAGAGGCCCCCGAGGACGCCGCGCGGTGCCGGCTCGCCGTCATCGCCATGGGCAAGTGCGGCGGCCACGAGCTGAATTACGTCTCCGACGTCGACGTCATCTTCGTCGGCGAGAGCGCCGAGGAGGGCGGCGACGAGACCGAGGCGCTGCGCGCCGCCACCCGCCTCGCCGCGCGGATGATGCGGATCTGCTCCGAGACGACCGTGGAGGGCAGCATCTGGCCGGTCGACGCCAATCTGCGGCCCGAGGGGCGCAACGGACCGCTGGTGCGGACCCTGAGCAGCCACCTCGCCTACTACCAGCGGTGGGCCAAGACCTGGGAGTTCCAGGCGCTGCTGAAGGCCCGCCCGGTCGCCGGGGACGCCGAGCTGGGCGCCGCCTACGTCGAGGCGCTCTCCCCGCTGGTCTGGCAGGCCGCCGAACGGGACAACTTCGTCGCCGACGTGCAGAAGATGCGCCGCCGCGTGGTGGCGAACATCCCCGTCGCCGAGGTCGAGCGCGAACTGAAGCTCGGACCGGGCGGACTGCGCGACGTCGAGTTCGCCGTGCAGCTGCTCCAGCTCGTGCACGGCCGCGCCGACCCCTCGCTGCGCAGCGGCACCACGCTCGACGCCCTCCAGGCCCTCGCGGCGGGCGGCTACGTCGGCCGCGCGGACGCCGGACGGCTCGACGAGGCGTACCGCTTCCTGCGCTTCATGGAGCACCGCATCCAGCTCTACCGGCTGCGCCGCACCCATCTGCTGCCCGAGGACGACGCCGGACTGCGGCGCCTGGGCCGCTCCCTGGGGCTGCGCGCCGACCCGGTGGCCGAGCTGACCCGCGAGTGGAAGCGGCACACCGGCGTCGTACGGCGGCTGCACGAGAAGCTGTTCTACCGGCCGCTGCTCGACGCGGTCGCCCAGCTCGCCCCCGGCGAGGCCCGGCTGAGCACCGAGGCGGCCCGCGAACGGCTGGTCGCGCTCGGCTACGCCGACCCGGCCGCCGCCCTGCGCCACCTGGAGGCCCTGGCCTCCGGCGTCACCCGCAAGGCCGCCATCCAGCGCACCCTGCTGCCGGTGCTGCTGGGCTGGTTCGCCGACTCCGCCGACCCGGACGCCGGACTGCTCAACTTCCGCAAGGTCTCCGACGCGCTAGGCAAGACCCCCTGGTACCTGCGGCTGCTGCGCGACGAGGGCGCCGCCGCCGAGAACCTCGCCCGGGTCCTGTCCGCCGGGCGGCTCGCCCCCGACCTGCTGATGCGGGCACCGGAGGCGGTGGCGCTGCTCGGCGACGGCGGGGGCGGACTCGGACCGCGCGGCCGGGCCCAGCTGGAGCAGGAGATCCTGGCCGCCGTCGGCCGCGCCGAGAGCGCCGAGCAGGGCGTCACGGCCGCCCGCGGGGTGCGCAGGCGGGAGCTGTTCCGCACCGCCGCCGCCGACATCGTCGGCTCCTACGGCACCGAGGCCCAGCCCGCCGAGACCGACCAGGGCCCCCTGGTCGACCAGGTCGGCGGCGCGGTCTCCGACCTGACGGCCGCGACCCTCGCGGGCACCCTGCGGGCGGTCGTGCGCGGCGGCTGGGGCGACACCCTGCCGACCCGGTTCGCGGTCATCGGCATGGGCCGCTTCGGCGGCCACGAACTGGGCTACGGCTCCGACGCCGACGTCCTGTTCGTGCACGAGCCGCGCGAGGGCGCCGACGAGCGGGAGGCCGCCGACGCCGCCAACCGGGTCGTCGCCGAGATGCGCCGGCTGCTCCAGCTCCCCAGCGCCGACCCGCCGCTGCTCATCGACGCCGGCCTGCGCCCGGAGGGCAAGTCGGGCCCGCTGGTGCGCACCCTCACCTCGTACGCGGCGTACTACCGGCGCTGGTCGCTGGTGTGGGAGTCGCAGGCGCTGCTGCGGGCCGAGCCGGTGGCCGGGGACGAAGAGCTGGGGCGGCGGTTCGTGGAACTGGCCGACCCGCTGCGCTACCCGGCGGCCGGCCTCGACGAGGACGCGGTGCGCGAGATCCGGCGGCTCAAGGCCCGGATGGAGTCCGAGCGGCTGCCCCGGGGCGCCGACCCCAAGCTGCACACCAAGCTCGGGCCCGGCGGCCTCTCCGACGTGGAGTGGACCGTGCAGCTCCTCCAGATGCGGCACGGCGCCGAGGTGGCCGGGCTGCGCACCACCCGCACCCGGCAGGCCCTCGCGGCGGCGCGGGCGGCCGGTCTGGTCACCGAGGAGGACGCCGCCGTCCTGGACGAGGCGTGGGTGCTGGCCACCCGGGTGCGCAACGCGGTGATGCTGGTGCGCGGCCGGGCGGGCGACACCTTCCCGACCGAGCCGCGGGAGCTGGCCGCGGTGGGGCGCTACCTCGGGTACGGGCCCGGTCACGTCGGCGACATGCTCGACGCCTACCGCCGCACCGCGCGCCGCGCCAGGACCGTGATGGAGACCCTGTTCTACGGCACCTGAGCCGTGCTACGGCACCTGAGCCTCAAGTCCCGTACGACTGCGACCCTGCCCCTGCCCCCGCCGCGGCGCCGTCCTGGGCAGGGCGTGCGGCAGAGCCCCGTACCAGAGGCGGGCGACGGTGAAGCCGAAGGCGAGGCAGAGCACACCGCCGACGGCGTCCAGCCAGAAGTGGTTGGCGGTGGCGACGATGACGACCAGCGTGGCCACCGGATAGAGCGCGGCCAGCACCCGCACCCACGGGACCGTGGTCAGGGCCAGCAGAGTCAGCCCGCACCACAGGGACCAGCCGATGTGCATGGAGGGCATCGCGGCGTACTGGTTGGACATGTGCTTGAGGTCGCCGGAGGCCATCGAACCCCAGGTGTGATGGACCTGGACGGTGTCGACGAAGCGGCCGCCGGACATCAGCCGGGGCGGCGCCAGCGGATACAGGTAGTAGCCGAGCAGGGCCACGCCCGTGGTCGCGAACAGCGCGAGCCGGGCCGCCGCGTACCGGCCGGGGTGGGTGCGGTAGAGCCACACCAGGACACCCACCGTGATCACGAAGTGCAGCGTCGCGTAGTAGTAGTTCATCCCGACGACCAGCCAAGTCACCGCGTTCACCGTGTGGTTGACCCACTGCTCGGCGGCGATGCCGAGATGGTGCTCGGTGCGCCAGACCCAGGCGGCGTTGCGCAGGGCGGCGGCCTTCTGCTCCGGGACGGCGTTGCGGATCAGCGAGTACGTCCAGTAACTGACCGCGATCAGCAGGATCTCGAACCAGATGCGGGGCCGGCGCGGGAGGCGCGCCGGTCTCCCGGGCCAGGGGCGTCCGGTGTCCGTGACGGGGTACGGACGGGCCTCTTCGGGATCTTCCGGTCGGCGCACGGTCGTATCACCCATAGCCGCAGAGTCTGCCAGAAAAGCCGTCCCGCGGCCCTCATCCCGCGGCCCGGCCCCGCCCGCATGTTGTCCGCATGCCGCATCCACCCGGATCCGGTGCGGGAACAGGCCGGTGGGCGGGGCTAGAACCGGGCCCGGGGCGCCGACGCCGTCGAGCCGCGGACCACCAGTTCGGGCATGAACACGAACTCGCTGTGCGGCGCGGGCGTCCCGCCGACCTCCTCCAGCAGGGTGCGCACCGCCGCCTGCCCCATCGCCGGGACCGGCTTGCGGATCGTGGTCAGCGGCGGGTCGGTGAAGGCGATCAGCGGGGAGTCGTCGAAGCCGACCACGGAGAGGTCCCGGGGGACGGCCAGGCCGTTCTGGCGGCCCGCGCGGATGGCGCCGAGCGCCATCATGTCGCTGGCGCACACCACCGCGGTGCAGCCGCGGGCGATCAGCGCCGTCGCCGCGGCCTGGCCGCCCTCCAGCGTGTACAGGGAGTGCTGCACCAGCTCCGTCTCGATGAGGTCGGGCGCCAGGCCGAGCTGGTCCTGCACGGCGCGGACGAAGCCCTCTATCTTGCGCTGCACCGGCACGAAGCGCTTCGGCCCGAGGGCCAGCCCGACGCGGACATGGCCCAGCGAGACGAGATGGGTGACCGCGAGCGTCATGGCCGCGCGGTCGTCGGGGGAGATGAACGGCGCCTGCACCTTCGGGGAGAAGCCGTCCACCAGCACGAACGGCACGCCCTGGGCGCGCAGCCGCTCGTAGCGCTCCATGTCGGCGGTGGTGTCGGCGTGCAGCCCGGAGACATAGATGATGCCCGCGACCCCGCGGTCCACCAGCATCTCGGTCAGCTCGTCCTCGGTGGACCCGCCGGGTGTCTGGGTGGCGAGCACCGGGGTGTAGCCCTGCCGGGTCAGCGCCTGCCCGATCACCTGGGCGAGCGCCGGGAAGATGGGGTTCTCCAGCTCCGGGGTGATCAGGCCCACCAGACCCTCGCTGCGCTGGCGCAGCCGCACCGGACGCTCGTAGCCGAGGACGTCGAGCGCGGCCAGCACGGACTGGCGGGTGGTGGAGGCGACGCCCGGCTTGCCGTTCAGGACACGGCTGACGGTCGCTTCGCTCACCCCCGCCTGCGCGGCGATGTCGGCAAGCCGTGTGGTCACAGGAGTGGACTGTACCGGTTGCATGTCAGACTGCCCACCAGACGGCGCAGTCGCGGGGCAGTTGCGTCAAGTCGGGGCCGGGGACCACGTCTGAGCTGGCCAGCAGCAGGGTGCCGGGGGTGGGCACGGCCAGCGGAGCGGCGGTCAGATTGACCGTGCAGACGAAGGATCCCTCGCCGGTGTCGCGGCGGAAGGCGAGCACTCCCTCGGGGCTGTCCAGCCAGGTGATCCGGGTCCCGGCGCCGAGCGCCGGGTGCTCGCGGCGCACGGCGAGCGCGCCGCGGTAGAACTCCAGCGTCGAGTCCGGGTCGCCCTGTTGCGCCTCGACCGTCAGCTCCCGCCACTCGGCGGGCTGCGGCAGCCAGCTCGGGCCGCCCTCGACGGGACCGAAGCCGAACGGCGGCTCCTGCCCGGACCACGGCAGCGGCACCCGGCAGCCGTCGCGGGTGCCGTCCTGGCCGGAGCTGCGGAAGAACGCCGGGTCCTGGCGCACCTCGTCGGGCAGGTCGACGACCTCGGGCAGGCCCAGTTCCTCGCCCTGGTAGAGGTAGGCCGAGCCGGGCAGCGCCAGCATCAGCAGGGTCGCCGCGCGGGCCCGGCGCAGCCCGTCGGCGCCGTCGTCCGCCGCCAGCCGCGTGGAGTGGCGTACGACGTCGTGGTTGGAGAGCACCCAGGTGGCGGGCGCGTGCACGGCGTTCATGGCGCGCAGCGAGCGGTCGATGACGTCGCGCAGCCCGTCGGCGTCCCAACCGGTGGTCAGGTACGAGAAGTTGAACGCCTGGTGCAGCTCGTCGGGGCGCAGGTACAGGGCGCTGCGCTCCACGGTCGGCGTCCACGCCTCGGCGACCGCGATCCGGTCTCCGGCGTACTCCTCCAGGATCCGCCGCCAGCTGCGGTAGATCTCGTGCACGCCGTCCTGGTCGAAGTACGGCACGGCCTGGGTGCCCAGCAGCTTGACCTGCTCGTCGTGGCCGATGTCGGGCAGTCCGGCGGCCTTGACCAGGCCGTGGGCGACGTCGATGCGGAAGCCGTCGATGCCCAGGTCGAGCCAGAACCGCAGGATGGAGCGGAACTCGTCGTGGACGGCCGGGTGCTCCCAGTTGAAGTCGGGCTGCTCGGGCGCGAACAGGTGCAGGTACCACTGGCCCAGGGTGCCGTCCGGCTCGGTCACCCGGGTCCAGGCCGGGCCGCCGAAGATGGACTCCCAGTCGTTGGGCGGCAGTTCGCCGCCGGTGCCCTTGCCGGGGCGGAAGTGGAAGCGGTCGCGCAGCGGGGAGCCTGGGCCCTCGCGCAGCGCCTGCTTGAACCACTCGTGCTGGTCGGAGCAGTGGTTGGGGACGACGTCGACGATGACGCGCAGCCCCAGCGCGTGGGCGTCGCGGACCAGGTCGTCGGCGTCGGTGAGGGTGCCGAACATCGGGTCGATGGCCCGGTAGTCGGCGACGTCGTAGCCCGCGTCGGCCTGCGGGGAGGCGTAGAACGGGGACAGCCAGACGGCGTCGACACCGAGATCGCGCAGGTAGGGCAGCCGGGCCCGGATGCCGGGCAGGTCGCCCATCCCGTCGCCGTCGCCGTCGGCGAAACTGCGCGGGTAGACCTGGTAGATGACCGCGTCGCGCCACCACTCCCGGCGCGCGGCGGCGGCGGGGGCTTCGGCGGGGGCGGTGTCGGTGACGTGCTGGGTCATGGATTCCCTTAGGGGTGCGAGGGGAACGACAGGGCGCGTGCGCGCGGCGGCGGGAGGGGCCGCCGGCCGGGCCGCGCTCAGGACTTGGTGCCGCCGGCCGTCAGACCGGACACCAGGCTGCGCTGGACCAGCATGAACACGAGGGCCGCCGGGATGGTGATGATGATCGCGGTGGCGGAGGTCCACGCCCAGTCGGGGCGCTGGTCCTGCGCGAAGGTGCGGATGCCGACGGCGAGCGTGTAGTGGTCGGACTGCATGAACTGCGTCGCGTAGGCGACCTCGCCCCAGGCGGTGAGGAAGCTGTAGAACGCGGTCACCGCGAGGCCCGGCCTGGCCAGCGGCAGGATCAGCCGCCAGAAGGTGCCGATCGGGGTGAGCCCGTCCACCCGGCCCGCCTCGTCTATCTCCTTGGGGATGGTGTCGAAGTAGCCCTTCATCATCCAGGCGCAGAACGGCACCGCCGTGGTCGCGTACGCCAGGATCAGCCCGAGGTAGTTGTCCAGCAGGTGCAACTCGGACATCAGCAGATAGAGCGGCACGATCAATACGATACTGGGGAACATCTGGGTGACCAGGAAGGTCCACATCAGCTGGCGGCTGCCCGGGAACCGCATCCGGGACACGGCGTACCCGGCGGTCGAGGCGAGGAAGACGCCGAGCAGGGTGGTGCCGCCCGCCACGACGACGGTGTTCAGGAACCACTTCGCCAGGTCCGAATGGGCCAGTACATCCGTGTAGTTGTGCAGGCTCAGATGGCTGAGCACCTGGCCCGGCTCCTGCCAGGCGTTCTTGGGGCCCAGCGAGATGAACAGGATCCACGCCACGGGGAACGCGGCGATCACGGTGGCGCCGACCAGGGTGGCGTGCAGGACGACGGAGACCCAGGGGGCGCGCTCCTGGCGGCCGCGCACCCTGCGCGGGCGCGGGGCGGCGGCGGGCCGGGCGGGGGCGGCGGGCGCGGCGGGGCCGCTCTCGTGCGTGGCTGCGGTCATGGCGAGGGCTCCTTACGCCTGCTCGGACTTCAGGGTGCTGCGGCGGTAGAAGGTCGAGAAGGCCAGCAGGAGAGCGAGGATGATGATCCCGTAGGTGGCCGATCCCGCGTAGTCCGAGATCCCGTTGAAGGCCTTGTGGAAGGCGAAGGTGACGAGGATGTCGGTGTCGCCGGTGGTGTTGTTGCCCAGCAGCAGGTAGATGACGTTGAACATGTTGAACGTCCAGATGCAGCCCAGCAGGATCACGGTGTTCGACACCGGCTTGAGGCCGGGCAGGGTGATGTTCACGAAGCGCTGCCAGGGGGAGGCGCCGTCCATCTCGGCGGCCTCGTACAGTTCCTTGGGTATGGACTGGAGCCCGCCGAGCAGCGCGACCATGTTGAACGGGATGCCGATCCAGACGTTGACCATGATGACGGCGGCCTTCTGGGCCAGCGGGGTGCCCAGCCAGTTCTGCGCGGGCAGGCCGAAGGCCGTGATGACCTCGTTGAAGACGCCGTACTGGGAGTTGAGCATCAGCCGCCAGGCGAAGACGCCGATGAAGGAGGGCACGGCCCACGGCAGGATCAGCATGGCGCGGTAGAAGCCGCGCAGCCGCATCTCGCGGTTGAGCAGCACCGCGAGGGCCATGCCCAGGCCGACCTGGAGCACCACGCAGGACACGGTCCACACGACCGTCCACACCAGGCGCGGGTAGAAGTCGCCGTCCGCGCCGGACAGGACGTGCCAGTAGTTGTCGAGGCCGACGAAGTCGTAGGTGGCGGGCCGGTGGAAGGCGCCGATGGTGCTGGCGACGTTGGACTCGTTGGCGTTCGTCAGCGACTGGTAGAAGCCGTAGCCCAGGGGGTACAGCACCAGCACGGTGATCACGAGGGCGACCGGGGTCACCATCGCCCAGGCGTACCAGTACGTGTCCCAGGACCGCCGCAGCGCCGAGGCGCGGGCGGGGCGCGGGGGCCGGTCACCGCCCGCTCGGGTGCGGTCGTCTCCGGTGCTCGCTGCGGTCGTCATGGTCATCGGCTCTCTCGGGGACGAGTCTCTCGGGGACGAGGTCGGGTCGTTCCGCGGCCCCGGGGAGCCCCGGTCGGGGCGGCAGCGGGGAGTCGTTTCCCCGGGGCTGCGTGTCTTCGGCCGCCGTGCGGCGACGGCGGGTGCGGCTGCGGCGGGTGGGGTCAGCCGACGGAGTAGCCGGGCAGGAGCTTCTGGAACTCCTTCGCGGTGGCGTCGAGGCCGCCCTCGACCGACTGGTCGCCCTGGAGGACCTTCACGTAGTTCTGCTGGAGCGGGGTGAACAGCGAGCCGACCTGCGGCAGGGCCACGCGCGGGCGGGCGGTCCGCTCCAGGAGCGGCTTGAAGCCGGCGATCTTGGGGTCGGCGGTGACCTCGGAGGTGTACGCCGAGGTGCGGGTCGGCAGGGTGCCGGTGCCCTTGGCGACGGCGATCTGGCTCTCGGTGGACGTCATGAACTGCGTGAACAGATAGCTGGCGTCCAGGTTGCCCGAACCCTGGTAGACCGTGAGGTTGTGGCCGCCGGTCGGGGCCTGGGCCTTGCCGCCGGCGCCCGCCGGGACGGAGGCGAAGCCGAGGTTGGCCTCGTCGCCCTTGAACGCGCTGCCGGTCAGGTCGTCGCCGACCGACCAGGGACCCTGGATCAGCATGGCCACCTTGCCGTTCTTGAAGGCGGTCTGCATGTTCTGGTAGGCGTTCGCGAAGTCGACCTTCATCGACGCCTCGTCGTTGATCTTCTTCGCGGTGGTGAGCGCGGTGACGGCGGCGGCGTCGCTGATGGTGATCTTCTTGGCGGACGGGTCGGCCAGGTCCGCGCCGTTGCTGTAGAGCAGCGGGAGCAGGAAGTAGGAGTCCGGGTTGACGTAGGTGCCGTAGGCCCCGGTCTTCTGCTTGATGGTCTTGGCGTCGGCGATGAACTCGTCCCAGGTGGCCGGGGGCTCGGCGATACCGGCCTGCCGGAGGAGCTTCTTGTTGTAGAGCAGGCCGAGGGTGTCGGTGACCGAGGGGACGCCGTACGTCTTGCCGTTGTACTTGGCGGTGTTCAGCGGCGTGGCGGTGAAGTCGGCGGTGTCCTTGAGGGCCGGGGTGCCGTCGAGCGGGGCGATGTAGCCCAGCGAGGCGTACTCGGCCATCAGGCCCACGTCGGTGCGGACCACGTCGGGCGCGCCCTTGCCGCTCTTGGCGGCCGACTTGAACTTCTGCTCGACGTCGGTGAACGGGACGCTCTGGTAGTTCACCTTGATCTTCGGGTACTTGGCCTCGAACTGCTTGACCAGGGCCTTGTACGTCGGGGCTTCGGTCGCCGCGTCCGAGGTGTCCCAGTACGTGATCGTCCCGGAGACGTCCTTGGGGTCCTTCGGCTTGCCGGACGAGTCGCTGTCCGACCCGCCGCAGGCCGAGGCGGCCAGCGCGACCACGGTGACCGCGGCGGCGATCGATATGCCACGTCGCATATGAACTCCCTAGATATGGGCCCGGATCATCCCTTGGGAGGACCGTGGGTGCCGTCGGTCCCGATCGACGGCCGCCGGGCGCGGGAGGAACGTAGCAAGGCTGCAATCCCTTGCGAAAGATGTTGCAAGAAAATTTCCGCACGGTCCGGCAAGCGTGACATTTTCGTTACCGCAGGGTGTCGGGTCCGATCGCCGGTGGACCCGTACTGCCCGCGCGGCGGGGGCGCGGGGATGCGGCCCCGCCGGGTCGCGTGAGCGTGCGTCGGAAAGCTGTTCCTGAAATTTCTTTCCATGGTTTTCATGACTCTTGCTGCAAGCGATTCACCGGGGATACGGTCTCGCCCGGCGTCCGGCCGCGCAGCCGAAGTACGCGCGGACACGGGCCCGTTCGAGCCGTCGTCGCAAGGAGCCCACCCACCGTGACACCCATTCGGCCGGCGCCCCCCGGGCGCCGCCCCCACCACGCCGGACGCGGCGGACGGGCCGTGGCCGCCGTCGCCGCCACGCTCGCCGCCGTCCTCCTCCAGCCCCTGACCGCCCAGGCCGCCGCACCGCCCGCGGCCCCCCGGCCCGCCGCCGCCCGCGCGGCCTCCGCCCTCGGCCTGACCACCTCCGAGGCCGTCTGGATCGACCGGTCCACCGTGGCCTGGAACGGCCCGGCCACCGCCGCCTCCGCCCAGCTCCTCGCCTCCCGCGACGGCTCGGTCACCCTCCGGGGCGCGAGACCGGACGGCGACGACACCCGCCGCCTGCGCCTGACCAGGACCGTGCTGAGCACCGCCCAGAAGGCGCGGTTCCCGCACCTGAGGAACCACACCGCCTGGTCCGTCGACCCGCGCGACCGCGGCCTGGTCCGCGACGCGCTGCGCGGCCAGGTCGTCGCCACCCAGCGGGCCGCCGACGGCACCGTCCTCGCGGCGACCGGCGTCCAGCTCGCCGGGGTCCTCGACGACCTCTACGGCACCGCCGCCGCGAAGGCGCGCCTCGGCCCGGTCTTCCACCGCGGCCGCCCGACACTCAGCGTCTGGGCGCCGACCGCGCGCACCGCCGCCCTCGAACTGGACGGCAGGACCGTCCCCCTGCACCGCGACGACACCACCGGCGTCTGGTCCGTCACCGGCCCGGCGTCCTGGAAGAACAAGCCCTACCGGTACGTCGTCACGG
This sequence comes from Streptomyces sp. NPDC003284, assembly GCF_053589675.1. Lineage (NCBI taxonomy): Bacteria > Bacillati > Actinomycetota > Actinomycetes > Kitasatosporales > Streptomycetaceae > Streptomyces > Streptomyces sp. NPDC003284. The sequence goes on from NZ_JBSFSI010000002.1 coordinate 470,448, forward strand.
TGTGGGCGCCCGGCGTCCGCCGGATCGTCACCAACAAGGTCACCGACCCCTACTCGCTCGCCCTGACCGCCGACAGCGCCCGCAGCCTCGTCACCGACCTGGACGACCCCGCGCTCGCCCCCGGCGGCTGGTCCCGACTGGCCAAGCCGAAGGCCGTACCGCTGCGCGACGCGCAGATCCAGGAACTGCACATCCGCGACTTCTCCGTCGCCGACCCCACCGTCCCCGCCACCCACCGGGGCACCTACCTGGCCTTCACCGACCGCGGCGGCGACGGCTCGCGGCACCTGCGGGACCTGGCACGGGCGGGCACCTCCTACGTCCACCTGCTGCCCGCCTTCGACATCGCCACCGTCCCGGAGAAGAAGGCCGACCAGGCGGTGCCCGGCTGCGACCCGGCCGCCTGGCCGGCCGACTCCGACCGGCAGCAGGCGTGCGTGGCGGCGACCGCGGCGCGCGACGCCTACAACTGGGGCTACGACCCCTACCACTACACCGTCCCCGAGGGCTCCTACGCCACCGACCCGGACGGCACCGCCCGCACGGTCCAGTTCCGGCGGATGGTCGGCGCGCTCAACCGGGACGGGCTGCGGGTCGTCATGGACGTGGTCTACAACCACACCGCCGCCGCGGGCCAGGCGGACACCTCCGTCCTGGACAAGGTCGTACCCGGCTACTACCAGCGGCTGCTCGCCGACGGCTCGGTGGCCACCAGCACCTGCTGCGCGGGCACCGCGCCCGAGAACACCATGATGGGCAAGCTCGTCGTCGACTCCGTCGTCACCTGGGCCAGGCAGTACAAGGTCGACGGCTTCCGCTTCGACCTCATGGGCCACCACCCCAAGGCGAACATCCTCGCCGTCCGCCGGGCGCTGGACGCCCTGACGCCCGCGAAGGACGGCGTCGACGGCAAGAAGATCATCCTGTACGGGGAGGGCTGGAACTTCGGCGAGGCGGCCGACGACGCCCGCTTCGTGCAGGCCACCCAGAAGAACATGGCGGGCACCGGCATCGCCACCTTCTCCGACCGGGCCCGCGACGCGGTGCGCGGCGGCAGCCCCTTCGACGCCGACCCCGGCGTCCAGGGCTTCGCCTCCGGTCTCTTCACCGACCCCAACTCCTCCACCGCCAACGGCACACCGGCCGAGCAGCGGGCCCGGCTGCTGCACCACCAGGACCTGATCAAGGTCGGGCTGAGCGGCAGCCTCGCCCGCTACCGCTTCACGGACTCCGGCGGCAAGCAGGTCACCGGGGCGGAGGTCGACTACAACGGCGCGCCCGCGGGCTACGCGGCCGCCCCCGGGGACGCCGTCGCCTACGCCGACGCGCACGACAACGAGACCCTCTTCGACGCCCTCGCCTACAAGCTGCCCGCCGCCACGTCCGCCGCCGACCGGGCCCGGATGCAGGTCCTGGCGATGGCGACCGCCGCGCTCTCCCAGGGACCGGCGCTCTCCCAGGCCGGCACCGACCTGCTGCGCTCCAAGTCCCTGGACCGCGACTCCTACGACAGCGGCGACTGGTTCAACGCCGTCCACTGGGACTGCGCCGACGGCAACGGCTTCGGCCGCGGCCTGCCCCCGGCGGCGGCCAACCGGGACAAGTGGCCCTACGCCGCACCGCTGCTGGCCTCCGTCCGGGTCGGCTGCGCACAGATCGAGGGCGCCTCGGCCGCCTACCGCGACCTGCTGCGCATCCGCACCGGCGAGCGGGCCTTCTCGTCGGCGACGGCCGCGCAGGTGCAGTCCCGGCTGTCCTTCCCGCTGTCCGGCCCGGACGAGACCCCCGGCGTGATCACCATGCGCCTGGGCGGCCTCGTCGTGGTGTTCAACGCCACCCCGCAGCGGCAGGAGCAGCGGGTGCCCGCGCTCGCCGGTACGCGCTGCCGGCTGCACCCGGTGCAGGCGGCGGGCGCGGACCCGGTGGCGCGGACCGCGTCCTGCGCGGCGGCCACCGGCACGTTCACCGTCCCGGCCCGTACGGTCGCGGTGTTCACCGCGCACTAGGGTGACCCCGTCGCCGTAGCCACAAGGAGTGCTCATGCCGCAGATCACCGTCGACTACTCCGCGCCGCTCGCGGACGCCTTCGACCGGGCCGCGTTCGCCCGCGAGGTGCACGCGCGGACCGTCGAGATCGCGGCGGCCAGGCCCCCGGCCTGCACGACGCAGTTCCGCAGGACCGAGGACACCGTCGTCGGCCCGGACGCCGAGGGGCACGCGATCGTGCACGTCAGCGTCGGTCTGCTGGCCGGGCGCACCGAGGAGACCAAGGCACGGCTGGCGGAAGCGGTCCTGGAGGCGCTGCGCGCCCATGTGCGGCCCGTCGAGGGCCTGGTCCTGCACGCCTCGGCGGAGATCCGCGACCTCGACGCGTCCTACCGCAAGGACGAGACGGCGAGCTGAGGACCGGCGTCCTGCGCGCAGGTCCTGGCTAGGAGGCGAGCCGGAGGAGCCGGCCGAGCAGGTCCGCGAAGGGGCCGTCGGCCGGCTCCGCCGTGAACACGCCGCGCAGCAGCGCGGTCAGCTCCTCGTCCTGGGCGGCGGCGACGGCCAGCAGCGCGGCGAAGTCGTGCACGAGCTGGACCTCCAGCTCGGCGCGCGGCACCCGGCGGCCGTCCAGCCAGAGCAGCGCCGTCGACTCGGCCAGGGAGATCCAGGAGCGCACCACCAGGTCCAGGCGCGCGGGCGGGTCCTGCACACCGAGATGCGACAGCAACTGGTCGTAGGCCACCTGCCGGACGGAGTCGACAAGGGCGTTGGCCGTGGTCGAGCCGACCGCCGGGCCGCCCCGCATCAGGGCCGAGAAGCCGGGCCCGTGCGCGTCCACGAAGTCGAAGAAGCGGCGCATCACCCGCAGCAGCCGCAGCCCCAGCGGGCCTTCGCGCGGCTCGGTGAACCGGTCGGCCAGATCGTCCGCCGCCCGCTGGAGCGCCGCCTCGTACAGGCTGACCTTGCCGGGGAAGTAGTGGTAGACCAGCGGGCGCGATATGCCCGCCGCCGACGCTATCTCGTCGATGGAGACATCGTCGGGGGAGCGCCCGCTGAACAGTTCGAGGGCGACGCCGATCAACTGCTCGCGTCGCTCCTCGACTCCCATCCTGCGCCGTACCCCGGTGGTCATGTGCCCACCCTACCGACCGGATCCGGCCGCGAACGGTCCGGACCGGCCGCGGTGTTCGTCCGGTCCGTCCCGCGGTCCGCCGCCCCGGCCGGCGCACGCCGTGCCTCACATGTCGAGCACCAGGCGCTCGCCGCGCGCCCGGGAGACGCAGATCAGCACGGAGTCGTCCCGTTCGGCGTCGGTGAGCAGTTCGTCCCGGTGGTCGACCTCGCCCTCCAGCACCCGCTGGCGGCAGGTCCCGCAGAAGCCCTGCTCGCAGGAGTACGCGGTGTCCGGCAGCGCGGTGCGCACGGCGGCCAGCACGGTGGTGTCCGCGGGGACGGTCACCGTGCGCCCGCTGCGCCGCAGTTCCACCGCGAAGGCATGGTCGCCGCCCGCCGCGGCGCGTGGCGCGAACCGCTCCAGGTGCAGTGCGGTGCCCTCGGGCAGCCGCTCCGCCACCGCCGCCATCAGGCCCTCCGGCCCGCAGCAGTAGACGGCGGTGCCCGCCGGGAGGCCGGTGAGCAGCGCGTCCAGGTCGGGGCGGCCGTGCTCGTCCTCGGCGGCCACGGTCACCCGGGTGCCGTCCGGGTCCAGTTCGGCCAGCTCCGCCAGGAACGGCATCGAGGCCCGGCTGCGTCCGCCGTACAGCAGCCGCCAGGGGGTGTGCTCGCCGAGCGCCCGCAGCATGGGCAGCAGGGGGGTGATGCCGATGCCGCCCGCGACGAAGACGTAGGAGTCCGCCGCGGTGAGCGGGAAGCGGTTGCGCGGGCCGCGCACCTCCACCTCGGTGCCCTCGGCGAGCTGTGCGTGCACCTCGCGCGAGCCGCCCCGGCCGTCCTCGATCAGCCGGGTGGCCACGGTGTACGACGAGTCGTCCGCCGGGTCGCCGCACAGGGAGTACTGCCGTACGAGTCCGGAGGGCAGTACCAGGTCGAGGTGGGCGCCGGGCTCCCAGCGGGGCAGGCCGTGCCCCTCAAGGCGCAGCCGTACGACGCCCTCGGCGACCGTCTCGCGCGCGGTGACCAGCAGCCGCAGCGCACGGGTGCGCGGCCGGCCCGAGACCGGCTCGTCCAGGGCGGGCAGCGGCCACAGCGGGGACGCCTGGATACGGCGGCGCAGGGCGCGGCGCGCCAGCACGGCGCCGCCCGCGACCGCCAGGAGCGTCCGCAGCCTCGGCGGCTTCGGGCTCACGCCGTCTCCTTCTGGGCCTGCTCGGCCGCGAGCGCCGCCGGGGAGGCGGCGAGGTAGGCGACGGCCTGCTCGGTCGAGCCCTCCTGGGAGGGGTGGTAGCCGCGGGCGAGGTAGGTGGGTATGGAGCGCAGCATGGCGCCGGTGGCGGGCAGGGTGCCGCGGCGGCCGGCGCGGTGGAAGTCGCGCAGCCGGGCCCTGCCGTCGAGCAGCGTCGGGTCGTTCTCCATGAAGAACCGGGCCCCGCGCTGCCACAGGAAGACCAGCGCGGTGAAGGCCGTCGCCCAGGTGCGGGCCCGCCGCCGGTAGTTGCCGTCCACGTGCTGGAACAGGTCGAAGGCGACCGAGCGGTGCTCGACCTCCTCGGCGCCGTGCCAGCGCAGCAGGTCCAGCATGGTGGGATCGGCGCCGCGCCGGTCGAGTTCGCTCGCGTTGAGGACCCAGTCCCCGAGGAAGGCGGTGTAGTGCTCGATCGCCGCGATCAGCGCCACCCGCTCCATCAGCCACCAGCGCCGGGCCGCGCCGGGCGGCAGCGTGCGGTCGCCGAGCAGCTTCTCGAACAGCCAGTCCACCTGCGCGGTGTACGGGGTCGGGTCGAGCCCCAGCTCCCTCAGGTGCGGCAGCACCTCGTCGTGCGCCTGCGAGTGCATCGCCTCCTGCCCGATGAACCCGAGGACGTCCTCGCGCAGCCGCTCGTCGCGGATGTACGGGAGCACCTGCTTGTAGACGTGCACGAACCAGCGCTCCCCGGCGGGCAGCAGCAGATGCAGCACATTGATGGTGTGCGAGGTGAACGGGTCCCCGGGCACCCAGTGCAGTGGTGTGCCCTCCCAGGAGAAGGACACCTTCCGTGCCTTGAGCGGCACCCGGTCCTGCGTGTGAGACATGGCGTCAATGTACTGACGGGTAGGGCGTCCGGGAACCCCTTGGCGCCACCTTGTTGACGTTGATGTCAGTAAGTGGGCCGGTGGCCGGGTCCGACAGGCCCGGCACCCTCTGGTGCGGTGACTCCGGCGCGCTAGTGCAGCGCCTCCAGTGCGCCGCCGCCCTTCAGAGTGCCCTTCAGCTCCGCCCGCGTGCCCTGCTCCGCCCGCGCCGCGAGCAGCGGACCGGACGCGGTCGCCGAGACCCCGCCGGTCGCGGTGACCGAGGCCGTGTCCGCGTCACCGGCCGCGAGCAGGTACCAGGTGTCCGTCCTCGACTTCCACAGCACCCCGGCCAGCACATGCGGATCGCGGGCGCCGCACGCCGGTACGTCCTCGGCCCTGGCCGCGACCGCCCCGTACGTCCCGCCGGGCACCCGGACCTGGGCCAGCACCCGCGGACCGGCGCCGCGCCAGGTCTCCGTCCGGGTGCACACCCACGCGGCCGTGCCGCCCGATCCGGGCAGCGGCTGCTCGGCGAACCGCCAGGCGTTGACCGACCGTACGCCCTGCCCGCGCACCGCGCCCAGCGCGCAGGCGAACGGCGCCCAGGCACGCAGCCCCGCCGCGCCCGCCGCGCCGTGCGGAGCCGCCGGGCGCCCCGTGGTGAGCCGGGCGGGCACCAGCTCGCCCAGATCGCTCAGCAATTGGCTGCCGCCGTCGCCGGTCAGCCGCAGCACCCGCCAGGAGGTGCACGCCCCGGTCTGCCGCGCGGTACCGGCCAGCGGGCCGGTCACCCCGTCCGACAGACCCAGGTCCAGCGCGGCGGACGACGGCTTCAGCAGATCGCGCTGGGCCGCCGCGCGGACCCAGGGCGCCGTCAGATAGCGCACATTGCCGTCGGAGCGGTCCAGCACCACCGCCGACGCCTCCGGGCCGCTCGCGCCGTCCACCCGGGCGAAGTCGAGGGCGGCCCCGGCCGTGGAGCCCTGCGGTTCGGCGTAGCGGACGATGCGCAGCCCGTCGTGGAGGATCACCACGCGCGCGGCGTCGACGGTCCCGGCGTAGAGCAGTTGCGGCGGTCCGGCGGGGCCGCCCGAGGCGGTGCCGGGCGTCGCCGAGACCCGGACCGCGCCGCCGGGCCGCGCCCACACGGCCAGCGCCCGGCGCAGCAGGGCCGTGTCACCGGTCAGGTCGCCGCGGGCCGGCCACACCGAGAAGTCCAGCCGGGCCGAGGTCCGCCAGGCGGCCGGGGCGGCCCGGGTGAGCCGGCCCGGGTCGAGGGCCGCCTCGGCGGCCGGGTTCTGCGCGTAGGCGGGCGCCGCGGCGCCGTCCGGACCCCAGCCGCCGCCGGGCAGCGCCACCAGCGCGCCGCACACCGCGAGCGCCGCCGCGGCGGCCAGCGCCGCCCGGGTGTGCTGCCTGCGCCGCAGCAGATCGGTGGGCCGCGCCTGGAGCGAGCACGGATCGAACTCGGGGGACTCCAGCAGCGCGTGCCGGGCGGGCAGCCGGTCGGCCTGGCGCAGCGCGGCGCCCGGGTCGGCCACGCCCGCGGACGCCAGCACCTGGCGCACGACCGCGTCCGGCAGCCGCTCCAGACCGCGCAGCACATAGGCGGCGCGGGCCGGGGCGGGCAGGGACGCCAGCCGCTGGTCCAGGGCGAGTTCGTCGGCCCCGCCCGAGCGCGGGAAGAGCCGCAGCCCCCACACCTGCGGGAGCAGCGGCGGCAGCGCGGCGCGCCGGGGCCACGGTCCGCGCTTGGCCGCCCGGCCCGCCTCCAGCGCCGTACGGAGCACCTGGCGGCGCAGATAGGCGTAGCCCGGGTCGCCGTCGTCGCCGCGCGACTGCGCCGGGATCGCGGACGCCGCCGACCGGCCCCGGGGCAGCGCCCGCTGGGTGAGCGAGTGCGCGCTCAGGACGCGCCTGCTGCGGCCGAGTCCCGGCGGCAGCACCAGATAGGCGATCCGGACCAGCCGCGGATAGTGCTCGACGAGCGCGGCCTCGGCCTGCTCGACACCGGCGGCGGGACGGGAGGCGGAACGGGGGTGGCGCGGGGCGACGTCCTGTGACTGCACGTCCAGCAGAACGAGCAAACGAGCGGTTGGTCACCGCCCCCGTGCCTCAGCCGTCCGAAGCCACCAGCAGCCGGGCGTAGTTGGCCATCGACCGCTGATAGCGCGGCAGATGCGGGGCGAGGGCGCCCAGCACCAGGGACAGGCCCTCGCGGTCCCGGCCGAGGGACGACAGGCACAGCGCCAGGCAGGCACGCACCGCGTCGTCCAACTCGTCCGAGGGAGCGTCCAGTTCGGGGGTGAGCAGCTCGACGCCCTCCGCCGGGTGCCCGGTGTTCCGCAGCGAACTGGAGAGCTGGATCTTCGCGCGGCGGCCCCGGTAGCCGTCGAGCCCGCGCGCCAGCGCCTCCCGGTACAGCGGCACCGCCCGGTCCGAGTGCCCGGTGGAGTCCCACGCGCAGGCCCGCTCGAACGGCCCGAGCGGGCTGTCCTCGGGCAACTCCGCGACGAGCGCGTCGATCTCCGCCCGGAACGCGGGCGCCGCGCTCTCGGGAAGCTCCCCGAAGCGGGCCCATGCGGCGGTCATGCGGTCTTCCCAGTCCTGGTCCATCGGGCCACTCTCGTTCCGTGTCGAGTCCTGCTGTGTCGCAGTGCCGCTCCTCGCCGTTGTCGCTCCGGAGGGGCAAGGGGCGCTGGGGGAGTGTAGTGGGGCTCGGACGGAACCCCGGAGCCGGCCCGGCGGGGCCGGCTGCCGGTGCTCAGCGCGGGCCGCGCCGGCTCCGGTAGGCCGCGACGCTGGCCCGGTGCGCGCAGGTCCGGGTGCAGTACTGCTTAGAGCCGTTGCGCGAGAGGTCCACGAAGGTGGCCCGGCAGGCCGGTCCGGCGCATACGCCGAGACGAGCGGGGCCGAGCGTGGCGATCACGGCGGCCAGTGCGCTGAGCAAGGTCGCGGCCAGGTGCGCCGAGCAGCGGTCGGTGTCGGAGGCCACCTCGGTCCACCAGCGGTCGTCCTCATGGCGCAGTACCGGGGTGGCGCGGCTGCGGCGCAGGCCGTCGTTGATCAGAGCCGCGGCCCCGGCCGGGTCCGTGTCCGCCCGTTCGAGCACCGCACGCACCGTCTCGCGCAGCGCGCGGACTTCCGCCAGGTCGGCGCGGGTGAGGTGGTGCGGCCCGGTGCCCCGGTCCGCGGCCGGACGTGAACGCCCGGCCGCGGGAAGGCCGTCGAGAAAGTCCCGGAGCTGCTCCACGGTTTCGAGCGTGTCCTCCCCCTTGACCGGCCGCAAGGTGTTGGCCAGGTCGACGGCGGTCTGGACCACCTCTGGGCTGTAATACGCATTCTGCATTTGACGTGTCTCCTCACTGCTCCCTAATGTTACACCCGAAGGAGGTTTGACGTGTCACCACACACCCGGCACAGCGCGATGCCGCAGACGGCCGGGCCCGGAGGGGGCCCGGCACCGGAGCGAACCGACGCCCCGGACGGGCGTCGGCTGGGGCTGGCTCTGGGGATGCTGGTGCTGCCGATGTACGTGGCACTGGGAGCACCGTCGGTGGCCCTCCCGGCCATCGGCCGCGCACTCGCGGTGCCGTTCGGGGCCACCGCGTGGATTCTCGCCGCGTGGTCGCTGACCTGCGCGCTCGCGATGCCGGTCGCGGGCCGGCTGCTGTTCCGCCGGAGCCCCTTCCAGGTCCTCGTCGCCGGGGTCGTCGCGCTCGCCGCGGGCTCCGCGCTCGCCGGAGCCGGGCCGACGCTGTCGGTCGTGATCGTCGGACGGCTGATCGGCGGCGCCGGGGCGGGCGCGACCATGATCGCCGTCTTCGCCGCGGCCACCGCCCTTCCCGGGCGGGAGCGGATCCGCGCCCTGGGGATCATCGCGGCCGCCAGTGCGACGGCGTCGGGGTGCGGGACACTGCTGGGCGGTGCGGTGACCGAGTGGCTCGGGTGGCGTGCCGTGCTCGCGCTCCCGGTCCTCGCCCTGCCCCTCCTGCCGGTCGCGTTGCCGGTCAGGCACATGCCGGCGCGGAGCGGTGGCGGCGGGCGGAGCGGCCCGGCCGGGCGACTCGATCTCGTCGGCGCGGCCGTGCTGTCGGTCCTCGCCGGCTCCCTGATCACCCTGCTTCAGGCGCACTCGGTCGGCCTGCCCGCTCCGGTCACGCTCGCCGTGGCCGCCGTCGGGGCGCTCGCCGCCGTGGGACTGTGGTGGCGCGTGCGGAGCAGGCCCGACGGGTTCGTGCCCCGGCGGGTGATCGCGTCCCGCGGCTTCCTGGCGGCCGGGCTCATCGGCGGGACCGTCTTCGCCGGCTACTACGGCGTGCTGTTCCGCGCCCCGTCCCTGATCGAGCAGGCCACGGGCGGTGGCCCCCTGGAGGCCGGGATGTTCCTGGTCCCGGCCGCCGCCTGCTCGGTCCTGGCCGGGCGGCTGGTCGGCACCCTGACCGACCGGTTCACCGGCTGGCAGGTGTCGGCCGGGCTCGCGGCGCTCACTGTCGTCGGCGTGCTCGTGGCCGCGGTCTGCTCCGGGCCGGTCCCGGTCGTCGTCGGCACGGCGGCGACCGTGTGCGGGTTCGCCGGCGCCCAGGCCGTACTGGTGGGCCTCGCGCCGGACCTGGTCGCCGCGGACGACCGCGACACCGCACAGGGCCTGCTCAACTCCATGAACGCCCTGGGCGGCGGGATCGGTCCGGCCGCCGTCGCGGGTCTGTCCGGCATCGTGCCGCCGCGGGTGGCCCTCGCCGTGCTCGCGGCACTGCCCCTGGCCGGGCTCGTCCTCGGCCTGACCCGGCGCCCCGCCCCCGGCCGCCGCCCCGGACCCGACGCCGCGCGCGGGAGCCCGCGATGACGGCCCGCCTGCCTCTGACCTGCGTCTGACCCGCATCTGATCCGACAATGCCGTGACCAGTGACCAGTGACCAGTGAGGAGCCCTGCCATGTCCGCCGAGCCGTTCGAGGTCAGTGTCACCGAAGCCGAGATCGCGGACCTGCGGGAACGGCTGCGACGGACACGGTGGCCCGAGCGCGAGCCGGTGGACGACTGGTCACAGGGCGTGCCGCTGGCGTATGCGCAGGAGCTCTGCCGCAGCTGGGCCGAGGACTACGACTTCGGGTTCGCCGAGCGGCTGAACGCGTTCCCGCAGTACCGCGACACGATCGACGGGCTGGGCATCCACTTCCTGCACGTCCGCTCGCCGGAGCCGGACGCGTTCCCGCTCGTGCTCACACACGGGTGGCCGGGGTCGGTGCTCGAATTCCTGGAGGTCCTCGGCCCGCTGACCGACCCGCGCGCGCACGGCGGTGACCCGGCGGACGCGTTCCACGTGGTCGCGCCGTCGTTGCCCGGGTACGGCTGGAGCGACAAGCCGTCGACGACCGGGTGGGGAGTCACGCGCACCGCGCGCGCCTGGGACACGCTGATGGTCTCGCTGGGGTACGAACGGTACGGCGCGCAGGGCGGCGACTGGGGCTCGGCGGTCTCGGGTGCGCTGGGCGAGGTGGCGCCCGAGCGGGTCGCCGGCGTCCACCTGAACCTGGGATCCGTGGCGGCGGGCACGTTCGACGACCCGACGCCCGCGGAGCTGGCGAATCTCCGGGCCGAGCAGGAGATGCGGCGCACCGGCCGCGGGTACTCCGCGATCCAGGCGACCCGGCCGCAGACGCTCGGCTACGGCCTCACCGACTCCCCGGCGGGGCAGGCCGCGTGGATCGCCGAGAAGTTCTGGGCGTGGACGGACAACGGCGGCCGTCCCGAGGACGCGTTGCCGCGGCAGACGATCCTCGACGCGATCTCGGTCTACTGGTTCACCGCGTCGGCCACCTCGTCGGCGCGCCTGTACGCGGAGAGCTTCGCCCGCTTCCGGGACAGGGTGACCGCGCCGTCCGGGCTGTCGGTCTACCCGCGCGACATCACCCGCCCGTCGAGGCGGGAGGCCGAGCTGCGGTTCACCGACCTGCGCTGGTACGAGGAGCTGCCGCACGGTGGCCACTTCGCCGCGCTGGAGCAGCCGGAGTCGCTGGTCGAGCAGGTGCGCGGGTTCTTCCGCCTGTTCCGCTGACCGCCCGGCCGGGACGGCTGCCGCACCGACGGGCTCAGCGGTCGCGGTCCAGATGGGCGAGGACGGCCAGCACCCGCCGGTTGTCGTCGTCCGAGACCTCCAGGCCGAGCTTCGCGAAGATGTTGGAGGTGTGCTTGGCGATGGCCCGCTCGGTGACCACGAGCTGGTGCGCGATGGCGGTGTTCGACCGGCCCTGCGCCATCAGCTCCAGCACCTCCAGCTCGCGCGGCGTCAGCCGGGACAGCCGCCGGTCCGGACCCGAACGCCTCGCCAGCAACTGCTGGATGACCTGCGGGTCCATCGCCGTACCGCCCGCGGCGACCCGGTGCACCGCGTCGATGAACTGCGCCGCGTCGAAGACCCGGTCCTTGAGCAGATAGCCCACCGCGCCGTTGCCGTCGGCCAGCAGCTCGCGCGCGTACAACTGCTCCACGTGCTGGGAGAGGACCAGCACCGGCAGACCGGGCCGCTCCTGCCGGGCCCGCAGCGCGCACTGGAGCCCCTCGTCGGTCTGCGTGGGCGGCAGGCGTACGTCGACGACGGCGACGTCCGGCTCCAGCTCGGCCAGCGCGCGGGCCAGCTCGGGGCCGGACCCGACCGCCGCCGCGATCTCGAAGTCATGGGCTTCGAGGAGCCGCACCAGCCCGTCCCGCAGCAGGAACAGGTCTTCGGCTAGGACAACACGCACGGAATCTCCATGGTGACCATGGTGGGGCCGCCCGCGGGGCTGCTGACGGCCAGGACGCCGTCGAACGTACCCAGCCGCCGCTCGATCCCGGCCAGGCCCGAACCGGCCCCGATCACCGCGCCGCCCCGGCCGTTGTCGGTGATCGCGATGCGCAGCATACCGTCGCGGTGGTGCAGGTCGACCCAGACCCGGTGGGCGTCGGCGTGCTTGACGGCGTTGGTGAGCACCTCGCTGACCGCGAAGTACGCGGCCGACTCCACCGGGGCGTCGGCCCGGCCCGGCAGCTCCACGGTCACCTCGGTCTCCACCGGCATCCGCAGCGCCAACGCCCGTACCGCGTCGCCGAGTCCGCGTTCGGCCAGCACCGGCGGGTGGATGCCGCGCACCAGGTCGCGCAGTTCGACCAGGGCGTCGGCGGAGTTCTTCCGGGCCCGCGCCAGCAGCTCCTTGGCCTGCTCGGGGCTGCGGTCGATGAGCGCCTCCACGGTGCCCAGGTCCATGCCCATCGCGATCAGCCGGGCCTGCGCGCCGTCGTGCAGATCGCGTTCGATGCGCCGCAGTTCGGCGGCGGAGGTGTCGACCGCGTCGCGCCGGGTCTCGGTCAGCACCCGTACCCGCTCGGCCAGTTCGCCGCTGCCGCCGCCGAGCACGGAGCGGGTGAGCAGGAAGTGGCTCTTGAGCAGCAGCGGGGTGAGGCGCCAGGCGGCCGCCAGCAGGGCCGCGCCGAGGGCGGCGGCGCCGAACGCGGTCGCCTGGCCGGAGACGGGCACGAACGCGTACCAGTACCCGGTGTGCGTGCCGTCCGTGAACGCCCGCCACAGCCCGGCCGCCAGCGCGAAGCCCTCCAGCGGGTAGAGCAGCAGCGCGGCGGGCAGCAGCGCGGTGGCGAACCCGGCCGTCATGTCGGTCAGCAGCCAGCCGAGGCCGCGCCAGGTCGCCGGGTCGCCCAGCAGGAGGAGGGTGCGCCGGAAGGGCCCGGCGCCCTCGGGCAGCGGCCGGTACACCGCCGGGATCCGCACCCCGCACCACTCGGCGGCCACCAGCCGCCGCCAGTCGGTGAACGCCCGGACGCCGCCGAGCACCAGCGGGGTGGTGAGGAAGCCGATGCCGAGCGGCACGAAGGCGATCGACAGCACGGCGAGCACGAACAGCGTGATCGATCCGGTCAGCGAGACCACGGCGAGCAGCAGTCCCCGCAGCCCGGCCGCCGCCACCGTCCGTGCCCGCCCGGCCGCGCCCCGGCCGTCCCCCGTACCCTGCCCGCTCTTCGTGTCCATGCGGCAAGTCTCGCCCGGCCCGACGGCGCCCGTCACGGGGCCGGCCCCCCGGACGAGGGGTGTATCCGGCACCACCCCCGCGGTGTCAGAGCCGCCCGAGGCCCAGCACCTTCGCCTCCACCTCGGGGTCCAGGCCCACCGGGGGCCGGTCCGGGCGCTGGGGGGCGACACCGCCGGTGTCGCACAGCCACCGCCAGGTGTCGGCGACCGTCTCGGCGGCCGGGCGGCAGCGCAGTCCGGCCGCGACCGCCCGGGAGACGTCGGCGGCGTGCAGGGCGTCGTGCTCCGCGCTGCCCGGGGGCGTCCACACGGGCAGCTGGGTCCACGGCTCGATGCCCGCGCCGAGGACCGTCTCCGGATCGGTCCAGCGCAGCTCGGCACCCGAGCCGGTCACCGCGGCGCAGGCGTCCAGCAGCTCGCCCATGGTGGCGTGCCCCTGCGGGCTCATCAGGTTGTACGGCCCGCTCAGCTCCCCCTCCACCGAGCCGAGGATCCACGCGGCCAGGTCGCGCACGTCGACGTACTGCAACGGCAGCTCCCGCGGTCCCGGCGCCAGGACGGGCCCGCCACGCGCGATCCGGCCGAGCCACCAGGGCAGCCTGCCGATGTTCTCGTACGGGCCGAGGATCAGCCCCGAGCGCACCAGCACCGAGTCACCGGCGCCGAACGCGCCGGTCACCGCCAGTTCGGCGCCCAGCTTGTCGCGGGCGTAGTCGGTGCCGTCCGCGTCCGGGTCGGCGCCCTCCACCAGCGGCGCCGCCTCGGTGTATCCGGCGGGCGGCGCCCAGGCGTAGACCGAGCACGTCGAGACGTACACGTACCGCCCGGCGCGGCCCCGCAGCAGCCGGGCCGCGTCGCGGACCGGGCGGGGCCCGGCCGACCAGGTGTCGACGACCGCGTCCCACTCCCCGCTGTCCGCGGCGAGGGCGGCAAGACCGTCGGGCGCGGTGCGGTCGCCGACGAGCGACCGCACCCCGGGGGCGGCGACCGCCCGCCGCCCCCGGTTCAGGACCGTCACGTCCCAGCCGCGCCCGGCCGCCGCCTCGACGACGGCCCGTCCCGCGAAATCCGAACCACCCAGCACCAGAAGTCTCATACCGGTGACTGTGCCCGGTCCGGCCACGGGAGGGAACAGGGCTCTGCTGTCGGCAGAGCGGGTGCGTCCCGGCCGGTCAGTGGCCGCTCAGCGGCCGGTCAGTGGCCGCTCAACGGCCGCTCGGCGGGGCGTACTTGTAGCCCACCCGGCGCACCGTCTGGATGGCGGCGCGGTGTTCGGCGCCGAGCTTGCGGCGCAGCCGGGCCACGTGCACGTCCACGGTGCGGCCGTCGCCCACGTGGCCGTAGCCCCACACCGTGGTGACGAGCTGGTCGCGGGTGTGCACCCGGTGCGGATGCGCGACGAGATGCGCGAGCAGCTCGAACTCCAGGTAGGTGAGGTCGAGTTCGCGCCCGCCGACCGCGGCGACACGCCGTGCGGTGTCCACCCGGACCAGCGGATCGCCGCCCACCGGGACCACGGCGGCGGTACCGGTGTCCCCGCCGGTCACCACCGGGGCCGCCTGCGGGCGGTCGGGCACGGCCACCGGCGGGAACGGCGGCTGCTGGTCGGCCGGGACCAGCACCAGGTAGCCGATCATCGGCGGGCGGCCCGGCAGGGCGGGCAGGGTGTGCTGCGGGGCCGGCAGCCAGGTGGCGCCCGGCGGCAGGAACTCCGTCACGTCCACGACCTCGTCCCGGTCCACGGCCCGCAGCCGGTGCCGGGCGGCGGGCGCGGGGGAGGCGGGGGAGGCGGCGGATCCGGAAGCGGCGGGAAGGGCGGCGGTGGTCAGAGAACGAGAGGTCGCCATGAGAGGTCAGCTCTTTCGCGCGTCGAGTTCGTCGGTCGGGACGGCGGCGGCGAGTTCGTGGTCGCGGGCGCCGGGGACGTACGTCGTGGTGCGCTGGCCGGAGACCGGGGTGTACGGCTCTACAGGGCCCGCGCGATCGTCGCGCGGCAACACACCCGGTCGAAGTCGTGGTGCTGACGGGAAGGCCAGAAGGGCTCGAGGTCATGGCGACCCGTCGCGCTGTACTTCTGGAAGCTGGCCATGGCTCCATTGAAGCAGACGCCGCGCCCCGGCAGGACCCTCCTCTCACTGCTTGGACGGTTTCCCGGACAGCACGAGGGGCGCCCACCACACGGTGGACGCCCCGGGGTTGCCGTACGGGTCAGACCTGGCCGGCCTTCTCCAGCGCGGCGCAGCAGGTGTCGACGAGCAGCCGCGTCACGACGTACGGGTCGACGTTGGCGTTCGGACGGCGGTCCTCGATGTAGCCCTTGCCGTCCTTCTCGACCTGCCAGGGGATGCGGACCGAGGCGCCGCGGTCGGAGACGCCGTAGCGGTAGGTGTCCCAGGGGGCGGTCTCGTGCAGCCCGGTGAGCCGGTCGTCGATGCCCGCGCCGTAGTTCTTCACGTGGTCCAGCGGCTTGGAGCCCTCGCCGAGCGCCTCGCACGCGGTGATGATCGCCTCGTAGCCCTCGCGCATGGCCCGGGTGGAGAAGTTGGTGTGCGCGCCCGCGCCGTTCCAGTCGCCCTTGACCGGCTTGGGGTCCAGGGTCGCGGAGACGCCGAAGTCCTCGGCGGTGCGGTAGAGCAGCCAGCGGGCCACCCAGAGCTGGTCGGCGACCTCCAGCGGGGCGAGCGGCCCGACCTGGAACTCCCACTGGCCCGGCATGACCTCGGCGTTGATCCCGGAGATGTCCAGGCCCGCCTTGAGGCAGTTCTCCAGGTGGGCCTCGACCACGTCGCGGCCGAAGATCTCGTCGGAGCCGACCCCGCAGTAGTAGCCGCCCTGCGCGGCGGGGAAGCCGCCCTCGGGGAAGCCGAGCGGGCGCGAGCCCTTGAAGAAGGTGTACTCCTGCTCGATGCCGAAGACCGGCTCCTGCGCGGCGAACCGCTCGGCGGTACCGGCGAGCGCGGCGCGGGTGTTGGACCCGTGCGGGGTGAGGTCGGTGTCGAGGACCTCGCACAGGACGAGCAGGTCGGCGCCGCCGCGGATCGGGTCGGGGCAGGAGAAGACCGGCCTGAGCACGCAGTCGGAGGAGTGGCCCTCGGCCTGGTTGGTGGAGGACCCGTCGAAGCCCCACAGCGGCAGCTCGGTCCCCTGGGCGTCGTCGCTGAGGATCTTCGTCTTGGAACGCAGCTTGGCCGTCGGCGCGGTGCCGTCGATCCAGATGTACTCAGCCTTGAAGCTCACGGGGGCCACATCCTTCGGGGTGTCACGGGTGCACGCGCGATGCGGTGCGGTGCCGCCGGGCCGCCCTGGCGGGGCGGCGGCACCGGTGCGTCGCGGTGGATACCCGCAGCCTGTCAACAGCCGGTTTCCCGGCCGTTGCCCGAGTGTGAACCCCGTGTTACCGGGGGAGCGGCGGCGCGTCCGCGAACCGGCGGCCGCCCGGTCCGTCAGCCCCGGCCGAGCGCGTCCCGGACCGCCTCCTCGGTCCGCCCCACCACCGCCGTGCCGTCGTCGGCGGTGATGATCGGCCGCTGGATCAGCTTCGGGTGCGCGGCCAGCGCGGCGATCCAGCGCCCGCGCGCGGCGTCCTCGCGCGGCCAGTCCTTCAGGCCCAGCTCCTTCGCGGCGGCCTCCTGGGTGCGGGTGATGTCCCACGGTTCGAGCCCGAGCCGGGCCAGTACCGTCCGGATCTCGTCCTCGGTCGGTACGTCCTCCAGATAGCGGCGCACGGTGTACTCGGCGCCCTCGGCGTCCAGCACGCCGATCGCGCCGCGACACTTCGAGCAGGCCGGATTGATCCAGATCTCCATGCGGCCACGGTAGCCGCCGCCGTCCCCGGCGGACCCGCCGCCGGGCCTCCGTACGGTTCGGGTGGCCGGAAACGGCACCGCACGCGCGTACGACTCGTCTTCCTCACGGATGCCCGTACGGCATGCGTACGCACAGCAGAGGGAGAACGGCGCGGTGAAGCGGCACAGCAGGGCAGGCAGGTTCTACGGGGCGCTGGCGGGCACGGCCGTCCTGGCGCTGACGGCCGGCGGCTGCGGCACGGGCGGCAGCGGGGACGGGGGCGGCGAACCGGGCGGCTCCACCGGGTCCACGGGCGCCACGCGCGGCCCCGCGCCCACGGCCGGTGCCCACCGGGACACCGCGGCCGGTGCCGCCGCCTGGCACAAGTGGGGGCTCAAGCCCCTGCCCGCGGCCCCCGCGCCCCCGGCCGACAAGCCCGTCAAGCTCTCCGCGCACGGCACCGTCCCGGTCCTCACCCACATACCGACCTCGCAGAAGATCGTCTTCATCACGCTGGACGACGGGCAGGAGAAGGACCCCAGGTTCATCCGGATGATGCGGGACCTGAAGGTGCCGGTCTCGATGTTCCTGATGAACGACGCGGCCAAGTCGGACTACGCGTACTTCAAGCCGTTGCAGGAGCTGGGCAACCACATCCAGAACCACACCCTGCACCACCCCGTCATGAACACCCTCCCGCTGTCCCGCCAGAAGCAGGAGATCTGCGGCGACCAGAAGATCCTCACCCAGCAGTACGGCACCGCTCCGCTGCTGTTCCGGCCGCCCTACGGCGCCTACAACGCCGACACCAAGGCGGCGGTGAGCGCGTGCGGGCCCCGGGCGATCGTCTGGTGGCGGGAGTCCATGCAGATCCGCAACATGCAGTACCAGACCGCGGACAAGAAGCTGCGCCCCGGCGACATCATCCTGGCCCACTTCCGCGGGCCCTCCGAACTCAAGGGCACGACCATGACGACGATGTTCGCCAACATGCTCAAGCGCATCCAGGAGCAGGGCTTCACCGTGGCCCGCCTGGAGGACTACATCCAGCCGCCCGCCCGGTAAGCCTCTGTTCGATTTTCTCCCGTCCCGCGCGCCCCCTGCGAACCGCGGGTGACGCGGCGACAATTTCCCTGCTCACCTGGGGCTTTACGCGGGTACACGACCCTGCCGTTGTCAGTGCCCGGCGGTAGAATGGAGTCAGTGTTCGAGGGCGTCACCGGGGTCTCGTTCCCCGGCCGGCGCCCCCTCGCGACAGGAGGATGCCGGTGTCCGCCGCCACACTGAAGCCCGAGCCGAAGCCGTTGCCGACCCAGTCCACCGCCGAGCGCCCCGTCCCGCTCGACCGGCCCTACGCGCCCGTGCACAAGCGCCCGCTGCCGCCCGGCCGCCCGCGCGAGTGGTACGTCACGCACAACCGCCGCCTGAAGGCGATGCGGCTCGCCATCGCCCTGCTCGACTCCGGCGTCCAGCCGGGCCAGGCCCGCGACGAGACGATAGGCGCCACCGCCGGACTCATCGGCGTCCACCCGCCGTCCGCCACCACCTGCCACATGGTCCGCGCCCTGATGCGCTACGCCCGCTGACCCGGCCCGGACCGGCCGCCCCCGGGCGCCGCGCGCACCCGGCGGGCGGCTCAGCCGTACCGCTTCAGCAGCCCGGCGACATACGCCTCCAGCCGGTCGCCCAGCACCGCGGGCGTGAGGTCGGCGCGGCCCAGCTCGCGCCAGGGCCCGGCGAGCCGGTCCGTGCCGGGCGCGTAGTGCAGCGCGTCGAGCAGCCGCCAGTACAACTGGTCGCGCCCCCGGGCCAGACGGCGTCCGCCGTGCGCCTCGTAGCGGTCCGCGAAGGCGAGCCCGTGGCCGGGGCCGTGCAGCAGCGCCAGCGCGGTCGCGCAGTGCGCCACGTCCAGATCGGCGGGGCCCCAGGACGTCTCCACCCAGTCGACGACCCCGCTGATCCGCAGGTCCGGGCCCGCCCCGGTGAACAGCACGTTCCCCGGGTGGAAGTCCCGGTGCAGGAAGCAGCCCTCGTACGCGGGCGGCTCGCGGCGCAGCATCCGCACCGCCCGCTCCCACAGCTCACCCGGCCGGGCCCGCACCCGCTCCGGCGGCGTCCACGCCTCGTAGGCCCGCGGCCGTTCGTGCGGCGCCCGCGGTACGACGGCGTGGACGCGGACGAGCTGCGCCGCCAGCAGCTCCAGGCGCCGCCCCAGCTCGGCCGGGCCCGGCTCGTCCACCCGCACCCGGCCCGGCAGCGCCGACATCAGCAGACTCGGATGGTCGCAGTGCTCGGCGGCGGCGTCCACGGCGACCGGTTCCGGCGCCGGGACGCCCGCCTCACCGGCCAGCAGCGCCAGGACCGCCGCCTCACGGGACAGCAGCGCGGGGGCGTGGCGGCGGAAGAACGGCCGGACGACCGTACGCAGCACCAGGGCGCCGCCGTCGTCCAGGGTGAGCGCCCGCATCTGCGAGGTGGACCCGCCCCGCAGCCGCTCGGCGCCGCGCACCGAGCGGCCGGGCGGGAGCTGCCGGGCCACCCACGCCCGGGTCGCGCCCCAGCCGCGGCCGTCCGGCCCGGCGAGCACCGCGCTCACGAAGTCCCGCCGGTCCCCGGCGTGGTCGTGGAACCACTCGCCCAGCCGGTGCCCGGCGCCGGGCACGTCGAGGCGGGTCGACCGGGCGCGGGCGGCCAGGGCGTCCTGCACGGCCTCGGTGACCTCGGCCGGGATGACGTCGTCGGTGCCGGGCACGGCGAGCACCGCCCGGCCCTCGTAGGCGCGCAGCGCGTCCAGGGCGGGGGAGGCGCGCCAGGAGCCGGGGCGGCGGATGATCTCGCTGAAGGCGCCGTCCCCGGTGCCGAACGGCACGTCCCACGCCTCGGCGGCGTAGACGGCGGGCGCGCACAGGCCCAGCCCGGACACCCGGTCCCCGTAGTGCCGTACCAGGTCGGCCGCGGTCTGCCCGCTCATGCTGAAGCCCACCAGCACCAGCGGCCCGTCCTGCGGCACCCGCTCGTCGATCACCGCGACCGCCTGCGCGAAGCGCCGCCGCAGGGTCAGCTCGCTCAGCGCGCCGCTGCTGGAGCCGTGCCCGGAGAAGTCGAAGGCGAGCACCGGGCAGCCGTGCGCGGCGAACTCGGCGAACAGCGGCCGCAGCCGCGCCGCGCACCCGGTGCCGGCACCGTGCAGCAGCACGGCCGTGGGCCGCCCGGGTACGGCACCGGCGTGGGCGTGGACCCCGCTGAGCGCCTCGCCGTCGTACTCCTGGACGAAGGCGGTGACGGTGCCGAGGGGGCCGGCGGAACCGGGCGGGGGGCCGGGCAGGGCGTACGGGTCCGGGACGCGGGAGGGACGGTGCGGATCAGGCATCCCGCCATTCACGCACAGTTCACAGCCCCGGCGCGCCCCAGACCGGGAACCAGCGGCTCAGATCCTGCTCGATGCGCAGGTCACCGGCGAGGGCGGCCTTCACCTGGATCTCCAGGGCGTTGTCGCGCCGCCGCTCCTGGCCGGGCAGCGGGGCGAACGGATAGAAGCTGCCCCGCTTGTACAGGTACACCAGCGCGAGCGGGCGGCCGGTGCCGTCGGTGAATCCGGCGAGCGAGCACAGCAGCTGGGGCCCGAAGCCGTTGACCTCCATGGCGCTGTTCACGGCGTGCAGGTCGTTGACCAGGTCGGGCAGTTGGTCCGGGGCGCGGTGGGAGACCAGCCAGGAGTAGCCGTAGGAGTCCCGGGACAGCTCCACCGGCGGCCCGGTGCGGTCGGTGTCCGCGTCCAGGAGCGCCTGGACCTCGCGGTGGGTCTGCTCGAAGGCCGCGCCCTCGACCGTGGCGAAGCACACCGCGCCCTGCCCGGTCGGGGTGAAGCCGGTCGCCGCCTGGAGCGTCACCGCGGCGGACGGCAGCGCGAAGAGCTGGTCCAGGTCGGGCGGGGCGGGCCTGCTGCGGCCGAGCAGGATGTCCAGGAGGCCCATCCTCAGCCCGCCTTCCCCGGCGCGGCGGCCTCACCCAGCTCGGCGGAGATCCGCCCCAGCTGGGCCAGCCGCTGCTCCAGGCTCGGATGGGTGGAGAAGAGCCGGGCGACACCGGGGTCGGAGCCCAGCGCCGGAGTGAAGTAGAACGCGTTGAAGGCCTGGGCGGTGCGCAGGTCCTCCGAGGGGATCCGGGCGATGTCACCGGTGACCTTGGTCAGCGCCGAGGCCAGCGCGGAGGGCCGCCCGGTCAGCAGGGCCGCCGCCCGGTCGGCCGCCAGCTCCCGGTACCGCGACAGCGCCCGGATCAGCAGGAAGCTGATCGCGTACACGGCCGCCGACACCCCCATCACCACGGCGAACACGGCCAGCGTGTTCTGGTCCTTGCGGCCCCGTCCGCCCAGCAGCTCCGAGTAGAACGCGAACCGGACCACCAGCCCCGCGAGCACCCCGAGGAAGGAGGCGACCGTGATCACCGCGACGTCCTTGTGCGCCACGTGCGACAGCTCGTGCGCGAGGACCCCTTCCAGCTCGGCGGGTTCCAGCCGCCGCAGCAGCCCGGTGGTCACGCACACCACGGCGTTGTCCGGGTTGCGCCCGGTCGCGAACGCGTTCGGCATGTCCATGCTGGACACGGCCACCGTCGGTTTCGGCATGTCCGCCATGGCGCACAGCCGGTCGACCACCGCGTGCAGTTGCGGGAACTCCTCCGGCTCCACCACCCGCCCGTGCATCGCGAACAGCGCGATCCGGTCGGAGAACCAGTACTGCGCGATGAGCACACCCGCCGCGATCACCACGACCAGCACCCACGACTTCAGCAACACGATCAACGCGGCCACGAACGCCACGTACAGCAACCCGAGCAGGAACAGCGTCAGCCCCATGCGCACGGTCAGCCGCCGGTCGCTCCGGAAGCGGCTCTGCATCGTCCATCACCCCGCAGAAAGGCACCCATGAACAAGTCCCCTCCCGCTTCCAGTGTGCACCTGCGGGGCGGCTCGGCGGGCGGCCGGCTACGCGCCGTGGGTCTGGGCGTAGCCGATGAGGACGATCAGGGCGGCCACGGAGCCGAGGACGGCGGCGGTGGATATCCAGGAGGAGCGGCGGGGGGCCGCGGGGGCCGGGTCGCCGCGGAAGGGGACCGGGCCGGGCGGGGCGTCCTTCCAGCGGGCGGCGAGCATACGGGCCCGCGCGGAGGGCTCCTTGTGCTCGGCGGCGCTCGCCCAGCGGTGATCGAATTCCCGCTCGAAGTCGTCGTGTCCGGCCATGCCCGTCACCTCTTCTGCTGTCTTCTTGCTGTCTTCTGCCGTTCTTCTGCCGCCACCGGCTCCGTCAGTAGGAGACCCGCCGGACGCCGGAAGGTTGCACGGGCGCGTCCCTCGTTCGGCTCAAGATGCTGAGTCGTGCGGCGGCGGCTAGCCTCGTTGCAAGTGAGCGCGCTGCGGCCGGCCGCGGCCTTCCGGCACGTCACCCGAGGAGCCGTACCAGCGGCACGAGCGGGTGGAAGGGAAGGTTTTCCATGAAAGCACCACGCGCGAGGCGACTCTTCGCACTGTCCACCGCCGGCGTCCTGCTGGCGGGCGGCGCGGCGATCGGCACGGCGGGCACCGCCTCGGCGGCCACCGCACCGGCCGGCACCTCGGCCACCGCGACCCACGGCAGCTGCGGCTGGTGGAGCAGCAACTGCTACGGCCGCCGCGGCGACCGCGGAGCCCTCTACGGCCCCGGGTACGGCTACGGCTACGGCTTCGGCTACAACCAGAGCTCGGTCGTCGTGATCGTGCTGTGACACCGGCGCCGGGCCCGGGTCCCCCACCGGCACCCCGAGGACCGAGGACCGGCACCCCCCAAGCGAGGAAACGCCCCCCGTGCGAGGACTGCACGGGGGGCGTTTCCCTGGGGCGTCGCGCCGGGCGGCGCGGTGCCGGTCACACGTCGAAGTACAGCTCGAACTCGTGCGGGTGCGGGCGGAGCTGGAGCGGGGCGATCTCGTTGGTGCGCTTGAAGTCGATCCACGTCTCGATCAGGTCCGGCGTGAACACGTCGCCCTGGAGCAGGAACTCGTGGTCGGACTCCAGGCGGTCGAGGACGGCGCCGAGGGAGGTCGGGACCTGGGCGACGTTCGCGTGCTCCTCGGGCGCCAGCTCGTAGAGGTCCTTGTCGATCGGCTCGGCCGGCTCGATCTTGTTCTTGATGCCGTCGATGCCCGCGAGCAGCAGCGCGGAGAACGCCAGGTACGGGTTGCCGGAGGCGTCCGGGGCGCGGAACTCGACGCGCTTGGCCTTCGGGTTCGAGCCGGTGATCGGGATACGCATCGCGGCGGACCGGTTGCGCTGCGAGTACACCAGGTTCACCGGGGCCTCGAAGCCCGGCACCAGGCGGTGGTAGGAGTTCACCGTCGGGTTGGTGAAGGCCAGCAGCGACGGCGCGTGCTTGAGGATGCCGCCGATGTAGTAGCGGGCGGTGTCCGACAGGCCCGCGTAACCGGCCTCGTCGTAGAACAGCGGGTCGCCGTTGCTCCACAGCGACTGGTGCACGTGCATGCCCGAGCCGTTGTCGCCGAAGATCGGCTTCGGCATGAAGGTCGCGGTCTTGCCGTTGCGCCAGGCGACGTTCTTCACGATGTACTTGAAGAGCTGGAGGTCGTCGGCGGCGGCGAGCAGCGTGTTGAACTTGTAGTTGATCTCCGCCTGGCCCGCGGTGCCCACCTCGTGGTGCTGGCGCTCGACCTTCAGGCCGGAGCGCTCCAGCTCCAGGGAGATCTCGGCGCGCAGGTCGGCGAAGTGGTCGACCGGCGGGACCGGGAAGTAGCCGCCCTTGTAGCGGACCTTGTACCCGCGGTTGTCCTCCAGCGCGCCGGTGTTCCAGGCACCCGCCTCGGAGTCGATGTGGTAGAAGGACTCGTTCTCGGCGGTGCGGAAGCGCACGGAGTCGAAGACGTAGAACTCGGCCTCGGGGCCGAAGAACGCGGTGTCGGCGATCCCGGTGGACGCCAGGTACGCCTCGGCCTTCTTCGCCACGTTGCGCGGGTCACGGGAGTACTGCTCGCCCGTGATCGGGTCGTGGATGAAGAAGTTGATGTTGAGGGTCTTGTCCCGGCGGAACGGGTCCAGCCGCGCGGTGGACAGGTCGGGACGCAGGGACATGTCCGACTCGTGGATGGCCTGGAAGCCGCGGATCGAGGATCCGTCGAACGCCTGCTCGTCATCGGGGTCGAACGCATCGGCGGGCAACGTGAAGTGCTGCATGACGCCCGGCAGGTCGCAGAAGCGGACGTCGACGAACTTGACGTCCTCGTCCGCGATGAACTTCTTGGCCTCGTCGGCGTTCTGGAACATCCAGCTCCTCCTACTCCCGACCGTCCCGCCGGGGTGGTAGATCGTGCGTGCGGCCAGTGCGGTGGCACACGGTGCCTCGACCCTAGGGACGGGTGATTTCCCGGGCGTGACCCATTTGTTTCGCAGAAGTTAACCGGCCGGGGCGCGGTCACGTCCGTGGACACCCCGGCGGCCGTCCCACTTCCAGCCTCGCAGTACCGTGGACGGGTGGACAACAGGCAAGCAGTGGGATCGTGGCTCTCCGGACCGCGCGCGGCCATGGAGGACGCGGGCGCCGACTTCGGTTACCGGGGTGAACAGCTCGGACTGCCGGAGCAGGGCCCCGGCTCGATCGCCCGGCCGGGCAGGCGGCTGGCCGCCCTCGCCGTCGACTGGGGCCTGTGCCTCCTGATCGCATACGGCCTCATCGCCGACAGTTACAACGAGGCGGCCCAGGTGTGGGGCCCGCTCATCCTCCTCGTGCTGATGGTGCTCACCCTCGGCACGGTCGGCTGCACCCCCGGCAAGCGGCTGCTCGGGCTGCGGGTGGTCGCCCTCGGCACCGGCCGCGTCCAGCCGCTGCGCGCCCTGCTGCGCACAGTGCTGCTCTTCCTGGCCCTCCCGGCGCTGATCTGGGACCGCGACGGCCGCGGCCTGCACGACCGGCTCGCGGGCACGGTCGAGGTCCGGCTGTAGGAGCGTAGAGCCGAATAGAGCTGAGGGGCGCCCGGATCACTCCGGGCGCCCCTCAGCTCTACTCAGTTCGTACGCCGCTCGTACGCTGTCCGCTCGTACGCCGGGGAAGGCTCAGCGCGCCTTCGGGCCGCCGCCCCGCGGCATCCGCATGCCCTTGGGCATCGGGCCCTTCGGCAGCGGCATGTTGCTCATCAGGTCGCCCAGGGCGCGCAGCCGGTCGTTGGTGGCGGTGACCTGGGGGCCGGTCAGCACACGGGGGAACTTCAGCATGGTCGTGCGCAGCTTCTTCAGCTCGACCTGGCCCTCGCCGGTGCCGACGATCACATCGTGCACGGGGACGTCCGCGACGATGCGGTTCATCTTCTTCTTCTCGGCGGCGAGCAGGGTCTTCACCCGGTTCGGGTTGCCCTCGGCGACCAGCACGATGCCGGCCTTGCCGACCGCGCGGTGCACCACGTCCTGGCTGCGGTTCATGGCGACGGCCGGGGTGGTGGTCCAGCCGCGGCCGACGTTGTCCAGCACCGCGGCGGCGGCGCCCGGCTGCCCCTCCATCTGCCCGAAGGCGGCCCGCTCGGCCCGGCGGCCGAAGACGACCGCCATCGCCAGGAAGGCGAGCAGGAGGCCCAGGATGCCCAGATAGACGGGGTGGCCGATCAAGAAGCCGATCCCGAGAAGGACACCGAAGACGACGATGCCGACAGCCGCGAGTACGAGGCCGATCTTCGGATCGGCCTTGCGGGTCATCTTGTACGTCAGGGCGATCTGCTTCAGTCGCCCCGGGTTCGCAGCCTCGGCTGCGGTTTCCTTCCTCGCCATGGCACGAAGTCTACGTGCCCCCGCGAGTGGCCGACGACGCAGTGCCCGGCGTCCGGCCGCGGGCGTGCGACGGGGCACGGCGCGGGCGTACGGCGGGGCGCGCTGCGGGCGCAGGCGCGGCGCGCGCTACGGGCGCACGGCCGGGAAGCGGTCGAGGACGCGCTGCGCCTCGACCCGGTCCTTGGCGCGGCGGCGGTCCTCCAGTACGGAGGTCCAGGCGTTGCGGCGGGCGGTGCGCTGGCCGCCGCTCATGAGCAGCGACTCGACCGCACGGAGTGCGACCGAGAAGGACGGGATGGCGGTGGCGCGGACGGGCGCGGCCTGCATGGTGGAGGTCCCCCCTCGTAACGGCTCCGGACGCGGATGGTGTGGAACCAGGGTCACTGTCTGGTGTTACCAGGGCGTGACCGACCGGTCAAACAGCGGTGAAGCCCTGACATCGCGGGCCAAAAGGGCGACGCGGCCCCGGTCGGCGCCCTCATCTGCGGGGACGCCCGGGACCGCGTCGTCTCGGCCTCTACTGAGCGGTAAGTTCTTGTGCTCGAATTCACACAGTCCCGGCGGTCCCGTCGGAGGCGGCGGGGCACGGCGGTTGACGGTGCGTCAGGCGGCGCGGACGGTTCAGACGGCCTGCGCGGCGACGAAGGCGCCCCGCTTCTCGATCGCCATCTGGTACAGCCGCCCGGCGCGGTAGGAGGACCGTACCAGCGGCCCGGACATCACGCCCGAGAAGCCGATCCGCTCGGCCTCCTCCTTCAGCTCCACGAACTCCTGCGGCTTGACCCAGCGCTCCACCGGGTGGTGGCGCACGCTCGGGCGCAGGTACTGCGTGATGGTGACCAGCTCGCAGCCCGCCTCGTGCAGCTGCTTCAGCGCCTCGACGACCTCCTCGCGGGTCTCGCCCATGCCGAGGATGAGGTTGGACTTGGTCACCAGGCCGAAGTCGCGGGCCTCGGTGATGACCTTCAGGGAGCGCTCGTAGCGGAAGCCGGGGCGGATCCGCTTGAAGATCCGCGGGACCGTCTCGACGTTGTGCGCGAAGACCTCGGGCCGGGACTCGAACACCTCGGCGAGCTGCTCGGGGACCGCGTTGAAGTCGGGGGCGAGCAGCTCGACCTTGGTCCGGCCGCCCTCGCGCTCCGCCGTCTGCGCGTGGATCTGGCGCACGGTCTCGGCGTACAGCCAGGCGCCGCCGTCCGCCAGGTCGTCGCGGGCGACGCCGGTGATGGTGGCGTAGTTCAGGTCCATGGTGACCACGGACTCGCCCACGCGGCGCGGCTCGTCACGGTCCAGCGCCTCGGGCTTGCCCGTGTCGATCTGGCAGAAGTCGCAGCGCCGGGTGCACTGGTCGCCGCCGATGAGGAAGGTCGCCTCGCGGTCCTCCCAGCACTCGTAGATGTTCGGGCAGCCGGCTTCCTGGCAGACCGTGTGCAGGCCCTCGCTCTTCACGAGGTTCTGCATCTTCGTGTACTCGGGACCCATTTTCGCCCGGGTCTTGATCCACTCGGGCTTGCGCTCGATGGGGGTCTGGCTGTTGCGGACCTCCAGGCGCAGCAACTTGCGTCCGTCGGGTGCGACTGCGGACACATCGGCTCCCTGTAACTTCGATTCTTCGGCGTACCCAGCGTACGCCCGTGTTCCTTGCGCCCTGTCGGTGAGGCCAACCTTCGACCCGCGGAGATCATTCCCGTCGCCGGGCGAGTGCCGCGGGTCCGCCGGGCCGCGCCGTCAGACGGCCGCCGGCTTCTCGACCGCGCGCGGCCTGAGGTCGGCGTTCTCCAGGACGTCCCGCAGATGCCGCTCGACCACGGGCAGCACCTCGGCGATGGTGACGTCCCGGCCCAGCTCGCCCGCGAGCGAGGCGACGCCCGCGTCCCGGATCCCGCAGGGGATGATCCTGTCGAACCACTTGTTGTCCGGGTTCACGTTCAGCGCGAAGCCGTGCATCGTGACGCCCTTGGCCACCCGGATGCCGATGGCGGCGATCTTGCGGTCCTCGCGGCGCTGGCCCGCGTTGGACGGCGCGTACTCGGGACCGTTCAGCCGGGGGTCGAACTCCTCGTCGGCCAGCCGCGGGTCGAAGTCGAGGGAGAGGCCGCCGAGCGCGGGCCGCAGCTCGACCGGGTCGCCGAGCACCCACACCCCGCTGCGGCCCTCGATCCGGGTGGTCTCCAGGCCGAACTCCGCGCAGGTGCGGATCAGCGCCTCCTCCAGGCGCCGCACGTGCGCCACCACGTCCACCGGGCGGGGCAGCTTCTGGATCGGGTAGCCGACCAGCTGTCCGGGGCCGTGCCAGGTGATCTTGCCGCCGCGGTCCACGTCGACGACGGGGGTGCCGTCGAGCGGGCGCTCGCTGTCCTGGGTGCGCCGGCCCGCCGTGTACACGGGCGGGTGCTCCAGCAGCAGCACGGTGTCGGGGATCTCGTCCGCGAACCGGGCCGCGTGCACCCGCCGCTGCTCGTCCCAGGCCTCCTGGTAGTCCACGGCCTCGGCACCGAATCCCCTGCGGACGAACCGCACCTCACCCACGGCAAGCGCCTCCCTGGAAGGTCGTCAGGCGCGTCGTGCGCCCACGCCACTGTACGTCCGGCCGCCGCGCGTCAGCCGCGCGGGCAATCCTCACACGATCGGATGAATAGGTGCCGAAGAGCGCGGCCGGCTGCTCACTCTCCGCTACATTCGCGCCGTTCATGAGGCCATAAGGGCTGCTCACAGGCAATCCGGGCACCACGCACCCGCGTGCGGGCCCGAAAGGCAGGAGACCGCACCGCAGATGACGGAACGACCCGCGCAGCGCACCCCCAACCGCCAGCTCGCCGCGCTCATCGCAGAAGCGGGGTTCTCCAACGCAGGTCTGGCCCGTCGTGTGGACCAGCTCGGTCTCGAACACGGCCTGGACCTGAGATACGACAAGACCTCGGTCACCCGCTGGCTCCGCGGCCAGCAGCCCAGAGGGACCACCCCCGCCCTCATCGCCGAGGTCTTCACCCGGCGCCTGGGCCGCCGCCTCACCGCGCAGGACCTCGGCCTGGACGCCTGCGCCCCGGTCTACGCCGGGCTGGAGTTCGCCGCCGCCCCCGAGGAGGCCGTCGACATCGTCAGCGGGCTGTGGCGCAAGGACTCCGGCAGCCAGGCCGAACTCCGCAAGATCGCCTTCACCCCGGCCGGGCTCGTGGTGCCCAGCCGCGACTGGCTGATCGGGCGGGCCGACGACCGCGTCGCCCGGACCGAGCAGCCCGCCGCGCCCCGGGTCCCCGCCCAGGGCCGTACGGCCGCCGTGCCGCCGTCCCGGCCCGCGCCCGCGGCCGCGTCCGCGCCGCCCCCGCTCGCCGGGGCCGGGCAGCCGGTCCCCGGCGTGCCCCGCCAGCGCGGGCGGGCCGAGCGCGCCCAGAGCGAGCAGGAACCCGGCCGCCGGGTCACCCCCGGGGACATCGCCGCGCTGCGCTCGGTGGGCGAGCTGTTCCGCAGCCTCGACGACATGTACGGCGGCGGGCACGCCCGGCAGGCCCTCGTGCGCTATCTGGAGCACGAGTGCGAGCCGATGCTGCGCGGCAGCTACGGCGAGCAGACCGGACGCCGCCTGTTCGCGGCGGCGGCCGACCTCACCCGGCTCGTCGGCTGGACGTCGTACGACATCGCCGCGCACGGCCTCGCCCAGCGCTACTTCGTCCAGGCGCTCCGGCTCGCCCAGGCCGCCGGGGACCGGGCCTACGGCGCCTACGTCCTGGTCACCATGAGCCGGCAGGCCGTCTACCTGGCGCACGGGCGGGAGGCCGTCCAGCTGGCCCGGGTGGCGCAGCAGGGCCTCGGCGGCTCCGCGCCGCCCGCCGTGCAGGCGCTGCTGCACGCGGCCGAGGCACGCGGGCACGGGGTGCTCGGCGAGGTCCGCGCCTGCACGGCGTCGCTGGCCCGCGCCGAACGCGCCCTGGAGGCGGCCAGGCCCGGCGACGAGGTGCCCTTCTGGGCGCGCTCCTACGACGAGGGACAGCTCGCCGACGAACTGGGGCACTGCCACCGGGACCTCCAGCAGTACCGCGCCGCCGCCCAGCACGCCGAACGCGCCCTCCAGCTCCGCGCCCCGGCGTACGCCCGCAGCCGCCTGTTCAGCCGGGTCGTTCTCGCCACCGCCCGCCTCGGCCTCGGCGACCTCGAACAGGCCTGCCGCCTGGGCGCCGAGGCCGCCGCCCAGGCCGCCGACATGCGCTCGGTCCGCGCCGACGAGTACGTCCGCGACTTCGAACGCCGCCTGGAGCCCTACAAGGACGCGCCCCCGGTCCGCACGTACCGCGACAAGGTGGCGTCCCTGAGCTGAGAAGCCGGGGCGCGGTGCGGGCGGGCGACGGCCGGTCGCGCGGCGGGCGGCGGGGCGCGGGCTGGATCGGCCGAGGGTGTGGCCGGGGCATCGCGGCGCGCGGCCCGCGCCGAGTGGCCGGGAAGGCTGCCGGGCGTGCGGGTCGGCGTGGTGGTGCCCGCCCGCTCGCGGGCGTGGTGCGTGGTGCGTGCTGGTCGGTCGCGGGAGGCCGGGTATCGGGGCGCGGGCGGTGCCGGGAGGGCGCTGCCGGGCGGGTGGACCGGCGTGGTGGTCCCGGTCGCGGGTGCGGCGGGCGGTGGGCGTCTGCCGGTCGCGGGCGGTACCTGCCGCCGTCCTCGCGGCCGGGGCGGCACGGCACCGGCCGGGCCGCGCCCGGACAGCCGTACGGCTTCCGTCGGCGCCGACCGGACCGCGTCGCCGTGACTGTCCCGGCTGCGAGGACGGCGGCCCGGTGGCGGCACCGGCACCGTCCGTGTCGCGCCCGACCGGCCGCGCGGCTCGCGTCGGCGCCGACCGGGCCGCGTGGCCGTGACCGTCCACGGCCCGGCCACCCGGTCGCGTCGGCGGCGGTCCCGGGAGGCCCTGCGGGCCGCCGCTGCGCCCCGCCGAGGGGCTGGCCCGGGTGCCCTCGGGCGAGCCCGCCGGGGTCCAGGGGCGGAGCCCCGGTGGGGTCGAAGGGGCGAAGCCCCTGGGGACGGGACGGGAAGGGGCGGCGGGGGCGAGAACCCTGGGCCCACCGGCCAGTCCCCCCCCCGGCCCACCGGGCTCCGGCTTCTGGGCCACCGGCCCTGGGCCCAGCCCCCCGGGCCCAAGGGCCCCGTCTCCTCCCGCACCCCCGGAGGGACCCCCTCAGGCCGCCGCCGCCCGTGGCGTCGTCGTCGGGAGGGGGTCCGCGCTGTGCATCGGGCGGCCCGTGCCGAGGTCGGCGAGGATCGCGGCGGCGGCGCGGTGGGCCGAGTGCAGAGCGCCCTGGAGGGTGCTGGTGTCGCGGTGGTCGCCGCACACATAGAGCCCGGCGAGCAGCCGCACCGGCCGCCGCAGATCGTGCGGCGCGCGCATCGCGGGCACCGCCTCGGCGCGGTGGTGGACGGCGAGCGTCTCCCAGCGCTCGGTCGAGGTGCCGTACAGCCGGGCCAGATGACGGCGTACGGCGGTGTCGACGTCGGCCGACGGCGCGCCCAGGACCGTGGAGGAGACCAGCGCGCGCCCGGCCGGGGCGCGGGACGGGTCCACGTGGCTCACCACGGCCGTGTGCGCGACCGGCCCGCCCCGCTCCGCGTCGAGCAGCAGATGCGCGCCCGTCCCGGGCGGCTCGTCCGTGGTGTGGTGCACCACGGTCACCGGGTGGAAGCCGGGGACCCGCAGTCCGGGCAGCAGCGTGGCGGCGGTCCGCGCGCCGGTGGCCACCAGCACCGCGCGGCAGCGGATCTCGCCGTGCTCCGCCGTGGTCACCGTGTTGGTGGACACGGAGGTGACCCGCACGCCGGTGCGCACGGTGCCCGGCGGCAGCGTGCTCGCGAGGAGTTCCGGCAGCACCTCCGCGCCGCCCTCCGGCAGGCACAGCCGCCCGGTGGCGAAGGCGCGCAGCGCCAGGTCGGCGCAGCGGCTGGACGTGGTGAGGTCCGGGTCGCACAGCAGCGCGGACAGCAGCGGCCGCAGGAAGCCGTCGACGGTGCGGGCGGGCAGCCCGCGCTCCGCGAGGGCCTGGGCCGCGGGCACGTCCGGGCGGGCCAGGAGGCGTTCGACCGGGGTGGCGGCGATCCGGGCCAGGGCGGCGCGCACCCGCAGCGGGGTGCCGATGCCGAAGGGCTGGGCGCGGTCGGCCGCCGGTGCGAAGCGGCCGGGCCGGGCCGGTGCCGCGGAACCGGGCGCGGCGAAGTCGTCGGGCCGGGCCGCCCGGGACCGCGGCGGCGGCACGGGACGCAGGGCCCGGACGCCCCGGCCGCCGGGCAGCGCCGCGGAACGGGGGGCGCTCGCCAGGGCGCGCACGGCATGCAGTGCGCTCCGCGCGCTTCCGGCGCCCGCCGGGGCACCCGCCCGGTGGCGCCGCCCGTCGTGGTGCAGCAGGACCCCCGGCGCGAAGGGACGCAGCACGAGCGCGTCCAGCCCGGGACTGCGGGCCAGTTGGGGATACGACGTGAACAGCGGCTGTCCGATCCGGTCGAGCCGGAACCCGTCGGTCTTCTCCGTCGCCATGCGACCGCCCACGAAGGAGGCGGCCTCCAGGACCGCGGTCGTCACTCCTGCGCTGGTCAGCCGATGCGCCGCGGAGAGTCCGGCGACCCCGGCTCCCACCACCACGACATCCACCTGGTACGCGGGCTCAAGCACGTGCCCCTCCTCGAGGTTGCGCGACCGGTGGGGCGGTGATGCCCTCGACCGGCTTGAGGAATACCCGAGTTCGGCACGAGATTAGGGCGCCGTCCGGTCAGGGACAGTCGCGCATGGACAGGGCACGGTCGCACGGCGGTCGCATACGGCCGCACGCGCACGGCGCCCGCCCCCAGGGCACCGCCGCCCGCGGCCGCCCCGCGCCCCTCACAGCGTCGCCCGCACCGCGTCCTCGATCCCGGGGAAGGCGAACACGAACCCGGACTCCAGCAGCCGCCGCGGCAACACCCGCGCGCTGCCCAGCACGTCCCCGGCCATCTCCCCGAGCGCGGCCCGCAGCACCGGCGCCGGGACCGGCAGCAGCGCGGGCCGGTGCAGCACCCGGGACATCGCCGCGGTGATCTCACGGTTCGTCAGCGGCTCGGGCGCGGTCAGATTGACCGGCCCGGACAGCGACTCGGTGTCGATGAGATGCCGCAGCGCCGCCACCTCGTCGTGCAGCGCGATGAACGACCAGTACTGCCGCCCGTCGCCCAGCCGCCCGCCGAGCCCGGCCCTGAACAGCGGGAACAGCCGCCCCCACGCGCCGCCCTCACGGGCCACCACCAGACCGGTGCGCGCGAACACCGTCCGCACGCCCGCCTCCTGCGCCGCGGCCGCCGCCTCCTCCCACTCCACGCACAGCGCGGCCAGGAACCCGTCGCCGGGCGGCGCGTCCTCGTCCACGGCTGTCCCGCCCGTGTCGCCGTAGAAGCCGATCGCGCTGCCGCCGACGAAGACCCGCGGCGGGGTGTCCAGGGCGGCGGCGGCCTCGGCCAGCGCCGCCGTGCCGAGCACGCGGCTGTCGCGCAGCGTCCGCTTGTACGCGTCCGTCCAGCGGTGGTCGCCGACCCCCGCGCCCGCCAGATCGACCACCGCGTCACAGCCGATGAGCCCCGCTGTGTCCACGTACTGCCGCTCCGGGTCCCAGCGGACCTCGTCCGCGCCGCGCACCGGCCGCCGCACCAGGCGCACCACCTCGTGCCCGTCGGCGGCCAGGGACCGCACCAGCGCGCTGCCGATCAGACCGGACGCGCCGGCCACCGCGATGCGTGAACGTTCCATGCGCCCCATCCTGCCCCGGCATGCCCCTCCCACCCCCGCGCCCCGCCACGGAAATCCCCGGGACAGCCACCCTGGCCGCACCTACAGTGCCCCCATGCCCGACAGCACAGACAGCAGCACCGACAGCACCGACAGCGCCCCCATATCCGGCGGTGCCGCCCACACGCCCCCGGCCGCCCCGCGCATCCGCCGGGCCCGAGCGGCGGACGAAGAGGCCCTGGCCCGGCTCGACGGGGCCACCTGGTCCCCGCTGCACTCGGTGCAGCCGCGCCCCGAGGAGCCGTACCCGCCGTTCTTCACCGAACGCACCGGACCGGACCACCATCTGGTCGCCGAACTCGACGGCCGCCCGGTCGGCTACGTCCGCCTCGGCCACCCCACCGAACTGGCCGCCAACACGCACGTCCAGCAGATACGCGGCCTCGCCGTCGCCGAGGAGGCCCGCGGCGCCGGAACGGGCCGCGCCCTGGTGCGCGCCGCCGTCGAGGAGGCCCGCCGCCTCGGCGCCCGCCGCATCACCCTGCGCGTGCTGGGCCCCAACACCCCCGCCCGCAGGCTCTACGAGTCCGAGGGCTTCGTCGTGGAGGGCGTCCAGCCCGGGGAGTTCTTCCTGGACGGTGCCTATGTCGACGACGTCCTGATGGGCCGTCCGCTGGTCTGAGCCGCACGCGGCCCGCTGCCTCAGGCGGCGACGAGTCGGCCCGTGTCCACCGCCGCCGTGGCGGCCGCCGCCCGCCGCGCGTCCGCCGCGACCTCGGCGGCGGTCAGCGCGTACCCCGTCTCGGCGTCCGAGGTGGAACGGGCGAACACCACGCCGTAGACCCGGCCGTCCGTGGTCAGCAGCGGGCCGCCGGAGTTGCCCGGCCGGACCGTGGAGCGGATCGAGTAGATCTCCCGGGTGACGGTGGCGCTGTTGTAGATGTTCCGGCCGGTGGCCCGGATCCGGTTCGCCACCGTCGCCGCCTGGAGGTCGAGGCCGCCGTCCTGCGGATAGCCCGCGACCACGGCCGCGTCGCCGCGCCCCGCGGTGTCGTCGAACCGCAGCACGGGGGCGCGCAGCCCGGGGACGTAGAGCACGGCCACGTCCCGGTCCGGGTCGAACAGGACCACCCGCGCGGCGTACGTGTGCCCGACGCCGCCGATCTGCACGTACGGGGCGTCGATGCCCGCCACCACGTGCGCGTTGGTCATCACGCGCTGGCGCGCGAACACGAAACCGCTGCCCTCGCGGCCCTGGTCGCCCGACGAGCCCTCGATCTTCACCGTGCTGAGCCGGGCGGCGTTCGTCGCGCTCGCCGTGACGCTGTCCCCGGAGGGCCGGGCGACACCGGCCGCCGGTTCGTTCTCGAACGGGTTGAACACCTGCGGGAAACCCGCCTCGGTCAGCGCGGAGGTGGCCCGCGAGAACCAGGCCGGGGTGGTGTCCGGCATCGCGTCCTGCACGGCGCCCAGCAGCTTCGAATCCCGTATCGCCGTCGTCACCACGGGGGAGGACGAGGCGCCCAGGACGCTCGCCGCCACCCAGGCCACGATCAGCACCGCCACCGCGTTGGCGGCGGCCCCGCCGATCCCGTCGGCCGCCCGCAGCGAGCCGCCGCCGGCGCCCTCCAGGCGGCTCCGCAGCCGCAGCGCGAGGCGCCCCGCCAGTTCGTGCCCGGCGACCGCGGGCACCAGGACCGTGACCACGGCGGTCACCGTCGCCGCCGTACTCCCGCGCGTGACCAGGTCCATCACCCACGGCAGCACCCAGACGCCGACGGCCGCGCCGCCCACGAAACCGGCCAGCGAGACACAGCCGGCCACCAGACCGCGCCGGTAGCCGGACGCCGCGTACAGCACGACGACCAGCAGCAGCACGAGGTCGAGCAGATCCACGCAGGCCGCCTTTCTCTCGGACCCGGACACGCCCCGGGACGGACCCGGTGAGCGGCGTGACCGGTCACGCACAGGGGTCCGGGAACCGGCCGTGTGTACGTGTACCCGGAGAAACGCCCCGGACCAGGACGATGGTTCCACCAGGTGGCACAGCACACATCGCGGACGGCGCGGATGGGGGTGATCGTGAAGCCATGCGTGGAGTGGGAGATCCCGGGCCGCCCGAGCGGGCCCGAAGACCGTGGCGGTGGAGTGCCGGACGGTGGCGAGGGCCCCGGAGCCGGTGGAGCGGACGGGACCGGAACCGGAACCGGTGGAACGGCGGCGGCCCGGACGGGGCGTGGCGGCTGACGGCCGTGCGCCGTCGTACCCGGCGCCTGCGCCGCGCCCTCGTCGCGCTGCTGTGCCTCCTGCCCGCCGCCGCGGCCGTCGGCGCGCTGCTGCTGGGCGCCGAGGGCGTCGGCCGCACCGTGACCGGACGGGCGCACGCCGGAGCGCACGCGCAGGAGCCCGGCGCCCGGCCCGAGCAGGCGGCGCCGGCCGGTTCCGCCGTCGCGCACGGAGCGCCCCGGCCGCGCATCGTGCCCCGCTCGGCCTGGCTGGACGCCACCGCGCGGCGCGTGCAGCCGCCCCCGCGCTACGACGACAAGGTCGTCGCCGTCTTCGTCCACCACACCGACTCGCCCAACGGCTACGCCTGCGCCGAGGCCCCGCAGATCATCCGCCACCTCTACGCCGGCCAGACCGGTGCCCGCCGCTGGGACGACATCGGCTACAACTTCCTCGTCGACCGCTGCGGCACGATCTACGAGGGCCGCGCCGGGGGCGTCGACCGGGCGGTCACCGGCGCCCACACCCAGGGCTTCAACCACCGCACGGCGGGCATCGCGGCCATCGGCACGTTCACCGCGGGGACGCCCGTGCCGCGCGCCATGACCGACGCGATCGCCGCGCTGGCCGCCTGGAAACTGGGCCTCGCGGGCGTCGATCCGCGCGGCAGCGTCGCCCTGGTCTCCAGCAACCGGCTCGCCCGCTACACCGCGGGCACCACCGCGCTGCTCCCGGCCCTGGCCGGTCACACCGACGGCTTCCGCACCAACTGTCCGGGCGCCGCCCTCACCGTCCGCCTCCCCGCCATCCGGCAGACGGCGGCGCGCCTCCAGGGCCGTATCTGACCCACGGGCCCAGCAGCCGCTCGGCAGGGATCACGTGGCCCGGTACGCCCGGCCCCCGGAACCGCCCGCCCGCGCGCCATCGGTCCCGCGCGCCCGTCAGTCCCGGAAGCGTTCCCACAGCCGCGGATAGCGCCGGGCCAGCTCGTCGTCGTCCTCGAACGCGACCGGGGTGCCCTCCGGTTCCGCCGGGGCGGGCGGGATGCCCAGGTCGGGGGCGACCGTGCCGGTGAGCTGCTCGTAGGCCTCGTCGGCCGCGTACCCCAGCTCCTCGGCGTCGCCGTCGATCTCCTCGTCGAAGTCGCCGAGCAGCCCGGCCAGCGCGTCCGGGTCGTGCAGCGCGCCCTCGAACACCTCCCGCCCCTGGCCGATCAGCCAGCACCGGAAGAAGTCGAAGGCGTCGTCGCTGGCCCCGTCCAGCAGCACCCACGCGGCGCCCCACAGGTCCCAGCGGTAGGCACGGTGGTAGCGGGACTCGAAGTGCCGGGCGAAGTCCAGGACCCGCTCGGGGTCGAACGCGAGCAGCCGCTCCACGAGCAGGTCCGCCTGCTCCTCGGGATCACCCTCGGCGGCCCCGCGCGTCGCGTCGATCAGCTCCCAGAACTCCGTCTCGTCCATCACGGTGTCCAGCATCGGCCCTGCCCCCGCGCGCCGCACGTGGAGCCCGCGGAAGGGCGTCCGCCGCCGCGTCCCCGTCCACGGGTCAGTCCCCGTCCATGGGCTCGTCCTCGTCCCCGTCCATTGGCTCGTACAGCCGGGCCAGGCGCCGGGCGTCGCGGGCGAGGCGGGCGCGCAGGGACGGCGGGGCCAGCACCTCCGCCTCGGGGCCGAGTGCCGTGAGCTGGACGTGGGCGACCTCCTCGGACTCCACCGGCAGGGTCACCGTGCGCCGCCCGCGCGCGTCGGCGGGAGGGGCACCGGCCAGCGCCGCGCGCGCGGCCACCGGATCGACGACGTGCGCCAGCCGCCGCGCACCCTCCTCGGACAGCCGTACGACGGCCTCGGCGCGCAGGATCGAGCGGGCGAACTGCTCGGCGCGCTCCGCCCAGAACGCGGGCAGGTCGAAGCTCTCGTCCCGCGCGAACCCCGCTCCGTCCGCACCCGCTCCGTCCCCCTCCCGAGCCTCCACCGCCGTGAAGCGGTCCACCCGGTAGACGCGGAACCCCGGGGGAGCGGCCGGGGGAGCGGAAGACGGCTCCCCGCCCGCCGCACGGGCCTCTGCGACCCGCGCGCACAGGTACCAGACCCCCGCCTTCAGCACGAGCCCGTACGGCTCCAGCTCCCGCGTCACCTCGGCCCCGCCGCCGTCCTCGCCCGCCCCGCGCCGGTACCGCACCGTCACGACCCGGTCGGCCCGGACCGCTTCGGCGACGGCGGGCAGCAGCTCGGGCACCTCGGGCTCGCGGAACCAGGCCGGGGCGTCCAGATGGAAGCGCTGCGCCGCCGTGCGCGGGGCGTCGCGCACCGAGGGGAGCAGCGCGGCCGACACCTTCAGCCGGGCGGCCGAGGCGGCGTCCGCCAGCCCCATGTCGCGCAGCGCGTCCGGTACGCCGCTGAGGAACAGCGCCTCCGCCTCGTCGCGCGCCAGGCCGGTCAGCCGGGTGCGGTAGCCGCCCACCAGCCGGTAGCCGCCGGCCCGCCCCCGGTCGGCGTAGACCGGCACCCCCGCCTCCGACAGCGCCTGCGCGTCCCGCGTGACGGTCCGCTCCGACACCTCCAGCTCCCGGGCCAGCTCGGCGGCGGTCATCGGCTGCCGCGCCTGGAGCAGCAGCACCATCCTGATCAGCCGGGCGGCACGCATACGGCCATCATGCCGGGCCCCACCGACAACGACGAAGACGGCGGCGGAGGGGTACGGCCGCTGCCGCACCCCTCCGCCGCCTGTCGCGTCCCCCGGCCCTTACAGGCCGTACTTCGCAGGGCCGTACTTCACAGGCCGTACTTCACAGGCCGTACTTCTCGCGGGCCTCCTTGACCGCCGAGGCCTTCACCTCGCCGCGCCGGGCCAGCTGGGCCAGCGCCGCGA
This sequence comes from Streptomyces sp. NPDC003284, assembly GCF_053589675.1. Taxonomy (NCBI): domain Bacteria; kingdom Bacillati; phylum Actinomycetota; class Actinomycetes; order Kitasatosporales; family Streptomycetaceae; genus Streptomyces; species Streptomyces sp. NPDC003284. The sequence goes on from NZ_JBSFSI010000002.1 coordinate 509,038, forward strand.
CGACGATCGACTCGGCGTCCACACCGAAGTGGCGGCGGGCCGCGTCACGGGTGTCCGACAGGCCGAAGCCGTCGGCGCCCAGCGAGGACCAGTCCTGCTCGACCCACTGCGCGATCTGGTCCGGGACCTGGCGCATGTAGTCGGACACGGCCAGCACCGGGCCCTCGGCGCCCTGGAGCGCCTGCCGTACGTACGGCACCCGCTCCTCGCCGCGCAGCAGCGCCGCGTCGGCCTCCAGAGCGTCCCGGCGCAGCTCGGTCCAGGAGGTCGCGGACCACACGTCGGCGGCCACGCCCCACTCCTCGGCCAGCAGCCGCTGCGCGGTCAGCGCCCAGTGGATCGCGGTGCCCGAGCCGAGCAGCTGGATCCGCGGGGCGTTCACCGGGGCGGACAGACCGGCCGACTCCGCCGTGTTGAAGCGGTACAGGCCCTTGACGATGCCCTCGTCGATACCGAGACCGGACGGCTTGGCCGGCTGCGGCAGCGGCTCGTTGTAGACGGTGAGGTAGTAGAAGACGTTCTGGTCCTCGCCCTCGGCCGCCTCGCCGTACATCCGGCGCAGGCCCTCCTTGACGACGACCGCGATCTCGTACGCGAACGCCGGGTCGTAGGAGAGCGCCGCCGGGTTGGTCGCGGCGATGACCGGGGAGTGGCCGTCGGCGTGCTGGAGGCCCTCGCCCGTCAGCGTGGTGCGGCCGGCCGTCGCGCCGACGAGGAAGCCGCGGCCGAGCTGGTCGCCGAGCTGCCACATCTGGTCGGCGGTGCGCTGCCAGCCGAACATCGAGTAGAAGATGTAGAACGGGATCATCGCCTCGCCGTGCGTCGCGTACGACGACGAAGCGGCGATGAAGTCGGCCATCGAACCGGCCTCGGTGATCCCCTCGTTGAGGATCTGGCCGTTCTTGGCCTCCTTGTAGTACATCAGCTGGTCGCGGTCGACCGGCTCGTACGTCTGGCCCTTGGGGGAGTAGATCCCGAGCGACGGGAAGAGGCTCTCCATGCCGAAGGTGCGCGCCTCGTCGGGGACGATCGGCACCCAGCGCCTGCCCGTCTCCTTGTCGCGGACCAGGTCCTTGACCAGGCGGACGAAGGCCATGGTGGTGGCCACGTTCTGGGTGCCGGAGCCCTTGTCGAAGGCGGCGAACGCCTTGTCGGCGGGGGCGGGCAGCGGCGCGAGCGGGTGCACGCGGCGGGCCGGGGCCGGGCCGCCGAGGGCCGCGCGGCGCTCCTGGAGGTAGCGCACCTCGGGGGAGTCGGCGCCGGGGCGGCCGTAGGGCACCTGGCCGTCGACGAAGTCGCTGTCCTTGATCGGCAGGTCGAGGCGGTCACGCATCGCCTTGAACTCGTCCACCGTCAGCTTCTTCATCTGGTGGTTGGCGTTCTTCGAGGCGAAGCCGTCGCCGAGGGTGTGGCCCTTGACCGTCTGGGCCAGGATCACCGTCGGGGCGCCCTTGTGCTCCAGGGCCGCCTTGTACGCGGCGTAGACCTTGCGGGCCTCGTGGCCGCCGCGGGAGAAGTGGAAGCACTCGACGATCTTGTCGTCGCTGAGCAGCTTCGCCATCTCGGCCAGCGCCGGGTCGGCACCGAAGAAGTCCTGGCGGATGTAGGCGGCGTCCCGGGTCTGGTACGTCTGGACCTGGGCGTCCGGCACCTGGCGCAGCCGGCGCAGCAGCGCGCCCGTGGTGTCGAGCTGGAACAGCTCGTCCCAGGCGGTGCCCCACAGCGACTTGACCACGTTCCAGCCGGCGCCGCGGAACTGGGCCTCCAGCTCCTGCACGATCTTGAAGTTGGCGCGGACCGGGCCGTCCAGGCGCTGGAGGTTGCAGTTGATGACGAAGGTCAGGTTGTCCAGACCCTCGCGGGAGGCGAGCGCGAGAGCCGCCGTCGACTCCGGCTCGTCCATCTCGCCGTCGCCGAGGAACGCCCACACGTGCGAGGACGAGACGTCCTTGATGCCGCGGTTGGTGAGGTACCGGTTGAAGCGCGCCTGGTAGATCGCCGACAGCGGGCCGAGGCCCATGGAGACGGTCGGGAACTCCCACAGCCAGGGCAGGCGCCGCGGGTGCGGGTAGGACGGCAGGCCGTTGCCGCCGGCCTCCTGGCGGAAGTTGTCCAGGTGCTGCTCGGTGAGCCGGCCGTCGAGGAAGGCGCGGGCGTAGATGCCCGGGGAGGCGTGGCCCTGGATGTACAGCTGGTCGCCGGAGCCGTCGCCCTCCTTGCCGTGGAAGAAGTGGTTGAAGCCGGTCTCGTACAGCCAGGCCGCCGAGGCGAAGGTGGCGATGTGGCCGCCGACGCCGTACTTGGAGCCACGGGTCACCATCGCCGCCGCGTTCCACCGGTTCCACGCGGTGATACGGGCCTCCAGGGCCTCGTCACCGGGGACGGCCGGCTCCGCGGCGGTCGGGATGGAGTTGACGTAGTCCGTCTCCAGCAGCTTGGGCAGGGCGACACCAGTGCCCTCCGCGCGCTCCAGCGTGCGGCGCATCAGGTACGCCGCACGGTGCGGCCCGGCCGCCTGGGCGACGGCGTCCAGGGAGGCCCGCCACTCGGCGGTCTCCTCGGGGTCGCGGTCCGGGAGCTGGTCGAGCTCGCTCGGCTGGATGGCGTTGGGGTCGGTCATGTCGCCGCCTTCCTCAGTCGAAGGGGGTTCCCTCATCTGGTAAGGGTTCGGGGGTGCCCTAGGTCTTTGGCAGGACAGGGCGGAGGGCCCTGGTCAGAGCCCGTCGCCGACTGTAACCCCCTGATCGATGATCGATCAAAGGGTTGAGGGGGAAAACCTCTCGATTCCGAGAAAGTCGGCACCCGGTGCCTTTCGGACAGGCACGCCGTGCCGCATTTTCGAACTGTTTCCGCAGGTGAGCGGGGAAGTGCTCGACTGGCGTCAGGGGCGCGGAGCGCACCCGAGGACATGCGCCTTGACCAGTTCCGCGATCCGCGGATCACGCCGCCGGAACGCCTGCACCAGCTCCTCGTGCTCCTCCGCGTACGACTGCTGCACCGTGCCGAGCCAGCGGATCGACAGCGCCGTGAACACCTCGATGCCCAGCCCCTCCCAGGTGTGCAGCAGCACCGAGTTCCCGGCCGCGCGCACCAGCTCCCGGTGGAAGCCCACGGTGTGCCGCACCTGCGCCGTCCCGTCGGCGCGCCGGTCGGCCTCGTAGAGCGCGGACACGTGCGGCTCCAGGGCCGAGCAGTCCTCCGCGAGCCGTCCGGCGGCCAGCTCCGCCGCTATGGCCTCCAGACCGGCCCGGACCGGGTAGCTCTCCTCCAGGTCGGCGGCGGTCAGATTGCGCACCCGGACGCCCTTGTTGGGCGCCGACTCGATCAGCCGCAGCGACTCCAGCTCGCGCAGCGCCTCCCGCACCGGCGTCTGGCTGACCTCCAGCTCGGTCGCGATCCGCCGCTCCACGATCCGCTCGCCCGGCTTCCAGCGCCCGCTGACGATCCCCTCCACGATGTGCTCGCGGATCTGCTCGCGCAGCGAGTGGACGACGGGCGCGGTCATGGAGGCTCCTTAGAACGGGACCGAAGACGGCCCCCGGGGGCATTGACGCTTAGACAATACGGCGGTCCGCGCACGGCGGAAGGGCGCATACGGGCGCTTTCACGCAGGTGAGACGAGGCTTACACGCCGTGATGGCCAAGAAACGGCAAACGGCGGCGCCCCCGCCCGGAGTGCTCCGGACGGGGGCGCCGCACCAGCTCCCTGCGGGGAGCGGACAGGTCAGAGGCCCAGCTCGACCTCGAACTCGCCCGCCTCCAGGATCGCCTTGACCGCCGTCAGGTAACGGGCCGCGTCGGCGCCGTCCACCAGGCGGTGGTCGTAGGAGAGGGTCAGGTAGGTCATGTCGCGGACGCCGATGACCGTGCCCTCCTCGGTCTCGATGACGGCCGGACGCTTGACCGTGGCACCGATGCCGAGGATCGCGACCTGGCCCGGCGGCACGATGATCGTGTCGAAGAGCGCGCCGCGCGAACCGGTGTTGGAGATGGTGAAGGTCGCACCGGACAGCTCGTCCGGCGTGATCTTGCTGGCCCGCACCTTGCCCGCCAGCTCGGCCGTGGCCTTGGCGATACCGGCGATGTTGAGGTCACCGGCGTGCTTGATGACCGGGGTCATCAGGCCCTTCTCGGAGTCCACCGCGATACCGACGTTCTCGGTGTCGAAGTAGGTGATGGTCCCCTCGGCCTCGTTGATCTTGGCGTTGATGGCCGGGTGGGCCTTCAGCGCCTGCGCGGCGGCCTTGACGAAGAACGGCATCGGGGAGAGCTTGACGCCCTCGCGCGCCGCGAAGGAGTCCTTCGCCTGGGCGCGCAGCCGCATCAGCCGGGTCACGTCGACCTCGACCACCGAGGACAGCTGCGCCTGCTCGTGCAGGGCCTTGACCATGTTGTCGCCGATGACCTTGCGGATCCGCGGCATCTTCACGGTCTGGCCGCGCAGCGGGGAGGCCTCCAGGGCGGGGGCCTTCTTCGCGGCGGGCGCGGCAGCGGCGGCGGGGGCCGGGGCGGCGGCCGGGGTCTTCGCGGCCTCGGCGGCGGAGAGCACGTCCTGCTTGCGGATGCGTCCGCCGACGCCGGTGCCCTTGACGGCGCCCAGGTCGACGCCGTTCTCGGCGGCGAGCTTGCGCACCAGCGGGGTCACGTAGGCACCGTCGTCGGTCGCCTGGGCGGCCGGGGCGGGGGCGGCCGGAGCGGCGGCCGGGGCCGGGGCGGGCGCCGGAGCCGGGGCGGCCGGGGCCTGCGGGGCCGGGGCCGGAGCGGCGGGAGCCTGCGGGGCCGGGGCGGGAGCGGGGGCCGCGGGAGCCTGCGGGGCGGCCGGTTCCGGAGCCGGGGCCGGGGCCGCGGGGGCCGGGGCGGGGGCGGCCGGAGCCGGGGCGGCCGCGGGAGCGGCACCCGGGGCACCGATGACGGCGAGCTTGGCGCCGACCTCGGCGGTCTCGTCCTCGCCGACCACGATCTCCAGGAGCACACCGGAGGTGGGCGCCGGGATCTCGGTGTCGACCTTGTCCGTGGAGACCTCGAGCAGCGGCTCGTCGGCCTCGACGGAGTCGCCGACCGACTTCAGCCAGCGGGTGACGGTGCCCTCGGTGACGGACTCACCGAGCGCGGGCAGGACCACGTCCGTGCCCTCGGCGCCACCGGCGGGGGCGGCGGGCGCCTCCGCGACAGGGGCCGGGGCCGGGGCGGCGGGAGCCTCGGCGGCGGGGGCCGGGGCGGGCTCGGCGGCCGGGGCGGGAGCGGCCTCGGCGGCGGGCGCCTCGGCAGCGGCGGGGGCGCCCGAGCCGTCGTCGATGACGGCCAGCTCGGCGCCGACCTCCACCGTCTCGTCCTCGGCGACCTTGATGGAGGCCAGCACACCGGCGGCCGGCGAGGGGATCTCGGTGTCGACCTTGTCGGTCGAGACCTCGAGCAGCGGCTCGTCGGCCTCGACGCGCTCGCCCTCGGCCTTCAGCCAGCGGGTGACAGTGCCCTCGGTGACGCTCTCGCCGAGCGCCGGCAGGGTTACGGAAACCGCCATGGTTTCGGTTGCTCCTTACGAAGTACGGAAGTCTGTGTCGTCGCGCCCGTTGACCGAAGGCTCAGTCGTGGGAGTGGAGGGGCTTGCCGGCCAGGGCCAGGTGGGCCTCGCCGAGCGCCTCGTTCTGCGTCGGGTGGGCGTGGATGAGCTGCGCGACCTCGGCCGGCAGCGCCTCCCAGTTGTAGATCAGCTGCGCTTCGCCGACCTGCTCGCCCATGCGGTCGCCGACCATGTGGACGCCGACCACGGCACCGTCCTTGACCTGGACGAGCTTGATCTCGCCCGCGGTCTTGAGGATCTTGCTCTTTCCGTTGCCCGCCAGGTTGTACTTCAGGGCGACGACCTTGTCCGCGCCGTGGATCTCCTTGGCCTTGGCCTCGGTGATGCCGACGGAGGCGACCTCCGGGTGGCAGTACGTGACCCGGGGGACACCGTCGTAGTCGATCGGGACGGTCTTCAGACCGGCCAGACGCTCCGCCACCAGGATGCCCTCGGCGAAGCCGACGTGCGCGAGCTGGAGGGTGGGGACCAGGTCGCCGACGGCCGAGACGGTCGGGACGTTGGTGCGCATGTACTCGTCGACCAGGACGTAGCCGCGGTCCATGGCGACCCCGGCCTCCTCGTAGCCCAGGCCCTGGGAGACCGGGCCGCGGCCGATGGCGACGAGCAGGACCTCGGCCTCGAACTCCTTGCCGTCGGCGAGGGTGACCTTGACGCCGTCCTGGGTGTACTCCGCCTTCTCGAAGAAGGTGCCCAGGTTGAACTTGATGCCCCGCTTGCGGAAGGCGCGCTCCAGCAGCTTGGAGCTGTTCTCGTCCTCGACCGGGACGAGGTGCTTGAGCCCCTCGACGATGGTGACGTCGGTGCCGAAGGACTTCCACGCGGAGGCGAACTCGACGCCGATGACACCGCCGCCGAGGATGATCGCGGACTTCGGCACCCGGTCCAGCACGAGGGCGTGGTCGGAGGAGATGACGCGGTTGCCGTCGATGGTCAGGCCGGGCAGGGACTTCGGCACGGAACCGGTCGCCAGGAGGACGTGGCGGCCCTGGATCCGCTGGCCGTTGACATCGACGGAGGTCGGGGAGGACAGCCGGCCCTCACCCTCGATGTACGTCACCTTGCGGGAGGCGATGAGCCCCTGGAGCCCCTTGTACAGGCCCGAGATGACCTCGTCCTTGTACTTCTGGACGGCCGGGACGTCGATGCCCTCGAAGGTGGCCTTGACACCGAACTGCTCGCTCTCGCGGGCCTGGTCGGCGATCTCGCCCGCGTGCAGCAGGGCCTTGGTGGGGATGCACCCCTTGTGCAGGCAGGTACCGCCGACCTTGTCCTTCTCGATCAGGGCGACGTCCAGGCCCAGCTGCGCCCCGCGCAGGGCCGCGGCGTAACCGCCGCTGCCACCGCCGAGGATCACTAGGTCGAAAACGGTGCTGGCGTCGTTCGCCACGTCACGTCCTCCATGCATGTGCGCCGTGCCGGTCGTCGGTGACCGGCGGGCGGCTTGTGTCCGGCCGCTCGTTCTTCGGCCCTTTGGGTGGGGGCCCTGTCCTGCCGACGCCCATCTTCGCACTTGTCGGGGGTGAACGAGACGCGGGGCCGGGGTGTGAGACATACCACCCGCCGCACGCACCGGGACGCGGGGGCGCGCCGTGCGCCGGACGCGGCGGCCCCGGGTGCGCCGGGCACCCGGGGCCGCCGCGGTGCGGGAGCGGGCCTCAGCCCAGGTCGCCCGCGGCCGTCAGCTCGGCCAGCCGGACCAGGGTGCGCACCGCGCTGCCCGTGCCGCCCTTGGGGGTGTAGCCGAAGGGGCCCTGCTCGTTGAAGGCCGGACCGGCGATGTCCAGGTGCGCCCAGGTGATGCCCTCGCCGATGAACTCGCGCAGGAACAGACCGGCGACCAGGCCGCCGCCCATCCGCTCGCCCATGTTGGCGATGTCGGCGGTCGGGGAGTCCATGCCCTTGCGCAGGTGCTCGGGCAGCGGCATCGGCCACGCCTCCTCGCCGACCTCCTCGGCGGCCTCGTGGATCGCGGAGCGGAACGCGTCGTCGTTCGCCATGATCCCGAAGGTGCGGTTGCCGAGCGCCAGCACCATCGCGCCGGTCAGCGTCGCGACGTCCACGATGGCGTCCGGCTTCTCCTGCGAGGCGGCCCACAGCGCGTCCGCGAGCACCAGCCGGCCCTCGGCGTCGGTGTTGAGCACCTCCACCGTCTTGCCGCTGAACATGCGCAGCACGTCACCGGGGCGGGTGGCGGAACCGGAGGGCATGTTCTCGGCCAGCGCCAGCCAGCCGGTCACGTTGACCTCCAGGCCCAGCCGGGCGGCGGCGACGACGGCGGCGAAGACCGCGGCGGCACCGGCCATGTCGCACTTCATCGTCTCGTTGTGACCGGCCGGCTTGAGCGAGATGCCGCCCGAGTCGTAGGTGATGCCCTTGCCGACGAGCGCCAGGTGCTTCTTCGCCTTCGAGCTGGTGTACGACAGCTTGACCAGGCGCGGCCCGGCCGCCGAACCGGCGCCGACGCCCAGGATGCCGCCGTAGCCGCCCTTGGCGAGCGCCTTCTCGTCCAGCACCTGGATCTTCAGGCCGTGCGCCTTGGCCGCGTCCTGCGCGATGGCGGCGAACGAGGCCGGGTTCAGGTCGTTGGGCGGGGTGTTGATGAGGTCGCGGGCGCGGTTCAGCTCCTCGGCGAGGGCGGTGGCGCGCTCGATCGCCGCCTTGAACGCCTTGTCGCGGGACTTGCCGCCGAGCAGCACGGCGTCGGCCAGCGGCGCCTTGCCGCCACGGCGCTTGGCGTCCTTGCCCTCCTCCTTGTACGTGTCGAAGGAGTACGCGCCCAGCAGCGCGCCCTCGGCGACCGCGCCGGCGTCGGCGGCGTCCGCGAGCGGCAGCGCGAACGCGGCCTTCTTCGCACCGGTGAGGGCGCGGGCGGCCACACCGGCGGCCCGGCGCAGCGCCTCGGCGTCGAACCCGGCGTCCTTCTCGGGCTCGGCGCCCAGGCCCACCGCGAGGACGAGCGGGGCCTTGAAGCCGGACGGCGCGGGCAGCTTCGTGACCTCGCCCTCGGCCCCGGAGGCGCCGAGGGTCTCCAGGACGGCGGCGAGCTTGCCGTCGTAGGCCGCGTCGACGGCCTCGGCGCCCGGTGCGAGGACCAGGGTCCCGGACCTGGATGTGCCCTTGGCGACACCGACGACGATCGCGTCGGCGCGCAGGCCGGGCGCCGCGGCGGTGCTGAGAGTGAGAGCAGTCACGGTGGTGATTTCTCGCTTCCCTGTGAAAGGTGGTTGGCCGAATACGGGTGGGTCGACCGGGCCCGACGACCGACCTCAGGCCCTGTCGGACCCGACTCCATCTGCGGTGCGGTCTGCACCCGGGCAGGCAATCACCCGGCACGAGCCTACGCGCGTCCGCACGCCGATCCGTCGCGTGGTCTTCACCCGGCGGCGGCACGGCCGTCACCGGATGCCCCGCGCACCGCCGCACCATGCGTGCGCGGGACGCCGCCGGGAAGCCAACTGCCCTGGCGGCGGGGTGCGGTGGGGCATCGGCGACGATCGAATGGTGCACACCCCCACGGATCACCCCACCACCCGCCCGGTCCGGCGGGAGCGGCGGTGAGGGCAAGGCGCGTGCGGGGAAGGCCACCGCGTCCCCGGCGGACCGCGAGGTCATCTGTTACGTCTCCACCGGCGCCTGGGAGGACTTCCGGCCCGACGCCGGACGCTTCCCCGCCTCGGTGCTCGGCGAGGGCAACGGCTGGAAGGGCGAGCGCTGGTTCGACATCCGCCGCACCGGATTCCCGCTCACCGCCGCCGACCAGCTCCGCCACACCGAGTACGAACTGCCCACCGGCCGCTTCTGCTTGCGGTCCCGCGAGCTGGAACTGAGCTCCCTGCTCAAGAAGTACGTGCTGGGGGCGTGGCGCCGGGCGTGCTGAACCCCGTACCCGACGGGGGGAACCCCGGGCCGGGCGGGGGAGGGAATCCCGGGCCGCCGCCGGGCGGCGGGAACCCCGGCGCGGCGGGCGGCGGGAACGCCGGACCCGGCAGTGCGTCCGGGGCGGTGAGGTCCGGGGCGGTGCGGAGCGGCGCGCCGGGGGCGGCGCCCAGCCACAGCCCGGTGACCGACGTCCGCGCCAGCCGGTCGGCGAGCGAGCGCCGGCCGGGGAACAGCACCGGCAGCGCGTTGACCAGGAAGAGCAGCACGGCCACCGCCCACACCAGCACCGACAGCAGGAAGTGCCCCTCGATCAGCAGCACGCAGGCCACCGCGTAGACGGCGACGTCGGCCGCGGTGGTGACGGCGGCCCGGACCGCGGCCGAGCGGCCCCGCCGGGACAGCGTCGAGAGCGGGGCGACCTTCAGCCCGAGCAGCGCCTTGCCCGCCGTGCGCCCGGCCAGCGTCAGACAGGCCCACTGGTAGAGGAAGGTGGCGAGCACCAGCAGCGCGAAGCCCTGCTCCACGTACAGCACGGCCTTGTTCCACAGCGAGAGGCCCAGGTGCTCGGAGCTGCCGACGACGTCACCGCGCGAGCCGAGCAGATCCAGGCCGCCGCGCGTGGCCAGCTCGGGTACGTCGGTGACCAGGGCGGCGATCCGGTGGAAGGTGAGCACGGCGAGCGCGGAGGCCGCCGCGACCATCAGCGCGAAGTCGATCAACCAGGCCATGACACGGCGCAGCTTCGGCACAGACGTCCCCCGATCCCGTCACCCGTTGTCTGTTCCGCCGTTCAGACTAGCGAGCGGGGGACGGGCGGCCGAAGGGTCCGGCGGGAATCGTTTCAGCCCAGTGACACGACGAGCAGCGCACAGGTCGCCGCCGTCTCGGCGAGGCCGCCGAAGACGTCGCCGGTCACTCCGCCGAAGCGGCGCGTGCAGTGCCGCAGCAGCAGTTCCGCGGCGCCGAGCGCGGCGAGTACCGCGGCGGCCGCGCGCCAGGCGGTGCCCGTGCCGAGGGCCGCGCCCGCCGCGCCCGCCGCCAGGGTGACGGCGAGCGCCACGGCCAGCGCGGCGGGCACCGGCACCACCCCGGCGACGGCCGCGCCCAGCCCCTCGGGCCGGGCGGCGGGCACCCCGGTGCGCGCGGCCAGGGTCAGCGCCAGCCGGGCGGCGGCCGCGGAGACGACGGCCGCGAGCGCGCCGCGCGCCCATGAGCCGGCGTACGCCTGGGTGAGGGCGGCCACCTGGGCGAGCAGCACGAACAGCAGGGTGATCACGCCGAAGGGGCCGATGTCCGACTGCTTCATGATGCGCAGCGCGTCCGCGGCGGGCTTGCCGCTGCCCAGCCCGTCGGCGGTGTCCGCGAGCCCGTCCAGATGCAGACCGCGGGTCAGGACGGCGGGCACGGCGGCGGTGGCGACGGCGGCGAGCAGCGGAGCGGCCCCGAGCAGGTGCAGCAGCAGCCCGGCGCCCGCCGCGGCCACGCCCACCACGAGCCCGGCGACCGGCGCGCACAGCATCCCCCCGCGCGCCGCCCCCCGGTCCCAGCGGTGCACCCGGACCGGCAGCACGGTCAGTGTGCCGAAGGCGAACCGCGGCCCGTGCGTCCACGAGGAGTCCCGTGGGGGAGAGGCAGGGGAGGACGGAGCGGGCGACGGGGACGAGGGGTCGGACACGCGGGCAGACTACGGGAGGGGCGCGCGCGGCGGGCCGGTGGGCGGGCGACCGCCCGGCGGACGGGGCAGACTGCTGTCCATGGGGCACTGGCTGTACCGCAACATCGTCGAACCCGGCAAACTGCCCCTGCTCCTGGCGCTGGGCGCGTTCGTCGCCACCTTCCTGATCACCCGTGTCATCACCCGTCTCATCCGGGCCGGCCGGGGCCCCTTCGGGAACGTCAAGGCGGGCGGGCTGCACATCCACCATGTCGTCCCCGGAGTCGTCCTCGCCGTCCTGGGCGGCTTCGGCGCGATTGCCACCAGCAGCAGGCACGGCGTGGGCGCCTCGGTGTTCGCGGTGATCTTCGGTACGGGCGTGGGTCTCGTCCTGGACGAGTTCGCGCTGCTGCTGCACCTGGACGACGTCTACTGGACCGAGGAGGGCCGCAAGAGCGTCGAGGTGGTGGTCCTCACCGCGGCCCTGGTCGGACTGGTCCTCGCCGGGTTCTCCCCGTTCGGCGTCAACGACGTCACCCCCGGTGAACTCCAGGACCGCGGGACGGTCATCGCGGGCGTGGCCGCGAACTTCCTCCTCTCCCTGGTGGCGCTCGGCAAGGGCAAGCTGCGCCTGGCGGTCTTCGGCGTGATCGTGCCCTTCGTCGCCCTGGTCGGCGCCGTCCGGCTGGCCCGGCCCGGCTCCTACTGGGCCCGGCACCTCTACCGCCACCGCCCGCGCGCCCGCGCCCGCGCCGCCCTCCGCGCCCACCGCCACGACCGCCGCTGGACGGCACCCCGCCGCGCCTTCCAGGACTGGATCGCCGGCAAACCGACCACAGCCCCGCCCGCCCTCCCGACCGCGGGCCCGCCCCCCTTGACGGAACCGCGCCCCACCCCGGAGACGGACCCCGCCCCGGGCCCGGAACCGGGCGGAGCCCCCGTCCGGGACGCGGAGCCGGGAACAGACCCGGGGGAGGGACGAGACCGAGGGAGCCGAGGGAAGGAACGAGGCCGGGGGAAGGGCCGGGATCCGGGTGGGGGCACGGCCCGGACCTGAGGCCGGTCCTGTGCCGGACCCGGCGCGAGCGGTGCGGCGGGGCCGGGACCGGGTGTGTGTGAGGGGAGGCCGGGGTGGGGCCTGGCGCCGTCCTGAGGTCCGGTTCGGTTCGGTAGGTCCGGCTCGGTCCGGTCAGGGCGGAAGCTGCGGCCCGGACGCGGAGCCGGAGCCGGGTGCGGGGCGAGGTTCGGCTGAGGGCGTGACCCCGGCGCGAGCACGCGGCAGGCGGCCTGGACCGGATTGCCTGGCTCTGCCGTGGTGCGGGTGCGGGTACGGCCCGGCTTGGGTGCCGGTCCGGCTCGGGCGCTCGGCCCGGACGCGTCCTCCTGGCCGGGGACCCGGAGCCCGGCGTCTGCCGTGCGTGGTGCGGCGCCGGGTCAGGTGTCATGGACGCGGCCGGACGCCGGGCCCGCTCCGGGCGTCGGACTGCCCCCCGCCCCGGCGGTGTTCCGCGCGCCTGTCCCGGCCCGGACCCAGACGGCGGCCCCGCGCCCGGACGCCGTCCCGGGCTCCGGCCCGGCGGCCGCGGCCGCAGACCCTGGCTCCGTCCCGGCGCACGCCCCGCCCGCTCGACCGGATCCACCACCCCGGCCGCCCCGGCCGACCCGGCCTCCGGGACCACGACCGGCGACACCACCCGGACCGGTCCCCGGCCCGGCCTCCGTCTCCGCCCCCGCGCGGCAAGCGGTGCCGCAGGCCGCCGCTGCCGCCGCTGCCGTCGTCGGCGGGGGAGGCGGTGGGCGGCGGGGGGTGCGGCGCAGGGCCGCCGGGGCGGCGTACAGCAGTGCCGCGCCCGCGATCGCGGCCAGGTGCTCCTTTCCCGCGAGGTTGTCCTTCAGGGCGGCCTCGGCGGCCATGGCCGCGGTCACCGCGCCCGCCGTGAGGTACGCCCCGTGGCGCAGGCCGACGTACACCGCGAGCCCGACGACGGCCGCCGACGGGCCGGTGTCGACGACGTGCGCGTCGGCGGGCGGCAGACCCAGCGGGTGGTGCGGGCCCAGGGCGAGGCCGAGCCGCGCGTACAGCGTGCCGGTGAGCGTGGCGGCGTAGGCGACGGCCAGGGTGCGCGGCCGGCCGAGGCAGATCTCGGCGACGCCGAACACACACAGGACCTGCGCCAGCGCACCCCACACCGGCAGGTCGGGCGCCGGGACGCACAGCGAGAGCGGGGTGTGCAGCAGGGCCCGCCACAGCGGGTCGTCGGCCCGTACGACACCGGTCCGCCGCACCAGGGCGTCCCCCCACGGCCGGTGCTGCGCGAAGTACAGCAGCGCCGTCAGGCACACGGCGGCCAGCGTCATCGGCACCGCACGCGGCCCGCGCCCCAGCAGCGGGCCGCGCACGGCGCCGTACACCCGCGCCCACTCGGCGCCGACCCGGCGGACGGCGCGCCCCATCAGGCCCGTACGCCGTGCCCGGCGCACCGCTGCCGCGACCCCGGCGACCCCTGCGGTTCCGGTGCTCCCGTTGGTCCCGGCGTCCCCGCCCTCATCGCCGGGTCTCCAGCCGCCCCCGGCGGCGCAGCCACTCCGGCAGTCCGCGCACCGCCGGACCGGTGGTCAGGAAGCCCTCCGCGCGGGCCGCCGCGAGGCCGATGCGCGGCAGGTCCGCGCTCTTCTCGAAGAGCAGGAACCGCGGCTCCCACACCGGCCGGTACTTGGCGTTGGCGCGGTACAGCGACTCGATCTGCCACCACCGGGAGAAGAAGCCGAGCAGCGAGCGCCACACGCGCAGCACCGGACCGGCCCCGAGCCGCGCCCCGCGTTCGAAGACCGAGCGGAACATCGCGAAGTTCAGCGAGACCTGGGTGACGTGGACCTCCCGCGCCCGGCCGAGGAGTTCGATGACCATGAACTCCATGAGGCCGTTCTCGGCGTCCCGGTCACGGCGCATCAGGTCCAGGGACAGCCCGTGCGGCCCCCAGGGCACGAAGGAGAGCAGGGCGCGCAGAGCGCCGTGCGCGTCGTGGCACTCCAGCATCACGCAGCGGCCGTCGGCCGGGTCGCCGAGCCGGCCCAGCGCCATGCTGAAGCCGCGTTCGGTGGGCCCGTCCCGCCAGTCGTCCGCCCGCCGCACCAGCGACGCCATCTCGTCCGCCGGGATGTCCTCGTGCCGCCGTACGCGCACGGTGTACCCGGCCCGCCGCACCCGGTTGTGGGCCTGCCGCACGGTGCGCATGGCCCGGCCCTCCAGGGTGAAGTCGGCGACCTCCACCACCGCCTCGTCGCCCAGTTCCAGGGCGTCCAGGCCGTGGCGCGCGTACACCGTGCCCGCCTCCTCGCCCGCGCCCATCACGGCCGGGATCCAGCCGTGCGCCCTGGCCTCGGCCAGCCACGGCCCGATGGCGCCGGGCCACGCCTCCGGGTCGCCCAGCGGATCCCCGGAGGCCAGCGACACCCCGCCCACCACCCGGTAGGCGACGGCCGCCTTCCCGGTCGGCGACCACACGACGCTCTTCTCGCGGCGCAGCGCGAAGTAGCCGAGCGAGTCCCGCTCGCCGTGCCGGTCCAGCAGCTCGCGCAGCCGCTTCTCGTCGTCCTCGGTGAGCGGGTCGACGGCGCGCCGGGAGCGGAAGGCGGCGTACAGGACGGCGAGGACCAGCGCCGTGGACAGCACGTTGACGGAGACGTCCGCCCAGGGCGGGGTGGCGATCCCGGGGAACCTGGCCTCCGGCGCGGCCACCGAGACCAGCCGCAGCGTGCCGTAGTGCCAGCGCTCGGGCCAGGTCGAACGGGCCGCGTCCGGCGCCTGGTTGGTGACCGTCACCAGCAGGGTGGCCAGCAGCGAGGCGGTCAGCAGCCCGGCCGTCGCGACGAGGGCGGCGAGCTTCGGGTTGGCGCGGTCGCCCTTGGCGTAGAACTCGCGCCGCCCGAGCAGCAGGGCGGCCACGAAGGCGGCGGTGAGGACCAGCGAGACCCAGTTCTGCGCGGAGCCGCGGATCTCCGGCAGCGTCATCGCGACGGCGAACAGCCCGAGGAACGGCGCGCTCAGACCGAGGTTCAGGATCCAGGCGGCCCGCTTGCGCCGCCGCATGGTGACGGCCAGGAAGGCGGCGAACACCCCGGAGGCGAAGCCGGCGGTGAGCAGGTACGGGGTGAACAGGTTCTCCTGGTTGTGCCGCCGTACGTCCTGGCCCAGGGAGACCCACACCGCGCTGAGGAAGTCGACGAACGCGACCGCCCGCAGATACCAGACGGCCCACGCGGCGGCCCGCCGCGAGGTCGCGCCGCCCCGGCCGTCCGGACCACCCCGCCCTCCCCACCCGCCGGGGCTGCCCTGACTGGCGGAACGGACGGGCTCGATTCGGGCATCTCCCATGAATACGGATCATATGCATGGCAGTGCGGCACGGTACGGACGCGCGTCGCACCGCACCGCGCCGTGTCCCGCACCCCGAGCCGTGTCCCGCTCCCGCGCCCGGCGCGTCAGTCCAGGCCGGAGTAGTCCGTGGGCTCGTCCTCCGGAGCGGCGGCGGCCGCGACGGTCCCGGCGGCGGCGTCGGTCTCGTCGTCGGCGGCGGGCGCCGTCTCGGGCAGCTCGGCCGCCAGGTCCGCGGCGGCCCGCACCAGCGGGAGCGCCAGCAGCGCGCCCGCGCCCTCCCCGACCCGTACGGCGTGGTCGAGCAGCGGCTCCAGCGCCATCCGGTCCAGCGCCTTGGCCTGTCCCGGCTCCCCGCTGACGTGCCCGGCCAGCCACCAGTCCGGCGCCCGGAAGGCCACCCGCTGCGCCACCAGCGCGCACGCCGCCGAGACCACGCCGTCCAGGATCACCGGCAGCTTGCGCACCGCGCACTGGAGCAGGAAGCCGGTCATCGCCGCCAGATCGGCCCCGCCGACCGTCCCGAGCAGCGCCAGCTGGTCCCCGAGCACCGGCCGCGCCCGGCGCAGCGCGTCCCGGATCGCGGCGCACTTGCGCATCCAGGCCAGGTCGTCGATCGCCTCGCCGCCGCGGCCGGTCACCACCGACGCGTCCGTCCCGCACAGCGCGGCGATCAGCACCGCCGCCGCCGTCGTCCCGCCCACGCTGACGTCACCGAGCACCACGAGGTCCGTACCGGAGTCGGCCTCCTCGTCGGCCACCGCGACCCCGGCCCGGAACGCGGCCTCGGCCTCCTCGGGGGTCAGCGCGTCCTCGATGTCGATGCGTCCGCTGCCGCGCCGCACCCGGTGCCGTACGACGTCCTCGGGCAGCGCCCCGGGCTCGCAGTCCAGGGCCATGTCCACCACCCGCACCGGCACGCCCTGGCGCCGGGCCAGCACGGAGACCGGCCGCGCGCCCTCCAGCACCGCCCGGACCGACTGCGCGGCGGTGCCCGCCGGGCGGCCCGACACGTCGAGCGCGGCGATGCCGTGGTCACCGGCGAAGAGCACGACGCGCGGCTGTTCGACCGGCCGCACCGGTACGGCGCCCTGGGCCGCGGCCAGCCACTCACCCAGGTCGTCGAGGCGGCCCAGCGCACCGGGCGGCACGACCTGACGCTCCCGGCGCGCCTCGGCGTCACGCCGCACTCCGCCGTCGGGGCGCTCGATCAGATCGGAGAAGTCGTCGAGATTCAGCGAGCTCATTCGCCGAACAGTACCGGCCCCGGCCGAACGGGACCGACCCACGTCCCGAAGACGCTGCCGCCCCCGCACGGCCGACGCCGCCACCCCCGCACGCCGACGCCGTCGCCTCCGCGCGCCGAGCCGCCGGCACACCCGTACGGCGTCTTCCCGGCCGCGACACGGATCCCATACGTTCCCTTTTGCAGGGAATTGTCGACAGTGGCCGCACGACCGGCCGCCCCGGCCGCTCCCCGCCGTACGCCCGCTCGCCCACCGGGAGCCGACCATGCCGCCCCTGCCGTACGCCCCGCGGGTCTACGACCCGCGCCGCATCGGGTACGCCGCCGAACTCGCCCAGGGCACCGACCGGTTCCACGAGCCGCGCCGCGCGGACTGCCCCTGGTGCGGCTCGGCCCGGCTGCGCACCCGGCTGAGCGCGCCCGACCTGCTCCAGCGCAAGCCGGGCAGATTCGCGCTCGACCAGTGCCGCGACTGCGGGCACGCCTTCCAGAACCCCCGGCTCACCCCGGCCGGACTCGCCTTCTACCACCGCGACTTCGACGAGAGCGACCCCGGGGCACTGCCGGACCCGGTGCTCGCCGCCCGCCGCAGCCACCGCAGGCACCGCTGGGACGCCCATCTGATGCGCGACGTGGGCGAACCGGAGAGCTGGCTCGACGTCGGCACCGGCCACGCCCATTTCCCCGCCGCGGCCCGGGAGATCTTCCCGTACACCTCCTTCGACGGGCTCGACCCCACGCCCCGGGTGGAGGCCGCGCGCGCGGCCGGGCGGATCGAGGAGGCGCACATCGGCCATCTGTCCGACCCGCGCGTGGCCGAACGGCTGCGCGGACGCTACGACGTGGTCAGCATGTTCCATCACCTCTCCCACGCCCCCGACCCCCGGGCCGAGCTGCGCGGCGCCCTCACCGCGCTGCGCCCCGGCGGCCACCTCCTGATCGAACTGCCCGACCCGCGCAGCGCGTTCGCCCTGCTGCTCGGCAAGTGGTGGCTGCCGCACGGGCAGCCGCGCCATCTGCACCTGCCGCCCGTGCGCAACCTGCGCGCCGCGCTGGAGTCCGCGGGCTGCACCGTCCTCGTCACCGACCACCGCACCCCGCACACCCCGAACGACCTGTCGGCCGCCCTCGCCCTGGCCCTCGCCCGCCTGCTGCCCGCCCCCGACGCCCCCTGGCGGCAGACCCCGCCCAGCACCCCGCGCCGGGCGCTGCGCACGGTCCTCGCCGCCGCCACCAGCCCGCTGGTCGACCTCGCCGCCCTGCTCGATCTGGCCCTCGCCCCGCTGCTGCGCCGCACCCCGGGCTGCTCGAACACCTACCGGCTCGTCGCCCGCCGCGACACGGCCGGACCCGTCTGAGCCGTCCCACCCGCGCGGACCCGCCGCGGCAGCTTCCGCCGCTTCCGCCGCCTCAGCCGCGCAGGCGCAGCGCCTGGCCCGCCACCACCAGCAGCACCTGCTCGCACTCGGCGGCGAAGGCCGCGTTCAGCCGGCCCAGTTCGTCGCGGTAGCGGCGGCCCGAGGCGGTGGCCGGGACGATGCCCGAACCGACCTCGTTGGAGACGGCGACCACGGTCCGCCGGGCGGCCCGGACCGCCGACGTCAGCGCGGCCGTCCGCTCCCGCAGCGCGCGTTCACCGCCGTCCGCCCACTCCGCGTCGTCCCAGGCGCCCACGGAGTCCATCGCGTCCGTCAGCCACAGCGACAGGCAGTCGATCAGGAGCGGCGGACCGTCCTGCGCGAGCAGCGGCAGCAGGTCGCACGTCTCGGACGTACGCCACGAACCCGGCCGCCGCTCCCGGTGCAGGGCCACCCGCGCCGCCCACTCCGTGTCCCCGCCCCGGGTGCCGCCGGTGGCCACGTACAGCACGTCGGGAAAGGCCGCCAGCCGCCGCTCGGCCTCCACCGACTTGCCCGAACGCGCCCCGCCCAGCACCAGCGTGCGCCGGGGCACGTCCGGTACGGCCGCCATGTTCTCGTACGCCCCGATCACCAGCGTGCTGCCGTCCGGCACCGCCCGCGCCCCGGCCGCCGCCAGCCGCCGGGACAGCTCGGGACCCGGCGGCACATCGTGGTCGAGATGGACCGCGACGACATCGGTCGCCCGCCCCACCGCCCCCACCGCCCGCAGCTTCGCCAGCGCGTCCGGCCGCCCCGTCACATCCGCGACGACCATGTCGTACGCCGGTACCGAACCCTCCTCCAGACCGGCCGGGGCGCCGCCCGGCGGCAGGTACAGCAGCCGCTTGCCGTCCGGCCCGGTCACCGCGTACCCCGTGCCCGGCGCGTCCAGCGCCACCGCCCGCACCCGGTGCCCGGTCAGCAGCGCCAGCTCCCGCCCGTCCGGCACCCGGCCCGGCTGCGGCAGCCCGGCGGGCACCTCCACGGCCGGACCGTCGTGCGGATGGGACAGCAGCACCTGGGCCACCTGCCCCAGCGACTGCCCGGCCCGAGCGGCGGCGAACGCCACGCCGGGCGTCAGGTCCAGCAGCAGCGACCCGTCCACGAGCAGCGCCGTCGCCGCGCGGGCCTGCGCACCGAGGGCCGTCGCGCAGGCCGCGCACGGGCAGTGGGGGCGGGGCAGCCCCGCGGGGGCACCGGTACCGAGCAGAGTCACGTCCACGGACCCGATTTTCCCGTGCCGGTGCGGGTCGTGCGCATCCGGCTAGGCTGCTCCGGGCGGGAACCGGATCATGCTCCGCGTGATCCGGCCGCCGATGGGCAGTGTGTGCAGTGGGTGCGCAGTGCGCCCGCAGACGTGTGCCCGTACTCGTGTGCTCGCATCAGGGAGGCGTACATGGCGGCATGGACGTGGCGGTTCGAGACGGCCGACGGGACGGAGGTCCAGCCCGCGGTGGAGCCGGAGGAGTTCACCACGCAGGGCGATGCCGAGTCCTGGATCGGGGAGAACTGGAAGGCTCTGGCCGACGGCGGCGCGGACCAGGTGCGGCTGTTCGAGGACACCGCCGAGATCTACGGTCCGATGAGCCTGCACGCCGACCAGGCCCAGGCGTAGGGCCCGGGGCCTCGCGGACCGGGTCCATCGGACGGTCCCGGCCCGCCGGACGGGTCCCGGCCCACCGGACGGTCCCGGCGCGGCGGCGGCCACCGACGGCCGCCCCCGTGCCGGGCCCCGCTCACGCTCACTGCTCGCCCAGCGTCACGTCCACCGTCCGCTCGGCGCCGTCGCGGGAGTACGTCACCTTCGTCCGCTGCCCCGGCCTGTCCCCGGCCAGCGCCTCCGACAGCGAGGTGATGTCGGTGATGCCGGTGCCGCCGACCTTGAGGATGATGTCGCCGGGCCGGATCCCCGCCCGGTCCGCCGCGCCACCGGACTTCACCTCGACGACCGCGACCCCGGCGGGCTGGTACGAGGTGTCGATGACGGTGCGCCCGGTGATGCCGAGCGCGGCCCGCCCCGAGTCGACGACCTTGCCGTACCTCACGATCTGCCCGGCGATCGTCCTCACCATGGACGAGGGGATCGCGAACCCGATGCCGGGCGCCGCGCTGCCCCCGAGCTGCGGATCGGTGGCGGCGAGCGTCGGGATGCCGATGACCTGGCCGTCCAGGTTCACCAGCGCGCCCCCGCTGTTGCCGGGGTTGATCGCCGCCGAGGTCTGCACCATGTCGGCGATGGTCGCCCCCGTGCCGCCGCCGCTCTGCCCCTCGCTGACGGTCCGCCCGGTCGCCGACACGATCCCCTGGGTGACGCTCGACGAAAGACCCAGCGGCGACCCCATGGCGAGCACGATCTGCCCGACCGCGACCTTGTCCGAGTCCCCGAAGGCGGCCGCCTTCAGCCCGTCCGGCACCTTGTCCAGCTTGACGACGGCGAGGTCCTGCTCGGGATAGGCGGACACGAGGGTCGCGGTGAGCGTCTCCTCGCTGCCCGCCGTGGTGACGCGGAAGCGCTTCTCGTTCCCGACGACGTGCGCGTTGGTGACGATGTGCCCCTTGTCGTCGAAGACGACCCCCGAGCCGAGGTCGCGGCTCGCCTGGATCTGCACGACCGAGGGCAGCACCTCCTTGATCACCCGCTGGTAGTCGCTCTGGAGGTCGTCCGCCGCCGCCGGGGCGGCCACCTGCCGTCCGCCCGAGGAGGGTGTCGGGGCGCCGGAGGCCGCCGTCTCCTCGGGCCCGGCGGAACCGCTGCACCCGGCCAGCGCGACGGCACAGCACACGAGCGCGACCAGCGGACCGGTCGTCCGGCGGCCCCGGACACAGGGACGGCCACGGGTGCGCGTACGGCCGGGTGCGGCACTGCCGGCACGGCTGACGGGGCTGGTACGGCTGCGGAAAGCGTCCATGAGCCGAGTCTGTCGCCGGGACGGACACCGGGCCCTGCCGACGCACCCGATCGGGCGGCCGAGGCGGCCTGCCCGGGGGAGGGACCGGGCGGCCCTAGCCGCGCACCCCGCACAGATGCAGCAGCGCCGCCACCGCGCGGTACGGGTCGGTCCGGCCGGCCCGCTCCTCCGTGTCGAGCAGCGTGGCCACGTCCGCCGGCGGCTCGGCGCCGTCCGCCGCCGTGTCCGTGAAGACCCGCACCCCGTACCAGGCGTGCAGCGGCGCGCCGATCCCCGCGAGGGTCGCGGTCAGATCGGCGAGCCGGTCCGCCCGTACGTCCAGGCCCAGCCGGTTGCGGTACACCGTCGAGTCGAACGCGGCCAGCGCGGTCGGCCAGTCGCCCGTCAGCCCCGGCCGCAGCGCCAGCGCGTCGGCGTTGCGCACCAGCAGCGACAGCAGACCGCCCGGCGCGAGCATCCGGGCCAGCCCCGCCAGCAGCGGGTCGGGCTCCTCGACGTACATCAGCACGCCGTGGCAGAGCACGACGTCGAAGCTGCCGGGCAGGAAGTGCACCCCGGTGTCCTGGCCGTCGCCCTCGACGATCCGCATCCGCGCCCGGATGCCCTCGGGCTCGGCGGCCAGCGCCTCCCGCGCCACGGCGATCATCTTCTGGTCGCGCTCCAGGCCGGTGACCTGGTGCCCCGCACGGGCCAGCCGCAGCGCCTGGGTGCCCTGGCCCATCCCGACGTCGAGCACCCGCAGCCGCTGCCCGACCGGGAAACGCCCCGCTATCTGCTCGTCGAGCTGCCGGGCGACCAGCTCCTGCCGTACGACGTCACGCAGCCCGCCCAGCTTCTGGAGCCAGGCGTCGGCCGCGCCCCCGGAGAAAGCGGTCGTACTCAGGGCCGCTCTCCACGCTTGACCTGCGGCTTGGGCAGCCGGAGCCGGCGCATCTGGAGGGAGCGCATCAGCGCGTAGGCGACGGCGCCCTTGCGGCTCTGGTCCGGGAAGCGCTCCGCCAGCCGCTTCTTCAGCCGGAAGACGCTGAGGACCCAGTCGAGCACGATCAGCACGATCACCACGAGCCACAGCAGCAGCGCGAGGTTCTGCAGGTAGCCGACGCGCACGATGCTCAGCACCAGGATGACCACGGCCATCGGCAGGAAGAACTCCGCGACGTTGAACCGCGAGTCGATGAAGTCGCGCGCGAACTTGCGCACCGGGCCCTTGTCACGGGCCGGGAGGTAGCGCTCGTCGCCGCTGGCCAGCGCCTGGCGCTGGCGCTCCATCTGGACGCGGCGCTCCTCGCGCTGCCGCTTGGCGGCCTCCTTGCGGTTGGTCGGCGTGTTGGCGACGCTGCGGCGCTGGCCCTGGGCCTCACTCCTCTTCGGCGTGGGGCGGCCCTTGGGCGCCTGCGGGTCACGGGGCTGCTTGGAGATGCTCACCGTCGTCTTTTCGGCGACCGGCGCCTTCTCTTCCTTGGCACGGCTACGGAACACAAATCCCAAGGGTACGGGCTCGACCCGCATGGACCCCAGCCCGGTGGGGAACGATCCGGCAACACCGGACGTCTTAAGGGGACAGGGGGAAGACGGTCCGCACTCCGGCCGGGCCCACAGTCGGGGTCACCTACTCCCTACGCCGGATCGGGAACGCGGTCAGTCGTCCTTGGGGATGACCGCATCCGTTCCCGAACAGTGCGGTAATGGTTGCAGGGCCCGTACTGTGGGTTCTGTCGCAGAGCTGTGAGCTGGAGTCCGTCAGAAGGGGGCGCGCGAAGCCCATGAGCGGTGTCATGAAGCGTATGGGGATGATCTTCCGCGCGAAGGCGAACAAGGCCCTTGACCGGGCCGAGGACCCGCGCGAAACCCTCGATTACTCGTACCAGAAGCAGCTTGAGCTGCTCCAGAAGGTCCGCCGCGGCGTCGCCGACGTGGCGACCAGCCGCAAGCGCCTGGAGCTCCAGCTGAACCAGCTCCAGCAGCAGTCCGGCAAGCTGGAGGACCAGGGCCGCAAGGCGCTCGCGCTCGGCCGTGAGGACCTCGCCCGCGAGGCGCTGTCCCGCCGTGCCGCGCTCCAGCAGCAGGTGACGGACCTGGAGACGCAGCACTCCACGCTCCAGGGCGAGGAGGAGAAGCTCACCCTGGCGGCCCAGCGGCTCCAGGCGAAGGTGGACGCCTTCCGCACCCGCAAGGAGACCATCAAGGCGACCTACACGGCGGCCCAGGCGCAGACCCGGATCGGCGAGGCGTTCTCCGGCATCTCCGAGGAGATGGGCGACGTCGGCCTGGCCATCCAGCGTGCCGAGGACAAGACCGCGCAGCTCCAGGCCCGCGCCGGTGCGATCGACGAGCTGCTGGCCTCCGGTGCCCTGGACGACCCCACCGGCATGGCCAAGGACGACATCGCCGCCGAGCTGGACCGCATCTCCGGTGGTACGGATGTGGAGCTGGAGCTTCAGCGCATGAAGGCCGAGCTGGCCGGTGGCTCCTCCGCCGACCGCCAGGCCATCGAGGGCGGCCAGGGTCAGGCCCAGCCCCAGTCCCAGCAGCAGCCGCAGGACACCCCGCGCTTCGACAAGCAATGAGCACCGTGGCCCCGGCCACCCCGCCGAGGAGGGCGACATGATCGTACGGATCATGGGGGAGGGACAGGTGAGGCTGGCCGACGACCACCTCGCCGAACTGGACGAGCTGGACGACGAGCTCCTGGCCGAGATGGAGAAGGGCGACGGCCCCGGTTTCCGCCGGACCCTGTCCGCCCTCCTCACCAAGGTCCGGGAGCTGGGCGAGCCCCTCCCGGACGACGCCCTGGAGCCGTCCGAGCTGATCCTGCCCGCCCCGGACGCCGGCCTGGACGACGTACGCGCCATGCTCAGCGACGACGGCCTCATCCCCAACTGAACCCCGCTCGGTGCCCGGCCCCCGCCCGGGGTCCGGCCGCCGGGCAGGGCGCCCGCGCCGGGGGAACACGCGGCGCGCGGTGAACGGAGCGTCGGTCCCCGGCCGTGGGCGGCTTGCGCGAGCGGGAGCCGATGGCCCGGCCCGTAGTTCTCGGACGGTCGTACACCGGACCGCGGGGTCGCGGCTCTCCACACCCACGCACCCCGTGCGAGAGCCCCACGCGGCCCCGCCGGTCGCACGCACCGGCTGGCCGGTCGGCCGCGCACCTCTCCGCAGCCCACGGGCCCCACGGGCCACCCCCGCCCCGCTTCCCGCCGGACGTGCCCGTGTCCGGTGTGCTCCCCGTACCGTTGGCAGGCGTGAGCCCCCTCGACCGCATGCGCAGCCGGCTGACGGCGCACCCCTTCGCGCTGGACGCGGCCATCGCCGCGGGAGCGCTGATCTGCATGGTCGCCGGTTCCTTCGTGGAGCCGCGCGGCGAGCACGGCGTCAGCTGGGCGGTGCGCCATCCGGAACCGATCAGCCTGGTGCTGATGGCGCTCGGCGCCGCCGCGCTCGTCTTCCGCCGCCGCGCCCCGCGCGCCGTGCTCGCGGTCACCGGCGCCGTCTCGCTGGCCGGCTGCCTCACCGGCGACCCGCGCGCGCCCGTCGCCATGGCGGCCGTCATCGCCCTGTACACCGTCGCCGCCACCACCGACCGCCCCACCACCTGGCGCCTGGGCCTGTCCACCATGACCGTGCTGACCGGGGCCGCCATGCTCGGCGGCCCCGAGCCCTGGTACGCCCAGGAGAACCTCGCCATCTTCGCCTGGACCGGCATGGCCGCAGCGGGCGGCGACGCCGTCCGCAGCCGCCGCGCCTTCGTCAGCGCCATCCGCGAACGCGCCGAGCGCGCCGAACGCACCCGCGAGGAGGAGGCCCGCCGCCGCGTCGTCGAGGAGCGCCTGCGCATCGCCCGCGACCTGCACGACGTGGTCGCCCACCACATCGCGCTGGTCAATGTGCAGGCCGGGGTCGCCGCCCACATCATGGACAAGCGCCCCGACCAGGCCAAGGAGGCCCTCGCCCATGTCCGCGAGGCCGGCCGCTCCGCGCTGAACGAACTGCGCGCCACGGTCGGGCTGCTGCGGCAGTCCGACGACCCCGAGGCCCCCACCGAACCGGCCCCCGGCCTGGACCGGCTCGACGACCTCGTCGGCACCTTCCGCAGCGCGGGCCTGCGCGTCGAGGTCGCCCGCTCCGACGGCGGCGCCCCGCTGCCCGCCGCCGTCGACCTGGCCGCGTTCCGCATCGTCCAGGAGGCCCTGACCAATGTGCAGAAGCACGCGGGCAGCGGGGCCGCGGCCGAGGTCAGCGTCGTACGGGTCGGACCGAACGTGGAGATCACCGTGCTGGACGACGGCGCGGGCGCGGACGGCGCCCCCGGCGCCGACGGGGGCGGCCACGGGCTGCTCGGCATGCGCGAGCGGGTCACCGCCCTGCGCGGCACCCTCACCACCGGCCCCCGCTACGGCAGCGGCTTCCGCGTCCATGCGATCCTTCCCGTCAGGACCGGCACCGGCACCGGCACGACCGCCCGTACCGGCGGCACCGGCACGACCGCCCGTTCCGGCGGCACCGGAACCACCGGAACCCGCACCCCCGGTGAGCCCGGCACCGGTCCCCGCACCGCCCGCACCCGCACCCGCGCCCCGGGGGACCCCGTATGACCATCCGTGTCCTGCTCGCCGACGACCAGGCACTGCTGCGCAGCGCCTTCCGCGTGCTCGTCGACTCCGAGCCCGACATGGAGGTGGTCGGCGAGGCGACCGAGGGCACCGAGGCGGTGCGCCTGGCCAAGGAGCAGCGCGCCGACGTCGTCCTCATGGACATCCGGATGCCGGGCACCGACGGCCTCGCCGCCACCCGCCTGATCAGCGCCGACCCGGCCCTCGACCAGGTCCGCGTGGTCATCCTGACCACCTTCGAGGTCGACGACTACGTGGTGCAGTCGCTGCGCGCGGGCGCCTCCGGCTTCCTCGGCAAGGGCAGCGAACCCGAGGAACTGCTGCACGCCATCCGCACAGCCGCCGCCGGGGAGGCCCTGCTGTCCCCGGCGGCCACCAAGGGCCTCATCGCCCGCTTCCTCGCCCAGGGCGACGGCACGGACGACGGCCGCGACCCGGTCCGCTCCGCCCGCCTCGACGCGCTCACCGGCCGCGAACGCGAGGTGCTCGTCCAGGTCGCCGGGGGCCACTCCAACGACGAGATCGCCGAACGCCTCACGGTCAGCCCGCTGACCGTGAAGACACACGTCAACCGGGCCATGGCCAAGCTGGGCGCCCGCGACCGCGCCCAGCTCGTCGTGATCGCCTACGAGTCCGGTCTGGTCCGCCCCCGGGTGGACTGAGCCCCCTCCACCCCCGGTACATCCAGGGGTGGAGCGGCCTCTACCCGGGCGTACTGCGGCCGGAGTAGGCGTACCGCGCGGAATTGGACCAGGGGGCTACGGATCACCGGGTGTCCATGCCCGAGGGTGTAGGGGTGGGCGCTGCTGCGCGCCCGTGCCGCTCCTGCCGCTCCCGGCGCTCACAGAAGAGAGACCCTGACCCATGTCCTGGCTGTCCAGATTCAGCCTCGCGCAGCGGGCGCTGATCGGGCTGATCTCGATCGTCGCGCTCGTCTTCGGGGCCATCGCGATCCCCCAGCTCAAGCAGCAGCTGCTGCCCAGCATCGAACTTCCCGTGGTGTCCGTCCTCGCGCCCTACCAGGGTGCCTCCCCGGACGTCGTGGAGAAGCAGGTCGTCGAGCCCCTAGAGAACAACATCAAGGCCGTCGACGGCATCACCGGCGTCACCGCCACCGCCAGCGAGGGCAGCGCCGTGATCACGGCGTCCTTCGAGTACGGCAACGACACCCAGCAGCTCGTCGCCAACGTCCAGCAGGCCGTCAACCGCTCGCGCGCCCTGCTCCCGAACGACGTCGACCCGCAGGTCGTCGCCGGTTCCACCGACGACATACCCACCGTGGTCCTCGCCGTGACCTCCGGCAAGGACCAGCAGGCGCTCGCCGACCAGCTCGACAGGACGGTCGTCCCGGCCCTGAAGAACGTCGACGGCGTCGGCCAGGTCACCGTGGACGGCGTACGCGACCTCCAGGTCACCGTCACCCCCGACGACGCGAAGCTCGCCGGTGCGGGCCTCACCACCGCCGATCTGGCCCAGGCGCTCCAGGCGGGCGGGGCCACCGTCCCGGCCGGATCCTTCGACGAGGGCGGCGCCGGCCGGACCGTCCAGGTCGGCGGCGGGTTCACCTCGCTGAAGCAGATCGAGGACCTGCGGATCACCGGTCAGGCCGGTGCCGGGCAGGCCGGCCCCGGCGCGGGCAAGGCACCGGCCCGTCTCGGCGATGTCGCCACCGTGCGGCAGCAGCCCGCCAAGGCCGACTCCATCACCCGTACCGACGGCCGTCCCAGCCTCGCTGTCGCGGTCACCCTGGACCACGACGGCAGCGCGGTCGCCGTCTCGGACGCCGTCCGGGACAAGCTGCCCGAGCTGCGCAAGAGCCTCGGCTCCGACGCGAAGATCACCACGGTCAGCGACCAGGGCCCGGCCGTCTCCAAGTCCATCGAGGGCCTGACCACCGAGGGCGCGCTCGGTCTGCTCTTCGCCGTCCTGGTCATCCTGGTCTTCCTGGCGTCGCTGCGCTCCACGCTGGTGACGGCGGTCTCGATCCCGCTCTCCGTGGTCATCACCCTGATCGTCCTGTGGACCCGCGACCTGTCGCTGAACGTCCTGACCCTGGGCGCCCTGACCATCGCCATCGGCCGGGTCGTCGACGACTCGATCGTGGTCCTGGAGAACATCCGCCGCCACCTCGGCTACGGCGAGGAGCGCCGCGAGGCCATCCTGGGCGCCGTGCGCGAGGTCGCCGGGGCGGTGACCTCCTCGACGCTGACCACGGTCGCCGTGTTCCTGCCGATCGGGCTGGTCGGCGGTCTGGTGGGCGAGCTGTTCGGCCCGTTCAGCATCACCGTGACGGTGGCGCTGCTGGCCTCGCTGCTGGTGTCGCTGACGGTCGTGCCGGTCCTGTCGTACTGGTTCCTGCGCGCCCCGAAGAACACGCCCGCCGATCCGGCGGAGGCGCGCCGCAAGGCGGAGGAGAAGGAGGCCGACAGCCGTCTCCAGCGCTTCTACGTGCCGGTCCTGCGCTTCGCGACCCGCCGCCGCCTCACCAGTGTGCTGATCGCGGTGGTCGTGCTGGTCGGCACCTTCGGCCTGGCGCCGCTGCTGAAGACCAACTTCTTCGACCCGGGCGACCAGAAGGTGCTCAGCGTCAAGCAGGAGCTGAAGCCGGGCACCAGCCTGGCGGCCACCGACGCGCAGGCGAAGAAGGTCGAGAAGCTGCTCTCCGGCACCAAGGGCGTCAAGGACTACCAGGTGACGGTCGGTTCCTCCGGCTTCCTGGCGGCCTTCGGCGGCTCCACGGACGCCAACCACGCCTCCTACCAGGTGATGCTGGAGGACTCCGCCTCGGCCGAGGACGTCCGCAAGGACATCGAGTCCGGGCTGCACAAGCTGTCCGGCATCGGCACCACCACCGTCAACGCCGGTGACGGCTTCGGCGACCAGGACCTGAAGGTCGTCGTCAAGGCGCCGGACGCGAAGTCGCTGCGGGACGCGGCCGAGCAGGTCCGCAAGGCGGTCGCCGGACTCGACGACGTCAGCGACGTCACCAGCGACCTGTCGCAGAGCGTGCCCCGCGTCTCGGTGCGGGCCAATGACAAGGCGGCCGCGGCCGGTTTCACCCAGCAGACCCTCGGCGCGGCCGTCGCCCAGGCGGTGCGCGGCACCACGGCCGCCAAGGCGGTCCTGGGCGACACCGAGCGGGACATCGTGATCAAGTCGGCGAAGCCCGCCGAGACGCTGTCCCAGCTGCGGAACCTGCGGCTCGGTCCGGTGAAGCTCGGTGACATCGCCACCGTCGAACTGGTCGACGGGCCGGTCTCCATGACCCGTATCGACGGCCAGCGCGCGGCGACCGTCACCGCCAAGCCGGTCGGTGACAACACCGGCGCGGTCAGCTCCAAGCTCCAGTCGAAGGTCAAGGCGCTGGACCTCCCGGCGGGCGCGACCGCCGAGATCGGCGGTGTCACCTCCGACCAGGACGACGCCTTCAAGAACCTGGGCCTGGCCCTGCTGGCGGCCGTCGCCATCGTGTTCATGCTGCTGGTGGCGACCTTCCGCTCGCTGGCCCAGCCGCTGATCCTGCTGGTGTCCATCCCGTTCGCGGCCACCGGCGCGCTCGGCCTGCTCATCGCCACCGGCACCCCGCTGGGCGTGCCCGCGATGATCGGCATGCTGATGCTGGTCGGCATCGTGGTCACCAACGCGATCGTGCTGATCGACCTCATCAACCAGTACCGCCGACAGGGTTACGGCGTCGTCGAGGCCGTCGTGGAGGGCGGCCGCCACCGCCTCCGCCCGATCCTCATGACGGCCCTGGCGACGATCTTCGCCCTGCTCCCCATGGCCCTCGGCGTCACCGGCCAGGGCGGCTTCATCGCCCAGCCGCTCGCCGTGGTCGTGATCGGCGGCCTGATCACCTCCACCCTCCTGACCCTCCTCCTCGTCCCGACCCTCTACGCCATGCTCGAACTCCGCAAGGAACGCCGGGCCGAGAAGCGCGAGGCGAAGCGGACCACCAGGACGGAGACGGAAGACCTGGAACCGGCGGGCGTCTGACACCCCCTCACCACCAGAGACGGCCGGACC
This sequence comes from Streptomyces sp. NPDC003284, assembly GCF_053589675.1. Taxonomy (NCBI): domain Bacteria; kingdom Bacillati; phylum Actinomycetota; class Actinomycetes; order Kitasatosporales; family Streptomycetaceae; genus Streptomyces; species Streptomyces sp. NPDC003284. The sequence continues at coordinate 538,721 of NZ_JBSFSI010000002.1, forward strand.
TCCGCGGAGGCCCGGCCGTCTCGTTTCGCGCGTGCCCCGCCCGGGGCGCCACGGACAGGCCCGCGGTCAGGGGTCAGGGTCAGGCGGGCGGGGTGCCGGGGCGGGCGTCGTACGCGGCGCGGGCGGCGTCGATGCGGGTCAGGTGGGCGATGCTCCACTCCAGCAGGGGTGCGGTGGCTTCGCGGAGGGTCCTGCCCATCGGAGTGAGTTCGTAACTGACGTGCGGTGGCATGACATTGCGGACGGTCCGGGTGAGGATCCCATCGCGTTCCAGGCCGCGCAGGGTGACGGTGAGCATGCGCTGGCTGATCCCGTCGACCGCCCGCTTGAGTTCGGTGAAGCGGCGTGGCCCCTGGCTGAGGTTGCGCACGATCAGCAGCGACCACTTGTCGCCGACGATGCCGAGCACTTCACGGGCCTTGCACGGGTCCTCCGGCTGTGCCGCCCGCGACGCGCCGCCCGCTGTGCCGTCCATGGTTACCTCCAGAGAACCAGGGCACCTAAATGTGCCTTATTGATCGGGGTGCGGCAGGTGCAGCACGATTATCACGGTTCCCCAAGAGTACCGAGGCACGAACAGGAACCGTGATGGTCCCGTGCCGTCACGCCCCGAAGAGGAAGAGACATCCCCTCATGGCAACTTTTCTGCTGGTACACGGTGCCTGGCACAGCGGCCGGTGCTGGGAGCGGGTGGCCCCCCTGCTGGAGGCGGCCGGACACCGCGTGTTCGCGCCCTCGCTGACCGGCTACGGCGACAAGGCACACCTGCTCGGCCCCGAGGTGGGGCTCGACACGCATGTCGAGGACGTCGTGGAGCTGATCCGCGAGGAGGACCTGAGCGAGGTGGTGCTCGTGGGGCACAGCTACGCGGGGCTGGTCGTCTCGTCCGTGGCCAACGAGGTGCCGGAACGGATCGCGCATCTGGTGTACCTGGACGCGATGGTCCCGGAGCACGGCGAGACCGCCGTCGACGTGCAGCCCATGACCCAGAACCTGATCGACCTGGCCGCCGGGTCCGGCAACGGCTGGCGCATCCCGCCGCTGCCCGAGCTGCCCGCGCCCTTCGGGCTGTTCGGGGTCACCGACCCGGCGGACATGGCATGGCTGCGTGCGACGCTCTCCGACCAGCCGGTGGACTGCCTGCGGCAACCGGTCCGGCTGGACAACCCCGCCTCGGACTCGGTTCCGCGTACGCACATCCACTGTGTCGGCGCGGAGCCGGAGGGCATTGTGCGGCGGCCCGTCCCCGCGACACAGCCCAACGGCTCCCCGGCACGGATACGGGAACTGCCGACCGGACACGACTGCATGATCACTATGCCGTCGGCCCTGAGCGAACTGCTCCTGGAATCCACTCCCGGCCGGCATCCGGCCCGCGACGGCGCCGACGAGCCGGACAAGGCCCGCCACTGACGGACGGTGAACCCGGGCCACGCATCCGCCCGCTCCAACGAGCCGGGCTGCACCGCCGCTACGAGCGAAGGGCCGGGCATCCCCTCGCCTTCGCCCGCATCACCGCAGCCCTCATCGGCCACCGCCGACCCGTCAACTGGAACGACGTCTCAGAAGGAGACTTGTCCCTGCTCGTCCGCTGGTTCGTACGCCACGACCTGTTGGACGAACCAGGACATGATCCCGGCGATCTCCTCGGAACGATCCGCCAACACCTCGAGAGGGAACGACGGGCGCAGTTCGAGCTTCGCCTCTGCCAGCTCGATCCCCGGGACGGCATTCAGGCGGGACATGAATTCCTGACGCAGTCCGCTGTCGTCGAAAGGCGGCCTGGAACGCATGTACTGGAAGACGACCTCGACCGTGCCGAACACAGGGTAGAGGGTGAACGGCCAGATGGCGGCGGCACGGGACGCGGACTCCTTGCGGAGCATCAGGAAGCAGCTCGTCTCGGTCGCCTTGCCGTAGTCGAGATGGCAGCCGGGCGCGAGCGCCTTCCATGACTGGAGGAACGCGAGGATGGCGTCGGCGGCGTCGGGCCGGTTCGCCCGCAGCAGTTCGGTGAAGCGCGCGGCACGCGCATCGAACGTGCTGCCCGGGGCCACCTGATCGGGGGAGCTGCTGGACGTTCCGATCTCGGGCACCTCTTTGCCCAGGAGCGATGCGAGGTCCTCCGCGGTCAGGCGATGGGAACTGCGCGCCTTCCCGCTGGAGTCGAACGGCACCCCTTCTGCGTGGAGGAGCGTCAGAGGGTTGCCGCCGTGTTCGTCGTTCGGCCAGCGGAATGAAGCGGAGACCCGTCCGGCGGCGGTCAGGACCCGGTAGGCCCCCCGCACGCCGGCCTTCGTGGCGAGGAAGTTGCCGACGGAGACAGGGTGGCTGCCGATCAGTTCGGCAATGTCCCCGTAAGTGGTCCAGGTGCCGGTGGGCATGGCGATCAGCGCGGCGCGCAGATCGGCCCATCCCGTCCACTCATCGCTGTCGGCGCGTTGCTCGCCCTCGGGGCCGGGCCACAGGGAGACGGCACGCGCCGCCAGGTTGTCGGCACGTTCCAGGATCTCTCTGCGGCCCCACCGGCGTGTCCCGGCGATCTCCTGGTTCATCCGGAGCGAACTCGCTTCCAGGATCTGTTGCTTCCGCTGGAAGGGGTGGTTGGAGAGTTTTGTGTTCTCGGCCGAGAGCGTCAGGTTTCCCAAGGTGTGAACCAGCAGATCGTGCAGTTCCTGAGGAGTCTGGCCGTCGTCCGAATCCTCGGCGAGGACATCGATCCAGGCCTGGGCCGGCCGCTGCGGCAGCACGTGCTCCACCGTGAACTTGGCCTGCTTGAAGTCCACGGGCTCCGCAGAGCCGTAACTCTCCTCCAGCCGCTCCAGGACGTACGCACGTTGCGGTGCTTGTCCGTTCCAGTAGAACGGCTTGCTGCGGATCCCTGCGGCCACCTCGGCGTCGGTGGGCCAGCCGCGGCGCCGGCCCGAGAGATAGCGCTGCACCGCCTCCGCGGCCGGGCGGTCGGCCTCCATGTCACCCGGCATCGACATGAAGAGCCGGTTCAGGCTCTGGGTGCTGGTCTGGCACAGCATGCGGCGGACCAGGAATCCTTCCACGTAGCCGAGGGCTTTCGCCGCCTCGTCGGCCTGGGCGCGCCCGGCGTCCACGAGATCGAGCAGGTGGAGTGCGATCGGATAGTGGATCCGTCCGCCCCAGCGGGCAAGGTGGCGAAGCTGCCGGCGCAGCTCGTCATGCGGCTCCAGGGCGGGATCGAGGATCCGCCCCAGCAGCTCGGCGCGCCGGGCGAGCTCGCTGATCTCCTTCTCCAGCGCCTCCTCGTTCCCCGCCAGCGGTTCGAGTCGCTGCTGCTGAACGCGGTAGATGTCGGTCTGCTTCGTCTTGCTCTCGCCGCGTACGACGAGGTCGAGCCAGACGAGGAGTTCCAGATTCTTGGGCCCCAATTGCTGCTGCATGGGCAGCCACAGCTGCTCGTACACACGCTCCCCCCGGCCCGGGAGCAGCATGAACACATAGTTGCGGAGCAGGTCGCTCTGGCTGAGGCCGACGCCGGTGTTGTTGATCGATTCGAAGATCCGGTACACGTTGTCACCGCGCTCGGCGGTGATCTCCACGATGGAGAGCAGATCCCGTAGAGCGATCTCCACCGCGTTCGTCCACTCCGCGCCGTGCTGCTCCTGGCCGCTCGCCAGCACGCCGCGGAAGAACCGGTAGGAGGCTCCGATGTTGTCGGCGCCGCCCGAACGGGGGCTGTTGGAGACGCAGGCTCCGTAGGACGCCCGGTCGGCCTGGGTGGGAAGCAGCCGGAAGTGCTCGTCGCCCTCCAGGAACTCGTTGACGAGGTACTGGCGGTGGATGCGGTCGGCCGTTCGCGCGGAGCCGTCGGCCGCCGAATCCCTGATGTGGTCGCGCAACGCGGTGAACGCCAGCATGATCGTCGTGATCCGCTGCTGCCCGTCCACGACGAGCCAGCGTTGCACTCCTCCGGCCTGCAACTGGCCCGGGGCAAGAACGACGGAGCCGAGGAAGTGCGAGGCGGGCCTGCCGCCTTCGAGCTGCTGCTCGACCAGATCGCTCAGGTCGTCCCACAGCCGTTCCAACTGCTTGCGCGTCCAACTGTAGGTCCGCTGGTAGAGCGGTACCTGAAACTGCTTCTCCCCCTGAACGAGCTTCAAAAAGGTGATCTCTTGCGCGCGCAAGGAGCGGCCCCCCTCGATTGTGAACGTCCTGCCCGGCGGCCTCGCGCCCTGTGACGTCTCTCTGTCACGAGCGTAGTGCGCGGTTTCGCCGCCCATGGTCCGGTCGGGGAAGCCGCAGGGCTCCGTGAAATCGTCGGGCGCACCGTGACGCCTGCCCTCGGTATCGGGAACCGTTCCCCCGATCGTGGCGCGAAAGAGGCGCCCCCGGCCGCCGTGCAGCGGTCGGGGGCGCCCCTTGTCGTCTCTCGGGTCCCTACGGCAGCTACGGCAGCGCCAGCATCCGTTCCAGCGCCAGCTTCGCGTAGGTCTCCGTCTCCTTGTCGACCTGGATGTGGTTGACGAGGGTGCCCTCGGCCAGGGATTCCAGGGTCCAGACGAGGTGGGGGAGGTCGATGCGGTTCATCGTCGAGCAGAAGCAGACCGTCTTGTCGAGGAAGACGATCTCCTTGTCCTCGGGGGCGAAACGGTTCGCCAGGCGGCGGACCAGGTTCAGCTCCGTGCCGATGGCCCACTTGGAACCGGCCGGGGCCGCCTCCAGCGCCTTGATGATGTACTCCGTCGAGCCGACGTGGTCCGCGGCGGAGACCACCTCGTGCCTGCACTCGGGGTGCACCAGGACGTTCACCCCGGGGATGCGGGCGCGGACGTCGTTCACCGAGTCCAGGCTGAAGCGGCCGTGCACCGAGCAGTGCCCGCGCCACAGGATCATCTTCGCGGCGCGCAGCTCCTCGGCGCTCAGCCCGCCGTTCGGCCGGTGCGGGTTGTAGACGACGCAGTCCTCCAGGGACATGCCCATGTCCCGCACCGCCGTGTTGCGGCCCAGGTGCTGGTCGGGCAGGAAGAGGACCTTCTCGCCCTGCCGGAAGGCCCACTCCAGGGCCCGCTCCGCGTTCGACGAGGTGCAGATGGTGCCGCCGTGCCGCCCGGTGAACGCCTTGATGTCGGCCGAGGAGTTCATGTACGAGACGGGGACGACCTGCTCGGCGACGCCCGCCTCGGTCAGCACGTCCCAGCACTCGGCGACCTGCTCGGCCGTCGCCATGTCGGCCATCGAGCAGCCGGCCGCCAGATCCGGCAGGACCACCTTCTGCGCGTCGTTCGTCAGGATGTCCGCGGACTCCGCCATGAAGTGCACACCGCAGAAGACGATGTACTCGGCCTCCGGCCGCGCCGCCGCGTCCCGGGCCAGCTTGAAGGAGTCGCCCGTGACGTCGGCGAACTGGATGACCTCGTCGCGCTGGTAGTGGTGGCCGAGGACGAAGACCTTGTTCCCGAGCTTCTCCTTGGCCGCGCGGGCGCGCGCCACGAGGTCCGGGTCGGACGCTGCGGGGAGGTCGCCGGGGCACTCGACGCCGCGCTCGCTCCTCGGGTCGGCCTCGCGGCCGAGCAGCAACAGGGCGAGGGGCGTCGGCTGAACGTCGAGCTCCTGGGTCTGGGCGGTGGTCACGACACGCACCCTTTCTACTTTTCGTCTAATTGACGCTATCTATCATAACCGCTTCACGTCACTTTGACGATGGCCATCGTGTCGATGTGACGTGAATCCCGGCGCCCGGCCACTGCGCGCACTTTCGGGTATGTGCGAGCATGAAGTGGACGAGCGGGACGAGCGGCACGCGCGTGGAGCCGCGTGGAACACCGAAAAGCACGCGCCCGGCCCGGAATGAATGCGTGGCCCCACCGGTTGAACTCGTCGGCAAGCAGTCTCCGTACAACCCGGGAGAGATGTAGATGTCCGTATCGGACGAGACCACCACCGTCACCGACGGCATCGTCCTGACCGACGCCGCCGCGGCGAAGGTCAAGGCCCTGCTCGACCAGGAAGGCCGCGACGACCTCGCCCTGCGGGTCGCCGTCCAGCCCGGCGGCTGCTCCGGCCTGCGCTACCAGCTCTTCTTCGACGAGCGCTCCCTCGACGGGGACGTCGTGAAGGACTTCGGTGGCGTCAAGGTCGTCACCGACCGCATGAGCGCCCCCTACCTGGGCGGCGCCACCGTCGACTTCGTGGACACCATCGAGAAGCAGGGCTTCACGATCGACAACCCGAACGCGACGGGCTCGTGCGCCTGCGGCGACTCCTTCAGCTGAGCCGCACCCCCGCCGCGACGGGAAGCGAACAGACGAACGACGGAAGGCGGCAGCCCCCCAGGGGCTGCCGCCTTCCGCTGTTCCTCACCGCGCCGCGCCGCCCGGCCCGGCGCCCCGGTCACCGCACCGGCGTCCCCGACTGGGGCAGCCCGGCGCCCGCGGCCCGGGACGGGATCGCCCGGCCGTCCGGGCCGACCACCGTCCGCTCCCCGAGCGGCCGGTCCAGGTGCACGGTCCGGTGGTACACCTTGGCGATCATGATGCAGACCTTGCCCTGCCAGGGCGTCTCGGTCACCGTGACGGTCACCCGCCCGGAGTCCTCCTTCGCCGACACCCGGTAGTCGGCGCACACGCCGCCCTCGAAGGTCACCGTCAGCTCGTCGCCGCTGACGCTGTACCCGGCCGGGTGCACCTCACGGGTGGCCGGGGCGGTGGTCGCGCCCGGTCCGCTCGGCCGGGGCTCCGGCTGCCCGGACGGCGGGGCGGGCGTGGTCAGGTACCTCGGGTCGACGGCCGGATACGTCACCGTGAACGGGGACTGCCCGGCCGCCGCGCGCACCTGGAACAGCCAGGACGGCACCAGCGTCTGCCGCCCCCCGGAGGGGTGCGCCGCCAGCCCGAACACGGCCTTCTCGACGGTCAGGGTGGTCCGTGTACCGCCGCCCGGGGCGGAGGAGGGGCCCCCGGCCGTCTTCCCGCCCGTGGCGGACGGGTCGCACGGCGCCGTCGGCCGGTCCTTCGTACGGTCCTTCGCCGGGTCCTCCAGCGGTACGGGAGCGGCGCACCCGCCGATGCCGCCGCCCCCGCCGGTGCCCGGCGCCGCGTTCAGCAGGTCCAGCGTCCGGCGCGCGTCCAGCACGGGGTACGTGTCGCCCTTCACCGGTGCCTTCAGCTGCCCGCCGGCGGCCAGCACCTCGCCCTGCGGACCGAGCGTCAGGCTGGTCGTCCAGCCCTGCGTGGGCAGCCCGCCGACCACCGGATCGGCCTCGACCACCCGCTGGGCGCCCTGCGTCCGGCTCGCGTCCACCGACGCGCCGTCCTGTCCCGCCGCCTTCAGCACCGGGGCCGCCGCCTTCCGTGCCGCGGCCTCGCTCACCGGGTGCGCGGCGGGCGCGGCGGGGTCGTGGCGGCACATCAGGCCCTTGCAGTCGTCGGTGCCCGGCAGATACCGGTCGAACGTCCAGGTCCCCGGCGCCGCCCGGCCGACCCGCAGCACCGGACCGGCGCCGTCCTTGACGTTCCCGATCCGCCACCCCTGGGCGTCGGCCACCGGAGTGCCCGCCACCCCGAGCGCCGCGGCGAGCCGCGCCGCCTCCTCGCGGGTGACCTCGCCCCGCGCCGCGTACACCGGAGCCGAACCGGGCCCCTCGGGCAGGGCGCCCGCCGCCCGGTACGTGGTGCCGTACGGGTCCGGCTCACCGGGCGCGATGCCGTTCGAGCCGCCGTTCGAGCCACCGGCGGGGCCCGCGCCGTCCGTGCCCGGTGCCGACCGGGCGGCGGTCGCGGTGTGGTCGTCCAGCGCCAGCGGCGGGGGAGTGCTGTGGCCGCCGGACGCCGCGGCGCCCGTACGGCCGTCGCCGGAGCCGCCCGTCGCGCCCATGGCCAGATACGTCCCGCCGCCGCCCGCCAGCAGCACGGCGGCGGCCACCGAGGCGGCGACCAGCGGCGGACGGCCCCGCCGGAAGCGCCCGCCGCCCCCGTCGTCCGGGCTCCGCCCGCCGTCGCGGTCACCGCCTCCGCCGCCGCCCCTGCCGTCGTCACCGCCGCCGCGGTCGTCCTGCCCGCCGCCGGCACCGCCCGCGGGCCCCGCGGCATCCGCGGTCGCCGCCTTCGCCGCGTCCTCGTGGTCCGGTCGCTCGGTGTTCACCGCATCGCTCCTTCGCCTGCGCAGCCGTCCGGTGACCCTGACCCGGCCCTGACAAAGTCGACGGCCGACGGGTCGTGTCCCGTATCCCCCTCACGGGGGACAGCGATGGGACGCGCCGGAGGAGCGCCCGGTTCCACCCGCCGCGACGGATCCCGCGACGGATCCCGCGACGGATCCCGCGACAGCTCCCGCAACGGACCCGTGACCGCTCGGGCGCCGCACTCCGCTCAGTCGCCGTACTCCGACATCCCCTCCAGCAGCCGGGCGGACGTGTCCGGGACCGATACGCCGTGGATGCGGGCGGGGGACACCGCCGTCGGGTCCGCTCCGGCCTTCCGGGCGGGAGCCGACCAGCGCGGGGCCATCCGGGCGCCGTCCCCGCGCAGCGACGCCAGATCACCGTCCAGGTCGCCGCCCGGATCGCCGCCCGGGGCGGTACGGACGGGAACGGCATGGAGCTCTTCGTTCGTCATGAGGGAACCGTAAGCACGGCACACCCCGCCGAGAAAGATCTACTATCGGGTAGTTTCGCCCGCTTCAGCACTCCGCGCCGAACGGGTAGCGTGAACTGTCAGTCCCTCCGCCCACCAGGAGCGTCCACGCCGTGCGCATCGCAGTCACCGGCTCCATCGCCACCGACCACCTCATGACCTTCCCCGGCCGATTCGCCGACCAGCTCGTCGCGGACCAGCTGCACACGGTCTCGCTCTCCTTCCTGGTCGACCAGCTGGACGTGCGGCGCGGAGGCGTCGGCGCCAACATCGCCTTCGGCATGGGCCAGCTCGGCACCGGCCCGGTGCTGGTCGGCGCCGCCGGATCCGACTTCGGCGAGTACCGCGCCTGGCTGGACCGGCACGGCGTCGACACCGCCTCGGTCCGCATCTCCGAGACCCTGCACACCGCCCGCTTCGTGTGCACCACCGACGCCGACCACAACCAGATCGGCTCCTTCTACACCGGTGCGATGAGCGAGGCCCGCCTCATCGAGCTGAAGACCGTCGCGGACCGCGTCGGCGGCCTCGACCTGGTGCTGATCGGCGCCGACGACCCGGAGGCCATGCTCCGGCACACCGAGGAGTGCCGCTCGCGCTCCATCCCCTTCGCCGCCGACTTCTCCCAGCAGATCGCCCGGATGGACGGCGACGAGATCCGGATACTGCTGGACGGCGCCACGTACCTGTTCTCGAACGAGTACGAGAAGGGCCTCATCGAGACCAAGACCGGCTGGAGCGACGCCGAGATCCTGGACCGCGTCGGCCACCGGGTGACCACCCTCGGCGCGCGCGGCGTGCGCATCGAGCGCACCGGCGAGGACCCGATCGAGGTCGGCTGCGCGGACGAGGAGCGCAAGGCCGACCCCACCGGTGTCGGCGACGCCTTCCGCGCCGGGTTCCTGTCCGGCCTCGCCTGGGGCGTCTCCCTGGAGCGCGCCGCCCAGGTCGGCTGCATGCTGGCGACCCTGGTGATCGAGACGGTGGGCACCCAGGAGTACCAGCTGCGCCGGGGCCACTTCATGGAGCGCTTCACCAAGGCGTACGGCGACGAGGCGGCCGGCGAGGTCCGCGCCCACCTCGCCTGACCCGCACCCGCCCGGCCCGACCGCATCCGCGCGCCGGTCCGCCCCGCGTGGCGGACCGGCCGTCAGGAGACCCGGCGGACGACGTAGGCCGAGCCCTCGTCCGCCGGCTCCTCGCCGACGTACTCCTGCCCCCGCATCTCGCACCACGCCGGGATGTCCAGGCGCGCGGCCCCGTCGTCCGAGAGGACCCGGACCGTGCCGCCGACCGGCACGTCCCCGATGACCTTCGCCAGCTCGATGACGGGGATCGGGCAGCGCCTGCCGAGCGTGTCGAGGACCAGCTCCCCGGCACGGGCCCCTTCTCCGGCACCGGTACGCGCGCCCGCTGCCTCGCGCGGCCCCGCCCCCGGCGCCTGCGCCGCCACCCCCAGCTTCTCCCGTACGCCCGCCACCACGCCCGGCAGCACCGACAGGAACCGCTCGACGTCCTCGGCCGCCGTCCCGGCGGGCAGCGACACCCGTACGTTGCCCTCGCTCAGCACCCCCATCGCCCGCAGCACATGACTCGGGGTCAGCGTGCTGCTGGTGCAGGAGGAGCCCGAGGAGACGGAGAAGCCCTCCCGGTCCAGCTCGTGCAGCAGGGTCTCCCCGTCGACATAGAGACAGGAGAAGGTGACGATCCCCGGCAGCCGGTGCACCGGGTCGCCCACCACCTCCACGTCCGGCACCAGTTCCGGCACCCGCGCCCTGATCCGCTCGGTCAGCTCCCGCAGCCGTACCGCCTCGGCCGCCGCCTCGGCCCGCACCGCCCGCAGCGAGGCGGCCGCCGCCACGATCGCCGGCAGGTTCTCGAATCCGGCCGCCCGGCCCGACTCCCGCTCGTCGGCCGGTCCCCGCGGGGCGAACCGCACGCCCTTGCGCACCACCAGCAGCCCGGTCCCGGACGGCCCGCCCCACTTGTGGGCGCTCGCCGTCAGCAGCGACCAGTCGCCGCCGACCGGCCCCCAGCCGAGCGACTGCGCCGCGTCCACCAGCAGTGGCACCCCCGCGGCGCGGCACACCTCGGCCACCTCGGCGACCGGCTGCTCGGTGCCCACCTCGTGGTTGGCCGACTGGAGGCAGGCCAGCGCGGTGTCCGGGCCGAGCGCCGCCGCGTAGGAACCGGCGCTCACCGCGCCGTGCCGGTCGACCGCGACCCGGCCGACCGTCCCGCCCGCCGCCTCGTGGACCTCCGCCGAATGGAGCACCGAGGAATGTTCGACCGCTGACACGATCAGGTGACGTCCGACCCGACGCCGCCCGGCCAGCGCCCCCGCGACACCGGTGTGCACGGCCCGGGTGCCGGACGAGGTGAACACCAGCTCGTCGGCCCGGCATCCCACCGCCTCCGCCGCCGCCTGGCGCGCCGCGTCCAGCAGCAGCCGCGCGCGCCTCCCCTCCTTGTAGAGCCGCGCGGGATCGGCCCACCCCTCGTCGAGCGCGGCGAGCAGGGCCTGGCGGGCGACGGGGTGCAGGGGAGCGGCGGAAGCGGCGTCGAAGTAGGGCACGGGTTCACGCTAAGCGCCCCGCCGGGCACCGGGGAACCTCGGGAGGCACCACGCCAGCCCCGCGCCCGCCCCCGCACCGCCCCGCGCCCGCAGCCGAACCGCCCCGCCGGTGCGGACCGCCTGCCTCCGCTCCCACCGCCCCGCGCCCGCCCCCGCACCGCCGCGCCGGTGCGGAACGCCCGCCTCCGCCCCGACCGGCCCCCACCCGTCCCGTTCGCCCCGCCCGTCCCGCACCCGCCCCCGCCTGCCCCCCATTCGCCACGAACGGCCTACGCCCGCCCCGTTGGGCACCCCGGTGCGCGCCCGGCACGCCCCGGCGAAGCGCCCCACTTCAGGGCATCCCACCCGTCGGCGTGACCCGCGGCGCGTTGGGCCCCCCTCCCCGCGACCCGCCGGAAGGCGTCCAGTAGGGTTTGGTCCGCATAAACATCCAAACCCCTGCCCGACGCAGGGCGGCGACCGACCAGCGAGAAGGCAGGCCGCAGCCAACCGCGCGGGCGAGACTCTCGGGAAGGCGCTACGTGAGTCCCAACGGCTCCGACCGCTCGCCGCGGCGCCCGATGCGGCGGAAGCTGCTGCAGGCACTGACTGCGGGCCTGGTCCTGGCGACCGCAACCGGTTGCACATACAAGGACTTCCCCCGGCTGGGTATGCCCACCCCGGTCACGGAAGAGGCTCCGCGGATCCTCTCCCTGTGGCAGGGGTCCTGGGCCGCCGCGATCGCGGTCGGCGTGCTGGTGTGGGGTCTGATCCTGTGGAGTGCTTTCTTCCACCGGCGCAGCCGCACCAAGGTCGAGGTACCTCCGCAGACCCGGTACAACATGCCCATCGAGGCCCTGTACACGGTGGTCCCGCTCATCATCGTCTCGGTGCTCTTCTACTTCACGGCCCGCGACGAGTCGAAGCTTCTCGACGAATCGAAGAAGCCCGACGTCACGGTCAACGTGGTCGGCTACCAGTGGAGCTGGGCCTTCAACTACGTCACGCCGGTCGCCGGTTCGGCGGGTGACGCGAAGACCGACAAGAACCTGACGGCCATTCCGGACCGGTTCAAGAAGGACTTCCCGGCCGCCGCCGGCGGTGTCTACGACTACGGCACCCCGGGCACCCGGAACCCGCAGACCGGCAACCCGGGCCCGACCCTGTGGCTGCCGAAGGGCAAGACCGTCCGCTTCATCCTCACCTCGCGGGACGTGAACCACTCCTTCTGGGTGGTCCCGTTCCTGATGAAGATGGACGTCATCCCCGGCCACACCAACTCCTTCCAGGTGACCCCCAACCAGGAGGGCACCTTCAAGGGCAAGTGCGCCGAGCTCTGCGGCCAGGACCACTCCCGGATGCTGTTCAACGTGAAGGTCGTCTCGCCGGAGCGTTACGAGCAGCACCTCAAGGACCTCGCTAAGAAGGGGCAGACCGGTTACGTTCCCGCCGGCATCGCGCAGACGAGCCACGAGAAGAACCGGGAGACGAACAACCTGTGAGCATCCTCAACGAACCTCAGGGTGCCGCGGCGGCTGCGGGCTCATACGAGAGCGAGCTGCCGGTCCGGCGCAAGCAACCCGGCAACGTCGTGGTGAAGTGGCTGACGACCACCGACCACAAGACGATCGGCACGCTCTATCTGGTGACGTCGTTCGCGTTCTTCTGCATCGGTGGCGTCATGGCGCTGCTGATGCGTGCCGAGCTGGCCCGTCCGGGCCTCCAGCTCATGTCGAACGAGCAGTTCAACCAGGCGTTCACGATGCACGGCACGATCATGCTGCTGATGTTCGCGACGCCGCTGTTCGCCGGCTTCACGAACTGGATCATGCCGCTCCAGATCGGCGCGCCGGACGTGGCCTTCCCCCGGCTGAACATGTTCGCCTACTGGCTCTACCTGTTCGGCTCGCTCATCGCGGTGGGCGGCTTCCTCACCCCGCAGGGTGCGGCCGACTTCGGCTGGTTCGCCTACGCGCCGCTCTCCGACGCGGTGCACTCGCCGGGCATCGGCGGCGACATGTGGATCATGGGTCTGGCCTTCTCCGGCTTCGGCACGATCCTCGGCTCGGTCAACTTCATCACCACGATCATCTGCATGCGCGCGCCCGGCATGACCATGTTCCGCATGCCGATCTTCGTGTGGAACGTGCTGCTGACCGCGGTGCTGGTCCTGCTCGCCTTCCCGGTGCTGGCCGCCGCGCTGTTCGCCCTGGAGGCGGACCGCAAGTTCGGTGCGCACATCTTCGACGCGGCCAACGGCGGAGCACTGCTGTGGCAACACCTCTTCTGGTTCTTCGGCCATCCAGAGGTGTACATCATCGCCCTGCCGTTCTTCGGCATCATCAGTGAGGTCATCCCGGTCTTCTCCCGCAAGCCGATGTTCGGCTACATGGGTCTGATCGGTGCCACGATCTCCATCGCGGGCCTCTCCGTGACGGTGTGGGCGCACCACATGTACGTCACCGGCGGTGTGCTGCTGCCGTTCTTCTCCTTCATGACCTTCCTGATCGCGGTACCGACCGGTGTGAAGTTCTTCAACTGGATCGGCACCATGTGGAAGGGCAGTCTCTCCTTCGAGACACCCATGCTGTGGGCGACCGGCTTCCTGATCACCTTCACCTTCGGTGGTCTGACCGGTGTCATCCTGGCGGCGCCGCCGCTGGACTTCCACATCTCCGACTCGTACTTCGTGGTGGCCCACTTCCACTACGTGGTCTTCGGCACGGTCGTCTTCGCGATGTTCTCCGGCTTCCACTTCTGGTGGCCGAAGTTCACCGGCAAGATGCTGGACGAGCGCCTGGGCAAGATGACCTTCTGGATGCTGTTCATCGGCTTCCACGGCACCTTCCTCGTGCAGCACTGGCTGGGCACCGAGGGCATGCCGCGACGTATCCCGGACTATCTGGCGGCGGACGGCTTCACCGCGCTGAACACGGTGTCGACGATCTTCTCCTTCCTGCTCGGCCTGTCGATCCTGCCGTTCTTCTACAACGTGTGGAAGACGGCCAAGTACGGCAAGCCGGTCAACATGGACGACCCGTGGGGCTACGGCCGCTCCCTGGAGTGGGCGACGTCCTGCCCGCCGCCGCGGCACAACTTCCTCACCCTGCCGCGGATCCGCAGTGAATCCCCGGCGTTCGACCTGCACCACCCGGAGATCGCCGCGCTGGACCAGCTGGAGAACGCCGGTCACGGCGGGTCCGAGAAGGCTGCCGTCGCCGGCGGCAAGGAGGCCGGCAAGTGAAGATCCAGGGCAAGATGTTCATCTGGCTGAGCGTCTTCCTGCTCGTCATGGCGATCGTCTATGGCGTGTGGTCGAAGGAGCCGGCCGGTACCACGGCGCTCTTCCTCTCGTTCGGCCTGAGCATCATGGTCGGCTTCTACCTCGGCTTCACGGCCAAGCGGGTCGACGCCGGCGCTCAGGACGACAAGGAGGCCGATGTCGCGGACGACGCCGGTGAGCTGGGCTTCTTCAGCCCGCACAGCTGGCAGCCGCTCGCGCTCGGCGTCGGTGGCGCGCTGGCCTTCCTGGGCGTGGCCCTGGGCTGGTGGCTGCTGTACTTCGGCGCTCCGATCATCCTGATCGGTCTGTTCGGCTGGGTCTTCGAGTACTACCGCGGTGAGAACCGCACCCAGTAGCACAGGGCGCACTTCGGGGAACCCGGGCACTCCATCGAACGAGTGTCCGGGTTCCCTCTTTTTGTCGTACCGGCGTCCCCCGGACGGACGATCCACCGTGCCGGAGTTGACGGGGCTCCTTAGCGTGCTGCCATGAGCACCGAACTGTTCTCCCGGGGCGCAAAGGCCGGTCTCAGCTGCACTCTGCTGGTGGTCGCCCTCGGCGCGGGCGTCACCGCCTGCGGCGCGGACGGCAACCCGCTGGCCGCCGACCCGTACGACGCGGCGGATCAGATCACCTTCAGCGGGCCCACCGAGGCCGGCAAGAAGGTTGACCCGGACAAGCCCCTGGTGGTCACCGCCACGGGCTCCGACGGACACCTCACGGACGTCAGCGCCGAGGACGCCACCGGACGGCACGTCGCGGGCGAACTCGCCGCCGACGGCAGCCGCTGGCACAGCACCTCGCCGCTGGCCGCCGGCGCCCACTACACGCTCACGGTCCGCACCGAGAACGACGACGGCGCACCCGGCCGCAAGGTCCTCACCTTCGACACCAGCAAGCCCGCCACCACCCGGCGCCTGAACATCGAGTTCGGCCCGGAGGCGGGCACCTACGGCGTCGGCGAGCCCCTTGTGGCCGAACTCGACCAGCCCGTGAAGGACAAGGCGCAGCGCGCCATCGTGGAGCGCGGCCTCCAGGTGCGCTCCACACCCGCCGTGCAGGGCTCCTGGTACTGGGTGGACGACAAGCAGCTCCACTACCGGCCCCGCGACTACTGGCCCGCGAACGCCACCGTCGAGGTGCGCAGCACCCTGGAGGACATCCGGATCGCCGACGGGCTCTACGGCGGCAGCGCCAAGCCGCTGACCATCACCACCGGGGACCGCGTCGTCGCCGTCACGGACGCGGCCACGCACGCGATGACGGTCTACCGCAACGACGAGAAGATCAAGGAGATCCCGGTCACCACCGGCAAGCCCGGCTTCGAGACCCGCAACGGCGTCAAGGTGGTCCTCGCCAAGCAGTACTTCGTGCGGATGAAGAGCTCCACCGTGGGCATCGCCGCGGGCTCGACGGACTCCTACGACCTGCCGGTCTACTACGCCACCCGGGTGACCTGGAGCGGGGAGTTCGTGCACGCCGCGCCCTGGTCGATCGGCTCCCAGGGCATCGCCAACGTCAGCCACGGCTGCACCGGTATGAGCACGCCGAACGCCAAGTGGTTCTTCGACCACATCCACGAGGGCGACGTCGTGCAGGTCGTCAACTCCAAGGGCGACCCGATGGAGCTGTTCGACAACGGCTACGGCGACTGGAACCTGTCCTGGCAGAAGTGGCTCCAGGGCAGCGCCCTGAGCGGCGGTCCGCAGGCCGGCAGCCCGCAGGCGGACCAGTCCAGGCTGCGCCCGCAGAGCCTCTGAGAGGCCGTACGAGGGCCTGCCCCGGGGCGGTCCGCGGTCAGTGGCCGCGGCCCGCCCCGGGCGCTCAGGCGACGAGAGCCTTGCGGCGCAGCAGCGCGGCCAGCGCGCCCGCGAACTCCACCGGGTCCACCGGCAGGGTCACGGCCGCGTCCGCCCGGCTCCAGGTGGCCAGCCAGGCGTCCTGGGGCCGCCCGATCAGCAGCAGCACCGGCGGGCAGCGGAAGACCTCGTCCTTGATCTGGCGGCACATCCCCATGCCGCCCATCGGGACGGACTCGCCGTCCAGGACGCACACGTCGATCCCGCCCCTGTCCAGCTCGGCGAGGACCGCCGCCGGCGTCGCGCACTCCACGAACTCCACGAGGGGCGCGTCCTGGGCCGGCCGCCGGCCGGTGGCCAGCCGCACCTGCTCCCGGGTGTCGGCGTCGTCGCTGTAGACCAGCACCGTGGCGGTCGCCTGCATTGTTCCTCCACGCATCTTGACTCGAGAAGACACAGCAATGTTCGGGAACTTCCGGGTACCGATGGCGCGGATGCTACTCCCTCGGCCACCCCGCCAACACCGCCTGGAACACCCCTTCGATGGGCCATACGGGCTGGACACACCCCACAGACACTCCGAACGGCACCCCCCGGAGTGAGGGCGGGATAAGCGACCGACATAATGTCGGTCGTGGCGACAGCAACGACAGTAGAAACCGGGCACGCGCACCCGTCGGTCAACCGGCCGAACCTCACCAGCGTCGGAACCATCATCTGGCTGAGTTCCGAGCTGATGTTCTTCGCGGCCCTCTTCGCGATGTACTTCACCCTGCGATCGGTGACGGGTCCGGCGCACTGGAAGGAGATGGCGGACAGCCTCAATGTCCCCTTCTCGTCGGTGAACACCACGATCCTGGTGCTCTCCTCGCTCACCTGCCAGCTCGGCGTCTTCGCCGCCGAGCGCGGTGACGTGAAGAAGCTCCGGGGCTGGTTCATCGTCACCTTCATCATGGGTGCGATCTTCATCGGCGGTCAGATCTACGAGTACACGAGCCTGGTGAAGGAGGAGGGGCTCTCCCTCTCCTCCGACCCGTACGGCTCGGTGTTCTACCTGACCACCGGCTTCCACGGCCTGCACGTGACAGGCGGTCTCATCGCCTTCCTGCTGGTCCTCGGCCGCACCTACGCGGCCAAGAGGTTCACCCACGAGCAGGCGACCGCGGCCATCGTCGTGTCCTACTACTGGCACTTCGTCGATGTCGTCTGGATCGGCCTCTTCGCCACGATCTACCTGATCAAGTAGCCGACGAACCGATCCCAGTCCGCAAAGCATCGACGCAGAAGATCCTGACACCGGGGTAATCCGTGAAAAAGCTCTCCGCACGACGACGCCATCCGCTGGCGGCGGTCGTCGTCCTCCTTCTCGCGCTGGCGGCCACGGGGGGGCTGTACACCGCGTTCGCGCCCGCGAGCAAGGCGAAGGCCGACGAGTCGGCTCAGTCCCTCACCATCGAGGAGGGCAAGAAGCTCTACCAGGTCGGCTGCGCAAGCTGCCACGGCACCGGTGGTCAGGGCACCACTGACGGTCCGTCCCTGGTGGGCGTGGGCGCCGCGGCAGTCGACTTCCAGGTGGGCACCGGCCGTATGCCGGCCCAGCAGCCCGGCGCGCAGGTCCCGCGCAAGAAGGTCATCTACACCCAGGCCGAGATCGACCAGCTGGCGGCGTACATCGCCTCCCTGGGCGCCGGCCCGGCCGTGCCGACGACGAACCAGTACAGCCCGGAGGGCGCGGACATCGCCAAGGGCGGTGAGCTGTTCCGCACCAACTGCGCCCAGTGCCACAACTTCACCGGCAAGGGCGGTGCGCTCACGCACGGCAAGTTCGCCCCGGACCTCAAGGGTGTCGACCCGAAGCACATCTACGAGGCCATGCAGACCGGCCCGCAGAACATGCCCTCCTTCCCCGACACGACCCTGTCGGAGAAGAACAAGAAGGACATCATCGCGTACCTGAACGCGGTCAACAGCGACAACTCGGACAACCCCGGCGGTCTCGAACTGGGTGGCCTCGGGCCGGTCAGCGAGGGTCTGTTCGCGTGGATCTTCGGACTGGGCGCGCTGGTCGCCGTCGCCGTGTGGGTCGCCGCTCGGACCGCAAAGGCCAAGAAGTCATGAGTACCCAAGACATCCCAGAAGAGAACCTGCCTGCTGAGCAGGGCGCGGCGCACACCGCCGCAGAGGTCGCGGACGACAAGAACCCGTTCGCCGACCCGGGCCTGCCGCCCCACGAGCACCGGATCCAGGACATCGACGAGCAGGCCGCCCGCCGGTCCGAGCGCGTCGTCGCCATGCTGTTCACGGTCTCCATGCTGGCCACCGCGGGCTTCATCGCCTCGTACGTGACCATCCCGAACGACAAGTCGATCTACGTCTTCCCGCTCGGGCACATCAGCGCGATGAACTTCGCGCTGGGTCTGACGCTGGGCGTGGCGCTGTTCTGCATCGGCGCGGGCGCGGTCCACTGGGCCCGCACGCTGATGTCGGACGCCGAGGTCGCCGACGAGCGTCACCCGATCGAGGCGTCCCCCGAGGTCCGCGCGAAGGTCCACGCCGACTTCAAGCAGGGCGCCAAGGAGTCCGCGATCGGCCGCCGGCCGCTGATCCGCAACACCATGCTGGGCGCGCTCACCCTGGTGCCGCTGTCCGGTCTGTTCCTGCTGCGCGACCTGGGCCCGCTGCCCAAGGAGACGCTGCGGCACACCCTGTGGGCCAAGGGCAAGCGCCTGGTCAACATGAACACCAACCAGCCGCTGCGTCCCGAGGACGTCATCGTCGGTTCGCTCACCTTCGCCAAGCCCGAGGGCCTGGAGGAGACGGACGAGGACTTCCAGACCGAGATCGGCAAGGCCGCCCTGATGATCGTCCGGCTCCAGCCGGACAACATCAAGGACAAGCGCGAGCTGGACTGGTCGTACCAGGGCGTCGTGGCCTACTCGAAGATCTGCACCCACGTCGGTTGCCCGATCTCCCTGTACGAGCAGCAGACGCACCACGTGCTGTGCCCGTGCCACCAGTCCACCTTCGACCTCTCCGACGGTGCCCGAGTCATCTTCGGCCCGGCCGGTCACGCCCTGCCGCAGCTGCGCATCGGCGTGGACAGCGAGGGGTACCTCGAAGCGCTCGGCGACTTCGAGGAGCCCGTCGGTCCTGCATTCTGGGAGCGCGGATGAGTACTGCAGCAAGCAACGAGCCGAACCGCTCGCGCGGCAAGGCACCGGCCGGCGAGAAGCTCGCCGACTGGGCCGACGGCAGGCTGGGCATCTACAGCCTGGCCAAGGCCAACATGCGCAAGATCTTCCCCGACCACTGGTCGTTCATGCTGGGTGAGGTCTGCCTCTACAGCTTCCTGATCATCATCCTCACGGGTGTGTATCTGACGCTGTTCTTCCACCCGTCGATGAACGAGGTGGTGTACCACGGCAGCTACGTCCCGCTCCAGGGACAGCTGATGAGTGAAGCGTTCAACTCGACCATGCACATCTCCTTCGAGGTGCGCGGTGGTCTGCTCATCCGGCAGATCCACCACTGGGCGGCGCTGATCTTCCTCGCCGGCATGTTCGTGCACATGATGCGCGTGTTCTTCACCGGCGCGTTCCGCAAGCCGCGTGAGATCAACTGGATGTTCGGCTTCCTGCTGTTCGTCCTGGGCATGTTCACCGGTTTCACCGGCTACTCGCTCCCGGACGACCTGCTGTCCGGCACCGGTGTCCGCTTCATGGAGGGCGCGATCCTGTCCGTGCCGATCGTCGGCACGTACGTCTCGTACTTCCTCTTCGGCGGCGAGTTCCCCGGCCACGACTTCGTGGCCCGGTTCTACTCGATCCACATCCTGCTGCTGCCGGGCATCATGCTCGGCCTGGTCGTCGGCCACCTGATCCTGGTCTTCTACCACAAGCACACGCAGTTCGCGGGCCCCGGCAAGACGAACAACAACGTCGTCGGCATGCCGCTGCTGCCGGTCTACATGGCCAAGGCCGGAGGCTTCTTCTTCCTGGTCTTCGGCGCCGTCGCGGCCGTCGCGGCGATCGCGCAGATCAACCCGATCTGGGCCATCGGCCCCTACCGGCCGGACCAGGTGTCCACCGGCGCCCAGCCCGACTGGTACATGGGCATGGCCGAGGGCCTGATCCGCGCGATGCCCGGCTGGGAGATCAACTTCTGGGGCCACACGCTGGTCCTGGGCGTGTTCATCCCGCTGGTGCTCTTCGGTGTGGTCCTCATCGCCCTCGCGGTGTACCCGTTCATCGAGTCCTGGGTCACCGGCGACAAGCGCGAGCACCACATCCTGGACCGCCCGCGCAACGTCCCGACCCGCACCGCGTTCGGCGCCGCGTGGATCGCCTGGTACTTCGTGCTGCTGGTCGGCGGTGGAAACGACCTGTGGGCCACCCACTTCCACCTGTCGATCAACGCCATCACCTGGTTCGTGCGGATCGCGTTCTTCGTGGTCCCGGTCATCACCTTCGTGATCACCAAGCGGATCTGCCTCGGCCTCCAGCGCCGGGACAAGGAGAAGGTGCTGCACGGCCGCGAGTCCGGCATCATCAAGCGCCTGCCGCACGGTGAGTTCATCGAGGTCCACGAGCCGCTCAGCCAGGAGCAGCTGTACACCCTCACCGCCCACCACCAGTACGAGCCGGCCGAGATCGGCCCGACGGTGGACGAGAACGGTGTCGAGCGCAAGGTCGGCGGTACGGAGAAGCTGCGCGCCAAGCTCAGCAACGCGTACTACGGCGAGGACAGCCAGATCTCGAAGCCGACCGTCGAGGAGTACAAGGAGATCACGAGCGGCCACGGCCACCACTGATCACTGACCCCTGAGCGTCGCCACGCCAGGCCGGAGGGCCCCGTCCGAACCCCGGACGGGGCCCTTCGCCGTCCTCCGGGCTGGATAGGGTGGACGGTGATACGACACCCCCCGTCCCATGGCCCGGAACACCGGCCGGGACACCGGATCAGGAGCGGCTTATGAGCGCTGTGACCCCCGCTGGAGGCGACACCGCGGCGGGCCGTTCCTGGCCCGTCCTGCTGAACGGCCTGCTGGACCGCCGAGACCTCACCGCCGACGACACCGCCTGGGCCATGGACCGGATCATGGGCGGCGAGGCGACCGACGCCCAGATCGCCGGGTTCGCGGTGGCGCTGCGCGCCAAGGGCGCCACCGTCGCGGAGATCACCGGCCTGGTGCGCACGATGTACGAGCACGCCAAGGTGATCCAGGTGCCCGGCGCCACCGTCGACATCGTCGGCACCGGCGGCGACGGCGCCAAGACGGTGAACATCTCCACCATGTCCTCGATCGTCGTGGCGGGCACCGGCGCCAAGGTCGTCAAGCACGGCAACCGGGCCGCGTCCTCCGCCTCCGGCGCCTCCGACGTGCTGGAGAAGCTGGGCGTGAACCTCGATCTGACGCCGCGCCGGGTCGCCGAGGTCGCCGAGGAGGCCGGGATCACCTTCTGCTTCGCGGTGAAGTTCCACCCGGCGCTGCGCCATGTGGGCGCGGCCCGCGGCCAGCTGGGCATCCGCACGGTGTTCAACCTGCTGGGCCCGCTGACCAACCCGGCCCAGGTGAAGGCGCAGGCGGTCGGTGTGGCCGTGGCCCACGAGGCGCCCATCGTGGCGGGCGTCTTCGCCGAGCGCGGCAACTCCTCCCTGGTCTTCCGGGGCGACGACGGCCTGGACGAGCTGACCACCACGGCCACCTCGCGGGTCTGGGTGGTGCACGAGGGCACGGTCACCGAGGAGCGCTTCGACCCCCGCGACGTCGGCCTCGACCTGGTGCCGGTGGAGGCGCTGCGCGGCGCCGACGCCTCCTACAACGCGGAGGTGGCCCGCCGCCTGCTGGACGGCGAGCACGGTCCCGTACGGGACGCGGTGCTGCTGAACTCGGCGGCTGCCCTGGTCGCCCTGGAGCCGGGCTCCGGGACGCTGGCGGAGCGGATCAGGGCCGGTATGGCGCGGGCCGCCGAGTCGATCGACTCCGGGGCGGCCCGGGGCACGCTGGAGCGCTGGGTGGCCGCCAGCAACGCCTGAGCGCCCCCACGGTGCGCGTCCGCACGCGGTGAGGTGACGCGGGGCGCGGTCCACGATCCGGACCGCGCCTTGCGCACAGAAGATCGTGTGGCAGGATGGCACCAGGTCATGAGTGACAGCCATGTGGCCCCGGCCGGCTGTCCGGCAACCCTCCGTCCGTGGCGGGGTGCCCCGGGTGAAGACCAGGTCGTAGGCAGCGAGGTCTACGGCAAGCGCGGACCCCTCGCGCGCTTCCCGGGGAAGTGCGGGGCCAGGGGTCCTGGTCGGTCGAGGGAGCCTTCCGTGAGCAAGCGAATGCGTTAGGGCGTCGAGCCCCGCCTCCGCACACCCACTTCACCCTTCCGCGCCGGTGCCCCGTGCCGGGCTCGCGCGGTCGGTTCACCCTGCCTTCACGGGAGTTCCCCCATGTCTGTCTCCACCGCTGCCGCCGACCAGTCCGTCTGTGCCCCGCTGCCCGTTCTGGGCCGGGATGTCACCGTGCCGCTCGTCACCGGCGGCGAAGTCACCTACGCCGCCCTCGACTACGCGGCCAGCGCCCCCGCGCTCCAGCGGGTCTGGGACGACGTGGCCGCCTACGCGCCGTACTACGGCAGCGTGCACCGCGGCGCCGGCTACCTCTCCCAGCTCTCCACCGACCTGTTCGAGAACGCCCGCCGCACCGTCGCCGAGTTCCTGGACTGCCGCGCGGACGACCAGGTGGTGTTCACCCGGTCCACCACCGACTCGCTGAACCTGCTGGCCCGGGTGGTCCCGGCCGACTGCCGGGTGTTCGTCTTCGAGACCGAGCACCACGCCTCGCTGCTGCCCTGGCGCGACGCCCAGGTGACCTATCTGAACGCCCCGCGCACCCCGGAGCAGGCCGTGGCCACGCTGGAGCGGGCGCTGGCCGACCGCGAGCCCTACGGCCCGGCCCTGGTCTGCGTCACCGGCGCCTCCAACGTCACCGGCGAACTGTGGCCGGTACGGGAACTGGCCGCCGCCGCCCACGCGCACGGCGCCCGGATCGTGCTGGACGCCGCCCAGCTCGCCCCGCACCACCCGGTGTCCGTCAAGGACCTCGACGTCGACTGGATCGCCTTCTCCGGGCACAAGCTGTACGCCCCCTTCGGCTCCGGCGTGCTGGCCGGACGCGCCGACTGGCTGCGCGAGGCCGAGCCCTACCTCGCGGGCGGCGGCGCCAGCCGCCGGGTGTCCCGCCGCACCGACGGGGGAGTGGACGTGGAGTGGCACGACAGCGCCGCCCGCCACGAGGCCGGCTCGCCCAACGTCATCGGCGCCTACTCCATCGCGGCGGCCTGCAAGGCGCTGACCGAGGCCGGGTTCGACACGCTGGTCGCCCGCGAGCAGCACCTCATCGACAGGGTCCGCGAGGGCCTGGCCGCGGTCCCGCAGGTGCGGGTGCTCTCCCTGTTCGGGGACGACGCCCCGCGGGTCGGTGTGATCTCGTTCGTCGTCGAGGGCTGGAACAGCTCGCACTTCGCCGCCGCGCTCTCCGCCGAGTACGGCATCGGCGTGCGCGACGGGCTCTTCTGCGCCCACCCGCTGGTGCGCACCCTGCTCGGCAGCGACCCGCAGACCCAGGGCGAGTGCGGTGCCCCCGAGGCCGCGCCCGGCGAGAAGTCCCTCAACGCGATCCGCGTCAGCTTCGGCGCGGGCACCCCCGACGAGCACGTGGAGCGCTTCGTGACGGCGGTGCGCGAGCTGGTCAGCGACGGTGCCAAGTGGCGCTACCGCACGGAGGACGGCCGCTGCGTCCCGGCGGTGTGAGGCGCGCGGCCCCGGAGGCGGCAGACCGGCCGGAGGTCAGGAGTCCAGACCGATGGCGAACGCCGCCTCCAGGTCGTGCTGCGAGTACGTACGGAACGCCACGTGCGTGTCCGTCGCCTCCACCCCGGGGATCTTGCTGATCCGGCCCGGGATGATCTCCGCCAGGTCCTCGTGCCGGCCCACCCGCACCATGGCGATCAGGTCGTAGGTGCCGGTGACGGAGAAGACCTCGCTGACGCTCTCCAGCGAGGCGATCCGCTCGGCGATCTCGGGGATCCGGTCCACGCTGGTCTTGATGAGGACGATCGCGGTGATCACGGCTGGTTCTCTCCCTCGGGGGCCGGAGCGGGGCTGACCTTCACTCTAGCCGTGCGCCCGTGGGCGGCCCACGCGCAGCCGAAGCCGAGGCCGAAGCCGATGACATGGGCCAGGTACGCCACGCCCGGCCCGTCGCCTGCCCGGCCCGCGGCCAGCCACTGGAGGGCCGCCCAGAAGGGCAGCACCACCCAGGCGGGCAGGCGCAGCGGCAGGAAGAACAGGAACGGCAGCAGGCTCGTCACCCGGGCCCGCGGGAACAGGTACAGGAAGGCGCCGAGCACCGCCGAGATCGCCCCCGACGCCCCGACCAGGGTCTGGCCGGAGTCCGCGTGCGCGGCGGCGTACCCCAGCAGGGCCAGATAGCCGCAGCCCAGGTAGAACAGGGTGAAGCGGACCCGGCCCAGGCGCTGCTCGGTCATCGCGCCGAAGACGTGCAGGAAGAGCATGTTGCCGAGCAGATGCACCCAGCTGCCGTGCACGAACAGCGCCGTGGCCGGGGTGAGCGCCGCCCGCGCCGAGCCCGAGAACAGGTCGGCGGGGACCACGCCCCAGCGCCGGAAGTACGCCTGCTGGGCGAGGAGCAGTCCGTGCCCGGTGCCGTAGGACGGGATCAGGCCGGAGGCCGGGCTCATCGCGAAGACCAGGCAGCACAGGACGAGCATCGCACTTGTCACCGGCGCGCGCGTGGTCCGTACCGCCCGCAGGACCCGGAGGACTCGGGCGGGCACCGCGTTCCTGGAGCTGGTCATGTGCACAGAGCATGGCGTAACGGGACGCATCCGCACACAGCGCCTCGCCGCCGTGGACAGCCGGGCGCCGAGTGGCTCCCAGGCCGTAGGGTTACGGCCGACGCTCCGGGGACACCGGCGCGGCACGGTCCCGGAAGGAAAGTGAGCAGCCACGATGACGGTTCCCCTGCCGACCGCCACGACGCGGTGGCGCTGCACGCTGTGCGGCAACCTCACCCGTTTCGACGTGACGCGCTCGTCGAAGGTCGTCGAGTACGTCCACCTCGACCTGGCCGGTGAGCCCACGGTCGAGGAGCGCGAGGTCGTCAGTGAGACCATCGAGTCGGTGCGCTGCCGCTGGTGCAACGCCGTGGACAAGGTGGAACTCGTGGACAGGCCGGGCGCCGGCTCCTGAGCGGAGCGGGCCCCGCACAGGTGGTCCCCGCGGGGATCCCGTGACGCATTGGGGTGACGGATGGCGCAGACACAAGGCGGGGAGCCGGGCGACGGCGCCGCTGAGGTGCTGGACCGTCCGCTGCCCGACGGCGTACGGCGCCGGGTCGTGCAGATCGTGGCCGACGCCTTCGGGCAACTGACCGTCGGTGAGCTGCCCGCGCAGCTACGCCAGTACGCCCGGTTCGCGCCCAACCGCCGCGCCAAGTTCGCGGGCAACGCGATGGCGGCGGCGCTGGAGACCGACCCGCTGTTCCGGCAGCGGGTCGGGGAGAAGTTCCGCGAGGCGCAGGGCGAGCTGTGCGGCGCCCTGGACTCCGGGGCGCCGCCGCCCGCCGCCGACCCGCTCGACGTGGCCGCCGCCGCCTATGTGCTGCGCCCCGCCGGCTGGGTGAAGCTGGTGACCGCCGCCGGTGAGGAGGCGCTGCGGGCGCACGCCGAGCGCGCCGACGAGGAGAGCCGGGCCGAACTGGAGCGGCTGCGCGAGCAGCTCGCCGGGGCCCGCGAGCAGACCCGCGCCGAGACCGAGCGCCTGCGCGCCGAACTGGACGCGGCCCGCCGGGAGACCGAGGCGCTGCACCGCAAGCTGCGCGCCGCGCTCAGCGACGTCAAGCGCGGCGAGGCGGCGCTGCGCAAGGCGCGCGGCGAGACGGAGAGCGTGCGCGCCGAGGGGCAGGTGCAGGTGTCCGCCGCCGAGAGCGAGAACCGGCGCCTCAAGGCCCGGCTGGGCGAGGCGGAGGCGGCCCTGGAGGCCACCCGCAAGGCGGCGCGCGAGGGCCGCAGCGTCGAGGACATGCGGGTGCGGCTGCTCCTGGACACCGTGCTGGAGGCGGCGCAGGGGCTGCGGCGCGAACTCGCGCTGCCGCCGGTGTCCGTACGGCCGGCCGAGACCGTGGACGCGGTGGAGCCGGGCCGGATGACGCCGAAGGACATCGCCGCGCGGGCGCTGTCCGAGCACGACCCGGCGATCCTGGACCAGTTGCTGGCGCTGCCGCAGGCGCATCTGGTCGTCGACGGCTACAACGTCACCAAGACCGGCTATCCGCAGATGCCGCTGGAGAAGCAGCGGCTGCGCCTGCTCGGGCAGCTCTCGCAGCTCGCCGCGCAGACCGGCGCCGAGGTCACCTGTGTCTTCGACGGGGCGGAGCTGGCGGCGCCGGTGCTGCTCGCGCCGCCGCGCGGGGTGCGGGTGCTGTTCTCCAAACCGGGGGTCACCGCCGACGAGCTGATCCGCCAGCTGGTGCGGGCCGAGCCGCCGGGCCGGCCGGTCATCGTCGCCTCGACCGACCGCGAGGTGGCCGACGGTGTCGCCAGGGCGGGGGCGCGGCCGGTGGCGTCGGCGATGCTCCTGAAGCGCCTGTTCCGCGGCTGAGAACGTCTGCGGCCGAGAGCGTCCGCGGCTGAGAGCGTCCGCGATGCGGATGATTCCGGACATAAGACGATCTCCTGCTCATTCGCAACGGAGAGGTTTGATGCCCGAATTGACGGAACCGTCACGCGACGTAGCGTCAACCGGGCCTCACCCCTGGTGAGTTCCTGGCAAAGAATGCGGTGCGTGACGGGTTTTCTTGTCGGTAGGATTTGAATTCATCACGATGAGGTCACTAGGGTCTGGCTTCGAACCTCCGAGCGGGTGATCACTCACAAGAAGGAGCTCGCTTCCGTGGCGTCCCACCGTCGACCCAAACAGCCCAGCCGTGCCCGGGTGACCATGCTCACCACCGCGGCAGCCGCCGCCGTCGCGATCAGCGCGCAGGCGGCCAACGCGGCACCGAGCGAGAAGCCGAGCAAGGACGCGGTCAAGTCCAAGGTCGACGCGCTCTACGAGCAGGCGGAGCAGGCCACCGAGAAGTACAACGGGGCCAAGGAGAAGCAGGAGAAGCTCCAGAAGGAGATCTCCACCATCCAGGACAACGTCGCCCGCGGTCAGCAGGACCTCAACAAGCTGCGCGACGGCCTCGGTTCGATGGCGGCCGGCCAGTACCGCAGCGGCGGCATCGACCCCTCCCTCCAGCTCTTCCTCTCGTCCCACCCGGACGAGTACCTGGACAAGGCGGCCACCCTCAGCCAGGTCAGCGGGCAGCAGGCCGACTCCCTGAAGAAGATCCAGGACAAGCAGCGCCAGCTCGCCCAGCAGCGCGCCGAGGCCACCGGCAAGCTCAAGGACCTCTCGGCCACCCGCACCGAACTGGGCAACAAGAAGAAGGAAGTCCAGAGCAAGCTGGCCGAGGCGCAGAAGCTCCTCAACACCCTGACCGCGCAGGAGAAGCAGCAGCTCGCCCAGGCCGAGCAGTCCCGCGCCACCCGCGGCACCGAGCGCGTCTCCATGGGCAAGATAACGCCCGGCAGCGGCCACGCGGGCGCCGCCTTCTCCGCCGCCCAGAGCGTGATCGGCACCCCCTACGTCTACGGCGCCACCGGCCCGTCCTCCTTCGACTGCTCGGGCCTGACCTCCTGGGCCTACGCCCAGGCCGGCGTCTCCATCCCGCGCACCTCCGAGGCCCAGGCCAACGCCGGCCAGCGCATCTACTCGCAGAGCCAGCTCCAGGTCGGCGACCTGGTGCTCTTCTACGGCGACCTGCACCACGTCGGCCTGTACGCGGGCAAGGGCATGGTCCTGCACGCCCCGCACACCGGCGCCAACGTGCGCTACGAGGCGATCGGCAACATGCCCTTCCAGTTCGGCGTCCGCATCTGAGTCCGAACCGGCTCCACCGGCACGCCGTCACACCGCCCGAACGGGCGAATCGCATCAACGCACGCTGACCCCGCGCCCCGCCCCTGACCTGTGTCGGAGGCGGGGCGCCGTGTCGTACGCCCGCCGAGGTCTTTGGCCGGTGCGTGCCGACGCGGCTACTGTCGGCCGCGTTTCCCCCACCGCCGTGGCGCACCGCGCCGCACCCGCGGCCCGAGGGGAGACCGTCCGTGCTGACCAGTGGAGGGAGTTCGGCTTCCCGTGGGGTCCCATCGCCGTCTTGCACCGTCCGGTCCCGACCGGGGCACCGGTGCCGCCCGTGCCGCCGTCACCGTGCTGTCCGCCGCCGCCGCGGCCCTGGGCGCGCTGCCGGCCGCCGCCCCGGCCGCCGCCGCACCGCACGGCGGGACCCGGGCCGAGGTGGACCGCCTCTACCACGAGGCGGAGAAGGCGACCGAGGACTACGACCGGGCCGACGAACACGCCGACGCGCTGCGCCGCCAGGTGCACGACGCCCAGGACCGCATCGCCCGCCGGCAGCAGCGCGTCAACACCCTGCGCGAGTCGATCGGTTCGGTGGCCGGTGCGCAGTACCGCTCCGGCGGCATCGACCCGTCCCTGGCGCTGCTGTTCTCCCGCGACCCGGCCGAGTACCTGGACCGGGCGAGCACCCTGGACCGGATCGGCGCGCACCAGGCCGGTGAACTCCAGGCGCTGCGCCAGGCGCTGCGCTCGCTCGCCCAGCAGCGCGCCGAGGCCACCGCCGCCCTCGCCGAACTGGAGAAGAGCCGCACCGCCGTCGCCGCCCACAAGCACACCGTGGAACGCAAACTGGCCCAGGCCCGGCGGCTGCTGAACTCCCTCACCCGCGCCGAGCGCGACGCCTACACCAGCGTCTCCCGCTCCGGCCGCGACGACCTCCTGTCCGGGCCCGACGCCGGTCCGGCCGCCTCCGGACGCGCCGCCGCCGCCCTCGCCGCCGCCCGCTCCGCGCTCGGCCGCCCCTATGTGTGGGGCGCCAACGGCCCCTCCGGCTTCGACTGTTCGGGCCTCATGCAGTGGGCGTACGCACAGGCCGGGGTGCATCTGCCGCGCACCTCGCAGGAGCAGCGCTACGCCGGGCGGCAGATCCCGCTCTCCCAGGCCCGGCCCGGCGACCTCGTCGTCTACCGCTCCGACGCCAGCCACGTGGCCATGTACGTCGGCGGCGGCCGGGTGATCCACGCCCCGCACCCGGGCGCCCCGGTGCGCTACGACCCCGTGAACATGCTGCCGATCTCGTCGGTCACCAGGGTCTGACGGCGCCCCGGCGCCGCCGTACGATCGGGCAATGGCCGGGCGCGGACGGGTACGGGGACGAGCGGTGGCGGCGGCGTGCCTGCTGCTCGCCTCGCTGACGGCGTGCGGCGGGCCGAGCGCCGCCGACACCGCCCGCGCGCAGGTGCAGCACCTGCTCGACACCCGCGCGGCGGCGGTCCTCCACCACGACGCGGCGGCCTACGCCACCACCGGCACCCGCACCCCGTACACCCGGCTGCGGTCCGTGCCGTTCACCGCCTGGTCCTACCGCGTGACCGCGGTGCGCCGCAGCGGCGCCACGGCCACCGCCGACGCCGAGCTGAGCTACCGGGTGACCGGCTACGACACCGCCCCCGTCATCGTCGGCCGCACCCTGACCCTGTCCACCGCCGCCGACGGCGCGTGGTACGTCGACTCCGAGCGTCCGGCGCGCGACGCGGCGCAGCAGCTGTGGGACCAGGGCACCGTGGGTGTGGCCCGGGGCCGCAGCAGCATCGTCCTCGGCGTCGGGCAGAGCACGCGCTCGCTGCGCGACTACGCCTCCCTCGCCGACCACGCGGTGCCCGCCGTGTCGGACGCCTGGGGCACCGACTGGAGCCGCCGGGTGGTCGTCCTGGTCCCCGGCTCGCTGGACGCCATGGCCGCGTTGCTCGGCTCGCCCGCCGACGACTACCGGGGCATCGCCGCCGTCACCACCGGCGAGGCCGGGGGCAGCGGGCGGGCCCCCGCCGACCGGGTCGTCGTCAACCCCGACGCGTACAGCCTGCTGGGCCCGCTGGGCCGGCAGGTCGTGCTCACCCACGAGACCACCCATGTCGCCACCCGCGCCCACACCGACGCCGCCACCCCGCTGTGGCTCTCCGAGGGCTACGCCGACTGGGTCGGCTACCGCGACTCCGGGCGCACCCCCGAGCAGGCCGCGCCGGAACTCCAGCACGCCGTGGCCGACGGGCACGTCCCCGCCGCGCTGCCCACCGACAAGGACTTCGGCTTCGCCGAGGACTCCACCCGCCTCGCCCAGTCCTACGAGGGCGGCTGGCTGGCCTGCCGGATGATCGCCGCCCACTGGGGCGAAGACCGGCTGGACGCGTTCTACCGCGCCGTCGGCGCCCACGACCGCCGCTCGGGCGCGGTCGAGGACGCGCTGCGCACGGTGCTGGGCACGGACCTGGCGCGGTTCACCGCGCAGTGGCGGGAGTATCTGCGGGAGCAGCTGGGCTGAGCGCCGAGCGGCCGGGCCGGGCGGCGGTGCCGCGCCACAGGACGCGGCCCGCGCCCAGACAGGCGGCCACCAGCAGGCCGTTGCGCAGGAACATCAGCGTCAGGCCCAGCGGGTCGCTCGCCACGACATGCCCGAAGTACACCGGGAACTCCAGCACCGTCACCAGCGCCGCGGCCAGCACCAGGGCGACGGGCGGCCACATCCGGCTGCCCGCGCAGCACCCGCAGACCGCGCCGAGCCCCACCAGCCACACCAGGTACTGCGGGCTGATCACCCGGCTGGTCACCGTGAACAGCAGCACCGCCGTGAACGCGGCGTCCACGACCACGCACGGCGTGAACCGCCCGTGCCGGGTCCGCAGCCGCCACCACAGCAGCCAGCCGAAGGCCGCCGCCGTCAGCACCTGCGCGCCCGCGCTCACCACACCGACGTACGGCCCCAGGAACTCCATCGAGCCGTAGTGCAGCAGCACCTGCCCCGGCCACCCGAACCGCCGTGCCGCGTGCAGGACGAGCGCGCCCAGGGACTCCACCTCCGTGCCCCGGCCGCCCTGCGCGGCCAGGAAGGACAGCGTGCCGGGCACGCGCAGCGCGCACACCGCCACCGGCACGGCCACCGTCACCGCCGCGGCCGTCCACGCCCGCCGCCCGCCCCGCCCGCGCACCCCCGCGAGCAGCAGCACCGGCCACACCTTGAGCAGTGCCCCGAGGCCCGCCAGCACCCCCAGCACCCGGGGCCTGCGGGCGCCCGCGAGCAGCGCGGCCACGGCCACCGCGGTCACCAGCACGTCGTAGCGGGCGTAGAGGACCGGGCCCAGCAGGGGAGCGCCCGCCGTCCACACCCACGCGCCGCGCAGCGGACGCCCCAGCCGCCGCCCGCCGCACAGCAGCAGGCACAGCACCGCCAGATCGGCCGCGCACGCCAGGGCGAAGAAGGCGTCGGCGTACCCGAGGAACGGCAGCGCCAGCGGGGCGAGCAGGGCGAGCGCGGCCCCGGGCGGGTACTGCCAGGCGACGTCGCCGACCGGGAACGCGCCCTGCCGCAGCACCTCGGACCAGCCCTGGTAGATCACCGACACATCACCGGTGACGTCCGGACCCGGGAACACCAGCACCCGCAGCACGTACAGCAGCAGCACCGCACGGCTCACCGCCCAGACCGCGAGCACCACCGCCGGACGCCGCACCCCGCCTGCCTCGTCCACCTCGGCCCCTCGTCCGTCCGCCGCCGGCCACGTCCCACGCCCATCGTCCCCGCCGCCGCGCCCGCCGACCACGCGGACACCGCCGCACGGGGGCCGGGCGGGTGGGGAGGGTGGATTGGGTAGGGTCTGCGGCGATGCACAAAACCCTCGTCGTCACCAATGACTTTCCGCCCCGCCCCGGCGGCATCCAGGCGTTCCTGCACAACATGGCGCTGCGCCTCGATCCCGGACAGCTCGTCGTGTACGCCTCCACCTGGAAGCGGAGCCGGGAGGGCGTGCGGGCGACGGCCGCCTTCGACGCGGAGCAGCCCTTCACCGTCGTCCGGGACCGCACGACGATGCTGCTGCCCACCCCGGACGCCACCCGGCGCGCGGCCGGGCTGCTGCGCGAGCACGGCTGCACCTCGGTGTGGTTCGGGGCGGCGGCCCCGCTCGGTCTGATGGCACCCGCCCTGCGCAGGGCGGGCGCCGAACGGCTGGTGGCCACCACCCACGGCCACGAGGCCGGCTGGGCCCAACTGCCCGCCGCACGGCAGCTGTTGCGCCGTATCGGCCGGTCCACCGACACGATCACCTACCTCGGTGAGTACACCCGCTCCCGGATCGCCGCCGCACTGACACCCGAGGACGCCGCACGGATGGCGCACCTCCCCCCGGGCGTGGACGAGAAGCTCTTCCACCCCGCTTCCGGCGGCCCCGAGGTGCGCGCCCGGCTCGGGCTCACCGACCGCCCGGTCGTCGTGTGCGTCTCCCGGCTGGTCAAGCGCAAGGGCCAGGACACCCTGATCCGCGCGATGCCCGCGATCCTCGCCGCCGAGCCGGACACGGTCCTGCTGATCGTCGGCGGCGGCCCCTACGAGCGGGACCTGCGCCGCCTCGCCGCCGAGACGGGCGTCGCCGCGTCCGTGCGCTTCACCGGCGCGGTCCCCTGGAGCGAACTGCCCGCCCACTACGGCGCCGGTGACGTCTTCGCGATGCCCTGCCGCACCCGCCGCGGCGGCCTGGACGTCGAGGGCCTGGGCATCGTCTACCTGGAGGCGTCCGCGACCGGCCTGCCCGTCGTCGCCGGTGACTCCGGCGGCGCACCCGACGCCGTCCTCGACGGCGAGACCGGCTGGGTCGTCCCCGGCGGCTCCCCCCACCACACCGCCGACCGCATCACCACCCTCCTCGCCGACCCCCAACTCCGCCACCGCATGGGCGAACGGGGCCGCCAGTGGATCGAACAGACCTGGCGCTGGGACTTGTTGGCGGAACGGCTGAGGGCACTTCTGTAGCGGGGGCGGGACAACTCACCCGGGGGAGCAGGGGGCGGAGCCCCCGCAGGAGCTGCGGCGGGCAGGGCGACTCACCTGGGGGTGCAGGGGGCGGAGCCCCCGCAGGAACTCCGGGGGTCCGGGCAACTCACCCAGGGGTGCAGGGGGCGGAGCCCCCGCCGGGGCCCGGGGCGGAGCCCCGAGGCGGGTCCTCTCTCCCCACCGAGTCGGGCGGGTGGGTGGGAAAGCTGTTGCGGGGTCCGGGGCGGAGCCCCGCGAGGGCGCCCCCGCACCCCACCGAGTCGGGCGGGCGGGTGGGCAGAGCTTCTCCGGGGTCCGGGGCGCAGCCCCGCGAGGGCACCCCGCACCCCACCCCGTCCTACTTCGAGTAGATCGCCTCGATCTCCCCCGAGAAATCCTTCGCCACCACACTCCGCTTCAGCTTCAGCGAGGGCGTGAGATACCCCGCCTCCTCACTGAACTGCGCCCCGAGCACCCGGAACTTCCGCACCGACTCCGCCTTCGACACCGCCGCGTTCCCGTCGTCCACCGCGCTCTGCACCGCCGCGAGCAGATCCGGATCCTCCCGCAGGGACTCGGCCGTGGACCCGGCGGGCTTGCCGTGCTCCGCGCACCAGCGCCCCAGGAACTCCTCGTCGAGGGTGACCAGCGCCCCCACGAAGGGCCGCCCGTCCCCGACCACCATGCACTCCGCGACCAGCGCATGCGCCCGGATCCGGTCCTCGATCACCGCGGGCGCGACGTTCTTGCCGCCCGCCGTGACGATGATCTCCTTCTTGCGGCCGGTGATCCGCAGATACCCGTCCTCGTCGAGCGTGCCGAGATCCCCGGTGTGGAACCAGCCGTCGGCCAGCGCCTCCCGCGTGGCGTCCGGATTGTTCCAGTACTCCTTGAACAGGTGCTCGCCGTGCAGCAGCACCTCCCCGTCGTCCGCGATCCGGATGACCGAACCGGGCAGCGGCTGCCCGACGGTGCCGATCTTCGGCCGGTCCCACGGGTTGAAGGCGGTGGCCGCGCAGGACTCGGTCAGCCCGTACCCCTCCAGGACGGTGAAGCCGATGCCGCGGAAGAAGTGCCCCAGCCGCTCACCGAGCGGCGCCCCGCCGGAGATCGCGTACTCGCCGCGCCCCCCGAGCACCGCCCGCAGCTTGCCGTAGACCAGCTTGTCGAACATCTTGTGCCGCAGCCGGAGGCCGAACGACGGCCCGGAGACGGTGTCCAGCGCCCGGCTGTAGGCGATCGCCGTGTCCGCCGCCCGGTCGAAGATCTTCCCCTTGCCGTCCGCCTGCGCCTTGGCGCGCGCCCCGTTGTACACCTTCTCGAACACCCGCGGGACGCCCAGTATCAGCGTCGGCCGGAACGAGGCCAGTTCCTCGGTGAGGTTCTTGATGTCCGGGACGCAGCCCAGCCGGATCGGCGCCATCATCGGCGCGATCTGCACCAGCCGCCCGAAGACGTGCGCGAGCGGCAGGAAGAGCAGCACCGAGCACTCACCGGTGCGGAAGAGCGGACGCAGCCGCTCCACCACGTTGCCGCACTCGGCGAAGAAGCTGCGGTGGGAGAGCACACAGCCCTTGGGGCGGCCGGTGGTGCCGCTGGTGTAGACGATGGTCGCCGGGTCGTCGGCCTTGGCCAGCGAGCCGCGCTCCTCGACCGTGGCGTCGCTGACGTCCTGCCCGGCCCGCTCCAGCTCCGCGACCGCGCCGGCCTCGATCTGCCACACGTTCTTCAGCGCGGGCAGGCCCTCGCGCACCGACTCCACGGCGGCGGCGTGGACGTCCGTCTCCACCAGACAGGCCGTCGCGCCCGAGTCGCCGAGGATCCACCGCACCTGCTCGGGCGAGCTGGTCTCGTACACCGGCACGGTGACGCCGCCCGCGCTCCAGATCGCGAAGTCCAGCAGCGTCCACTCGTAGCGCGTACGGGACATCAGACCGACGCGGTCGCCGGGCTGGACACCGGAGGCGATGAGGCCCTTGGCGGCGGCCCGCACCTCGGCGAGGAACTCCCGCGCGGTGACGTCCTGCCAGATGCCGCCCGCCTTGCGGGCGATCACGGCGACCTCGGGATGCTGCGCGGCGTTTCTGCGGACGATGTCGGTCAGATTCCCGTCCGCGGGGACCTCGTACAAAGCCGGAAGGCTGAACTCGCGCAAGACTGCTGCTCCTCATAGGGCGCCGGCGCCACGACGTTGTGTGATGCGACGGTGCGGTCCAAGGCTCGGTCGTGCCCGGGACCTCGCCGGGAACCTCGGGGGCCCGGTGGCCGAAATCCGGAGCACGACTGGACTGCCCGGACGTTACCCGCCGGTATGGCTTTTTCGACAGGGGGTCCCGGTGAGATGTTCGCTGCGTCACACGATGGGTGTCTCCTTGCGCACAGTAGTCGACCCGTTGAACGACTGGCCAGTAACCGCAGGTCCGGCCACCCCCGGCACGGCCTACCCTTCTTGCTCATGGTTCCCCTCACGGCACCCGCGCCCACACGCCCCGGCGGCACCCGCGTCCATGTGGTCAGCGACGTGCACGGCAACGCCCGTGACCTGGCCCGCGCCGGCGAGGGTGCCGACGCCCTGATCTGCCTGGGCGACCTCGTCCTCTTCCTCGACTACGCCGACCACTCGCGCGGCATCTTCCCCGACCTGTTCGGCGTGGAGAACGCGGACCGCATCGTCGAGCTGCGCACCGCCCGCCGCTTCGCCGAGGCCCGCGAACTCGGCGCCCGGCTGTGGGGCGACCTGGACGGCGACCGCGCCCAGGTGATCGAGGCGGCCGTGCGCCGCCAGTACGCCGAGCTCTTCGCGGCCTTCCCCACCCCGACGTACGCCACCTACGGCAATGTCGACATGCCGCCCCTGTGGCCGGAATTCGCCCACGAGGGCACCACCGTCCTGGACGGCGAACGCGTCGAGATCGGCGGCCGTGTCTTCGGCTTCGTCGGCGGCGGCCTGCGCACCCCCATGCGGACGCCGTACGAGATCGGCGACGAGGAGTACGCCGCCAAGATCGAGGCGGTCGGCGAGGTCGACGTGCTGTGCACCCACATCCCGCCCGAGGTGCCCGAACTCGTCTACGACACCGTCGCCCGCCGCTTCGAACGCGGCAGCCGCGCCCTGCTCGACGCCATCCGCCGCACCCGTCCCCGCTACGCCCTCTTCGGCCACGTCCACCAGCCGCTGGTCCGGCGCATGCGCGTCGGCGCCACCGAGTGCGTGAACGTGGGGCACTTCGCGCGCACCGGCACCCCCTGGGTCCTCCAGTGGTGAGCCCGGCCATGACCGCAGGTGGGGGTGGAGTCCGCCGTCCGCGTGCGCGGTAGCCTTCACGCTGCGCCCACGTGCGCACGACGACCGACTTTGGGCCCGCACCTGGAGGAGCCACGGCGATGGCGGAACACACCAGTTCGAGCATCACGATCGAGGCGGCCCCCGCCGACGTGATGGGGGTGATCGCCGACTTCGCCCGCTACCCCGACTGGACCGGGGAGGTCAAGGAGGCCGAGGTCCTCAGGACCGACGAGCAGGGCCGCGCCGAGCAGGTCCGCCTCGTCATGGACGCGGGCGCCATCAAGGACGACCAGACCCTCGCCTACACCTGGACCGGCGCCGACGAGGTGTCCTGGACCCTGGTCAAGTCCCAGATGCTGCGCTCCCTGGACGGCTCCTACCTGCTCAGGCCGGCCGGCGCGGGCGCGACCGAGGTGACGTACCGCCTCACCGTCGACGTCAAGATCCCCATGCTGGGCATGATCAAGCGCAAGGCCGAGAAGGTCATCATCGACCGCGCCCTGGCGGGACTGAAGAAGCGGGTGGAGTCGGGCGCGGCGCCCGACGGGCCGTCCCTGGAGAAGTAGCGCGGGACCCCGGCCCCGGGGCGGCCCCGGATCCCGTACGACCCGGGCGCGGGTAGCGTTCACCCCCATGCGCACCCTGCTGATCACCGGACCGGGCGGTTCCGGCCGCACCACCGTGGCCGCGGCCACCGCGCTTGCCGCGGCCCGCGAGGGACTCCGCACCCTCGTCCTCGGCGCCGACCGCACCGACACCCTCGGCGCGGCCCTGGGCGTGCCCACCGGCGCGCGGCCCGCGCCCGCCGCCCCGGACCTCACCGCCTGGCGCCCCGACGCCGCGGCCGACTTCCGGGCCGACCTCACCGCCTTCCAGGACCGCGCGGCGAGCGTCCTCGATCTGCTCGGCGCCGCCCGGCTGGACGCCGAGGAGGTCACCCCGCTGCCCGGCGCCGAGGAGCTGGCCCTGCTGCGCGCGCTGCGCGACGCCGCCCTCTCCGACCGCTTCGACCTGCTCGTCGTCGACCTGCCGCCCGCCCCGCAGGCCCTCGCCCTGCTCGCCCTCCCCGCCGAGCTGCGCCGCTATCTGCGCCGCCTGCTGCCGCCCGAGCGGCAGGCCGCACGCGCCCTGCGCCCGGTCCTCGGCCGCCTCGCCGGTGTCCCGCTGCCCGCCGAGCGGTTCTACGAGACGGCGGCCCGCTGGGACGTCGAACTGGCCGCCGCCGAGGCCGTCGTCACCGACCCGGGAACCGCCGTACGCCTGGTCGCCGAACCCGGACCGGCCGGCACCGACGCCGTCCGCCGCACCGCCCTGGGTCTCGCCGTGCGCGCCCTGCCCGTGGAGTGCCTGGTCGCCTCCCGCGTCCTGCCCGACGCCCCGGCCGACTCCTGGCTGGCCGCTCCGGTCGCCCAGCAGCGCAAGGCCCTGGAGGAGTGGCAGGAGACCTACGCCGTCCACCCGGCCGCCCACCTGGGCCGGGACCCGCGCGGCGGCGACGACCTGACCGCCCTCGCCGTCCCCGCGCCCGGCCCGGCCGCGGGCGCCGCGCCCGCTCCCGCCGAGTGGCCGGTCGAGGACCGGATCGCCGACGACGGCGTCCTGGTGTGGCGCATCCCGCTGCCCGGCGCCCGCCGCGACGAACTCGACCTCGTCCGGCGCGGCGACGAACTGGTGCTCACCGTGGGGGGCTTCCGCCGCATCGTGGCGCTGCCCTCGGCGCTGCGCCGGTGCACCGTGGACGGCGCAGCGCTGCGCGAGGACGAACTGCGCATCCGGTTCGCGCCGGACCCGGCGCTGTGGCCCCGCGACAGGTGAACGGCCGGGCCCCGTTCGGGTAACGTCGGAAGGACGAACCGTAGTCAGGAGCCCGCCATGAGCGAAGAGCGCCCACCGTCCGACGACGCCGCGCGGGACGACGCCGCTCAGGAGCGCACCACCGGTCCCACCAGCACCGGCGGCCCCACCGGCCGCACCGGTCCCACCGGCCGCACCGGTCCCACCGGTCCCACCGGTCCCACCGGTCCCACCGGCCGCACCGGTCCCACCGGCCGCACCGGTCCCACCAGCCGCACCGGTCCCACCAGCCGCACCGGTCCCACCGGCCCCGGCGGTACCACCGGCCGCGCGGACGCCCCCCGGCCCGGCGGGGACGAGGACCCGGAGCCGCCCCGGGCCGCCGACGCCGACGCCTGGGCCACCGCCTGCGCCGAGGACCTGGAGGCCGAGCAGGCCCGGCGCCGCGCGCGGTACGGACCGCCCCCCGGCTCCGCCGCCGAGGAGCTGCGCAAGTTCGTCGACACCGTCGCCGACAAGCTGTCCTCCTTCCGCTCCCCGCTGCTCGGCGCCCTCGCCGGACCCGCCGCCGAGCAGCTGGTGCGCCAGGCCGTGCGGCAGGCCAGGGCCGCCGTCGAACCGGTGGTGGAACGCAACCCCGGCGTCTTCGACCACCTCGCCGCGGCCGGCGGCGAACTGCTGGCCGCCTACCGCTCCGCCGTCGAGGCCCAGGAGCACCGCTGGACGTCCGGTGCGTCCGGTGCGTCCGGTGCGGACGATCTCCGCGGCGACCGGCCGGGAGACGGCCCGCACGACGGCCGCGAGGACGGTTCACGGAGCGGCCGAGAGGACGGCGCAGGGGGCGGCCCGCAGGCCGGTCCCAAGGGCTTCGGCGACCGCCGCGACCCCGGCGAGGGCACCGGCGGCGGCGAACGGATCGACGTGGACTGACGGTCCGCTCGGGTACGGTTGGCCGTAGCGGGGCTCGACCGGAACTGAGGGATTCATGGGACTCACCATCGGCGTCGACATCGGCGGCACGAAGATCGCGGCCGGCGTGGTCGACGAGGAAGGCAACATCCTCTCGACCTTCAAGGTGCCGACCCCCACCACACCCGAGGCCATCGTGGACGCCATCGCCTCGGCGGTGGAGGGCGCGCGTGCGGGGCACGAGATCGTCGGCGTCGGCATCGGCGCCGCCGGATACGTCAACCGCCAGCGCTCCACGGTCTACTTCGCGCCCAACATCGACTGGCGCCAGGAGCCGCTGAAGGAGAAGGTCGAGGCGCGCGTCGGCCTCCCGGTCGTCGTGGAGAACGACGCGAACGCCGCGGCCTGGGGCGAGTACAGGTTCGGCGCGGGCAAGGGCCACCGCAACGTCATCTGCATCACCCTCGGCACCGGCCTCGGCGGCGGCATCATCATCGGCAACAAGCTGCGCCGCGGCCACTTCGGCGTGGCCGCCGAGTTCGGGCACATCCGGATGGTCCCGGACGGCCTGCTGTGCGGCTGCGGCTCACAGGGCTGCTGGGAGCAGTACGCCTCCGGCCGCGCCCTCGTGCGGTACGCCAAGCAGCGCGCCAACGCCACCCCCGAGCGCGCCGAGGTGCTGCTCGCCCTCGGCGACGGCACGCCCGACGGCATCGAGGGCAAGCACATCTCCATGGCCGCCCGCCAGGGCTGCCCGGTCGCCGTCGACTCCTACCGCGAGCTGGCCCGCTGGGCCGGTGCGGGCCTGGCCGACCTGGCCTCCCTCTTCGACCCGTCCGCCTTCATCGTCGGCGGCGGCCTGTCCGACGAGGGCGACCTGGTCCTGGACCCGATCCGCAAGTCGTACAAGCGCTGGCTGGTCGGCGGGAACTGGCGCCCGGTCGCCGATGTGATCGCCGCCCAACTCGGCAACAAGGCCGGTCTGGTGGGCGCGGCCGACCTCGCCCGGGAGCCCGACCCGGTCATGTGAACCACCCCCGCCGCTCCGTCGCGGCGGCACGCGCCCACCGTCCCCTCCGTCCGGGCCGGTGGGCGCCGTCGTACCGCGCACCCGGACCGCGCAGGGAACCGCTGTTCGGCAGCGCGCCCGGCCCCGCGTATGTTGATCGTCATGCAGCTGCCCAACTCCCGCACTGAAGCCGACGGTTCCGCCGTCGTCCGCGTCCTGAGCCTCAACATCCGGTCGATGCGGGACGACACCGCCGCCCTCGCCCGGGTGATCAGCGCCTGCGCGCCCGATCTCGTCCTCCTCCAGGAGGCGCCGCGCCTCTTCCGCTGGCGCAAGAAGCTGGCGCGGCTGGCGTCGGCCTCGGACCTGGTGATCCTCACCGGCGGCGGGACGGCCGCCGGTCCGGCCGTCCTGTGCTCCCTGCGGG
This sequence comes from Streptomyces sp. NPDC003284, assembly GCF_053589675.1. NCBI lineage: Bacteria > Bacillati > Actinomycetota > Actinomycetes > Kitasatosporales > Streptomycetaceae > Streptomyces > Streptomyces sp. NPDC003284. Next base: position 579,384 of record NZ_JBSFSI010000002.1, read on the forward strand.
CCACCGTGGAACGCACCGAGGACGTCCTGCTGCCCCTCACCCCGGGCCTGCACCGGCGGGGCTTCGCCACGGCCGTGGTCCGTTTCGGCGGCGCCCGGCTCGGCGTGCTCGCCTGCCACCTCTCGCTCGACAGGAACGAGCGGTACGCGCAGAGCGGCGCGCTCCTGGACCGGCTGGCCGGGATGGGCGTGCGGCACGCCATCGTCGGCGGCGACCTCAACGAGGGCCCCGAGGGACCGGCCTTCCAGCGGCTGACCGGCACCCTCCAGGACGGCTGGGCGACGGCGCCCTGGGGCGGCGAGCACACCTTCCCGGCCCGCGCCCCGCAGCGGCGCATCGACGCGCTGCTCGCGACCGAGGGCGTCGAGATCCTCGGCTGCGGGGTGCCGCGGGAGCTGCCGGGGGTGACGGAGGCGGACCTGAGGGCGGCCACCGACCACCTTCCGGTCCTGGCCGCCGTCCGCGTCCCGGCGGACGCCTGACGGAACCGGGCCCTGGCCGGGCGCTCCGCCCCGGCCGCCCGGACCCGCGCCGGAGTGTCTAGACCACGGCTCCGCGGCCCGGGTCGTCGTCGTCCTCGTCACCCGGGTTCATCCGGGCCACCAGTGTCGCCACGCCGCCGACGAAACCGCCGATGCCGAGGGTGGTCAGCCACCAGGTCATCTCCCAGCCGAGCAGGACGGCCAGCAGGAGCAGCACGGGGCCGCCGAGCACGCCCAGCCACGCGAACTTCGCGGTGGCGTCCGCCTCGGGCAGCGGCGGCGGCTCCGGCGGGACGAAGTGGCCCTCGTCGTCCGGGCCGAGGTCGTCGTCGGACGGCTCGCGCGGCGCGTAGTCGCGCGGCCCCGGCCCGGCGAGGCCCGGCGCGAAGGAGACGGAGCTGCCCAGCGGCTTGGCCGGGCGGTTCTCGCCGCCTCCGGTGCCGCCCGCGCCTCCGGTGCCGTCGCCGCTGTCGCCGTCACCGGCGCCGTTCTCGTCGGGGGGTTCCGGCAGCAGCAGGTCCTCGATGGGCTTGAAGGGCTTGGCGCCCGGCGGGTCCGGCGGCTCCTCGCCGTACCCGGCGACGATCGCCGCCCAGACGGCGTCCTCGTCGAGCGCCGCCGCCTCCTTGCCGGAACCGGCTCCTCCTGGCCCTGCTGACCCACCGGCCCCACCGGCATCGCCCGTACCGGCGGAACCACCCGTGTCGCCCGGCCCACCGGCCCCTTCGGCGCCGCCCGTCACATCAGCGGCCTCCGCGAGGTCCGCCGACGCCACCGGCTCCACGGGCTTGACCGGTTCCGCGGGCTTGACGGGGTCCACCGGCCGTACGGGCCGCGCGGCGCCCGCCGGGTCCACCGGCTGCGCGGGAGCGGCCGGCGGCGGTGCGGGCTCGACCGGCTCACGGTTCTCCCGGCCTTCGCGGTCGGAGTCGTGCTCAGCCACCTGCGGCCGTCCCTTCCTTGCCGACACTGGGTGCGATCCGGCCGATGAAGGCGAGGCTCTCCTCGAAGATCCGGTCCGCGTCGTGGTCCAACGTCGCGACGTGGTAGCTCTGTTCCAGCAGGATCTCCGTGACGTCCACCGAGGAGACGCGGCCGAGGATCCGGGCCGAGTCGGCGGGCGGCACCACATGGTCCTGCGGGCTGCGCAGGAGCAGCAGCGGCTGGGTGACCTGCGGCAGCTCGCCGTCGACCAGCCGGAAGAAGGTCCGCAGCGAGTGCGCGCTGTGCAGCGGCACCCGGTCGTACCCCAGTTCGGCGCTGTCCTCCCTGGCGATGTCGCTGGCGATCCCCTTGGTCGTCCGCACCAGGTGCCGGGCCACCGGCAGCGCGTACGCGGACAGGCCGTGCACCTTGTTGGCCGGGTTGACCACCACGACACCGGAGACCGCGTCCCCGTGCTTCGCCGCGAGCCGCAGCGCCAGGGCGCCGCCCATCGACAGACCGGCCACGAACACCTGTGCGTACCGCTCGCCGAGCACGCGCAGCTCGCGGTCCACCTCCGCGTACCAGTCCTGCCAGCCGGTGACCTGCATGTCCTGCCAGCGGGTGCCGTGGCCCGGCAGCAGCGGGAGCGAGACCGTCAGGCCGTGCCCGGACAGGTACTCGGCCCAGGGGCGCAGCGACTGGGGGGAACCGGTGAAGCCGTGGCAGAGGAGGACGCCGACCTCGCCGCCCTCGTGGCGGAACGGCTCGGCTCCGGGGAGGACCGGCACGTCGGTCTCCTGTTCGTGGAGTGGGCTGGGCACGTCGATGGCAGGTACTTCACCGTACGCGACGGCACTGACACCGACCAGGGCCGTAGGCGCCTTCCGTGCCGCTCCGGGTTATGGTCTGAGCGACACACACGGGAGGCAGTCGGTTGTTCTACGGCACGATGAAGGTCGCCATCGGGGGGCCGCTGAAGCTCGCCTTCAGGCCCTGGGTGGAGGGACTGGAGAACATTCCGGCCGCGGGTGCGGCCATCCTGGCCAGCAACCACCTCTCGTTCTCGGACTCGTTCTTCCTGCCCGCGGTGCTCGACCGCAAGGTCACGTTCATCGCCAAGGCCGAGTACTTCACGACGCCCGGGGTGAAGGGGCGGCTGACCGCCGCGTTCTTCAAGGGCGTCGGCCAGCTCCCCGTGGACCGCTCCGGCGCGCGCGGCGCGGGCGAGGCCGCGGTGAAGAGCGGCATAGAGGTGCTGGAGCGCGGCGAGCTGTTCGGCATCTACCCCGAGGGCACCCGCTCGCCCGACGGCCGCCTCTACCGCGGCAAGCCGGGCGGTCTGGCCCGGGTGGCGCTGGCCACCGGGGCGCCGGTGATCCCGGTCGCGATGATCGACACCGAGAAGATCCAGCCGCCCGGCAAGGTGGTCCCCAAGCTGATGCGTCCGGGCATCCGGATCGGCAAGGCGCTCGACTTCAGCCGCTACCAGGGCATGGAGGGCGACCGCTTCGTCCTGCGCGCGGTGACCGACGAGGTCATGTACGAGATCATGAAGCTCTCCGGCCAGGAGTACGTCGACATCTACGCGACCGCCGCCAAGCGGCAGATCACCGAGGCGGCGAAGGCCGAGAAGGAGGCGGAGAAGGCCACGAAGGCCGCTCTCGCCCAGGCCGCCAAGGAGCAGAAGGAACAGCAGGAGCAGGCGGGGCAGGCCGGGCAGCGGGAACAGCAGGAGCAGTAGCCGCCCCGCGCGGCAGGGGGCGGACGGGGACAGGGGGACCGGGGGAGATGGCCCGACGCGTGCGCGTCATGAGGATGTCGGTCGAGCAGCCGCTGTGGCGCGCGCTCGCCGGCTACCGGGTGCTCACCCTCTTCTACGCGGTCGGCCTGTTCGCCACCGCCTACGCCCGCTTCCCGCACCCCTGGGTGGCCATCGCGTACTACGGCGTGCTGTTCGTCTGGACCCTGGGCACCCTGCCCCGGGTGGCGAGCGCCGCGAACTGCACCAAGCGCTTCCTCGCCGCCGACCTGACGCTCGCGGTGGGCGGCATCCTGCTCACCCCGCTCGCCGACGCCCACACACGGATCGCGCACGGCGGGCCCACCCTGCCGTCGATATGGACCGCCGGCTCCGTCCTCGCCTTCGCCCTCAAGGGCGGCTGGCGCTGGGCCGCCGTCGCCTCCACCGCGGTCGCCGTGGCCAACCTGGTCGAGCGCGGCACCCCGGCCCGCGACACCGTGCACAACGTGATGCTGGTCTGGGTCGCCTCCATCGCCATCGGCTACGTCGTCGAGGTGGCCCGCGCCTCCGAACGCACCCTGGCCCGCGCCCTGGAGATCGAGGCGGCGACCCGGGAGCGCGAGCGGCTGGCCCGCGACATCCACGACAGCGTGCTCCAGGTGCTGGCGATGGTGCAGCGGCGCGGCGCGGTCATCGGCGGCGAGGCGGCGGAGCTGGGCCGGCTGGCGGGCGAGCAGGAGGTGGCGCTGCGCACCCTGGTCTCGGGCGGGCTCAACCCCGTCTCCCGGGTCTGTGAGGACGCGGCCGACGGCGCGGTGGTCCGGATCGTCGACGAGCCGGTCCCGGAGAGCGCCGACGAGCCCCTCGACCTGCGCGCGCTGCTCGCCCCCTACGCCGGTTCCCGGGTCGCGCTGGCCGAGCCGGGCGCCCCGGTGCCGCTGCCCGCGGCGGCGGCCCGCGAGGTGGCCGCGGCGGTCGGCGCCGCGCTGGACAACGTCCGCCGCCACGCGGGCGAGGACGCGCGGGCCTGGATCCTGGTGGAGGACGAGCCGGACACCGTGCTGGTGACGGTGCGCGACGACGGTCCGGGCATCCCGGAGGGGCGGCTCGCCCAGGCCGAGGGCGAGGGCCGGCTCGGGGTGGCCCAGTCGATCCGGGGCCGGCTGCGCGACATCGGCGGCACCGCCGAACTGATCTCGGTGCCCGGCCAGGGCACGGAGGTCGAACTGTCCGTCCCCAGGGCGGCGGTCCGCCCGAGCGACACCAGGAGCACCCGCCGCACCAGGAGCACCAAGAGCATCACGAGCCCCGAAGACATCAAGGGCACCACGAGCACGAAGAGCGTCAGCAGCACCACGACGGGGAGGGCGGAGAGCCGATGACGGCGACGAGCGGACGGCAGGGCCCGGTCAGGGTCATGGTGGTCGACGACCACCCGATGTGGCGGGACGCCGTCGCCCGCGATCTGGCCGAGGCCGGCTTCGACGTGGTCGCCACCGCGGGCGACGGCGAGCAGGCGGTGCGCCGCGCCAGGGCGGCCGCGCCCGACGTGCTCGTCCTCGATCTCAACCTGCCCGCCAAGCCCGGCGTCCAGGTCTGCAAGGAACTCGTCGCGGACAACCCGGCGTTGCGGGTGCTGGTGCTCTCCGCGAGCGGTGAGCACGCCGATGTGCTGGAGGCCGTGAAGTCGGGGGCGACCGGCTATCTGCTGAAGTCGGCCTCGACGGAGGAGCTGCTGGACGCCGTGCGCCGCACCGCCGTCGGCGACCCGGTGTTCACGCCCGGCCTGGCCGGTCTGGTCCTCGGGGAGTACCGCCGCCTCGCCGCCGAGCCCCAGCCGGGGGACACCGCCACGGACGGCGAGCCGAAGACCCCCCGGCTCACCGACCGCGAGACGGAGGTGCTGCGCCTGGTCGCCAAGGGCCTGAGCTACAAGCAGATCGCCGAGCGCCTGGTCATCTCGCACCGCACCGTCCAGAACCATGTGCAGAACACCCTGGGCAAGCTCCAGCTGCACAACCGGGTGGAGCTCGTCCGGTACGCCATCGAACGCGGACTCGACGGCGAGTAGGCGAGCGGGCGCGGACGGCCCCGGTCAATCCGCGGCCCGCGCGCGTCCACTCGTCCGAGTGGATTTGCTCTGATCAACTGCCGGACATTCCACCGGAATTGACTTTTCCGCCCATGTCGGAGTGACGTGGGTCACCATTACCGTGCCCTTCACCAGGCAACCGTGGCGAAGGGACATTTCCATGCGCGTCGGAGTACTGACCGGTGGCGGCGACTGCCCCGGGCTCAACGCCGTCATCCGGGGGATCGTCCGCAAGGGCGTCCAGGAGTACGGCTACGACTTCGTCGGCTTCCGGGACGGCTGGCGCGGTCCGCTGGAGAACGACACCGTCCGCCTCGACATCCCCGCCGTACGCGGCATCCTGCCCCGCGGCGGCACCATCCTCGGCTCCTCGCGCACCAACCCCCTCAAGCAGGAGGACGGGATCCGCCGGATCAAGGACAACCTCGCCAAGCAGGAGGTCGAGGCGCTCATCGCGATCGGCGGCGAGGACACCCTCGGCGTGGCCGCCCGGCTCAGCGACGAGTACGGCGTGCCCTGCGTCGGTGTGCCCAAGACCATCGACAACGACCTGTCCGCCACCGACTACACCTTCGGCTTCGACACCGCGGTCGGCATCGCCACCGAGGCCATCGACCGCCTGCACACCACCGCCGAGTCCCATATGCGGGTCCTGGTCTGCGAGGTGATGGGCCGGCACGCCGGCTGGATCGCCCTGCACTCGGGCCTCGCCGGTGGCGCCAACGTCATCCTCCTGCCCGAGCAGCGCTTCGACGTCGACCAGGTGTGCGCCTGGGTCACCTCCCGCTTCCGCGCCTCGTACGCCCCGATCGTGGTCGTCGCCGAGGGCGCCATGCCCAAGGACGGCGAACTGGTCCTCAAGGACGGGTCGCTGGACTCCTTCGGGCATGTGCGGCTCTCCGGCGTCGGCGAGTGGCTGGCCAAGGAGATCGAGCGGCGCACCGGCAAGGAGGCGCGGACCACCGTCCTCGGGCACATCCAGCGCGGCGGCACGCCCAGCGCCTTCGACCGCTGGCTGGCCACCCGCTTCGGGCTGCACGCCGTCGACTGCGTCCACGACGGCGACTTCGGCAAGATGGTCGCCCTGCGCGGCACCGACATCGTCCGCGTCCCGATCGCCGAGGCCACCGCCAGGCTGAAGACCGTCGACCCGGCGCTGTACGCGGAGGCGGGTGTCTTCTTCGGCTGACCGCGCGGACCGGTCGCGGGGCAGGTCCCCGCGCCGGTCGCGCCGGGGCAGGGGCCGGATGTCCGAGCACACCCGTATATTCGGCCCATACCCCACCGAACGGGAGGCACCGTGGAGATCCTGGCCTTCGGCGTGCAGGCCGACGAGAAGCCCCTGATCGAACACGCCTTCCGGGACCACCACGAGGTCCGCTGCCTGGATGTCTTCCTCACCGAGGACACCGCCCCCATCGCCGCCGGTTACGAGATCGTCTCCACCAGCGTCAACGCCGAGCTCGGCGGCCGGGTCCTGGAGACCCTCGCGGCCGGCGGCACCCGGCTGGTCGCCCAGCGCTCCACCGGCTTCAACAACATCGACCTGCACGTCGCCGAACGCCTCGGCATGACGGTCGCCCGGGTCTCGTACTATTCGCCCCACGCGGTCGCCGAGTTCGCCTGGACGCTCGCCCTCGCGGTCAACCGGCGCATCGTGCGGGCCGCCACCCGCACCCGCGACTTCGACTTCCGGCTCGACGGGCTGATGGGCCGCGACCTGCACGGCCGCACCGCCGGAGTGATCGGCACCGGCAAGATCGGCGAGGCGTTCACCCGCATCGCCCACGGCTTCGGCATGCGCCTGCTCGGCTGGGACGTCGCCGAGAACCCGGCCTGCATGGAACTCGGCATGAAGTACGTCCACAAGGACCAGCTCCTCGCCGAGTCCGACCTCGTCTCCCTGCACGTCCCGCTGATGCCGCAGACCCAGCATCTGATCGACGCGGCCGCCCTCAAGGCGATGAAGGACGACGCGATCCTGGTCAACTCCAGCCGCGGCGGCCTGATCGACACCGAGGCCCTCGTCGCCGAACTGCGCGAGGGCCGTTTCACCGGTGTCGGCCTGGACGTCTACGAGTCCGAGGCGGGCCTGTTCTTCCTCGACCGCTCCCTGGAGGCCATCGAGGACGACACCCTGGCCCGCCTGGTCACCTTCCCCAACGTCCTGGTCACGTCCCACCAGGCGTACTACACCGAGGACGCGCTGCGGCAGATCGTCGACGCCACCGTGCGCAACGTCCTCGACTACCGGGCGGGCCGCCGCTCGGAGAACGTCCTGGTCCCGCACAGCTGACCCATCAGCCCGGTCACGATCGCGGCGCCGTTCAGCGTCAGCACCGACTCCGGGTGGAACTGCACGCCCGCGAAGCCCGGCCCGCGCAGCGCGTGCACCTCGCCGCCCGCGCCGCGGCTCACCTCCACGCCGTGCGCGGCCAGCTCGGCGCGGGCCTCGTCGTCGCAGCGTGCCGTGAAGCTGTTGTAGAAGCCGACGGTCTCCGGGCGCCCGAACAGGTCGACCGTCGTCTGCGCCCCCTGGTACGGCACCTCCTTGCGGACGATGTCCAGGCCCAGTTCGGCCGCGATCAGCTCGTGCCCCAGGCAGACGCCGAGCACCCCGTGCCGGTGCCCGGCCAGCACCTCGGCGGTCAGCGCGCGCAGCAGCCGCATCTTGGGGTCGGCCGGGTCGCCGGGGTCACCGGGGCCGGGTCCGAGCACCAGCGGCCCCTCGTGCGCGCGCACGGCCGCGCGCAGCCCGGCCTCGTCGTAGCGGCGCACGGTGACGTCCAGACCGCAGGAGCGCAGCACATGGGCGAGCATCGCGGTGAAGGTGTCCTCGCCGTCCACCACCAGGGCGTGCCCCGCCAGGGCGTGCGAGCGCTCCTGCATCCGCAGCCAGAACGGTGCCAGCGAGGCCCGCCGCCCGTCCAGCGCGGCCCGCACCCGCGCATCCTCCGCCAGCCGCGGCAGCTCCCGCTCCCCGCCCGGTGCGCCGGGGCGCACGCCCAGCGCGGCCAGGACGCCCGCCGCCTTCGCGTGTGTCTCCGCGACCTCGCCCGCCGGGTCCGAGCCGCGTACCAGGGTGGCGCCCACCGGCACGCGCAGCCGTCCGTCCGCGTCGATGTCGGCGGTCCGGATCAGGATGGGGGAGTCCAGTGTCTGGGCGCCGCCCGCGTCCCGGCCGAGCAGCGCCAGGGCGCCCGCGTAGTAGCCGCGCCCGCCGGACTCGTGCCGTTCGATGACCCGGCAGGCGTTCTGCACCGGCGACCCGGTGACGGTGGCCGCGAACAGCGTGTGGCGCAGCACCTCGCGCACGTCCAGCGAGGACCGGCCGCGCAGCTCGTACTCGGTGTGCGCGAGATGCGCCATCTCCTTCAGCCGGGGCCCGACCACCACCCCGCCCATGTCGCCGACCGTGCACATCATCTTCAGTTCCTCGTCGACGACCATCGACAGCTCCTCGATCTCCTTGCCGTCGGCGAGGAAGCCGAGCAGGTGCTCGGGGGTCGGCCCTCCGGCGGGGTAGCGGTAGGTGCCGCTGATCGGGTTCATCACGACCGTGCCGCCGGACATGCGCACATGCGCCTCGGGGCTCGCGCCCACCAGCGTCCGCCCGCCCGGCCCGTCCCCGGTGTGCACGACGAACGTCCAGTACGCGCCCCGCTCGCCCGCCAGCAGCCGCCGGAACAGCGCGAGCGCGTCGGCCCGCCCGAAGCCGGGGATCTCGCCCCGGTAGGTCCGCCGGATGACGAAGTTGGCGCCCTCGCCGGTGCCGATCTCCTCCTCCAGCACCCGCCCGACGATCCGCGCGTACTCCTCGTCGTCCACGTCGAAGCCGCCGCCCGTGACCCGCACCGCGTGCTCGGGCAGCCGCGCCAGGGCGTCGGCCAGCGGGACGGTGTACGACTCCTCGGGCGTGAGGACCGCCAGCGGGGTGCCGTCGTCGCGGACGTCGAAGCCGCGCTCGCGGATCTGCCGGAACGGCACCAGGGCCAGCCCCTCGTCGGGCAGGTCGGCGAGCCGTTCGCAGGTGGTCACCGGGCCGGTCAGCACCTCGACCAGGTCGTGGTCGTGTCCGGGCGTGCGGCGCCGGAGCAGGGCGAAGGGGCGGGAGTCGTGCAGCAGCCTGGTCAGGTCCATGGGGTCGGTTCCTCTTCCCTCGGTGGTGCGTCGGTGTCGGGGAGGAACGGCCGGGCTCCGCAAACGCCGAAGGCCGCCCCTCGGGCGGCCTTCGCGAAGTCTGGGATACGCGCAGTCAGCGGGCCGCCGGAGAAGCGGTCCACCACCAGTTCTGGATCTGGGTCGGGTGCGCGAACATGCCCGCACCCTATCCCATCCGCGCGGGCCGGACGGATCGCCCGGACGCACCACACCCGGTTTCCGCCGGGCCAGGACGGTGGAAGGAGGGCGGGCATCCCCACCCGCCCGGCACCAGGAGCACACCATCGCCACGCCACGCCCGCGCCGCCCCCGTGCCGCGCGCCCCCTCGGAGCACCGGCCGCGCTGGCCGCGGCGGCGCTCTGCGCGGCCCTGGCCGCCGCCTGCCCGGCCGCCGCCCTCCCCGACGCGTCCCCGGCCGCGCCCCGGAGCGTGCCGCCGACCGCGTACCGGACCGTCGCCTACCGCGGCCACACCTTCACCGTCCCCGCCGACTGGCAGGTCGTCGACCTCACCGCCGACCCGGCGGCCTGCGTCCGCTTCGACCGGCACGCCGTCTACCTGGGCACCCCGGGCGAGCAGCAGGACTGCCCGGCCCGCGCCACCGGCCGCACCGAGTCCCTGTGGGTGCGGCCCGCCACCGCCGAACGGGCCGCCGTCACCGAGAACCGCACCGCGCGCCTCTTCCACGCCACGGCGTCGGCCGAGGGGATCGCCGTCACCGCCCCCTACCGCGAGGACCGCGCGGTGGTCGAGGAGGTGCTGCGCAGCGCGGGACTCCCGGTACCGGCGGCGCGCACCGGGACGGTGTCGGCGGCCCGCACCGGGACGGGGGACGGCAGCTCGCAGTCCGTCCCGGCGCTGCCCGCCGACGCCACCGTGTACCGCGGCCGGGGCTTCGACACCTGTGCCGCGCCGGGCCAGAAGGCCATGGACGCCTGGCGGGCCGCCTCGCCCTACGGCGCCGTCGGCGTCTACATCGGCGGCGTCAACCGCGCCTGCGCCCAGCCGAACCTCACCGACACCTGGGTGCGGACGCAGTACACCAGCGGCTGGCGCCTGCTCCCGCTCTACGTCGGCCCGCAGCCCTCCACCGGTGCCGGGAGCTGTGCGGACGACTGCGCCGCCATCACCGACCCGGCGCCCCAGGGCCGGGCCGCCGCCGAGGACGCGGTGGTCCAGGCGGGCGCCCTCGGCCTCGGTCCCGGCGCGGTGCTCTACAACGACCTGGAGCAGTACACGCCCGGCGCGGCCCTCACCGCGCGGGTGCTCGGCTATCTGGAGGCGTGGACCCTGCGGCTGCACGAGCTGGGCTACCGCTCGGGCGCGTACGGCAGCGTCTCCTCGCTCGTCGCCGACCTGGTCGGCAACGCGGCGCGGACCACCCTGCCGGACGTGATCCACTTCGCGCGCTGGAACGACGAGGCCGTCACCACCGACGCCGCCCTCCCGGCCGGTCTGTGGAGCCAGGGACAGCGCGTCCACCAGTACGCGGGCGACCGCGCCGAGACGTACGGGGGCTCGCGGATCAGCGTCGACCGGGACCAGCTGGACGTCGGCGCGGGCACCTGACGGGGGCGGTTCCGGAAGTGTCCGCAAACAAGCGGTGTCCGTCTCACTTGATGAGCAGATGAAGGGACCCGCTCAGTGACCCCTTAGGGTTTGTGGTGTGACCGTGAACGCTAAGACCAGCACGAGTGCTGGCAACACCTGGCGAGACCTGCCCGCGGCGCAGCAGCCCGAGTACCCCGACACCGAGGCTCTGCGCGCAGTGATCGCGGACCTCGAGTCGTATCCACCGCTCGTCTTCGCGGGCGAGTGTGACCAGCTGCGCGCCCGGATGGCGGCCGTCGCCAGGGGAGAGGCGTTCCTCCTCCAGGGCGGCGACTGCGCGGAGTCGTTCGACGCGGTGTCCGCCGACGACATCAGGGCCAAGCTCAAGACCCTGCTCCAGATGGGCGCCGTGCTCACCTACGCCGCCTCGGTGCCGGTGGTCAAGGTCGGGCGGATCGCGGGGCAGTATTCCAAGCCGCGTTCCAAGCCGACCGAGACCCGCGACGGGGTCACCCTGCCGACCTACCGCGGCGACTCCGTCAACGGCTTCGAGTTCACCGAGGCCGCCCGGATCCCGGACCCGGAGCGGCTGAAGCGGATGTACCACGCCTCGTCCTCCACGCTGAACCTGGTGCGCGCCTTCACCACCGGCGGCTACGCCGACCTGCGCCAGGTGCACGCCTGGAACCAGGACTTCGTGAAGTCCTCCCCGTCCGGCCAGCGCTACGAGCAGCTCGCCCGCGAGATCGACAACGCGCTGAACTTCATGCGGGCCTGCGGCACCGACCCGGCCGAGTTCCAGACGGTCGAGTTCTACTCCTCGCACGAGGCGCTGCTGCTCGACTACGAGTCGGCGCTCACCCGCACCGACTCGCGCACCGGCCAGCTCTACGACGTCTCCGGGCACATGGTCTGGATCGGGGAGCGCACCCGGCAGCTCGACCACGCGCACATCGAGTTCGCCTCCAGGATCCGCAACCCGATCGGCATCAAGCTCGGCCCGACCACCACGGCCGAGGAGGCGTTGCAGTACATCGAGCGCCTGGACCCGGACCGCGAGCCGGGCCGGCTGACCTTCATCGTGCGCATGGGCGCCGACAAGGTCCGCGACAAGCTGCCCGAGCTGGTGGAGAAGGTCACCGCCTCGGGCGCGACCGTGGCCTGGGTGACCGACCCGATGCACGGCAACACCTTCGAGGCGGCCTCCGGGCACAAGACCCGCCGCTTCGACGACGTGCTCGACGAGGTCAAGGGCTTCTTCGAGGTGCACAAGGAGCTGGGCACCCACCCGGGCGGCATCCATGTGGAGCTGACCGGCGACGACGTCACCGAGTGCGTGGGCGGCGGCGACGAGATCTTCGTCGACGACCTCCACCAGCGCTACGAGACGGCCTGCGACCCGCGGCTCAACCGCAGCCAGTCGCTGGACCTGGCCTTCCTGGTCGCGGAGATGTACCGGGACCAGTGAGCCGTCGGCCGGACACCGGCCGGTGAGTGGGGCGCGGATCACACACGGTCCGCGCCCCCCTCTCTTTCTCACGTCCGGTACGACGGGTAAGGTTAGGTTTGCCTCACCGAGAAGTCGGGGCGGCACCACTGATCGATCCCGGCGGGAGGTGAGCCGCGCGTGTACGTGTGTAGTTGCTTCGGCATCACCGAGCAGCAGGTCCAGCAGCACGCGGAGAGCGGTGCCTGCACCCCCCGCCAGATCGCCTCGGCCTGCAAGGCGGGCACCGACTGCGGAGGCTGCGTCCGCCGCATCCAGGCCCTGCTCGGCCGGGGCGCCTGTCCGCGGCGCGAGCTGATCGAGCGGCGCGCCCCGGCGTTCGCGCGGCTCACCGCCGAGGACGACGCGGGCGCCGCCCGCAGGGAACTGGGCGACGCCGCGTAGGGGTCCGTCCGGCCGGGGCCGGGTGCCTCAGTGGGTGGAGAACCCGCTGGTGCCGGGGCCCGAGGAGTCCGGCTGGCTCTGCTCGATCACGGTCGAGAGGTACAGCGCCTCGCCCAGCTTGTCGACCAGCTCCAGCTGGGTGTCCAGGTAGTCGATGTGGTGCTCCTCGTCGGCGAGGATCGCCTCGAAGACATTGGCCGACGTGATGTCGCCCTTGTCGCGCATGACCTCCACGCCGCGGCGCAGCCGGTCGATGGCCTCGACCTCGATCTGCCGGTCGGCCCGGAACATCTCGGTCACCGTCTGCCCGACCGACACATGGAAGAGCCGCTGGTAGTTCGGCAGGCCGTCCAGCAGCAGGATGCGGTCGGTGAGGATCTCCGCGTGCCGCATCTCGTCGAAGGACTCGGCCCGGGTGTACTCGGCGAGCTTCGACCACCCCTTGTGATCCTGGAGCTTGGCGTGCAGGAAGTACTGGTTGATCGCGGTCAGCTCGGCGGTGAGCTGCTCGTTGAGCAGTTCGATGACCTCGGGGTCGCCTTGCATGCGGGGCACTCCTTCTGTGCTGGTACGGGCCGTCACGGGCCGATAGCGCCGCATGATTCCATCGGCTCCCACATCAGTCCAGTAAGTGCACACTTAGTATGAGTTGCCCGAATTGGCCCGAGGCTGGTCCTGCGCACCCCGCCCCGTCTGTCAGGATGGAGGCATGGGTCAGCCGGTGGAACGCGCGTCTGGGGAGGCGTCGGGAACAGCGCAGGGAGCAGCGGCACAGCCGGAGCTTCCGCCGGGCCAGCGGCTCCAGCGGGGCTGGCCGGTCACCCACTACGGCCCGGTGCCCAAGTTCCGGCCCGAGCGCTGGGAATTCAGGGTCTTCGGCGCCACCGCCGACGGCGAGAAGCACTGCTGGACCCATGAGGAGTTCACGGCGCTGCCGTACACCACCGTGGTCGCCGACCTGCACTGCGTCACCAAGTTCAGCATGCTCGGCGCCGAGTGGGGCGGCATCCCCGCGCGCACGATCCTGGACATCGCCCCGCCCGCGCCCGACGTCACCCATGTCATGGTCTGGGCCGAGTACGGCTTCAGCTCCAACCTGCGCCTGACGGACTTCGCCGCGGACCGGACCCTGTTCGCCACCCACAAGGACGGCGAACTGCTCACCGCCGAGCACGGCTTCCCGCTGCGCCTGGTCGTCCCCCACCTGTACGCCTGGAAGGGCCCCAAATGGGTCCGCGGCGTGGAGTACATGACCGCCGACCGCCGGGGCTTCTGGGAGGAGCGCGGCTACCACAACATCGGCGACCCCTGGCAGGAGCAGCGCTACTCCTACCAGGAGGAGCCCGGGGACGGCCCCGGGCTGTGAGGCTCCGGCTCAGCCGTCCCTGAGCCGCTTCAGCCGGGCCACGTCCGCCGCGTGCCCCTCCTTGCCGCCGGGCGTCTCGATCACCAGCGGCACACCCGCGGTGGCGGGATGCGCCATCAGGGCGCGGAACGGGTCCTCGCCGATATGGCCGGAGCCGATGTTCTCGTGCCGGTCCTTGTGGGCGCCCACCACGTCCTTGGAGTCATTGGCGTGGATCAGTCTCAGCCGGCCCTCGCCGACCGTCTCCACCAGCAGGTCCAGGGTCTGGCGCATGCCGTCCGGGCCGGTCAGGTCGTGGCCCGCGGCGAAGATGTGGCAGGTGTCCAGGCACACGCCCAGCATCGGATGGGCGTCCAGCGCCTCGAAGTACGGCCCGAAGTCCCAGGTGCGCGAGCACAGCGACGCGCCCTGCCCGGCGGTCGACTCCAGGAGCAGATACGGGTCGTCGTCGTGGGTCAGCTCGTCCAGCAGCGGCAGCATGTGCTCCCGTACCTGCTTCAGTGCCACCGCCCGGTCCCGGCCGCCGGTCGCGCTGCCGGTGTGCACGACGACGCCGAGCGCGCCGATCTGCCGGGCGCGCCGCAGCGAGTGCCGCAGCGAGGTGACGGAGCGCTCCACGGTCGCCTCGGTGTGCGAGCCGAAGTTGATCAGATACGGGGCGTGCACATAGGCCGGGACCGACTGCTCGGCGCAGGCCGCGCGGAACGCCTCGTCCTGGCGCGGGTCGCCGGTGGGCGTGGCCCAGCCGCGCGGATTGGCGACGAAGACCTGCACGGTCTCGGCCGCCAGCTCACGGGCGTAGGACAGGCCCACGGAGTGGAGCCCGCCGGCCACGGGGACATGGCCGCCGACCGGATTGCGCACGGCGCCGGACAGGCCCGGGACCGGGGCCGCGGCGGACGGGGAGGGGGCGGGGGACTGCTGACTGCTCACCTGTTCAGGGTGTCATGCGGGCCGGGGCCGCCGGCCGCCGGCCGTGGTGATCCCCGTCTCGTCCGCCCGCTCCTGCCGTGCCCTGCGGGCACCCCGGCGGGATCACCTGATGGTGATCTTTATCGTCGAGCCCTTCGGTGCCTGCTCGCCGCCCGCCACCGACTGCTTCTTGACGGTGTCGCCGAACAGGCCGAGCAGCCCGCGGTCCTCGGAGACCTTGAAACCGGCGTCCTCCAGCGCCTTGTGCGCGTCGTCGACGCTGTCGCCCGTCACATCCGGGACCGTGATCATCTCCGGGCCCTTGGACAGGGTCAGCGTGACCGTGTCGCCCTCGGCCGCCTGGCCGTCGGCCGCCGGGCTCTGCCGGGCGACCTGCCCCTTGTCGTACTCGGAGTTGACCTGCTCGGAGGCGATCGTCACCTTCAGGCCCGCCTCCTCCAGCTCGGACTGCGCCTGGTCCAGGTCGTCGCCCGTGACGTCCGGCACGTCCACCGGGCTGCCCTTGCTGACGGTGAGCGCGATCGCCGAGCCCGCGTGCCGCTCGGTGCCCGAGGCGGGGTCCGTGCCGATCACCGAGCCCTTGGCGACGTCCTCGCTGAACGCGCGGCGCACCATGCCCGGCTCCAGACCGGCCTTCTTCAGCTGGCGCTGGGCCGCGTCCAGCGGGCGGCCCTTCAGATCCGGCACCTTCACGGTCTCCGGACCGTCGGAGACGGTGAGCGTCACCGAGTCGTTGCTGCGGATCCGGGCGCCCGCCGCCGGGTCCGTGCTGATGACGGTGCCGCGCTTCACGGTGTCGCTGTAGGCGTGCCTGACGTCCTTGACGTCCAGACCGGCCGCGTCGAGCCGCTTCCTGGCCTGCGCCTCGGTCTTCGCCAGCAGCGGCGGCACCTTCGTGAACTGGCCGGAGTTGATGTACCAGACGCCGCCGCCGACACCGAGGACCAGCAGGACGGCGGCGACCACGGTCAGCACCATCCGCTTCGGCCGCCGGGCGGACCGCCGGGGTGCCAGGGCCGCGGACGCCTCGAAGCGGCTGGTGCGGTGCAGCGGGTCCCCGCCGCCCGCACCGGCCGGGTCCGGCGTGTCCTCGTTCACCGGCAGCGGCCGCGGCACCGTCAGCGCGCGCGGGATCACGCTCGTACGGTCCTCGCCGTTGTCGTGCTCCGCGGTGCGGGCCCGCGGCGGCAGGGCGTCGAGCTGCTGCGCGGAGAGCGCGGCACGGGCATCGCGGACCCGCGCCAGCAGCGCCACCGCGTCGTGCGGCCGGACGTCGGCGGTGCGCGCGGTGGCCGCCGCGACCAGCTCGTCCAGCGTGTGCGGCAGGCCGGGCACCGCGGCGGACGGGGCCGGCACGTCCTCGTGCAGATGCTGGTACAGCACCTGGGCCGGGCTGTCGCCCTGGTGGGGCTTGCCGCCGGTCAGCATCTCGTAGAGCACCACACCGCACGCGTACACGTCGACCCGGGTGTCGGCGGTGCCCTGCTCTATCTGCTCGGGGGCCAGGTAGGAGACGGTGCCGAGGACGGCGCCGGTGGTGCTGGTGACCGAGTCCACCGCGCGGACCAGCCCGAAGTCGGCGACCTTGACCCGGCCGTCGTCCCCTATCAGCACGTTCTCCGGCTTCATGTCGCGGTGCACGAACCCGGCGCGGTGCGCCGCGCCGAGCGCCGCGAGCACCGGCTCCAGGATGTCCAGCGCGGCCCGCGGCTGGAGCGCGCCGCGCTCGCGCAGCACGTCGCGCAGCGTGCACCCGGCGACGTACTCCATGGCCAGGTAGACGTACGACCCGTCGGTGCCCTGGTCGAAGACCTGCACCACGTTCGGGTGGTCCAGGCGGGCCACCGACTTGGCCTCCCGGATGAACCGCTCCACGAAGGAACCGTCGACCGCGAGCGCCGGGTGCATCACCTTGAGCGCGAGGACGCGGTCCAGGCGGGTGTCCAGGGCCCGGTAGACCGTGGCCATCCCGCCGACGGCGATCCGCGCGTCGACGCGATAGCGGCCGTCGAGCACCTGCCCGACGAGAGGGTCCTGAAGGGTCGTATCCACGCACGTGAGTCTACGAGCCGCCACCGACACGCTCACCGCCCCGCGGGCCCCGGCGGCGGGACTGCGACCGAGCTGTGACGCTTCCCACGCGCGCGGGGCCTGTGACTGGCCTAGAACGCGGGCCGTTCCGGGTCCAGGTCGGCCAGGCCCTGCTCCGGGGACGACGCCCGCGCGAAGTGGCGCTTGGGGATGCGGCCCGCCAGCCGGGCCAGCCGCCCGGCCGTCACCGCGTGCCGCATCGCCTCCGCCATCACCGCGGGCTCCTGCGCCCGCGTCACCGCCGAGGCGAGCATCACGGCGTCGCACCCCAGCTCCATGGCCAGCGCCACGTCGGAGGCCGTACCGGCGCCCGCGTCCAGGATCACCGGCACGCGCGCGTGCTCCACGATCAGCTCGAAGTTGTGCGGATTGCGGATGCCGAGGCCGGAGCCGATCGGCGAGCCCAGCGGCATGACCGCGGCACAGCCCACGTCCTGGAGCCTGCGGGCGAGCACCGGGTCGTCGTTGGTGTACGGCAGCACCGTGAAGCCGTCGTCGACCAGCGTCTCCGCCGCGTCCAGCAGCTCGATCGGGTCCGGCAGCAGGGTGCGCTCGTCGGCGATGACCTCCAGCTTGACCAGGTCGGTGCCGAGCGCCTCGCGGGCCAGCCGGGCGGTCAGCACCGCCTCGCCCGCCGTGAAGCAGCCCGCCGTGTTGGGCAGCACCCGGATGCCGAGCCGGTCCAGCACGGACAGCACGGAACCGTGCGAGGAGGGGTCCACCCGGCGCATCGCGACCGTGGTCAGCTCGGTGCCGGAGGCCACCAGGGACCGTTCCAGCACGTCCAGGCTGGGTGCACCGCCGGTGCCCATGATCAGCCGGGAGGTGTAGGACGTGCCTCCCAGGAGGAAGGGGTCGTCGGCCATGGGTCAGCCTCCTTGGACGGCGGTGAGGATCTCGACGCGGTCGCCCTCGGACAGCGCGGTGGCGGGCCACTGCGCGCGCGGGACGACGGTCTCGTTGACGGCGGCGGCCACCCCGGAGGGCGCCGCGGTCACGGCGCGCACGACGGCGTCCAGGGCCGTGCCGGGCGCGATCTCACGCGGCTCGCCGTTGACGGAGACGGACAGGAGCGGGGACGGGGGCAGGGGTGCGGAGGTGTTCATACGGGCTGCTCCGTGCGGGAGGCGGCGAACCGCCGCGGGGTGAAGGGACGGGCCTCGTCCGGCAGCGCGCCGGTGGTCAGGACGTGCGCCATGACGTCGCCGGTGACCGGGGTGAGCAGCACACCGTTGCGGTGGTGCCCGGTGGCCAGCAGCAGCCCGTCCAGACCGGTCGGGCCGAGCAGCGGCGCGTTGTCCGGGGAACCGGGACGCAGCCCGGCGCGGGTCTCGGTCAGCGGCAGCTCGGTGATCCCGGGTACCAGCTCGTGCGCGTCGCGCAGCAGCTCGTAGACGCCGCCCGCGGTCACCGTCGTGTCCCAGCCCAGCTCCTCGCTGGTGGCACCGACGACCAGCTCGCCGTTCAGACGCGGCACCAGATAGACGTGGCCGCCGCGCACCACGGCGCGCACGGTGCGGCTCAGGAACGGCGCGTACCGCTTCGGCACGGTCAGCCGCAGCACCTGCCCCTTGACCGGGCGCACCGGCGGCAGCACCTCGTCCGGCACCCCCGCCAGGCATCCGCTGAGGCTGCCGGCGGCCAGCACCACCTGCTCGGCGGCGAGCGCCGTACCGTCGCGCAGGACACAGCCCGCGGCCCGGTCCCGGGCGAGGGTGAGCCGCTCGGCCCGGTCGCGGTGGAAGACCACCCCGGCGCGCTCGCAGGCGGCCAGCAGGGCGGCGGACAGGCGGCGCGGGTCGATCTGGTGGTCGCCGTCCACCCGCAGGCCGCCGCGCACACCCGGCGCGAGCATCGGCTCCAGACGGCGGCAGTCCCGCCCGGACAGCCACTCCGCCTCCAGCCCGCAGCGCAGTTGCAGGGCGTGCAGGTCCCGCAGATGGGCGCGGTCGTCGGCGTCCAGCGCGACGGCGAGCGTGCCGCAGCGGCGGTAGCCGAGGTCGTGCCCGGTGGCCTCGGTCAGCTCGGCCGCGAAGTCCGGATAGCGGCGGGCCGAGGCCAGGTTCAGGCCGAGCAGCGTCTCCTCGCCGTAGTGCAGCTCCGTGACGGCGGCCAGCATCCCGGCCGCCACCTGCGCGGCCCCGCCGCCCGGCTCGGGATCCACCACGGCCGTGGACAGTCCGCGCAGGGCCGCCCGCCAGGCGGTCACGAGCCCGATGATTCCGCCCCCGACGACGAGGACGTCTGACGTACGTGGCGACGACATGGGCGTCCAGCCCCTCCCTTCGCCGGCATGACCCGGATCAGGTTCGTACGGTCGGAGGCCGCCAGCCTCCCTCTCAGCCCGGTGCGTCCGGGCTCCCGCGAGTGCTTGTACGGTCGCCAGCCTAGCCCCACGAGCAGCGCCCCTGTAAGGGAGCCTCCGGTGCGCCGCCTCCCCGCGGACCGGGGCCCGGACCGGACCGGCACCCGCGCCCGGACCGGCCCCCTGCCTGACGCCTTGTCAGGTGACTATGGTGATCGGGTGAGCGAGCAGACACCGGAACCGGAACCGGGACAGGCGCAGGAGCAGGAGCACGGGCGGACCCGGCAGGGCGCGCCGCAGCCGCGGCGCGTGGTCGTCGTCGGCGCGGGCATGGCCGGCGTGCAGACCGCGGTCGCCCTGCGCGAACAGGGCTTCACCGGCACGGTCACCCTGATCGGCGCCGAACCCCACCAGCCCTACGACCGGCCGCCGCTGTCCAAGGCCGTCCTGCTCGGCAAGGCCGAGGGCTCCGCCTTCGACGTCGACTTCGAGGCCCTCGGCGTCGAGCTGCGCCTGGGCTGCGCGGCCCTGGCCGTACGCACCGGCGCCCATGTGCTCGACACCTCCGAGGGGCCCGTCCCGTACGACGTGCTCGTCCTGGCCACCGGTGCCGAACCGGTGCGGCTGCCCGGCACCGAGGACGTCCCCGGTGTGCACCTGCTGCGCACCCTGGACGACGCCGAACGGCTGCGCCCGGTCCTCGCCGGGCAGCAGGACGTCGTGGTGGTCGGCGCCGGCTGGATCGGCGCCGAGTTCGCCACCGCCGCGCGCGAGGCGGGCTGCGCCGTGACGGTCGTGGAGGCCGCGGGCCGCCCGCTGGCGGGCGTCCTGCCCGCCGAGGTGGCCGCGCCGATGACCGCCTGGTACGCCGACAGCGGCGCCGTACTGCGCACCCACGCGCGCGTGGCGGCCGTCGAGCCCGGCGCGGTCGTCCTCGACGACGGCGAGCGGCTGCCCGCGGGCGCCGTGGTCGTCGGCATCGGCGCCCGCCCCGCCACCGGCTGGCTGGCCGGTTCCGGCATCGCCCTGGGCGAGTGGGGCGAGGTGCTCGCCCACGACCGTCTGCGCACCGGCGCGCCGGACGTGTACGCGGTCGGCGACTGCGCCTCCTTCCCCTCGCGCCGCTACGGCGAACGCCTGCTGGTCCACCACTGGGACAACGCGCTCCAGGGGCCGCGCACCGTCGCCGCCGACGTGATCGGCCTGACCCCCGCGGCCTACGACCCGGTGCCGTACTTCTGGTCCGAGCAGTTCGGCCGGTTCGTGCAGTACGCCGGGCACCACACCGCGGCCGACGCCATGGTCTGGCGCGGCGAGCCGTCCGGCCCGGCGTGGACGGTCTGCTGGCTGCGCCAGGGGCGGCTGGTCGCCCTGTTGGCGGTCGGCCGGCCGCGGGATCTGGCCCAGGGCAGGCGGCTGATCGAGGGGGGCGCGCCGATGGACCCCGGGCTGCTGGCGGACCCGGCGCGGCCGCTGAAGACGGCCGTCGCCTAGGAGAGGTCCCGGGGCGCGGCGCCGCCGCGCCGCCCGGGTGGACGGGGTCGGCTTCCGCGTGTCAGTGGCAGATGGCACGCTTGGTTCCGTGACCGAGATTGACGCGAAGACCGATGGGCTCGTCCCCGCCTGGCTCACCCTCCCCGACATCGCCGAGATGCTCGGCGTCGAGGTGACGCGTGTGCGGCAGCTGGTGAAGGAGGGCCAGCTCATCGCCGTACGCCGGGGTGAGAACCGCGCGCTGCACGTCCCCGCCGCCTTCATCGACGGGGACAAGGTCGTCAAGGGCCTGACCGGGACCCTGACCCTGCTGCGGGACGACGGCTTCACGGCCGAAGAGATGATCGAGTGGCTCTTCACTCCCGACCCCAGCCTGCCCGGCACCCCCGCGCAGGCCCTCAGCGAGAACCGTGGCACGGAGGTGAAGCGCCGCGCCCAGGCGCTGGCCGTCTGAGTCCGAGGCCGGGACGACCGGCCCACCGAGCCGTGCGGGCCGTGGCCGCGCGGGCGGGGCGTGCGCGCCCCGTGCCACGCCTCGCCTCCGGCCCGCACGGCTACCGGAACGCCACCACGCACGCATACGTACACGTACGCATACGGCGTAGGCACTACGCGCGGTACGCACGCCCCGCAGTACGCACAACACGCACGACCACGCACCACTGATCCGATCGCAGGGGGACTCCACGCATGTCCGACACCGCCGCAGCCGCCGCCCGCGCCCGTCTGGCCGACGCGCGCCTGTATCTGTGCACGGACGCCCGCAGGGACCGGGGCGACCTGCCCGAGTTCCTGGACGCGGTCCTCGCGGGCGGGGTCGACATCGTGCAGCTGCGCGACAAGGGCATGGAGGCCGGGGAGGAGCTGGAGCACCTGGAGGTGTTCGCCGACGCCTGCGCCCGCCACGGCAGACTGCTCGCGGTCAACGATCGCGCGGACGTCGCCCACGCGGCCCGCGCCGACGTGCTGCACCTGGGCCAGGGCGATCTGCCGGTCCCGGCGGCCCGCGCCGTCCTCGGCGACGACATCCTGATCGGCCGCTCCACGCACGCCGAGTCCGAGGCCGCCGCTGCCGCCGTCCAGGACGGAGTGGACTACTTCTGCACCGGCCCCTGCTGGCCCACCCCCACCAAGCCCGGCCGCCACGCGCCCGGCCTCGACCTGGTCCGGTACACCGCCTCCCTGGGCACCGACCGCCCCTGGTTCGCCATCGGCGGCATCGACCTGGGCAATCTGGACCAGGTGCTGGAGGCGGGCGCCCGGCGTGTCGTCGTGGTCCGGGCGATCACCGCGGCCGCTGACCCCGGCGCTGCGGCGGCGGAGTTCGCGAAGCGGCTGCGCGAGACGGTCTGAGCCCGGCAGCGGTCGCGGCAGCGGCCCCGGCCGCGGACCGGTCCGGCGCGTCCATGGACAGAAGTGTCCAAGGAGTGGACAACAACTCGGCAAATCGGGCAAAAAGCCATCGTTCGGTTGGGTGGCCGCCGCACCCTGGCTAACCTGCGGGTATGGCCCTCGGCACCGCATCCACCAGGTCGGACCACGCCCGCACGGTCCGCGACATGCTCGCGACCGGCAAGACGACGTACTCCTTCGAGTTCTACGCCCCGAAAACCCCGAAGGGCGAGCGGAACCTGTGGAACGCGCTGCGCCGGGTCGAGGCCGTGGCGCCCGACTTCGTCTCGGTGACCTACGGCGCGGGCGGCTCCACCCGCGCGGGCACGGTCAAGGCGACCGAGGCCATCGCCTCGGACACCACGCTCACCCCGATCGCCCACCTCACCGCCGTCGACCACTCCGTGGCCGACCTGCGCAACATCATCGGGCAGTACGCCGACGCCGGGATCCGCAACATGCTGGCCCTGCGCGGCGACCCGCCCGGCGACCCGATGGGCGAGTGGGTGCCCCACCCCCGCGGTCTGCGCTACGCCGCCGAACTCGTCGAGCTGATCAAGACCTCCGGTGACTTCTGCGTCGGTGTCGCGGCCTTCCCCGCGATGCACCCGCGCTCCGCCGACCGGGACACCGACGTCCGCCACTTCGTCGACAAGTGCCGGGCGGGCGCCGACTACGCCGTCACCCAGATGTTCTTCGACCCGGAGGACTATCTGAGGCTGCGCGACCGGGTCGCGGCGGCCGGCTGCGAGACCCCGATCATCCCCGAGATCATGCCCATCGCCAGTGTGAAGACGCTCGCGCGGATCCCGTCGCTCACCAACGCCGTCTTCCCCGGCGCCCTGAAAGAGCGCATCCTCGCGGCGCAGGACGATCCGGCCGCTGTACGCTCCATTGGCATCGAGTTCGCCACGGAGTTCTGCGCGCGGCTGCTGGCCGAAGGAGTGCCCGGACTGCACTTCATCACGCTCAACAACTCCACGGCGACGCTGGAGATCCACGAGAACCTGGGCCCGCACCGCTCACCGCGGGCCTAGACCGGTCGCATCCGTGTGCGACACACTGCGGAACGGCCACTGGGAGAGGGGCGTACATGGGCTGGGCGGTCCTCTACATCGCGTTCGGCGGCGTCGCACTGTGGCTGCTCGGCGAAGTGCTGCTGCAGTACAAGGCGCGGCTGCGCTGGCGGCTGCTCGCCTTCGGCGGCTTCCTCTGTGTGGTGCTCGGTGTGCTCATGCCGTCCGTCCTGGTCATCGCCCTGGGGGCGATCGCCTTCGCGACCGGGCAGACCTATGTGACGCTGTCCTTCCGCCGCGGCTTCGTCGCGGGCTGGGCGGTGCGGCAGCCCGGCGCCGCCGAGGGCACCAAGCGCCGCCGGGGCAGGGGCGGCCGCAAGGACGCGGCCCCGGAGAACTCCGGTCCGGAGGCCGCCGTCGACGGACCCGGTGAGGCGTTCGGCGCCGATGACCCGGCCGCCGTGCACGACGGGCCCGGACCCGACGGTTCCGCCTACGGGCACGACGACGAGCCCGACGACGTCTTCACCCCGGCCCGCCCGCTGGAGCCCACGGCCGCCGAGTCCACCGCCGTCTACGCCCCGCAGCCGCTGCCCGACGACACCGGCTCCTACGGCGTCTACGGCGGCACCGCCCCGGCCACCGGCGGCCCGGCCCAGGACCCGTACGCCGCCACCGCCCAGGCCCCCGACCAGG
Organism: Streptomyces sp. NPDC003284; assembly: GCF_053589675.1. Lineage (NCBI taxonomy): Bacteria > Bacillati > Actinomycetota > Actinomycetes > Kitasatosporales > Streptomycetaceae > Streptomyces > Streptomyces sp. NPDC003284. The sequence continues at coordinate 603,523 of NZ_JBSFSI010000002.1, forward strand.
GCTACGGCTACGACTACTCCGGGTACCAGCAGCAGGGGTACGGCTACGACGGCACGGGCCAGCAGCAGTACGCCGCCTACTCGGACCCGTACATCGGCACCCAGACCTACGACGGCGGCACCGGCACCGGCTATCCCGGTGACTACGGGCGGCAGGGCTACGGCGGCCAGGACCAGTACGCCGCGGGCGGTCCGGGCGGCGGTTACGGCGGCGAGACCCCGGCGGGCGGCGTGTGGGTCCCGCAGCAGCGCAGCGACGACCCCTACGGCGGCCAGCTCCCGCCGGAACAGCAGCCGTACCCGTACCAGGGCGACGGTACCCACGGCCAAGGGCACGGCCAGGGTCAGGGACACGGCCAGGGCCAGGGCCAGGCGCCGCACGGCGCGGGCTACGACGAGCAGTACCGTTTCTGAAGCAGTCTCACCGGCCGCCCCCGGGCAGCTTCCTCGCCCCTCGGGCGGCCCAACCGGTGCTCCGGCGGCCACGCTGCCCTGCCCCTGAGCCGGCCTCGGTACTCGCCGCGCCCGCGCTCCGGCTCACTGCGAGCCGCGGAAGTCCGGGCCCTCCACGACGAGTCCGGCCACCAGCGCGCCCGACATCCCGGCGTGCGGCAGCCCGCCGCCGGGATGCGCCCAGCCGCCCACGGCGAACAGGCCCTCGGTGCCGGTGGAGTTCGCCGGGTGCAGCAGCCGTCCCCGGCCCGCGGCCAGCGCCGGTGCGGGCACCGACCCGCCCGGCGCGCCCGTCTCCCGCGCGATGTCGGCGGGGGTGCGGACCTCGTGCCACAGCAGCCGGTCGCGCAGTCCGGGCACGGCTCGGGCGGCGGCGGTGATCATCCGGTCGGCGTGCGCGGCCAGGTCCCGCTGCCCGGCGGCCGCCGAACCCTGGGCCGGGACCGTGGCCGTGAGCGTGACCGCCTCGTGCTCCGGGTCCGGGACCAGCGCGGGATCGCCGGGGCGCGTCACGACGACCGTGGGCCGCGCGGGCAGCCCCGCACCGCCCGCACCGTCCGAGCCGAACAGTGCCTCGAACTCCTGCGCGGGGTCGGGCGCGTGCACCACGGTCCGGTGGGCGGTCCCCTCCGGGCGGGCGCCGCGCAGCGCCAGCAGCACGGTCAGCCGACTCGGCAGCCCCCGCTGCGGCGCTACCGCGCCCGCACCGTCCGGCGCCGCGCCGGGGCCGCCCGGCGTCCCGGGGGCCGCCGCGGTGACCACGAACTCCGCCTCGGCGCCGCCCCCGTCCGCGAACTCCACCCCGGCCACCCGGCCGTCCTTCTCGACGACCCGCGCGACCTCGGTGCCGAAGACGAACCCGACCCGGCGGGCCGTGCACCGCTCGTACACCGCGCGCGCCAGCTCCCGCAGCCCGCCGCGCACGTACCAGACGCCGAAGGCGTGCTCCATGTACGGCAGCACGGCGGCGCTCGCCGGGGCGGTCCGGGGATCGAGTCCGTACGCGAGCGCGTGGCTGTCCAGGAGCGCGGCCAGACGCGGATCACGCAGCTCCCAGGCGCCGATCTCGGCGAGTGTGGCGGCCCGGCGGGTGCGCAGCAGGCGCTTGTGCGGGACCGCCGGATAGGGCTCGCGCTCGGCCAGCACCCGCCAGTCGGGCCACAGCGGCTCCTCCAGCAGGGGGCGGCGGGTGCGGTCCCACGCCTCGCGCGCCCGCACCAGGAAGTCGCCCCAGCGCTGCCCGGCGCCCGCGCCGAGCGCGTCGTCCAGGGCGGCGACGACGCCCGCGCGGGAGGCGTTCGGCAGGGCGCACTCGGTGCCGTCCGCGAAGACGTGCCGCGCCGCGGGGTCGACCTGGACCAGCTCGACGCGGTCCTCCAGGGGCTCCTTGCCGGTCTTCACGAACAGGTCGCGGTAGACCGCGGGCAACGGAAGCAGGGCGGGACCGGTGTCGAAGGCGAAGCCGTCCCGCTCGAAGCGGCGCACCGCTCCGCCGTACGTCTGGGTCCGCTCGTACACCGTCACCCGGTGGCCCGCGACGGCCAGCCGGGCAGCCGCCGCCATCGCGCCCATCCCGGCGCCGATCACCGCAATCCGTGCCATGCCCGCGACTTTATCGACCACCACCGACACCCCCTGTTCCGGGTGCGGCGGCCGGCGCCTTCGCGGCGGCGCGCGGGCTCGTCCGGGCCGTATGCCCGGGGACGGGTGCGGGTACGGGTACGGAGGGCTGAGTACGTGTACCTAGACGGCGAGATGAGTACGTGCGCGGATGGGACACGGCCCGCGCGGACGGAAGAGTGGAGGCACGGGAAGGGGCACAGCGCCGGTACCGCCGACACGGGGCGGCGGAACGGCGCTGCCCTGGACCGCTCCTTCCGCCGGCCCAGGTCGGCGGGAGCGAGGCACGGGGGAGCCCGGAACGACCGAACGGGGTCCGACGGGGGAGCAGCGAGGTACGGGGGAACAGGGGGACACGGGGGAACACGGGGGAACACCGGGAGGCGCCGGTGCGTGGTGGCCCGCGGGGGACGCGGCCACGGCGCACCGGCGCCTCTTCCCGCGCGTGCTCTCAGCGGGAGCCGCTCACCCGGCCCTGGAGCAGCCGCGACAGCGCGGCGTGGACGTCGTCCAGGGAGCGCTCCGGCTGGAACGCCTTCCAGTCCAGGGCGGCCACCAGCACCATCCCCACCAGCGCGGCGGCGGTCAGCGGCACATCGATCTCCGCGCAGAACTCGCCGCTCGCCATGCCGTCGCGCAGCACGTCCTCGACGACCGCGACCGCCTGCTTCCTGACCACCATGAGCGTGGACTGCCAGGCCCGGTTGGTGCGCCACAGCTCGGCCACGTACAGCTGGGTGAAGGCGGGATAGCGGTCGATGAAGACCAGCCCGGCGCGGATCATCGCGTCCAGGGCGTCGACCCGGCCGCCGCCCTCGCGCGCCGCGTGCTCGGCCGCCTCCCGCAGGGAGGCGGTGAGGAGGCCCACGCCGTGCCGCAGCAACTCCTCGAAGAGGACGGACTTGCTGGCGAAGTTGTAGTAGACGGTGCCCTTGGCGACCCCGGCCCGCTCGGCGATCTCGTCCACCGTGGTCGCGGAGAAGCCCTGCTCGGCGATGAGCGTGACGGCTGCCTCGTAGAGCTTCTGCCGGGTGGCCTCGCGGCGGGTACGGCCGCCCGGCGTGGCGCTGCTGCTTTCCATGGCCCTGATTGTCACAGGAACGGACCGCCCGCCGAGCGCCGCCACCGGCCGCTGCCCCGGACCGCCACGCGCCGGACGGCCCCGCGCCGCCGCCGGGCCCGCACGTACGAGCGAGGCAAAAGACCAGGTCAGAACGGATTGTCAGTGGCATACCGCACGATGGGCACATACGGCACCCGTGCCGTCACCCAGACGACAGGAGGTTCGTCATGGCCAAACCCTCCGCGGCCGCCGCCCACCGGCGCCGCGCCACCGGCCCTGCCCCCTCACTGACCGGCCCGGCGAGCGACGTGCACCCCGTGCTCCGCCGGGCCACGGCCCCGCCCGCCGCCCTCGACCTGCTCGCCCAGGCCCGGTCCGGCCTCGAAGAGGCGGCCGTCCTCCCCACACCGAACGAGCGCTACGCCACCGCCCACCTCGCCGCCCTGCGCACCGCCGCCGCCGTGCTCGCCGCGCGGGCCCGCCCGGAGACCGGCTCCCGGCGGCGGGCCCGGATCCGCAGCGCCTGGGAGGTGCTCCCCGAGATCGCACCCGAACTGACCGAGTGGAGCGCCCTGTTCGCCTCGGGCGCCCGCCGCCGCGCGCTGGCCGAGGCCGGGGTGCGGGGCGCGGCGGGCCACCGGGACGCCGACGACCTGATGCGGGACGTGGCGATGTTCCTGCGCCTCGTCGAGCGGATGCTGGTCCTCCAGCCGGTCCTGCCGGCGCCCCGGCCGGGGGACCCGGCGGCCGACCCGCGCACCGCGGGCTCCGAGCAGGCGAGAGGTCCGCGGACCGGCGGCGCACGGGTCGCGCGACCACCGGCCGACGGCATACCGGACGCGGGCTGACCCGCGCGGGTCCGGGGCGGCGAGGGGCGGCGCCGAGGCGACGGGCGGACCGGGCGGCGGAGGCAATAGGGTGGAGACGCCTGAAGCCTTCCCACCTCCCGTGTCACGGGCCGGGGAGGCAGCCCGATCGCTCCGCCGTACCCAAGGCGGTGCCGCCGCGAGGAGTCAACTGCCGTGTCGGACCCGATGCGCCCACCCGTCGCCCGATCCCGCGCCTCGCTTCGCACGGCCGTGGTCTGGGACGTCCTGCGGGACGCCCTCGACCGGCTGGCCAAGGCCACGGGCCGGGAGTCGCTGGACGTCCTCGACACCGGCGGCGGCAGCGGCAACTTCGCCGTGCCCGTGGCCCGCCTCGGCCACCGTGTCACCGTCGTCGACCCCAGCCCCAACGCGCTCTTCGCGCTGGAGCGCCGCGCCGGCGAGGCCGGTGTGGCCGACCGGGTGCACGGCGTGCAGGGCGATGTGCACGGCCTCTTCGACGTGGTCGAGCGCGGCGGCTACGACGCGGTGCTCTGCCACGGCGTCCTGGAGTACGTCGACGACCCGGCCGCCGGTGTCCGCAACGCGGTCGCGGCGCTGCGCGCCGAGGGCGTGCTCAGCCTGCTCGCCGCCGGACTCGGCGGTGCGGTGCTCGCCCGTGCCCTGGCCGGCCACTTCACGGAGGCCCGGCAGGCGCTGGGCGACCCGGAGGGACGCTGGGGCGAGGGCGACCCGGTGCCGCGCCGCTTCACCGCCGAGCAGCTCACCGGCTTCGTCGAGGAGGCGGGCCTGGCGATCGGCGCGGTGCACGGCGTACGGGTCTTCGCCGACCTGGTGCCGGGCGTGCTGGTGGACACCGAGCCGGGGGCGCTGGACGCCCTGCTCCAGCTGGAGGCGGCGGCGGCCGAACTGCCGGCGTTCCACTCCGTGGCCACCCAGCTCCATGTCCTCGGCGAGACCCGGGGTGCGTCCGGGGCCTGACCGGCCTGGTGCGACGGGCCGCCGCCCGGCGGTCCGACCGGGCATGGAGTGTGCCACAGGCCCCCCGATCCAGGTCGTGGCGCCGTATGATCGAGGGAGGCCGCCCGGCATGACGGGCCGGTCGCCGGGGAATGAAGCCTCAGCGAGCCGGGTTACGTCATGGTGATCCGGTTGGCCAATTGGCGTAGAGGGGCGGGTTTCACGGGGGCGATTCCCTGCCTATCCTGAAGGGAACCCCCGGGTCGCCCCGGCGACTGCACGATGAGGAGGACTCCGTGCCGCTCTCGGAGCACGAGCAGCGCATGCTCGAGCAGATGGAGCGAGCGCTGTACGCCGAAGATCCCAAGTTCGCGTCGGCGCTCGAGGGAAGCGGGCTGCGTACGTACACCCGGCGGCGGGTCTACCAGGCGGTCGCGGGCTTCCTCGTAGGTATCGCGCTCCTCATGGCAGGTGTGATCGCCCAGTATCCCTGGGTGAGTGTGGTGGGCTTCCTGGTGATGCTGGGATGCGCGCTGCTGGCCGTGACCGGCTGGCGCAAGGCTCCCAAGCCGGGCGAGCGGCCCGCCGCCGGCCCGCACCCGGGCCGTCAGGCCCGCCCGAAGCGCTCCATGATGGACCGCATCGAACAGCGCTGGCAGCGCCGCCGCGACGAGCAGGGACGATAGCCCCGCCCGAGCGGCACGTCACGAACGGCTTGTGTGAGGGGCCGACCACGACTCGTGGTCGGCCCCTTGCCCATGCCCGCCCCACCTCCGCGGCCCGCCGCCCCGCGACGGCCCGCCGCCCCCGGCGCTCAGCCGCCCCCCGGCGGTCACCCGGGGCATCCGGGCGACCGCCTCGCGCCGGGCGGTCAGCCCTGCTGGCGCGAGGGGCGGCGCAGGGCCGGGCGGAGGGCCGCGGCGCGGGCGCGGAGGGCGGCCGAGCGGGCGGAGAGGGCCCAGGACAGACGCGCGGCCGAGCGCGGGGCGAGGGCGGCGCGCAGCCGGGCGCCGTGCGAGGCCGTGCCGCGCAGCCCCGCGACGACCCGGCGGACGTCGTCGGCGAGCCCCGGCATCGGGCTCGGGCTCGGCGCGTAGAGCACCTGCTCCAGGGCGTCGGCCAGCCGGTGGGCCGAGGCCGCGGCCACCGGGTCGAGCCGTCCCACCCGGACGATCCGCTCCGCCGTCCTGCGCGGGGTCTGCGACTCGTCCGGGAAGATCCCGAAGTCCCAGGCCGTGTCGGTCAGTTCCTGCCAGACGGCCAGCCGGTGCGGGAGCGCGTCCGCCGGGCCACGGCCGTGCGCCCCCAGCCGGACGGCTCTTCTCCGCTTCCGCCACAGCAGCGGTGACAGCAGCAGGACGAGCACGGCGAGTCCGCCCAGCGCCCAGCCCGTGATCGCCCCCCACGGCGTGCCGCTGTCCCCGACGGGCAGCGCCGCCTGCTCGGACGGGCTCGGGCACTCCTGGAGCCGCTTCATCTGCGGGGTGCAGCCGGTGCTCGCGGACGGCGCGGCGGACGGCTGCGAGCTGGCCCCCTGGGACGGCTGCGCCGGGTTCGGCAGCGTCGAGTTCGAGGGGTCCGAGGTGGTGTACTGCGGGACCGTGCCCCGGGTCGGCGTGGGCTCGAAGCGGGTCCAGCCGACGCCCTGGAAGTACAGCTCGGGCCAGGCGTGCGCGTCCTTGAGCCCCACCTGGACACTGCCGTCGCCCTGCGGGGCGCCCGGGGCGAAGCCCACCGCCACCCGCGCGGGGATGCCGAGCGTACGGGCCATCGCCGCCATGGTGAACGAGAAGTGGACGCAGAAGCCCCGCTTGTCCCTGAGGAACCGTGTGATCCCCTGCGCGCCCGCGCCCACCTCGACCTGCGTGTCGTACTGGAAGCCGCCTTCGAAGGAGAACCAGTTCTGTAGCTTCACCGCCTGCTCGTAGTGGTTCGCCGCTCCCGACGTGACCCGGCGCGCGGTGCTCGCCACGACACCCGGCAGGCTGTCGGGCACCTTGGTGTACTCGCGCTCCAGGGCCGCGGGAGGCTCCCCGGCGGTGGCGAGCTGCTCCGCCGTCGGCTGCACCTCCAGACTCTTGACCTGGTACGACAGACCGCGGGTGTTCTGCCCGTGGTCGCCGACCAGGGTCATGCCCACGGGCTCGTAGCGCCAGCTTCCGTCGACCCGCACACCGCTCGGCGGGTACGGCATCGGCAGCCAGTCCTGCGCGTACCAGTCGGCGGCGGCGATGGAGGTGGTGATCTCGGTCCGCCGGACGCCGCCGTCCAGGCCGGACGGGGTGGGGAACGGGTCGGGCACGCCGACGATGTGCCGCTGGGACGGCTTCCAGGTGGTGCCGTCGAAGTCGTCCAGGGAGACGATGCGCAGATACAGGTCGGAGGCGTTCGGGGAGTTGGTGCGCAGGCTGAGGACCGTGCGGTTCTCGTCGACGTTCAGGCTGTCGCGCAGGGACACCAGCGGGTTCACCGCCGAGATGGTCCCGCCGCCCCCGATGCCCGAGCCCACGCCGCCGTCGCCGTCCAGCAGGCCGCCGCGCATCCCGGGCAGGGCGAGCGGCACCACCAGGGCGACGCCCAGCGCGACCGCGCCGATCCGGCGTCCGGTGCGGATCGGGGCCACCGCGCCGCCGGACCCGCCGCCCGGCGCCCGCGCCGCCCCGCCGAACACCCGCCCCCACTGCGCGAGCCGGTCCCGGCCCTCGACCAGCAGCAGCATGAGGTAGCCGGCCGCCGCCAGGAGGAACCACAGCCAGGCCGAGCCGCCGTCGGACAGCCCGGCGGCCACGGAGTACAGCGCGAGCAGCGGGAGCCCGGCGGGGGCCGCGCTGCGCAGGGTCACCGCGAGGGTGTCCACGATCAGCCCGATCATCAGCACACCGCCGATGAGCATCAGCCGGATGCCGTCGGACAGCGGCGCCGGGATCGCGTAGCGCCCGACGTCGTCACCGCCCTGCTGGAGCAGTGCGGCCAGCCGCCGGAAGGCGTCCGGCCCGGGGATCAGCCCGGCGATCGCCTGCTGCCGGGCGAAGAGGAGGGTGAGCAGCAGCAGGGCGGCCAGGGCCTGCGCCGCCACGGTCAGCGGGCGCGCCAGCGGCACCCGGCGGGCCGCCACGCCGACGCCCGACTGCACCGCGAGCATCAGCGTCGCCTGGAGGATCCAGGTGGCGGGGGAGACCAGCGGCAGCAACGCGCACGCCGCCATCAGCGTGGCCACCGCCGCGCACAGCGCCAACCGCGTCCGCCCGCTCATCCCCGCCCCTCCCGCCGGCCCACCGGCCGGGTCACGCCGCTCATGCCCCTGTCCCCGCTCGCCCGCGCCCCGGCCCGGTCCGCCGTGACACTCCGACGCGCCCGGAGCCGGACCCGGCCCGCGCTCGCCGCCGGAGGCCGCGCCGACCTCCGCGCCCGGCTTCCGCGCCCGACGCGGCGGCCGGTTCCCCGCCCGCTGCCCCGGTCTCGCCGACCGCCCCGCCGACCGCCCCGGGCCGCCTTCGCGCTCCCGGCGCGGGCCCTGGCCGCCCGGCGGCCCCCGGCCGGGTACGCGGCGGTGCTCCGCCCGGCCGCCGCGGTGCCCGGCCCGCTGCTCTGCCCTTCACCACGACCCCTCCCCGCTCGCGCCCGCGCCCGCGCCGCGCGCCGCCACCGGTCCACCCGGGCCTGGCCCCGCCTGGCTCGCCGCCGTCGACGTGGCGAAGTGGGAGCCGCCGGCCGGGCCTGCGGCGGAGCGCTCGTGGTCCGCCCGGCGCCATGCCTCGTCCAGGGCCATGCCCCGGGACACGCGCACGGCCGTCCAGCCCGTGTCATGGAGCATCCGCAGCCGCTCACCGGCCGCGTCGCCCGCCGCGGGCGCGCCCGCCGGGTCACGGCTCCAGTCCTCGCTGTCCAGGACGAAGGCGACCGCGCCCCCGCTGCGCTGCCGCATCTTCGCGGCCATCGTGGTCTGCGCCTCGTCGAGATCGCCGAGGAAGGCCACGAGCAGGCCCTCGTTGCCGCCGCGCAGCACGTCGTAGGCGCGGGACAGGCCCGCTCCGTCCGAATGGTCGATCACGGCGAGGGTGTCCATGAGCTGCCCGGCCGCGTCCGCCGAGTCCTGGCCGGACCCCGCGAAGCCCTCCGAGCCCTCGCCCGGCACCGAATCGCCGGTGTCGGTCAGCAGCCGCACCGAGAAGCCGCGCTCCAGCATGTGCACTAGGACGGAGGCGGCACCGGAGACCGCCCACTCGAAGGCCGCGTCGGGGCCCGCGCCCCGGTAGGCGACGGCGCGGGTGTCCAGCAGCACCGTGCAGCGGGCCCGCTGCGGCTGCTCCTCGCGGCGCACCATCAGCTCGCCGTAGCGCGCGGTGGAGCGCCAGTGCACGCGGCGCAGATCGTCGCCGTAGCGGTAGCCGCGCGGGATCACGTCGTCCTCGCCGGCCAGCGCCAGCGAACGCTGCCGCCCGTCGCCGTACCCCTTGGCCTCGCCGCTCAGCCGCACCGGCGGCAGCGGCTCCACGCGCGGGACGACCGTGAGCGTGTCGTACGCCGAGAAGGAGCGGGTCAGCTCGCACATCCCGAACGGGTCGGTCAGCCGCAGTTGCAGCGGGCCGAGCGGATAGCGCCCGCGCAGGTCGGAGCGGACCCGGTAGGACACCTCGCGGCGCCCGCCCGGCTCCATCCGGTCCAGGACGAAGCGCGGCCGGGGCCCGAGGACGTAGGGCACCCGGTCCTGGAGCATCAGCAGGCCCGTGGGGAGCCGGGAGACGTTGTCCATCCGCAGATGGACGCGGGCTTCGGCGCCCGCGGGCACCCGCCCGGGGCTGAGGCGGCGGCTGCCCGCGACCCGGTGGCGGGTGCGGTGGAGCACGGCCGCGCAGACCAGGGGCAGCACGGCCAGCAGCAGCCCGACCCGCAGCAGTTCGCCCTGCCCGAGGATGTACGCGCACACGGCCGCCGCGATCCCGGCGGCCAGGAAGGACCGGCCGCGGGTGGTGAGACCCGAGAGCGCGGTACGGACGCCGCCCCGGCCGCCCTGCTCGTCCTCCGCGCGCGCGGGCCCCGGGTCGGTCATCACAGCCTCCGCGGCTGCTGCCGGCCGAACTCCGGCGCGGTGTTGCCCATCCCGAGACCGCCGCCCGCCTGGGCCGCCGCGGGCACCGGGGTGCGCTGCACGATCTCGTCGACGACCTGCTCCGCCGTCCGCCGGTTGAGCTGCGCCTGCGCGGTGGGCAGCAGCCGGTGGGCCAGTACCGCGACGGCGAGCGCCTGCACGTCGTCGGGCAGCGCGTACTCCCGGCCGCTCAGCGCGGCCGACGCCTTCGCCGCGCGCAGCAGATGCAGCGTCGCGCGCGGGGAGGCGCCGAGTCTGAGGTCGGGGTGGGTGCGGGTGGCGGCGACCAGGTCGACCGCGTACCGCTGCACGGCCTTGGCGACGTGCACCGCGCGGACCGCGTCGATGAGCTTCACGATGTCGTGCGCGTGCGCCACCGGTTGCAGGTCGTCCAGGGGGCTGACGCCGCCGTGCACGTCCAGCATCTGCAACTCGGCCTCCGGGCTGGGGTAGCCGATGGACACCCGGGCCATGAAGCGGTCGCGCTGCGCCTCGGGCAGCGGGTAGGTGCCCTCCATCTCGACCGGGTTCTGCGTGGCCACCACCATGAAGGGGGCGGGCAGTTCGTAGGTCTGCCCGTCGATGGTGACCTGGCGCTCCTCCATGGACTCCAGCAGCGCCGACTGGGTCTTGGGGGAGGCGCGGTTGATCTCGTCGCCGATCACGATCTGCGCGAAGATGGCGCCCGGCTTGAACTCGAAGTCCCGGCGCTGCTGGTCCCAGATGGACACACCGGTGATGTCCGACGGCAGCAGGTCGGGCGTGAACTGGATGCGCCGCACCGAGCAGTCGATGGAGCGCGCCAGCGCCTTGGCGAGCATCGTCTTGCCCACGCCGGGGACGTCCTCGATGAGGAGGTGTCCCTCGGCGAGCAGAACGGTCAGCGAGAGCCGTACGATCTCGGGCTTGCCCTCGATCACTCCTTCCACCGAACCGCGGACGCGCTCCACGGTGGCGGTCAGATCACCCCCCACGCCCGACCGCGCTCGCGCGGGGGCACCCCCATGGCTCGCTCGATCGTCATAGGTCGTCACCGGCCCTCCTCGGCCCGTCCCCGCGCCCGTCGCCGGGCGGGGGATTCCCCAGTTTTCCGGGCCGACGCCCCGCTGCGCGGACCGGGCCCACCCCGAACACGACATCACCCGGAAGGTCCCGCGTGATGTCACACCCCGCATTCTTGCCGCCGTTACCGATTCGTGTCACTCGCCTGTGGACAACTGGCCGCGATATTCGGGTTTCACGACTTTTCACCGTGGACGACGCGCAACCCGCCCACATGGCGCCGCGGCCCCGCCCCGGCACGCCGGGGCGGGGCCCGAGGTCACTCCGGGTCGATCTCGCGCAGCCGGCCCGTGCGGACGTCGAACACGAAGCCGCGCACGTCGTCGGTGTGCGGCAGGAACGGCGAGGTGCGCACCCGCTGCATCGACTGCCGCACGTCCTGGTCGGCGTCCTTGAAGGCCTCCACCGCCCAGGAGGGGCGCTGTCCGACCTCCATCTCCAGGTCGTGGCGGAAGTCCTCGGTGATGGTCTGCATGCCGCAGTTGGTGTGGTGGATGAGCACCACCCGGCGGGTGCCGAGCGCGCGCTGGCTGATGGCGAGCGAGCGGATCACGTCGTCGGTGACCACGCCGCCCGCGTTGCGCAGCGTGTGACAGTCGCCGAGCCGCAGACCGAGCGCGGCGTGCAGGTCGAGACGGGCGTCCATACAGGCCACGACGGCGACCTGGAGGACCGGCCGGGCGTCCATGCCCGGGTCGGTGAACGCGTCGGCGTAGGTCCCGTTGGCCGTGACGAGCCGGTCGATGACGGAACGGTCCGTTATGGCGTCCTCGGGACCGGCGGGAACTGATGCGGAAGTCGTCATACTCATGACGTTACTGGGCGTGCGCGCCGCGGTCTCGTCGTGGGAGCGGACAAAGAACATCACAGTGGCTTGTTGTGAGAGAACCCACACACAGGGTATCCGCGTCCGGACGGGTGAACCGGCGGCCCGCGCCGTGTCCCGGCACTCCGGCGGGCGACGCGCAGGCCGGTTGATTGACCGGGCGACACGGTGGACTAAAGTGACGCGAAGCGGGAGGCGCAGCCCTCCCTGCTGCACGGCATTTCCCCGGAGACCACGGCTCGCGCCCGACGGTCTCCCCACGTGCGCGGCGCGTACGTACGGCTCGGCCTCCTCCCGCTCCCGGTCGGCTGACGCTTCCGGCGCCGGCAGGGCCCCCTCGTCCCGCGAGCGGCCGGGGACCCGGCGGTGCGTGCGGGCCCGCCGGACCTGAGAGGGCCCCTTGAGCGACAGCCGACACGTCCCCGTGATGCTCCAGCGGTGCCTGGACCTGCTGGCACCCGCCCTGGAGCGGCCGGGAGCGGTGGTCGTCGACTGCACCCTCGGGCTCGGCGGACACAGCGAGGCGCTGCTCACCCGCTTCCCCGAGGCCCGCCTCGTCGCCCTGGACCGCGACAAGGAGGCGCTGCGCCTGTCCGGCGAACGCCTCGCCCCCTTCGGCGACCGCGCCACCCTGGTGCACGCCGTCTACGACGAACTGCCCGACGTGCTCGCCAGGCTCGGCCTGCCGCGCGTGCGGGGCGTCCTGTTCGACCTCGGGGTCTCCTCCATGCAGCTCGACGAGGCCGACCGCGGCTTCGCCTACGCCCAGGACGCGCCCCTGGACATGCGCATGGACCAGTCGGCCGGCATCGGCGCCGCCGAGGTGCTGAACACCTACCCGCCCGGCGAACTGGTGCGCATCCTGCGGGCCTACGGCGAGGAGAAGCAGGCCAAGCGGATCGTGGCCGCCGTGGTGCGCGAGCGGCAGAAGGAGCCGTTCACCCGCAGCGCCCGCCTGGTGGAGCTGATCCGCGACGCGCTGCCCCAGGCCGCCAAGCGCACCGGCGGCAACCCCGCCAAGCGCACCTTCCAGGCGCTGCGCATCGAGGTCAACGGCGAACTCGCCGTGCTGGAACGGGCGATCCCGGCCGCGGTGAAGGCCCTCGACGTCGGCGGAAGGATCGCCGTACTGTCGTACCAGTCGCTCGAAGACCGCCTGGTCAAGCAGGTGTTCGCGGCCGGAGCCGCCACGACCGCGCCCCCCGGGCTCCCGGTCGTCCCCGAGCGTTACCAGCCCCGGCTCAAGCTGCTCACCCGCGGTGCCGAACTTCCCACCGAGGAAGAGATCGCCGAGAACCGGCGGGCGGCACCGGCCCGGCTGCGCGGGGCCGAGCGCATCAGGGAGGACGCCGAGTGAGCCAGGGGGACCAGTGAGCAGCAAACCCGAGCCGCGGGGGCGTGCCGCCCGGCTGGCGCGGCTCCTGCCGGGAAAGGGGCCCCAGGCCGCCCGCGCCCCCTTCGTCCTGCTCGTCGTGCTGCTCCTGGGCGGCGGCCTCATCGGACTGCTGGTGCTGAACTCCGCGCTCAGCGAAGGCGCCTTCCAGATGGACGACCTGAAGAAGGACACCAAGAACCTCACGGACGAGGAGCAGGCCCTCCAGCGGGACATCGACTCCTACTCCGCCCCCGACGCCCTCCAGCGCCGCGCACGGCAACTGGGCATGGTGCCCGGCGGTGATCCCGCCTTCCTGAACCCCGACGGCACCGTCAAGGGCGTGCCCTCCGCCGCCGCCGAGCAGTCCGCCGCGTACGACCTCCCGGTGTCCGTACGGCCGCCCGAGAGCCTGACGGGCAGCGTGCCGCCCGCGGCCCCCGCGCCCGCGGCCGCGGCCGACGGCACCGCCCCGGACACCGGGCAGAGCGCGCCCGCCGCGCCCTCCGGGAGCGACACCGCCGCGCCCGCCGGGCAGGCCGACGCGACCGGACCCCAGCCCGCCACGACCCCGACCCCCGGCAGGTGACGGAAGTGACCGACAGGGAACCGCCGCGCCGCCGCGTGCCCGGACCCGCCAGGCCCGCCAGGCAGGCCCGCCCCGGCGGCGGCAGGCAGCGGCCCGGCCCCGGCGCCCGTCCGGCCCGCCGCCCGAACTCCACCTGGCGGCCCCCGCCGGTGCGCGTCCTGCGCCTGGGCAGCCCCCGGCCCAGACTGCGCATGGTCGCCCTCGCGCTGACCCTGGTGATGCTCGTCTTCGTGGTCCGGCTGCTCCAGGTGCAGGCCGTCGACGCTGGCGCCTACGCGGCCAAGGCCGAGGCCAACCGCTACGTGGTGCACACCATCGCCGCCGAGCGCGGCGGCATCACCGACCGCAACGGCGTCTCCCTGGCCACCAGCGTGGACGCGAACGACATCACGGCCGACCCGACGATGTTCACGCGCGAGAGCCTCAAGGTCGGCGACGGCCCCGAACAGGCCGCCGCGCTGCTCGCCCCGATCATCGGCCAGGACCAGGCCCAGCTGGCGAAGAAGCTCCGCACGGCGAACACCCGCTACGTGCTGCTGGCCCGCCGCCAGACCCCGCAGGTCTGGACGCAGATCAAGGACCTGAAGGCCGCGCTCGCCCAGAAGGCGCGCACGGACAAGACCGCCGCCAACGTCCTGGCCGGTGTCTTCTCCGAGCCCAGCACCAAGCGCGTCTACCCGGGCGGCGACCTGGCCGCCGCGCTGCTGGGCTGGGTCAACGCCGAGGGCAAGGGCGGCGGCGGCATCGAGCAGCAGCTCGACAAGGAGCTGGCCGGCAAGCCCGGCAAGATCCGCTACACCCAGTCGGGCGGCCGCGAGGTGCCCACCGCGGGCTCCACCGGCACCCCGGCCGTCCCGGGCACCGACGTCGAGCTGACCATCGACCGCGACATCCAGTGGGCCGCGCAGAACGCCATCACCCAGCAGGTGCGCGACTCCCGGGCGGACCGCGGCTATGTGATCGTGCAGGACACCCGGACCGGCGAGATCCTCGCCATGGCGAACTCCCCGGGCTTCGACCCGGGCGACCTGGCCCACGCCGACCCGGCGGCGCTCGGCAACGCCGCCGTCCAGGACGCCTTCGAGCCCGGCTCCACCGCCAAGCTCATGTCGATGGCCGCCGTGCTGGAGGAGGGCGTGGCCACCCCGGGCACCCATGTGGTCGTACCCAACCGGCTGCACCGCGGCGACCGGCTCTTCCAGGACGACGTCGACCACGAGACCTGGTACCTCACGCTCAACGGCGTGCTCGCCCGGTCCAGCAACATCGGCACGATCCTGGCCACCGGACGGCTCGGCAAGACCCAGCCGGAGGCCAACAAGGTCCTCTACTCGTATCTGCGCAAGTTCGGCATCGGCGGCTACACCGGCATCCACTTCCCCGGCGAGACCAAGGGCATCCTGGCGCCGCCCGAGAAGTGGTCCACTTCGCAGCAGTACACGGTCCCGTTCGGCCAGGGCTTCTCCCTCAACGCGCTCCAGGCGGCGTCCATCTACTCGACGATCGCCAACGGCGGGGTCAGGATCCAGCCGAGCCTGGTGCGCGGCACCAAGGGACCCGACGGCCGCTTCGCCCCGGCGGCCGAGCCCGCGAAACAGCGGGTCGTGAGCGCCGAGACGGCCAAGGAACTCTCCCAGATGCTGGAGTCCGTGGTCGACGACGAGCAGGGCACCGGCCTCAAGGCCCGCATCCCCGGCTATCGCGTCGCGGGCAAGACCGGTACGGCCAACCGTGTGGATCCGGCCACCGGCAGATACCGCGGCTACACCTCGTCCTTCGCCGGGTTCGCCCCGGCCGACAACCCCCGCATCACCGTCTACTGCGCGATCCAGAACGCCACCAAGGGCAACTACTACGGCGGCCAGATCTGCGGCCCGATCTACAAGCAGGTCATGACGTTCGCGCTGAAGACCCTCCAGGTGCCGCCGACGGGCGCGCAGACCGCGAACCTGCCCGTCGACTACAAGCCCTGACCCGCCGGGCAGACCCTTTCGGCCCAGCGCCCCCCAGCCCCTCCCGAGCCCGTACCCGAGCGTCCCAGCGGCCCCCGACCGGCACGCAGCACCCGCCGGAACCCGTACCACCGGACCAGAACCACCAGGAACCAGCCCGTGACAACGATCACCCCCGACCCCGGGAACCGCCGGCCGCCCGCGGCCTCGCTTCGCCCGCAGGCCGGTGAGCCCGGTACGCTCACCGCCGTGTCACACCCTGATCAGTCCCAAACCACCCAGAAGGGCGCTTCCGTGACGTACCCGGGACCGCCGCGACCGGTTCAGGTCACCGCCATCCCCCTCGCGGAGCTGGCCGATCAGCTGGGTACCGCGCGACCGGACCGCAGCGCCGAGGTCACGGGCATCACCCACGACTCACGTGCCGTGCGCCCCGGCGACCTGTACGCCGCCCTGCCCGGAGCCCGCGCGCACGGCGCCGACTTCGTCACCCAGGCGGCGAGCCTCGGCGCGGTCGCCGTACTCACCGACCCGGCGGGCGCCGCCCGCGCCGCCGCGACCGGACTGCCCGTGGTGGCCGTCGAGGACCCGCGCGCGCGGATGGGCGAGCTGGCGGCGACCATCTACGGCAGGCCCGGCCGCGACCTCCTCCAGATCGGCATCACCGGTACCTCCGGCAAGACCACCACCGCCTACCTCGTCGAGGGCGGCCTGAAGACCGCGCGGTCCACCGGTCTGATCGGCACGGTGGAGATGCGCATCGGCGAGGAGCGCATCAAGTCCGAGCGCACCACGCCCGAGGCCACCGACCTCCAGGCCCTGTTCGCCGTGATGCGCGAACGCGGCGTCGAGGCGGTCGCCATGGAGGTCTCCAGCCACGCGCTGGTGCTCGGCCGGGTCGACGGCTGTGTCTTCGACATCGCCGTCTTCACCAACCTCAGCCCGGAGCACATGGAGTTCCACTCCGGCATGGAGGACTACTTCCAGGCCAAGGCGCAGCTGTTCACCCCGGAGCGCAGCAGGCTCGGCGTGGTCAACCACGACGACGAGTACGGCCGCCGGCTCGCCCGGGAGGCCACCGTCCCGGTCGTCACCTTCTCCGCCGAGGGCCACCCGGACGCCGACTGGCGCGCCGAGGACGTCCAGGTCGGCCCGCTCGACTCGACGTTCACGGTGATCGGCCCCGAGGGGCAGCGGATCGCCGCCAGGTCCCCGATCGCGGGCCCGTTCAACGTCGCCAACACCCTCGCCGCGATCGTCGCGCTGGCCGCCGCCGGACTCGACCCGCAGACCGCCGCCGACGGCGTGGCCGCCGTCCCGGGCGTGCCGGGCCGCCTGGAGCGGGTGGACGCCGGACAGCCCTACCTCGCGGTCGTCGACTACGCGCACAAGACGGACGCCGTCGAGTCGGTGCTCAAGGCCCTGCGCAAGGTCACCAAGGGCCATCTGCACGTGGTGCTGGGCTGCGGCGGCGACCGCGACACCACCAAGCGCGCCCCGATGGGCGCCGCGGTGGCCCGGCTCGCCGACACCGCCGTGCTGACCTCCGACAACCCCCGCTCCGAGGACCCGCTCGCGATCCTGGCCACCATGCTCCAGGGCGCCGCCTCGGTGCCCGCGCACGAGCGCGGCGAGGTGCTCCTGTTCGAGGAGCGGGCCGCCGCCATCGCCGCCGCCGTGGGCCGGGCCCGGCCCGGGGACACCGTCCTGGTCGCGGGCAAGGGCCACGAGCAGGGCCAGGACATCGCCGGTGTGATCCGCCCCTTCGACGATCGAGAGGTCCTGCGCGAAGCCGTCCGCACCACCCAGGGATGACCGTCCGTGAGACCAGGGACGGCCCCGTACACCTGAACAGCCAGGGACGACCGTCCGTACGACCCAGGGATTGAAAATCCAGAAGACCCAGGGGATGAACTTGTGATCGCCCTCTCCCTCGCCGAGATCGCAGCAGTCGTCGGCGGGCAGACGCACGACATACCGGATCCGTCCGTCCAGGTCACCGGACCCGTCGTCCGGGACTCCCGGGAGGCGGTGCCCGGCAGCCTCTTCGTCGCCTTCGCCGGTGAGCGCGTGGACGGCCACGACTTCGCCGCGGACGTCGTCGCGGCGGGCGCCGTCGCGGTGCTGGCCTCCCGTCCCGTCGGCGTGCCCGCGATCGTGGTCGAGGACGTGCAGTCCGCCCTCGGCGCCCTCGCCCGCCACGTCGTGGCCGAACTCGGCGCGACCCTCGTCGCCCTGACCGGCTCCGCGGGCAAGACCAGCACCAAGGACCTGATCGCCCAGGTGCTGCGGAGCAAGGCCCCGACCGTGTTCACGCCCGGCTCGCTCAACAACGAGATCGGGCTGCCGCTGACCGCCCTGACCGCCACCGAGGAGACCAAGTACCTCGTCCTGGAGATGGGCGCCCGCGGCATCGGCCACATCCGCTACCTCACCGGGCTGACCCCGCCGAAGGTGGGCCTCGTGCTCAACGTCGGCAGCGCCCACATCGGCGAGTTCGGCGGCCGGGAGCAGATCGCCCAGGCCAAGGGCGAGCTGGTCGAGTCCCTGCCGCCGGCTGAGGAGGGCGGCACCGCGATCCTCAACGCCGACGATCCGCTGGTCCGTGCCATGGCCTCCCGTACGCAGGCGAAGGTGCTCCTTTTCGGAGAGGCGGGCGAAGCGGACGTACGCGCCGAGAACGTGAGACTCACGGACAGCGGACAGCCTTCCTTCAGGCTTCACACACCCTCCGGTGCATGCGATGTGACCATGCGCCTGTACGGTGAGCACCACGTGTCGAACGCGCTCGCCGCGGCCGCCGTCGCCCATGAGCTGGGCATGTCCGCAACGGAGATCGCCACCGCGCTCTCCGGGGCGGGCTCCCTCTCCCGCTGGCGGATGGAGGTCACCGAGCGCCCGGACGGCGTGACCGTCGTCAACGACGCCTACAACGCCAACCCGGAGTCCATGCGAGCCGCCCTGCGCGCGCTCGCGGCCATGGGCAAGGGGCGGCGGACCTGGGCGGTGCTCGGCAAGATGGCCGAGCTCGGGGACGAGGCGCTCGCCGAGCACGACGCGGTCGGACGGCTCGCCGTCCGGCTCAACGTCAGCAAGCTCGTCGCGGTCGGGGGCAGGGAAGCGTCCTGGCTGCAACTGGGCGCATACAACGAGGGTTCGTGGGGTGAGGAGTCGGTGCACGTGTCCGACGCACAGGCGGCGGTCCACCTGTTGCGCAGCGAGTTGCGCCCGGGGGACGTCGTGCTCGTGAAGGCGTCCCGTTCGGTCGGTCTGGAGAGCGTGGCCCAGGCGCTCGTCGAGACCGGTGCCGAGGGTGAGGTCGCCGCCCGATGATGAACCAGGTCCTGTTCGCAGGAGTCATCGGTCTCTTCCTGACGCTGGTCGGCACCCCGCTGCTGATCAAGCTGCTGGCCCGCAAGGGCTACGGCCAGTACATCCGGGACGACGGCCCGCGCGAGCACGCCAGCAAGCGCGGTACGCCGACGATGGGCGGTATCGCCTTCATCCTGGCCACGGTCGTCGCGTACTTCCTGTCCAAGGTCATCTCCGGCAAGCCCCCGACGTACTCGGGTCTGCTGGTGCTCGGCCTCATGGTCAGCATGGGCATGGTCGGCTTCCTCGACGACTACATCAAGATCGTCAAGCGCCGTTCGCTGGGTCTGCGCGCCAGGGCGAAGATGGCGGGCCAGCTGATCGTCGGCATCGGCTTCGCGGTGCTGTCGCTGATGTTCTCCGACAGCCGCGGCAACACCCCCGCGTCCACGAAGCTGTCGTTCATCACGGACTTCGGCTGGACCATCGGCCCGGTGCTGTTCGTGATCTGGGCGCTGTTCATGATCCTGGCGATGTCCAACGGCGTGAACCTCACCGACGGTCTGGACGGTCTGGCCACCGGCGCCTCCGTGCTGGTCTTCGGCGCCTACACCTTCATCGGTGTCTGGCAGTTCCAGGAGTCCTGCGCCAACTCGATGACGCTGACCAATCCCAACGCCTGCTACGAGGTGCGCGATCCGCTGGACCTGGCGGTCGTCGCCTCCGCGCTGATGGGTGCCTGCCTCGGCTTCCTGTGGTGGAACACCTCACCGGCCAAGATCTTCATGGGCGACACCGGTTCGCTGGCGCTCGGCGGTGTCCTCGCGGGCCTGGCCATCTGCTCGCGCACCGAGCTGCTGATGGCGCTGCTGGGCGGCCTGTTCGTCCTCATCACCATGTCGGTGGTCATCCAGGTCGGCTCCTTCCGGCTCACCGGGAAGCGGGTCTTCCGGATGGCGCCGCTCCAGCACCACTTCGAACTCAAGGGCTGGTCCGAAGTGCTCGTCGTGGTCCGTTTCTGGATCATCCAGGGCATCTGTGTGATCGTCGGACTCGGCCTCTTCTACGCGGGATGGGCAGCGGACAAGTGACCGACTGGCAGGGGAAGAACGTCACCGTCGCCGGACTCGGCGTCTCCGGGATCCCGGCGGCCAAGGTCCTGCACGGCCTCGGCGCGCACGTCACCGTCGTCAACGACGGCGACGACGAACGGGCCCGTGCGCAGGCGGCCGAACTGCGCACCCTGGGCGTCACCGTGCGCCTCGGCGACGGCGACACCCTGCCCGAAGGCACCGAACTGATCGTCACCACGCCCGGCTGGAAGCCGGACAAGCCGCTGTTCCTGGCGGCGGACCGGGCGGGCGTCCCGGTCTGGGGGGACGTCGAACTCGCCTGGCGGCTGCGCGGCCTGGACGGCCGGGAACCGGCCCCCTGGCTGGCCGTCACCGGCACCAACGGCAAGACCACCACCGTGCAGATGCTCGCCTCCATCCTGACGGCGGCGGGCCTGCGCACGGCGGCCGTGGGCAACATCGGCGTCTCGCTGCTGGACGCCGTCCTCGGCGAGGAGCGCTACGACGTGCTCGCCGTCGAGCTCTCCAGCTACCAGCTGCACTGGGCGCCCTCGCTACGCGCCCACTCCGCCGCCGTCCTCAACCTCGCCCCGGACCACCTCGACTGGCACGGCTCCATGGAGGCGTACGCCGCCGACAAGGGCCGCGTCTACGAGGGCAACCAGGTCGCCTGCGTGTACAACGCGGCCGACCCGGCGACCGAGGACCTGGTGCGCGCGGCCGACGTCGAAGAGGGCTGCCGGGCCGTCGGGTTCACCCTCGGCACCCCGGCGCCCTCCCAACTCGGCGTGGTGGAGGGCATCCTGGTCGACCGGGCCTTCGTCGAGAACCGGCACAAGAACGCCCAGGAGCTGGCCGAGGTCTCCGACGTCCGGCCGCCCGCCCCGCACAACATCGCCAACGCCCTTGCCGCGGCGGCCCTCGCGCGCGCCTTCGGCGTCCCCGCGACGGCCGTGCGGGACGGCCTGCGGGCCTTCACCCCGGACGCGCACCGCATCGCGCACGTGGCCGACGTGGACGGCGTCGCCTACATCGACGACTCCAAGGCCACCAACACCCACGCGGCCGAGGCGTCGTTGGGGGCATATGAGTCGATCGTATGGATTGCGGGCGGTCTGGCGAAGGGCGCGGACTTCGACGAGCTGGTCGCCCGCTCGGCGAAGCGGCTGCGCGGCGCCGTCCTGATCGGCGCCGATCGCGCGCTGATCCGCGAGGCCCTGGCGCGACACGCCCCCGAAGTCCCCGTCGTCGACCTCGACCGGACCGACACTGGGGCCATGCTCCAGGCGGTCCGGGAGGCGCGGCGACTGGCCGCCGCGGGCGACACGGTGCTCCTCGCCCCGGCCTGTGCCTCCATGGACATGTTCACCAACTACAACCAGCGCGGTGACGCGTTCGCGGAGGCCGTTCGCGAACTCGGCACCCGCTGACCCCGGCCGCCCCCGCTGCCGGGCGACCTTGGGAGGGACGCGTGGGACCCGCGAACCGAGCCAGGCGTACGCCGCCGACGTACCGCGGAGGCGGAGATGCCCGGTAGTCCCGGCAGCCGCCGGGGCCGTCCGCCCGCGCAGCGGGCCGGGCGCGGGCCCGCCGCGGTCCGCGGCCCCCGCGACAACGCCGTACGCACCCTCGTCACCCGCGCCCGCAAGGCCTGGGACCGGCCGCTCACCGCGTACTACCTGATCCTCGGCGGCAGCGCGCTGATCACCGTGCTGGGCCTGGTGATGGTCTACTCGGCCTCCCAGGTCACCGCGCTCCAGATGGCGCTGCCCGGTTCGTACTTCTTCCGCAAGCAGCTGCTGGCCGCCGTGATCGGCGCGGGACTGCTGCTGGCCGCCGCCCGGATGCCGGTGAAGCTGCACCGGGCGCTGGCCTACCCGATCCTGGCGGGCGCGGTGTTCCTGATGGCGCTGGTGCAGGTGCCGGGGATAGGGATGTCGGTCAACGGCAACCAGAACTGGATCTCGCTGGGCGGCTCCTTCCAGATCCAGCCCAGCGAGATCGGCAAGCTGGCGCTGGTGCTCTGGGCCGCCGACCTGATCGCGCGCAAGCAGGAGAAGCGGCTGCTCACACAGTGGAAGCACATGCTGGTGCCGCTCGTCCCGGTCGCCTTCATGCTGCTCGGGCTGATCATGCTCGGCGGCGACATGGGCACCGCGATCATCCTCACCGCCATCCTGTTCGGCCTGCTGTGGCTGGCGGGCGCGCCCACCCGGCTGTTCGTCGGCGTGCTGTCGGTCGCCGCTCTGATCGGCCTGGTCCTCATCAAGACCAGCCCCAACCGCCTGGACCGGTTCGCCTGCGTCGGCTCCACCGACGTGACCAAGTGCTGGCAGGCGGTACACGGCATCTACGCCCTGGCCTCCGGCGGATTCTTCGGTTCCGGACTCGGGGCGAGTGTGGAGAAATGGGGGCAACTCCCCGAAGCCCACACCGACTTCATCTTCGCGGTGACCGGTGAGGAACTGGGTCTCGCGGGGACTCTGTCGGTGCTCGCCCTGTTCGCGGCTCTAGGCTATGCGGGCATCCGCGTGGCCGGACGCACGGAGGAACCCTTCGTCAGGTATGCCGCGGGAGGCGTGACCACCTGGATCATCGCGCAGGCGGTGATCAACGTCGGTGCGGTGCTCGGTCTGCTGCCGATCGCCGGTGTCCCGCTCCCGCTGTTCTCCTACGGAGGATCCGCCCTGCTGCCGACCATGTTCGCCATCGGGCTGCTGATCGCCTTCGCGCGAGACGAACCCGCTGCGCGGGCGGCGCTTGCCATGCGGCAACCTCGCTTTGGTAGAAAGCGGGCAGGAGGCTCCGCGGCCGGCCGCTCGGCCGGCCGCGGGCCCGCGCGGACACCCGGCCGGAATCCCGGACGGGAGCCCGCCGGGGGCTTCGGCCGCGGCTCGGACCGGGGATCCGGTGCAGGATCGGGTCAGGGGTCCGGCCAGGGGCCTCGGAGATGGAACACGATGCGACGGCGCGCCTCGGCGGCGCGTTCGTCCGGAGAGCGGTGAATTTCGGTGCATGTCGTACTCGCCGGCGGAGGTACCGCGGGCCACATCGAGCCCGCGCTCGCCCTCGCGGACGCCCTGCGCAGGCAGGACCCGACCGTGGGGATCACGGCCCTGGGCACGGAACGGGGCCTGGAGACCCGGCTCGTCCCGGAGCGCGGTTACGAGCTGGCGCTGATCCCGGCGGTACCGCTGCCGCGCAAGCCCACGCCCGAGCTGATCACCGTCCCGGGCCGGCTGCGCGGCACGATCAAGGCGGCCGAGCAGATCCTGGAACGCACCAAGGCGGACGCCGTGGTGGGCTTCGGCGGCTATGTCGCCCTGCCCGGCTACCTCGCCGCCAAGCGGCTCGGTGTGCCCATCGTGATCCACGAGGCCAACGCCCGCCCCGGCCTGGCCAACAAGATCGGTTCGCGCTACGCGGCCCAGGTCGCCGTCTCCACCCCGGACAGCAAGCTGCGCGGCGCCCGCTACATCGGCATCCCGCTGCGCCGGGCCATCGCCACGCTGGACCGGGCGGCCGCGCGGCCGGAGGCCCGCGCGATGTTCGGACTCGACCCCAACCTGCCCACGCTGCTGGTCACCGGCGGCTCGCAGGGCGCCCGCCGGCTCAACGAGGTGGTCCAGCAGGTCGCTCCCTGGCTCCAGCAGGCGGGCATCCAGATCCTGCACGCGGTCGGCCCGAAGAACGAACTGCCGCGCGTGCACCAGATGCCGGGTATGCCCCCCTATATCCCGGTAAGTTATCTGGACCGGATGGACCTCGCGTACGCCGCCGCCGACATGATGCTCTGCCGCGCCGGCGCGATGACCGTCGCCGAACTCTCCGCCGTCGGACTGCCGGCCGCCTACGTCCCGCTGCCCATCGGCAACGGCGAACAGCGGCTGAACGCCCAGCCGGTGGTCAAGGCGGGCGGCGGTCTGCTGGTCGACGACGCGGACCTCACCCCGGAGTGGGTGCAGCAGCAGGTGCTGCCCGTGCTCGCCGACCCGCACCGGCTGTACCAGATGTCCCGGGCCGCCGGTGAGTTCGGCCGGCGCGACGCCGACGAACTGCTCGTCGGCATGGTGTACGAGGCCATCGCCTCGCGCCGTTAGGACCATATGAACGAAGGGGATCGACAGCGTGGCCGGAGCGACGTCCGAGGAACGCGGTGAACGCCGGCGGGAGTCGCCGTCCGGCCCGCCCCTGGTCCGCCGGTTGCGGCGGCTTCCCCTTCGCACGCTCGTCCTGGCGGCCGTGGCCGTGCTCCTGCTCGGCGGCGGCACCCTGTGGGTCCTCTACGGCTCCTCGTGGACCCGGGTGGAGCGCGTCTCCGTCTCCGGGACAAGGGTGTTGACCGCCGCTCAGGTGCGCTCGGCCGCCGCGGTGCCGGTGGGCGACCCGCTGGTCTCCGTGGACACCGGCGCCGTCGTCGCCCGGCTGCGGCACCGGCTGCCCCGCATCGAATCGGTCGCCGTGGTGCGCTCGTGGCCGCACGGAATCGAGCTGAAAGTCGTCGAGCGCACCGCCGTCATGGTGGAGGAAAAGGGCGGAAAGTTCATCGAAGTGGACGCCGCCGGTGTCCGATTCGCCACAGTTCCGCAGGCGCCGAAAGGCGTTCCCGTCCTGGAATTGTCGCTTTCCCGCACCGCCGCCACGGCGGCGAGTCTGCGCCGCTTCGACGAGGCGCGCCTGGTGCGCGAGGCCGTCACGGTGGCCGGCCGCATCCCGGCCGCGGTGGCCCGCACGACCCGTGCCGTCAAGGTCCGTACCTACGACGACATCTCGCTGGAGCTGAGCGGCGGACGGACCGTGTCCTGGGGCAGCGGGGAGGGCAGCGCCGCGAAGGCCCGTGTGCTCACCGCGCTGCTGAAAGCCACCCCCGACGCCCGGCACTTCGACGTGAGTGTCCCCATCGCCCCGGCGTCATCCGGGAGTTGACGGGTATACGTGCAGGCCAGCACCCTGGTTGGGCACCGCTATGCCTGATCACATAGGGTGAAAAGAAAAACGGGAGGTTCGGCGTGTTCGTTGAACGGGCGCCACTTGTCGACTTAGTGTCCTGTTCAGAAGACTTCAAGGAACAGGCACACTGGTAACCCTAAACTTCAGGGTTAGGGTTCGGGTCGGCGTTACGGACCGTCCCATTCGGCATCAGCCGTCGCGGCGCGGACAGCGCGCAACGACGGCGACGTAATTCGAGGCGAGAGGCCTTCGACGTGGCAGCACCGCAGAACTACCTCGCAGTCATCAAGGTCATCGGTGTCGGCGGCGGTGGTGTCAATGCCATCAACCGGATGATCGAAGTCGGTCTCAAGGGCGTCGAGTTCATCGCCATCAACACCGACGCGCAGGCGCTGTTGATGAGCGACGCCGACGTCAAGCTGGACGTCGGCCGCGAACTGACCCGCGGACTCGGCGCCGGGGCCAACCCGGCCGTCGGCCGCAAGGCCGCAGAGGACCACCGCGAGGAGATCGAAGAGGTCCTCAAGGGGGCCGACATGGTCTTCGTGACGGCCGGTGAAGGCGGCGGCACCGGCACCGGCGGCGCACCCGTCGTGGCCAACATCGCGCGCTCCCTGGGCGCCCTCACCATCGGCGTGGTGACGCGCCCGTTCACCTTCGAGGGACGGCGCCGCGCCAACCAGGCCGAGGACGGCATCGCCGAACTCCGCGAAGAGGTCGACACCCTCATCGTCATCCCCAACGACCGGCTGCTGTCCATCTCGGACCGCCAGGTCAGCGTGCTCGACGCGTTCAAGTCCGCGGACCAGGTGCTGCTGTCCGGTGTGCAGGGCATCACCGACCTGATCACCACCCCCGGCCTGATCAACCTGGACTTCGCCGACGTCAAGTCGGTCATGTCCGAGGCCGGTTCGGCGCTCATGGGCATCGGCTCGGCCCGCGGCGACGACCGCGCGGTGGCCGCCGCCGAGATGGCGATCTCCTCCCCGCTGCTGGAAGCCTCCATCGACGGCGCCCGCGGCGTCCTGCTCTCCATCTCCGGCGGCTCCGACCTCGGCCTGTTCGAGATCAACGAGGCCGCCCAGCTGGTCAGCGAGGCCGCGCACCCCGAGGCCAACATCATCTTCGGCGCGGTCATCGACGACGCCCTCGGCGACGAGGTGCGGGTCACCGTGATCGCGGCCGGCTTCGACGGCGGCCAGCCCCCGGCCCGCCGGGAGAACGTCCTCGGCTCGGCCGCCTCCTCGTCGTCCGCGCCCCGCCGCGAGGAGCCCGCTCCGGTACGGCAGTCCGAGAGCCGTCCGACCTTCGGCTCGCTGGGCAGCGTGACGCCCAAGGAGGAGCCGGAGCCGGTCGCCCCGGAACCGCTGAGCGACCTCACCACCGCGCCGCCCGCCCCGCCGGCGCCGCGCACCTACACCGACAGCGCGGCCGAGGAACTGGACGTCCCGGACTTCCTGAAGTGATAGGACCGCGCGACACCGTGAACGGCGCGCACTTCGCCTTCACCGACCGGTGGGGCGGGGTGAGCGCCGTTCCGTACGAGGAGCTGAACCTGGGCGGCGCCGTCGGGGACGACCCCGGCGCCGTACGGGCCAACCGCGCACGGGCCGCCGCCGCCCTCGGGCTCGATGCGGCCGACGTGGTCTGGATGAACCAGGTGCACGGCGACGACGTCGCGGTCGTGGACGGCCCCTGGGACCCCGCGGCCGGCATCCCGGCCGTCGACGCGCTCGTCACCGCCCGCCGGGGACTCGCCCTCGCCGTGCTCACCGCCGACTGCACCCCGGTGCTGCTCGCCGACCCGGTCGCCGGGATCGCCGCCGCGGCCCACGCGGGCCGGCCCGGCATGGTGGCCGGGGTGGTGCCCGCCGCCGTGCGGACCATGGTGGAACTCGGCGCCGACCCCGCCCGGATCACCGCCCGCACCGGACCCGCCGTGTGCGGCCGGTGCTACGAGGTGCCCGAGGCGATGCGCGCCGAGGTGAGCGCCTCCGAACCGGCGGCGTACGCCGAGACGAGCTGGGGTACGCCGGCGCTCGATGTGAGCGCCGGGGTGCACGCACAACTCGAGCGCCTGGGAGTGCGCGACCGGGAGCGGTCGTCGGTCTGCACCCGGGAGTCGGACGACCACTTCTCGTACCGCCGCGACCGCACCACGGGTCGGCTCGCGGGCTATGTCTGGCTGGACTGATGAGGCATGACGGAACGTAAGGACGAACTCGCCGCGAATCTGGCGAGGGTGGAGGGGCGCATCGCCGCCGCGTGCGCCGCGGCCGGACGCCCCCGCGAGGACGTGACCCTCATCGTGGTCACCAAGACCTACCCGGCCTCGGACGTGCGGATCCTGGCGGACCTCGGGGTCCGGCAGGTCGCCGAGAACCGGGACCAGGACGCGGCACCGAAGGCCGCGGAATGTACGGATCTGCCCTTGAGTTGGCATTTTGTCGGTCAACTTCAGACCAACAAGGTGCGATCCGTCGTCGGCTACGCGGACGTCGTGCAGTCCGTGGACCGCGCCCGGCTGGTCACCGCGCTCTCCAGGGAGGCCGTGCGCGCGGGCCGCGAACTCGGGTGCCTGATCCAGGTCGCCCTGGACGCGGGCGAGCAGGCGCGGGGCGAGCGGGGCGGGGTGGCGCCGGGCGGCATCGGGGAGTTGGCGGACCTCGTCGCGGACGCCCCGGGGCTGCGGCTCGGCGGCCTGATGACCGTCGCGCCGCTGACCGGGGAGTACGCCGGCCGCCAACAGGCGGCGTTCGAGCGGCTCATGGATTTGTCGACCTCCCTGCGCCGGGCCCATCCTGCTGCCACCATGGTCTCGGCAGGGATGAGCGCGGACCTCGAACAGGCCGTGGCCGCCGGAGCGACACATGTGCGCGTCGGCAGCGCGGTACTCGGAGTCCGCCCCGGCCTCGGGTAACGTCGCCAAGAAGTCGGACCACAGCAGAAAATATGGTCAATACCGCCGAAGAAGGCGCAACGACCTCGTGGATCGCGGGGACTTGGCGGTCGTCAGTCGATCCACCACAGAGCGGAGGACTCAGAGAATGGCCGGCGCGATGCGCAAGATGGCGGTCTACCTCGGCCTCGTGGAGGACGATGGGTACGACGGCCGGGGTTTCGACCCCGATGACGACTTCGAACCCGAACTCGACCCGGAGCCCGAGCGGGACCGCAGGCGGCACGAGCCGTCGCACCAGCCGCACGGTACACATCAGCAGCAAAGGGACGAACCGGTACGGGTGATGCAGCCTCCGGCACCCCGCGAACCCGTGTCCCATTCCGCTTCGCTCCCGGCGGAATCCCCTCGTCCGGCGCGTATCGCGCCCGTGGCATCCATCACACAAGAACGCGCGAGCCTGGAGAAGAACGCACCGGTGATCATGCCCAAGGTCGTGTCGGAACGTGAGCCGTACCGGATCACCACACTTCACCCCCGGACCTACAACGAGGCCCGTACCATCGGGGAACACTTCCGTGAAGGCACTCCGGTGATCATGAATCTGACGGAGATGGACGACACGGACGCGAAGCGACTTGTCGACTTTGCGGCCGGTCTGGTGTTCGGCCTCCACGGCAGCATCGAGCGGGTGACGCAGAAGGTGTTTCTGTTGTCGCCTGCTAACGTCGATGTCACGGCGGAGGACAAGGCCCGCATCGCAGAGGGCGGGTTCTTCAACCAGAGCTGAGACGCAACACCGGACAACCGGCACGGAACAGGGGAGAGGGAAGCACCGATCATGGGCGTGGCCATGGAGGTTCTCTACATCGCGCTGATGGTGTTCCTCATCGTACTGATCTTCCGATTGGTCATGGATTATGTGTTCCAGTTCGCCCGCTCGTGGCAACCCGGCAAGGCGATGGTGGTCGTTCTGGAGGCCACCTACACTGTCACCGATCCACCGCTGAAGCTTCTGCGGCGGTTCATCCCGCCGCTGCGTCTCGGGGGCGTGGCGCTCGACCTGTCCTTCTTCGTTCTGATGATCATCGTCTACATCCTGATCTACATCGTGGGAAGCCTCGCGACGTGAGTGTGGACGATACGGTCTTGCCGACTGCCGATGACTACGTTGAGGTGAAGAGATGCCGTTGACCCCCGAGGACGTGCGGAACAAGCAGTTCACGACCGTCCGCCTCCGAGAAGGCTATGACGAGGACGAGGTCGATGCCTTCCTCGACGAGGTCGAGGCCGAGCTGACCCGTCTGCTCCGTGAGAACGAGGACCTGCGCGCCAAGCTGGCCGCGGCCACCCGTGCCGCCGCGCAGAACCAGCAGAACATGCGCAAGCCTCCGGAGCAGCAGCAGGACCAGCAGCAGCACCCGCAGCACCCCCAGCACCAGCAGCAGGGGCCGGGCATGCCCCAGCAGGGCGGGATGCCGCAGCAGGGCATGCGAGGTCCCGGCGCTCCGGTGCCCGCCGGCATATCGGGCCCGCCGCAGCAGCAGATGGGTGGCCCCATGGGTGGTCCGCCCCAGCTGCCGAGCGGTGCCCCGCAGCTGCCCGCCGGCCCCGGCGGACAGGGCCCGCAGGGCCCCGGCCCGATGGGTCAGGGTCCCGGACCGATGGGCCAGGGCCCCGGTCCGATGCAGGGCCAGATGGGTCCGGGCCCGATGGGCGGCCCGAACCCGATGGGCGGTCCCGGCCCGATGGGTCAGGGTCCCGGTGGCGACAGCGCCGCGCGGGTGCTGTCGCTGGCCCAGCAGACCGCCGACCAGGCGATCGCCGAGGCCCGTTCCGAGGCCAACAAGATCGTCGGCGAGGCCCGTTCGCGCGCCGAGGGTCTGGAGCGCGACGCCCGCGCCAAGGCCGACGCGCTGGAGCGGGACGCGCAGGAGAAGCACCGCGTCGCGATGGGCTCCCTGGAGTCCGCCCGCGCCACGCTGGAGCGCAAGGTCGAGGACCTGCGCGGCTTCGAGCGCGAGTACCGCACGCGTCTGAAGTCGTACCTGGAGT
Organism: Streptomyces sp. NPDC003284; assembly: GCF_053589675.1. NCBI lineage: Bacteria > Bacillati > Actinomycetota > Actinomycetes > Kitasatosporales > Streptomycetaceae > Streptomyces > Streptomyces sp. NPDC003284. Next base: position 633,624 of record NZ_JBSFSI010000002.1, read on the forward strand.
CGCAGCTGCGCCAGCTGGAGACCCAGGCGGACGACTCGCTGGCCCCGCCGCGCACCTCCCCGGCGGCCGCTTCGCTGCCGCCGTCCCCGGCGCCCTCCATGGCTCCGGCCGGTGCCAGCGCTCCGTCCTACGGCGGCAACGGCGCGATGGGCGGTCCGTCCGGCCCGTCCGGTCCGTCCTACGGCGGCCAGCAGCAGATGTCCCCGGCGATGACCCAGCCGATGGCTCCGGTCCGGCCGCAGGGCCCGTCCCCCATGGGCCAGGCCCCGTCCCCGATGCGCGGCTTCCTGATCGACGAGGACGACAACTGAGGCGCCCTGACGGGTTCCTGAGCGAACGCACGAACAAGGCGTCGGCAGCCTGAGAGAACGGCCCCGGAGGATCTCCTCCGGGGCCGTTCTCGTGTGCACGGGCAGTGGCTGGCCGTACGTACGGGTCTCCGCGCGCTCCCCGCGCCCCCGGGGGGAGCGCGGGGAGCCCGCCCGGCTACGCCTTGCGCAGCCGGAACGTCAGGGACAGGCCCTCGTCGGTGAACGGGTCACCGTAGGCGCCGTCCGCCTCGCCCTGGGCGAAGTCCGTGGCCAGGACCTCGTCGGCGATGAGCCCCGCGTGCTCGGACAGGGCCGCGATGACCGCCGGGTCGGTGGAGGTCCAGCGCAGCGCGATCCGGTCCGCGACGTCCAGGCCGCTGTTCTTGCGCGCCTCCTGGATGAGCCGGATGGCGTCGCGCGCCAGACCCGCCTGCCGCAGCTCCTCGGTCAGCTCCAGGTCGAGCGCCACGGTCGCGCCCGAGTCGGACGCCACCGACCAGCCCTCGCGCGGGGTCTCGGTGATGATCACCTCGTCCGGGGCCAGCGTGACGGTCTCGCCGTCGACCTCCACCGACGCCGTGCCCTCGCGCAGCGCCAGCGACAGCGCCGCCGCGTCGGCCGCGGCGACGGCCTTCGCCACGTCCTGGACGCGCTTGCCGAACCGCTTGCCCAGGGCACGGAAGTTGGCCTTCGCGGTGGTGTCCACCAGTGACCCGCCGACCTCGCTGAGCGACGCCAGCGAGGAGACGTTCAGCTCCTCGGTGATCTGCGCGTGCAGCTCGCGGTCCAGGGTGTCGAAGCCCGCCGCCGCGACCAGCGCGCGCGAGAGCGGCTGGCGGGTCTTGACGCCCGACTCCGCGCGGGTGGCCCGGCCCAGCTCCACCAGCCGCCGCACCAGCACCATCTGCCGGGACAGCTCGGGGTCGATCGCGGACAGATCGGCCTCGGGCCAGGAGGCCAGGTGCACCGACTCCGGGGCGTCCGGCGACACCGGCACCACCAGGTCCTGCCAGACCCGCTCGGTGATGAACGGGGTCAGCGGGGCCATCAGCCGGGTGACCGTCTCGACGACCTCGTGCAGCGTGCGCAGCGCGGCCTTGTCGCCCTGCCAGAAGCGGCGGCGCGAACGGCGGACGTACCAGTTGGACAGGTCGTCCACGAACGCGGAGAGCAGCTTCCCGGCACGCTGCGTGTCGTACGCCTCCAGGGCCTGCGTGACCTGGTCGGTCAGCGCGTGCAGCTCGCTCAGCAGCCAGCGGTCCAGCAGCGGGCGGTCGGCCGGGGCCGGGTCCGCCGCGCTCGGCGCCCAGTTCGACGTACGGGCGTACAGCGCCTGGAAGGCGACCGTGTTCCAGTACGTCAGCAGCGTCTTGCGCACCACCTCCTGGATGGTGCCGTGGCCGACCCGGCGGGCCGCCCAGGGCGAGCCGCCGGCCGCCATGAACCAGCGCACCGCGTCCGCGCCGTGCTGGTCCATCAGCGGGATCGGCTGGAGGATGTTGCCCAGGTGCTTGGACATCTTGCGGCCGTCCTCGGCGAGGATGTGGCCCAGGCACACCACGTTCTCGTAGGACGACTTGTCGAACACCAGGGTGCCGATCGCCATCAGCGTGTAGAACCAGCCGCGGGTCTGGTCGATCGCCTCGGAGATGAACTGCGCCGGGTAGCGGCTCTCGAACAGCTCCTTGTTCTTGTACGGGTACCCCCACTGCGCGAACGGCATCGAACCCGAGTCGTACCAGGCGTCGATGACCTCGGGCACGCGCACGGCCGTCGCCCCGCAGCCCTCCTCGGGGCAGGCGAAGGTCACCTCGTCGATGAACGGGCGGTGCGGGTCGAGGCCCGACTGGTCGGTGCCGGTCAGCTCGGTCAGCTCCGCGCGGGAACCGACGCAGGTGAGGTGGTCCTCGGCGCAGCGCCAGACGGGCAGCGGGGTGCCCCAGTAGCGGTTGCGGGAGAGCGCCCAGTCGATGTTGTTGTTCAGCCAGTCGCCGAAGCGGCCGTGCTTGACGGTGTCCGGGTACCAGTTGGTCCGCTCGTTCTCCGCCAGCAGCCGGTCCTTGACGGCGGTGGTGCGGATGTACCAGGACGGCTGGGCGTAGTACAGCAGCGCGGTGTGGCAGCGCCAGCAGTGCGGGTAGCTGTGCTCGTAGGGCAGGTGCCGGAAGAGCAGGCCCCGCTCGCGCAGGTCCTCGGTGAGCCGCTCGTCGGCCTTCTTGAAGAAGACGCCGCCGACCAGCGGCAGGTCCTCCTCGAAGGTGCCGTCCGGGCGGACCGGGTTGACCACCGGCAGCCCGTAGGAGCGGCACACCCTGAGGTCGTCCTCGCCGAAGGCGGGGGACTGGTGGACCAGGCCCGTGCCGTCCTCGGTGGTGACGTACTCGGCGTTGACCACGTAGTGGGCGGGCTCGGGGAACTCGACCAGCTCGAAGGGGCGCCGGTAGGTCCAGCGCTCCATCTCGGCGCCGGTGAAGGACTCGCCGGTCCTCTCCCAGCCCTCGCCGAGCGCCTTGGCGACCAGCGGCTCGGCGACGACGACCTTCTCCCGGCCGTCCGTGGCGACCACGTAGGTGACGTCCGGGTGGGCGGCGACGGCCGTGTTGGACACCAGGGTCCAGGGGGTCGTCGTCCACACCAGGAGCGCCGCCTGCCCGGCCAGCGGTCCGGAGGTGAGCGGGAAGCGCACGTACACGGACGGGTCGACGACCGTCTCGTAGCCCTGCGCCAGCTCGTGGTCGGACAGGCCGGTGCCGCAGCGCGGGCACCAGGGGGCGACGCGGTGGTCCTGCACCAGCAGGCCCTTGTCGAAGATCTGCTTCAGCGACCACCAGACCGACTCGATGTACTCGGGGTCCATGGTCCGGTAGGCGTCGTCCAGGTCGACCCAGTAGCCCATGCGGGTCGTCAGCTCGGCGAAGGCGTCGGTGTGCCGGGTCACGGACTCGCGGCAGCGGTCGTTGAACTCGGCGATGCCGTACGCCTCGATGTCCTGCTTGCCGGTGAAGCCCAGTTCCTTCTCCACCGCCAGCTCGACGGGCAGGCCGTGGCAGTCCCAGCCGGCCTTGCGGCCCACGTGGTAGCCGCGCATGGTGCGGAAGCGGGGGAAGACGTCCTTGAAGACGCGGGCCTCGATGTGGTGGGCGCCGGGCATGCCGTTGGCGGTGGGCGGGCCCTCGTAGAACACCCATTCGGGGCGGCCCGCGGACTGCTCCAGGCTCTTGGCGAAGATCTTCTGCTCGCGCCAGAAGTCGAGCACCGCGTGTTCGAGCGCGGGCAGGTCGACCTGGGCGGGCACCTGGCGGTACTGCGGCTGCGTATTCAACGAGCTTCCTCCGGCGGATGTGCTGCCTACCGTCGGAGGGACGAGAGCGTTCGTGCTTCCACGCCGTGCGGCGCGCTCCCGCGGTACCACCCTCCTTGGCCCTCCGGTGCGCCGTACGCTCCGGTGAGCCCCCTCATTGGGCTCGCGATGCCGGTTCTACTGGCCCCGGGCTGCTCCCCGGGGTGTTCTTCCGGCGGCTCCGGGGTGATCTTCACGTCGCGCTCGCCCCCGGGCTCACACCGTCCCCGGGTCGCTCTGGGCTGCCTGCGCCGCTACTCGTCCCCATCCACGCTTCTCGCTCCGCCCAGTGTACGGCGCTCCGGGGACCGCGGCCGACCGGTTTTCGGCGCCCGGCGCCGGGCGCGGGGCGGGGGCGCGGGTGACCCGAACGGCGGCGGCGCCGCCCGCCGAGATCGTCCGACGTGCGTCTTGTCGGATTACCCGGCGGGGAGCTGGGCACAACGCTTGCATGCCGGGCGCGCGGTGCGCGCGAGGCGGGCGAATCGGGCGGCGTGCCCCGTTGCCGCGGGGCTTGAGTCGATTTATCGTCCCAGCACGATTCGCGAGCAAGATCACAATATGTGAAGGGGCCGCGGCCATGGTGGCGAAGAAGACCGCCGAGCAGTCGGCGTCCGACAGGTCCCGGCACACCGGCGCGGACGGCGGGACGACCGGGTCCGCACGGTCCACCGGCCCGGCCGGGGATCCGGAACGGACCGCGGCCGCCGCACCCCGGCGCACTCCGGCGCGGAAGACCGCCCCCCGCAAGACCCCCGCGCGCAAGGCCGCCCCGGCGAAGGAGTCCGCGCCGGACGACTCCCCGCCGAAGAGCGCCGCGCAGGGTGGGAGCGGTGCCGCTGTGGGCAGGAAGAGCTCGGGCAAGAAGGCGGGCGCGGCCGAGGCCGCGAAGCAGACGGGAGCCACGACGGTGGTTGCGAAGAAGACTCCTGGCAGGGCCAGCAGGGCCGGCAGGGCCAGTACGGCCACGGCGGCCAAGACCGCGGTCCCCAAGGCGCGCGTCGCCGCGGCGGTGGAGCCGGGCGACCTCGCGGTCCGCCCGGGTGAGGACCCGTGGACCGAGGAGGAGGTCGCCGAGGCCCGCGCGGAGCTGGAGTCCGAGATGGAGCGGCTGAGCACCGAGATCAGCTCGTCCGAGGCGTCCCTCGCGGGTCTGATGCGGGACTCCGGGGACGGCGCGGGCGACGACCAGGCGGACACCGGCACCAAGAACATCACGCGCGAGCACGAACTGGCCCTGGCCGCCAACGCGCGCGAGACGCTCACCCAGACCGAGCGCGCCCTCGACCGGCTGGACGCGGGCACCTACGGCGTGTGCGAGAACTGCGGCAACCCCATCGGGAAGGCCCGTATGCAGGCCTTCCCGCGGGCCACCCTGTGCGTGGAGTGCAAGCAGAAGCAGGAGCGCCGGTAGCCACCGGCGGTGAACGGGTGCCGGCGCCCTCCTGAGCGCGTCGGCCCCGCGGGACGTGCCGTAGTCTCGTCCTCAGTCAGGTACCTAGGTCGAGGGACTCACGTGGCAGAGGCGGAGCGCATCATCGGTACGCCGGACGAGACCCCGGACGCGGAGCGTCCCGGGGAGCGGCGGCGGCCCGACGCCGCGGCGGAGACGGCCGCACCAGCAGGGACGACGCCGGACGCGCCGGAGGCCGGCGGCGGCACGCCGGAGGAGTCCGCCGCCGCGGACGGGCCGCCGCGGGGCAGGCGCCGCATCGGCGTGCTGTTCGCGGTGGCCGCCGTGGCGTACGCCCTCGACCTCGTCAGCAAGATCCTCGTGGTGGCCAAGCTGGAGCACCACGCCCCGGTGAAGATCATCGGGGACTGGCTCCAGTTCCAGATGATCCGCAACTCCGGCGCCGCCTTCAGCTTCGGCGAGGCGTACACGGTGATCTTCACGGTCATCGCCGCCTCCGTGATCGTGGTGATCGTCCGGCTGGCCCGCAAGCTGTACAGCCTGCCCTGGGCGTTCGCGCTCGGCCTGCTGTTCGGCGGCGCGCTGGGCAACCTCACCGACCGGATCTTCCGCTCGCCGGGGGTCTTCAAGGGCGCGGTCGTCGACTTCATCTCGCCCAAGCACTTCGCCGTCTTCAACCTCGCCGACTCCGCGATCGTCTGCGGCGGCATCCTGATCGTGCTGCTCTCCTTCGGCGGCCGGGACCCGGACGGCACCGTCCACAAGGACTGACGGCACCGTCCACCAGGACCGGGGCCCGCACCGGTGCCCGCCGGGGGAGGCCCCGGCGGACGCCCGCGCGTGCGGCGTTGTCCGGCCCGTCCGGCATACTCGACGGGTGAGCACCCTTCCCGAGATCCGTACCCTGCCCGTGCCCGACGGCCTGGAGGGCGAGCGTGTCGACGCCGCCATCTCCCGCATGTTCGGCTTCTCCCGTACGAAGGCGGCCGAGCTGGCCGCGGCGGGCAAGGTGCTGGTCGACGGCACGGCGGTCGGCAAGTCCGAGCGGGTGAGCGGCGGCGCCTGGCTGGAGGTCGAGATGCCGCAGGCCCCCGCGCCCGTGCAGATCGTCGCCGAGCCCGTGGAGGGCATGGAGATCGTCCACGACGACGACGACGTCGTCGTGATCGTCAAGCCGGTCGGCGTCGCGGCGCACCCCAGCCCCGGCTGGACCGGCCCCACGGTCATCGGCGGGCTCGCCGCCGCCGGGTACCGCATCTCGACCTCGGGCGCCGCCGAGCGCCAGGGCATCGTGCACCGCCTGGACGTCGGCACCTCCGGCCTGATGGTGGTCGCCAAGTCCGAGTACGCGTACACCTCGCTCAAGCGCCAGTTCAAGGAGCGCACGGTCGACAAGCGCTACCACACCCTGGTCCAGGGCCACCCCGACCCGACCAGCGGCACCATCGACGCCCCCATCGGACGCCACCCGAACCACGACTACAAGTGGGCCGTCACCGCCGAGGGCAAGCCGTCCGTCACGCACTACGACCTCATCGAGGCCTTCCGCGCCGCCTCCCTGCTCGACGTGAAGCTGGAGACCGGCCGCACCCACCAGATCCGCGTCCACATGGCCGCCCACCGCCACCCCTGCGTCGGCGACCTCACCTACGGCGCCGACCCCACCCTGGCCAAGCGGCTGAAGCTGACCCGGCAGTGGCTGCACGCGGTGCGGCTCGGCTTCGAGCACCCCGGCGACGGCCACTGGGCGGAGTTCGCCAGCGACTACCCGGCCGACCTCCAGCAGGCCCTGGACCAGGTCCGCGAGGAGACCTACGCGTGACCCGGACCGCGTACCGGACCCGGGTGGCCGCCGGCGCCGCCGACCGCGAGGCGTGCTTCGCGGTGCGCCGGGAGGTCTTCGTCACCGAGCAGGGCGTCCCCGAGGACCTGGAGTACGACGAGCTGGACGCCGTGGCGGTGCATGTGCTCGCCGTCCGCGACGACGGCACCCCGCTCGGCACCGGACGGCTGCTGCACGGCGCGGCGGCGGCCGGCCGCACCGGCGGCGACCCGGCCGTCGGCTCGCTGGGCCGCCTCGCCGTCACCGCCGCCGCCCGGGGCCTCGGCGTCGGCGCGGCCCTGGTGCGCGCCCTGGAGGACGCGGCCCGCGCGCACGGCCTGACCGCCATGGACCTGCACGCGCAGACCCACGCCCTCGGCTTCTACGAGCGGCTGGGCTACACGGCCCACGGCCCCGAATTCCCGGACGCCGGCATTCCGCACCGGGCCATGCGGCGCACCCTGTAGCCGCGGCCAGGCGGTTCCCAGCAGGCCGACGCGGCGGACGGCATGGCACGCTGGAGGCTGCCGTGTGACCGTCCGACCCCCGGAGCGCCGAGCGTGGATCAGCTGGCCCTGTTGTTCGTCGTCCTGCTCGGGGCCGTGATCAGCGTCCCCGTCGGAGACCGGCTCGGGCTGCCCGCCCCGGTGCTCATGACGCTCCTCGGGATCGTCCTGGCGGTCCTGAACTTCGTGCCGAACGTCGACATCCCGCCCGACCTGATCCTGCCCGCGCTGCTGCCGCCGCTGCTCTACGCCGCCGTACGGCGCACCTCCTGGCGGCAGTTCGCGGCGAACAGACGTCCGATCTTCCTGCTGGCCGTGGCCCTGGTGTTCGTCACCACCCTGTGCGTCGCGGTGGTCGCCCACACCATCGTGCCGGGGCTGCCGCTGGCCGCCGCGGTGGCGCTCGGCGCGCTGGTCGCGCCGCCCGACCCGGTCGCGGCGACCGCGGTGGCCGGACAGCTCGGGCTGCCCCGCCGCCTGGTGTCGATCCTGGAGGGCGAGGGCCTGTTCAACGACGTCACCGCCATCGTGCTCTACCACGTCGCGATCGCCGCCGCCGTCAGCGGCGAGTTCTCCGCCTGGCAGGCCGGACTCGACCTGGTGCTGTCCGCGGTGGTCGCCGTGATCATCGGCGTGGCCCTCGGCTGGGGCGCCAACAAACTGCTCGACCTGCTGGGGGACGCCACCCTCCAGATCGGCCTGACGCTCCTGGTGCCGTACGCCTCCTACGTGCTGGCCGAGGAACTGCACGGCTCCGGCGTCCTCGCCGTGCTCACCACCGCGCTGTTCCTGGCCGAGTACGCCTACGGGGCCGACGACGTGATGAGCCGGCTGGCCGGACACACCGTCTGGGACGTCGTCGACACCCTCGTCACCGGAGTCGCCTTCGGACTGATCGGCCTGGAACTGCACAACGCGATCCGCACCGCGTCCGGCCGCTGGCTGGAACTGCTCGGCTGGGCCGGGGTGGTCGTGGGCGTCGTGATCCTGGTCCGGCTGCTGTGGCTGCTGCCCGCGACCTGGCTCACCCAGCGCCTGCACGCCCGGCGGGACTACGACGAGGACATCCCGACGAGCTGGCGGGAGACCGTCGTCATGTGGTGGGCGGGGATGCGTGGGGTGGCCTCGGTGGCGCTGGCCCTGGCCATCCCGCTCAAGACGGACAGCGGCGCGCCCTTCCCCGACCGCGACGAGATCGTCTTCATCGCCTTCGGCGTGATCATGGTGACGCTCGTGCTCCAGGGGCTCACCCTGCCGTGGCTGGTCAAGCGGCTCGGGGTGCGCGCCGACACCGAGCGCGAGAAGGAGTTCGAGAAGGAACTGGCGGTGCGGGCGGCGCGCGCGGCCAAGCGGCGGCTGAAGGAGATCGAGTCGGTCGAGGACCTGCCCGACGAGGTCTCCGAGCAGATGCTGCGGCGCGCCTTCGAGATCGGCCTGCGGATCAACCCGCAGATCGGCGACGAGGAGCGCCGCGAGGCCCAGGAGCACCGGGTGCGCAGGATCAAGCGGCTGCGCAGGATCCAGGCCGAGATGCTGAGCGCCGCCCGGCACGAGGTGCTCGCCGCCCGCAGCGAGCCGGGCGCCGACCCGGAGATCGTGGACCGGGTGCTGCGCCACCTCGACGTGCGCAGCCTGCGCTGACCCGTCGGCGGCCGGGCAGGTCCTAGTCTCGGTGGCATGACACGCAACGTAGTGATCAGCGGTGGTGGTACGGGCATCGGGCTGGCCGCGGCGCGGGCGTTCGCCGCCGACGGGGACCGCGTCCTGCTGCTCGGACGACGCGAGCAGGTGCTGCGCGAGGCGCGGGTGCCGGGGGCGCTCGTCCGCGCGGCCGACCTCACGGACGTGGACGACGTACGGCAGACCGTCCGCTTCGTGGCCGAGGAGATGGGCGCCGTGGACGTGCTCGTGCACAGCGCGGGCGGCTCCGGGCTGCTGGAGCAGCGGCCGGAGCGGGACGACCCGCTGGAACGGATCGCCGACGACTGGTCGCTCAACTTCCGGCTCAACACGCTGACCGCCGTGCTGCTCACCGAGGCCCTCAGGCACCGGCTGGCCGAGCCCGGCGGGCGGGTGCTGTTCCTCAGCTCCATCGCCGCCTACCGGGGCTCGGGCAGCGGTGCCTACGGCGCGGCCAAGGCGGCCCTGCACCCCTACGCCCACGATCTGGCCCGCCAGTTGGGCCCGCACGGCATCACGGTGAACGTGGTCGCCCCCGGCTACATCGAGGACACCGGATTCTTCGGCGACGCGATGGACGACGAGCGCCGCGCCCGGCTCGTCGGCGAGACCTCGACCGGCCGCGCCGGCACCCCCGGCGATGTCGCCGCCACCCTGCACTGGCTGGCCTCCCCGGCCGCCGCGCACGTCACCTCGCAGATCGTCCAGGTCAACGGCGGCGCCGAGCGCGGCCACTGAACGCCCGGCGGCCCCGTCAGCCGCGCCCGGCGCGGGACGCGTCCACGCCGGTGCGCGTCCCGTCCGGACCGGCGACGGGCACCGCCCGGTCCCCGTGCCCGTCCCCGGCGGCGCGGTCCCGCGACGGCACCGCCTCGCCGGTGTTGACGCGGGGCAGCGCGTACGGGTGCTCCTCGCACAGCCACCGGAGCATCTGCTCGCGCACCGCGACCCGTACCGTCCAGATGTCGTCGGCGTCCTTCGCCGTCACCAGCGCCCGCACCTGGACGGTGGTGGGCGTGGTGTCCGTGATCTGCACGTTGCAGGCGCGGCCGTCCCAGGCCGGGCAGGTGCGCAGGATGTCGCGCAGCTTGTCGCGCATCGCCTCCAGCGGCGCGGAGTGGTCGAGGTGCCAGAACACGGTGCCGGTCATCTGCGGGGTGCCGCGTGACCAGTTCTCGAACGGGTTGGACGTGAAGTAGGAGACCGGCATGGTGATCCGGCGCTCGTCCCAGGTCCGTACGGTCAGGAAGGTCAGCGTGATCTCGTCGACGGTGCCCCACTCGCCGTTGACGACGACGGTGTCGCCGATGCGCACCATGTCGCCGAAGGCGATCTGGAGCCCGGCGAACATGTTGCTCAGCGTGGACTGCGCGGCGACACCGGCGACGATGCCGAGGATCCCGGCCGAGGCCAGCAGCGAGGCACCGGCCGCGCGCATCGCCGGGAAGGTCAGCAGCATCGAGGCGGCGGCCACCACGATGACGACCGCGGTGACCACCCGCATGATCAGCTCGACCTGGGTGCGCACCCGGCGCACCCGGGCCGGGTCCCGCTGGGCGCGGGAGCTGGCGTAGCGGGAGTACGAGGTCTCGACGACGGCCGCCGCGATCCGGACGGCCAGCCAGGCGGCGGACCCGATCAGCACCAGGGTCAGCGTGCGGCCGATGCCGCCGCGGTGCTCCTGGAGGAGTTCGGCGCGGTCGTAGGAGCCTCTGAGCAGGGCGGAGCACAGGACGAGCTGGTAGGGCACGCGGGCCCGGCGCAGCAGTCCCCACAGCGGTGTCTCGTGGTGCCGTTCGTCGGCCTTGCGCAGCAGCAGGTCGGTGGCCCAGCCGATGAGCAGGGTGAGGACGACCGAGCCGCCGATCACGGTCAGCGGGCGGAGTGCGTCTTCCATGCCTGCGAACGTAACCGGGGGCGGCCGGGGACGAACATGTGTCTTCCGGCGGTTCGTGGGTAGGGCCGGGCCCGTGTGGCGAGGCCCACGCAGGACGTTCACATCCGGGCGGGTGCGCTCGGGCGTTGTCGTACCCGGCTGGCACCATGGCCTCATGAACATCATGCTCTTCCACTCGACCTACGGCCTCACCCCCGCGGTGCGGCAGGCCGCCGACCGGCTGCGCGCCGCCGGGCACGAGGTGTGGACGCCCGATCTCTTCGCGGGCCGTACGTTCGACTCGGTCGAGGAGGGCATGGCCTTCAAGGACGAGACCGGCAAGGACGAGCTGCTCAGACGGGCCGTGCTGGCCGCCGCCCCCTACTCGGAACGCGGCCTGGTCTACGCCGGGTTCTCCTTCGGCGCCTCCGTCGCGCAGACCCTCGCCCTCGGCGACGACAAGGCCCGCGGCCTGCTGCTCCTGCACGGCACGTCCGACATCGCGCCGGGCGCCCGGGCTGACGAGCTGCCCGTCCAGCTGCATGTGGCCGAGCCGGACCCGTTCGAGACGGACGACTGGCTGAGCGCCTGGTACCTCCAGATGGGCCGCACCGGCGCCGACGTCGAGATCTACCGGTACGCGGGGGCCGGCCACCTCTACACCGACCCGGACCTGCCGGACTACGACGCGGAGGCCGCCGAGGCCACCTGGCGGGTGGCGCTCGGCTTCCTCGACAGCCTCGGCTGAGCCGGCGGCAGAGAGGCTTCAGACGCGGTCGTAGGTCCGCTCGATCTTCTGGGTGCCGCTGCGGGTGCGGTAGGAGCGGGCCCAGGAGGAGGTCGCGTCCGCCCGGGTGCGGTCGGAGACGACGTAGTAGTCCATCTGCGCGCGCTCGGCGGTGATGTCCAGGACGCCGTAGCCGTGGCGGTCGGTGTCGACCCAGTGGACGTGCCGGTTGGCGGCCCGGATCACCGGCGCGGCCAGGGCCGAGACGGTGCCCTCGGGGACCTTGACCATGTCGTCGAGGTTGTCGGAGGTCAGCGAGGTGACCACGAACTCGGTCGCGGCCGACGGGGACAGCGGGTAGGTCCCGGCGTCCACCGGCACGTCGTTGGCCCACGCCATGTGGATGTCCCCGGTCAGGAAGACGGTGTTGCGGATGGCGTTGCCCCGCAGATGGCCGAGGAGTTCGCGGCGGTCGGCGGTGTAGCCGTCCCACTGGTCGGTGTTGATCGCCAGGCCCTCCTGGGGCAGCCCCAGCAGCTTCGCGAGCGGCTTCAGCAGGTCCGCCGAGAGCGCGCCGACGACGAACGGGGAGATCATCACCGAGTTGCCGACCAGCCGCCAGGTGGTGTCCGAGGCCGTCAGACCCGCCTTGAGCCAGTCCAGTTGGGCGCGGCCGGTGAGGGTGCGGTCCGGGTCGTCGACCGATCCCGAGCCGGTGGACGCCTGTTGCGAGCGGAAGGAGCGCAGGTCGAGCAGGGACAGATCGGCGAGCTTGCCGAAGCGCAGCCGCCGGTAGGTGGTGCCCGCGATCGCCGGGCGCACCGGCATCCACTCGAAGTAGGCGCGCTTGGCGGCGGCCTGGCGGTCGCTCCAGGCCCCCTCGGCGCCCTCGGTGTGGTTGACCGCGCCGCCCGACCAGGCGTTGTCGGCGAACTCGTGGTCGTCCCAGATCGCGATGACCGGCGCCCGGTGGTGCAGTGCCTGGAGGTCGGGGTCGGTCTTGTGGCGGGCGTGCCGGATCCGGTAGTCGGCGAGCGTGAGGATCTCGTGCGCCGGTTCGTGCGGGCGCACCACCGTGCCCCGGGCCGCGTACTCGCCCGACTTGTACTCGTAGATGTAGTCGCCCAGGTGCAGCCAGGCGTCCAGGTCGCCGCGGTCGGCGAGGTGGCGGTAGGCGGCGAAGCGGCCGGCCTCCCAGTTGGCGCAGGAGACCACGCCGAAGCGCAGGCCGGACACGGCGGCGTCGTGGGCGGGCGCGGTGCGGGTGCGGGCCACGGGCGAGTCGGTGCCGCCGGCCGAGAAGCGGAACCAGTAGTCGGTGGCGGGCCGCAGGCCGCGGATGTCGGCCTTGACGGTGTGGTCCGAGGCCGCGCTCGCGACGGTGGAGCCGCGGGCGACGACGGTGGTGAACGCCCGGTCGGTGGCGACCGCCCAGCTCACCTCGGTGTCGGGCCCGGCTCCGGAGCCCGGCAGGGCCTCCGGGACCGGGGTCACCCGGGTCCACAGCAGGACGCCGTCGGGCAGCGGGTCGCCGGAGGCCACCCCGTGCAGGAAGGCGGGCGCCCCGGTCGCGGCGCGCGCGGGCAGCGCGGCGGCGAGCGGCGCGGCCAGGGCGGCACCGGCCGCGGCGGCCTTGACGACCGTACGGCGGCGCGGGCCCGGCGCGGGGCCGTCGGCGCGAGGAGGGGTCTGGGCAGGGTCGGACGCTCTGTGTCGGCTGGTCACGGCCGATCACATTACTGACCGGTACGCGCAAAGAGCGGGCGAACAGGGAAAGTTCGCCCGCTCTTCAGCGGGGATTGGCGCAGGGCCGTGCGAACCGGGACGGATCCGGCGCGCACCGGCCCGGCCGGGTCAGCCCTTCAGCGCGGCGCCGACCACCGAGTCGAAGTCCTCCACCGTCATCGGCGCGTTGTCCGAGCCGGGGGTGGTGAGCTTCTTGCCGTTCATGACCAGGCTCGGGGTGCCCTTCACGTCGTCCTTGTTGTCGTCGAAGGACTTCGACATGGCCATGGCCCAGGCGTCGTAGGTGCCGTTCTTCACGGCGGTCTGGAACTTGGCGTTGCCCTTGAGCGCCGAGACGGTGTCGGCGATCTGGATGAGGTACGAGTCGTTCTTGAGCTTGTCGTCGTTCTCGTCCGGGTGCCACTTGGCGGAGTAGAGCGCCGTCTTGTACTCCAGGAACGCCTCGGGGCTGACGTTGAGCGCGGCACCGAGGGCGCTCAGCGCGTTCTTGGAGCCCTCGCCCTGGTCGTGGTCGTCGAGGAAGGTGCCCGAGATGAACTGCATCTTGAACTTGCCGTCGTCGATGTCCTTCTTCAGGGTCGCGCCGACGGTCTGCTCGAACTGCGCGCAGACCGGGCAGCGCGGGTCCTCGTAGACCTTGAGGGTCTTGGCGGCGGTGCTCTTGCCGAAGACGACCGTCGTGCCGTCCTTGCCCGAGGTGTTGGCGGGCGCGACGACCTTCTCGTCCTTCACGGCCTCCCAGTGGCCGGGCTTGTTGGCCTGGACGACGGCGTAGCCGATGCCGCCCGCCGCGGCCAGCACCGCGACGACCGAGACGCCGACGATGACCTGCCGCCTGACCTTGGCCCGCTTCGCCTCGCGCTCGCGCTCGACGCGCAGCCGCTCCCGGGCCGCCGTCTTCGCCGACTGGCTGTTCCGCTTGCTCATGGTGGTGTTCTCCCTGTGGGCCGCGCAGCCTGGTGCGCGGATGTACGTGTGACGTGGTGGGGACCGGTCGGTCCGGACCGGCGCCGCCGCTCAGCCGAGGGCGAGGGCGTGCCGGTGGGCGCGGGCGGCCGGGCGCGGCGGACCACGTCGTCCCAGGGAGTGGACGAGGAGGCGGGCGCGCAGGGCGGTGCGGTGCGGCGCGGGACGCGTCGGGCGCCGCACCGTGCCGCGCCGGCGGACCGTGACCGCGGCGACCGCGAGCAGCAGCGGTCGGAAGGTGGTCGCGGCCATCGCGCGCAGCAGCTGGGCCAGCGCCCGCTCGCCGCGGCGCAGCCAGCCCGCCGCGAGCAGGCCCACGGCGACGTGCGCGGCCAGCAGCAGCCAGGCGGTCGCCGGGTCGGCGTGCGCGAGCAGCAGCGCGAGCCGGTCGGTGTCGGCGCCGGTCATCCGGGCCAGCGGCGTGCCGACATGGGTGTTGCTGCCGCACAGCACGTCCCAGCCGACCGAGCGCAGCGGACCGGCGAGCGGGCCGCCCGCGCTGCCGTAGCAGACCTGCTGGCCGGTGGTGAAGACGGTGTCGGCGGCCAGTTCCAGCGGGACCAGCAGGGCGGCGATCCGGCCGAAGCCGCGCTCGCGGCCCGCCAGGGCGTAGGCGAGGACGAACACGGCGCCCGCGACGGCGGCCACCGTGTTCAGCGGCAGCGGGACCTGGGACAGCAGGATGTGCGACGCGGTGCTGAGCGTCACGACCACAGCCGTGAACAGCGCCGCGCGCACGGCTCTGAGTCGGGTCCCGGATATGTCCATAGCAGAAGGAGAGTGTGGCACGTCCGCCGGTAAGGCGCCCCTAAAGGGTCCCTGTGAGCGTCCCTGTCGTCACAGACCCGGAATACGACCGTTGCGGAACAGGTCGACGAAGATCCGGTGGTCCTCGCGCGCGCGGGCCGCGTAGGTGTGCGCGAAGTCCGTCAGCATCGGGGCGAAGCCCTCCTCGTCGGCCGCGATGGCGGCGTCGATGGCCCGCTCGGTGGAGAACGGCACCAGGGACTCGCCGGACTGGTCGTCGGCCGCCGCGTGCATGGCGGCGGTGGCGCGGCCGAGGTCGGCGACGACCTGCGCGATCTCCTCCGGGTCGTCGATGTCGCCCCAGTCCAGGTCGACGGCGTACGGCGAGACCTCGGCGACGAGCTGCCCCGCGCCGTCCAGCTCGGTCCAGCCCAGCCACGGGTCGGCGTGCGCCTGGAGGGCGCGCTGGGAGATCACCGTGCGGTGGCCCTCGTGCGCGAAGTAGCCGCGGATCGCCCGGTCGGTCACATGCCGCGAGACGGCGGGGGTCTGGGCCTGCTTGATGTAGATCACGACGTCGTTCTCCAGGGCGTCGCTGTTGCCCTCCAGCAGGATGTTGTACGAGGGCAGCCCGGCCGAGCCGATGCCGATGCCCCGGCGCCCCACGACGTCCTTGACGCGGTAGGAGTCCGGGCGGGCCAGGGACGACTCCGGGAGGGTCTCCAGATAGCCGTCGAAGGCGGCGAGCACCTTGTAGCGGGTGGCCGCGTCCAGCTCGACGGAGCCGCCGCCGGGCGCGAAGCGGCGCTCGAAGTCGCGGATCTCGGTCATCGACTCCAGCAGGCCGAACCGGGTCAGCGAGCGGGCGTCGCGCAGCGCGTCCAGGAGCGGGCCCTCGGCGGTGTCCAGGGTGAAGGGCGGCACCTCGTCGCTCTTGGCGCCGGTGGCCAGGGCGTGCACCCGCTCGCGGTAGGCGTGTGCGTAGACGCTCACCAGTTCGGTGATCTGCCGGTCGCCGAGCGCCTTGGCGTACCCCACCAGGGCGACGGAGGCGGCGAAGCGCTTGACGTCCCAGGTGAACGGGCCGACGTAGGCCTCGTCGAAGTCGTTGACGTTGAAGATCAGCCGACCGTTCGAGTCCATGTACGTGCCGAAGTTCTCCGCGTGCAGGTCGCCGTGGATCCACACGCGCGAGGTGCGCTCGTCCAGATACGGTCCGGCGGCGGCCCGCGCGCCGTCGCCGCCGGGGCTCTGGGCGGCCAGGTCGTGGTAGAAGAGGCACGCCGTGCCCCGGTAGAACGCGAAGGCGGAGGCCGCCATCTTGCGGAACTTCACACGGAACGCGGCCGGGTCGGCGGCCAGCAGTTCGCCGAAGGCGGTGTCGAAGACGGAGAGGATCTCCTCGCCGCGCTGCTCGTCGCTGAGCTGGGGGACCGACATCGCGGGTGCCTCCTGGTACGGGTGGTGCGTGACATGGGCGGATCACGGCAAGCCGGGGCGGGGCCGGGCCGCCCCGGCCCCGCGACTTCTCCCGATCAACGTCCGTCGCCGCGGAGGAGTGCCCGGTTCCCCGCCGAAGGTACGCCCGGCCGGACTCCGGGTGTCAGTGCCGGGGCATAGACTTCGACGCTGTCCCCCAGACTGTCCGCAGCCCGTCGCCGAGAGCTCTCCCAGGAGGCCGCACCGTGTCGAAGCCGCCGTTCACGCACCTGCACGTCCACACCCAGTACTCGATGCTGGACGGTGCCGCGCGGCTGAAGGACATGTTCGACGCGTGCAACGAGATGGGCATGTCGCACATCGCCATGTCCGACCACGGCAACCTCCACGGGGCGTACGACTTCTTCCACACCGCGCAGAAGGCCGGGGTCACCCCGATCATCGGCATCGAGGCGTATGTGGCGCCCGAGTCCCGGCGCAACAAGCGCAAGGTCCGCTGGGGCCAGCCGCACCAGAAGCGCGACGACGTCTCCGGTTCCGGTGGTTACACCCACAAGACGATGTGGGCGGTGGACCGCACGGGCCTGCACAACCTCTTCCGGCTCTCCTCCGACGCCTATGCCGAGGGCTGGCTCCAGAAGTGGCCCCGCATGGACAAGGAGACCATCGCGCAGTGGTCCCAGGGCATCGTCGCCTCCACCGGCTGCCCCTCGGGCGAGGTGCAGACCCGGCTGCGTCTGGGGCAGGACGAGGAGGCGCTGAAGGCCGCCGCCGACTACCAGGACATCTTCGGCAAGGACCGGTACTTCCTGGAGCTGATGGACCACGGCATCGACATCGAGCACCGGGTCCGCGAGGGCCTGCTGGAGATCGGCAAGAAGCTCGGCATCCCGCCGCTGGTCACCAACGACTCGCACTACACGTACGCGCACGAGGCCGGTGCGCACGACGCCCTGCTGTGCATCCAGACCGGCAAGAACCTCTCCGACCCCGACCGCTTCAAGTTCGACGGCACCGGCTACTACCTGAAGTCCACGGACGAGATGTACGCCATCGACTCCTCGGACGCCTGGCAGCAGGGCTGCGCCAACACGCTCCTGGTGGCCGAGATGGTCGACACCACGGGCATGTTCGAGAAGCGCGACCTGATGCCGAAGTTCGACATCCCCGAGGGCTTCACCGAGGTCACCTGGTTCAAGGAGGAGGTCCGGCGCGGCATGGAGCGCCGCTTCCCCGGCGGCATCCCCGAGGACCGCCAGAAGCAGGTCGACTACGAGATGGACGTCATCATCTCGATGGGCTTCCCGGGCTACTTCCTCGTGGTCGCCGACTTCATCATGTGGGCGAAGAACAACGGCATCGCGGTCGGCCCCGGCCGGGGCTCGGCGGCCGGTTCCATCGTCGCCTACGCCATGGGCATCACCGACCTCGACCCGATCCCGCACGGTCTGATCTTCGAGCGGTTCCTCAACCCCGAGCGCATCTCCATGCCCGACGTCGACATCGACTTCGACGAGCGCAGGCGCGTGGAGGTCATCCGGTACGTCACGGAGAAGTACGGCGCCGACAAGGTCGCCATGATCGGTACGTACGGCAAGATCAAGGCCAAGAACGCGATCAAGGACTCCGCGCGCGTGCTGGGCTACCCGTACGCGATGGGCGACCGCATCACCAAGGCGATGCCGGCCGATGTCCTGGGCAAGGGCATCGATCTGAACGGCATCACGGACTCCTCGCACCCGCGGTACTCGGAGGCCGGCGAGGTCCGCGCGATGTACGAGAACGAGCCGGATGTGAAGAAGGTCATCGACACCGCGAAGGGCGTCGAGGGCCTGGTGCGGCAGATGGGCGTGCACGCCGCCGGTGTGATCATGTCCAGCGAGACCATCACCGAGCACGTCCCGGTCTGGGTGAGGCACACCGACGGGGTGACCATCACACAGTGGGACTATCCGAGCTGTGAGTCGCTCGGCCTGCTGAAGATGGACTTCCTGGGCCTGCGCAACCTGACGATCATGGACGACGCCGTCAAGATGGTGAAGTCCAACAAGGGGATCGACATCGATCTCCTGGCGCTGCCGCTGGACGACCCGACGACCTTCGACCTGCTCCAGCGCGGCGACACCCTGGGCGTCTTCCAGTTCGACGGCGGGCCGATGCGCTCCCTGCTGCGGCTGATGAAGCCGGACAACTTCGAGGACATCTCCGCCGTCTCGGCGCTGTACCGGCCCGGTCCGATGGGCATGGACTCGCACACCAACTACGCGCTGCGCAAGAACGGCCTCCAGGAGATCACCCCGATCCACAAGGAGCTGGAGGAACCGCTCGAAGAGGTCCTGGCCGTCACCTACGGCCTGATCGTCTACCAGGAGCAGGTGCAGAAGGCCGCGCAGATCATCGCGGGGTACTCGCTCGGCGAGGCCGACATCCTGCGCCGGGTGATGGGCAAGAAGAAGCCCGACGAGCTGGCGAAGAACTTCACCATCTTCCAGGCCGGAGCGAAGAAGAACGGCTACAGCGACGAGGCGATCCAGGCGCTGTGGGACGTGCTGGTGCCCTTCGCCGGGTACGCGTTCAACAAGGCGCACTCGGCCGCGTACGGGCTGGTGTCGTACTGGACCGCCTATCTGAAGGCCAACCATCCGGCCGAGTACATGGCGGCCCTGCTGACCTCGGTCAAGGACGACAAGGACAAGTCGGCGGTCTACCTCAACGAGTGCCGGCGCATGGGCATCAAGGTGCTCCCGCCCAACGTCAACGAGTCCGAGGCGAACTTCGCCGCCCAGGGCGACGACGTGATCCTCTTCGGCCTCTCCGCCGTCCGCAACGTCGGCACCAACGTGGTGGAGTCGATCATCCGGAGCCGCAAGGCCAAGGGGAAGTACTCCTCCTTCCCCGACTACCTCGACAAGGTCGAGGCGGTGGTCTGCAACAAGCGCACCACCGAGTCGCTGATCAAGGCCGGCGCCTTCGACGAGATGGGCCACACCCGCAAGGGCCTCACCGCGCAGTACGAGCCGATGATCGACAACGTGGTCGCGGTCAAACGCAAGGAGGCCGAGGGGCAGTTCGACCTCTTCGGCGGGATGGGCGACGAGCCCAGCGGCGAACCCGGCTTCGGGCTGGACGTGGAGTTCACCACCGATGAGTGGGACAAGACGTATCTGCTCGCCCAGGAGCGGGAGATGCTCGGCCTCTATGTCTCCGACCACCCCCTGTTCGGCCTGGAACACGTCCTCTCCGACAAGGCCGACGCGGGCATCTCCCAGCTCACCGGCGGCGAGCACGCCGACGGCGCGGTCGTCACCATCGGCGGCATCATCTCCGGCCTCCAGCGCAAGATGACCAAGCAGGGCAACGCCTGGGCCATCGCCACCGTCGAGGACCTGGCCGGTTCCATCGAGTGCATGTTCTTCCCGGCCACCTACCAGCTCGTCTCCACCCAACTCGTCGAGGACGCGGTGGTGTTCGTCAAGGGGCGCCTCGACAAGCGCGAGGACGTGCCGCGGCTGGTCGCCATGGAGCTCCAGGTCCCCGACCTGTCCAACGCGGGCGCCAACGCACCCGTGGTGCTGACCATCCCGGCCACCCGGATCACCCCGCCCATGGTCAGCCGCCTCGGCGAGATCCTCACCCACCACCGGGGCGACAGCGAGGTCCGGATCAAGCTCCAGGGCCCGTCCAAGACGACCGTGCTGCGCCTCGACCGGCACCGGGTCAAGCCCGACCCCGCCCTCTTCGGCGATCTGAAGGTCCTGCTCGGCCCGTCCTGCCTGGCGGGCTGAGCCCGGCGGCCCGGCCGACGACGACGAGGGGCGTTCCCGTGTGCAGCGGGTACGCCCCTCGCGGCTGCCAGGGCCCGGTCAACGGCCCTCGCGCCGGTCTCAGTTGTGGCCGAAGCGCTTCTGGCGGCCCTTGCGGGCCACCTCGGTCGGACTCAGCTGCGGCGCGTGGTGCTCGGACTGCGGTTCCGACACCGAGTGCTCCGACTCCCGCGGGCCGCCCGCGCTCACGGACGCCTTCTGCTTGCCGCGGTCCTGCTTGCGGTTCTTGGCCATGGTGATCAGCCTCCTGAAGGGGGTCTAGGGGCCAGGGCCGCGACCAGATTCACATATGGCGACAATGAACGCATGTCGGATAATTACCGTATGTAACAAGGGGCATCGGACCGCGGTCCCCCGAAACGCCACGCCGAAGATCGAGTTCGGGCCGTTAACCCCGTCGTGGTCGGGCAGACTCGAAACAAGCCCGAAGCACCTCCCTGAGCAACCTCCCCGGAAAGAGGGTGGATCGCGTGGACCGCTGCATCGTCCTGGTGGACGCCGGGTATCTGCTGGGGGCCGCCGCGAGCCTCCTCGCCGGTGAGCCGTCGCGGTCCCGGATCACGGTCGACCATGCCGCCCTGATCCAGGGGCTGCGCGAGCAGGCCGAGTCGGAGACCGAGCGCCCGCTGCTGCGCATCTACTGGTTCGACGGCGCCCCCGACCGCGTCCCGCAGCCCGAGCACCGCAGGCTGCGCGTGATGCCCCGGGTGACCGTCCGGCTCGGCGCGCTCACCCGCAGCGACGGACGCTGGGCGCAGAAGGGCGTGGACGCCGCCATGCACGCCGAGCTGACCGAACTGGCCCGCAACCGCGCCTGCTCGGACGTGGTCCTGGTCACCGGCGACGGCGACCTGCTGCCCGGCATGATGGCCGCCAAGGAGCACGGCGTCGCCGTCCACCTGTGGGCCGTACAGGCCGCCGACGGCGACTACAACCAGTCCGAGGACCTGGTCGCCGAGGCGGACGAGCGCCGGGTCCTGGACCGCACCTGGATCACCAAGGCGGTCCGCGCCAAGGAGGCGGGCGGCGTGTGCGCCCCGCCGCCGGTGCCCCGGCCCGAGATCGCCGCGATCCTCTCCGCGCCGCTGCCCGAGTCCGGCCTCTCCGCCTCCCGCGAGCGCCCCGCCGAGCGCCCGCGCCATCCGGCCGACGCCGGTGACCGCGCCGCCGCCGAGGAGCGGCTGCCCGCGGCCAAGGGCGTCCCCACCCCCAAGGACCTCGCCGCCCTGCGCGCCCCCGGTGCCCAGGGCGGCGACCGGCAGCCGGCCACCGCGACCCTGCGCTGGTCCTCCGACAAGGGCTGGGTGGACCGCCCCGGCACGGCCACCGAACCGCCCGAGGCCGCCTCCATGCCCACCCTCGCCCAGCTCACCACGGCCGAGCAGCGCTGGGCGGACCGCGAGGAGGACATCACGACCGTCGGCGGCGACCCGTACGAAGTCGGACAGGTGTTCGCCCGCCGCTGGGTGGAGCGCCTCGGCGACCAGGTCCATCTCCAGAAGCTGTCGTCGATGTACCCGCGGGTGCCGCACCGCGTCGACGGCGAGCTGCTGCGCTACGCCGCCCGGTTCGGGCTGCTCGCCCACAAGGACGACCAGATCGACGAGCACGACCGGTATGCCATCCGGGCCGGGTTCTGGCGCGAGATCGACGTCCGGACGGACGCCGAGCACGTCCCGGCGGGCGACTGACCCGGGCCCCGGGGCCCCGCGGGAACCGGGAGAGGCCGCCCCAAGGACGAGTAAAGCCCGCGGACCCCGTAGTCTCGTCCCTTGTGAGTACGCGCGCGGCACCCGGACTTCGGCACACGGACGACGTCGTGTGCGCGGTGCGCGGACTGACCAAGACCTATCCCGCCGCCCGGGGCCGCCGCGGCACCCCGGCCACCCCCGAGGTGCGGGCCACCGACGACATCGGGCTCCAGGTGCGGCGCGGCGAGATCTTCGGGCTGCTCGGCCCGAACGGCGCCGGAAAGTCCACCTTGGTGCGGCAGCTCACCGGGCTGATGCGCCCCGACAGCGGCAGCGTGGAGATCCTCGGCCACGACATCGTGGCGCACCCCGAGCGGGCCGCCCGCGTCCTCGCCTACCTCGGCCAGGAGTCCACCGCCCTGGACGAGCTGACCGTCTCGCTCGCCGCCGAGACCACCGGCCGGCTGCGCGGCCTGGACGTCCGGCGGGCGCGGGCCGAGCGGGACGCCGTCCTCGGCGAGCTGGGCCTCACCCCGATCGCCGGGCGCCCGCTCAAGAAGCTCTCCGGCGGCCAGCGCCGTCTGGCCTGCTTCGCCGCCGCGCTGGTCGGCGAGCGCCCGCTGCTCGTGCTCGACGAACCCACCACCGGCATGGACCCGGTGGCGCGGCGCGCGGTGTGGTCCGCCGTGGACCGGCGCCGCGCCGAGCACGGCACGACCGTGCTGCTGGTCACCCACAACGTCATCGAGGCCGAGACCGTCCTCGACCGGGTCGCCGTCCTGGACCGGGGGCGGGTCATCGCCTGCGACACCCCGGCCGGCCTCAAGGAACGGGTCTCCGGAGAGGTGCGGGTCGAACTGGTGTGGCGCGAGCGCGCCCCGCTGGAGGTCCCGGAGGTCGCGGCCCTCCAGGACCGGGCCGCCCGCTCGGGGCGCCGCTGGACGCTGCGGCTCGCGCCCGAGGAGGCCCGCGCCGTCGTCGCCACGGTCACCGGCGGAGCCGCCTTCGCCGCCCTGGACGACTTCACCCTCACCACGCCCAGCCTGGAGGACGTCTACCTGGCGCTGGGCGGCGCCGCCCGGCAGGGGCTGGTCAAGGCATGACCGGGCCGGACCACGCCGCGGAGCGGAAAGCGATAAGGAGCAGTTCCACGTGAGTGTCGTATCCGCCGATGTGCCGGCCGCCGTGCCGGCCGCGCAGGACACCGGCCCCGCGCGGCGGGTGGCGGTCGCCGAGCTCGCGCCGCGGGCCCGGCTGTGGCCCTCCCTCGCGGCCGTCTACCGGGCCCAGCTGTCCCGGGCGCGGGTGGCCAGGATCCCGCTGCTGTTCGTGGCGACCTTCCAGTCCGTCGGCATCATGGTCATGATGCGGGGCGTGGTCAGCGGCGGCGGCGAGGCCCGGTCGGTGGTGGCGGGCGCGTCGATCGTCGTCGTCGCCTATGTCGCGCTCAACCTGCTCGCGCAGTACTTCGGCCAGCTGCGCGCCAGCGGCGGGCTCGACCACTACGCGACGCTGCCGGTGCCGCCCGCGGCCGTGGTGCTCGGCGCGGCGGCGGCGTACGCGTCCTTCACGGTGCCGGGGACCCTGGTGACGGCGGTGTTCGGATGCGCGCTGTTCGGGCTGCCGCTGGGCAACCTGTGGGTGCTCGTGGCGGTGATCCCGCTCGCGGGCGCGGCCCTCTCCGGGGTCGGCGCCGCCTGCGGGCTGCTCGCGGCCCGCCAGGAACTGGCCACGCTGCTGGGGCAGTTGGGCATGTCGGCGGCGTTGCTGCTCGGTGTGCTGCCGCCCGAGCGGATGCCGGAGCTGATCCGGCTCGCGCGCGCCCTGCTGCCGTCGACCTACGGCGTGGAGGCGTACACCCGCAGCTTCGCCGACCATCCCGACTGGGCGTGGGTCGGCATCGACATGGCCGTGTGCGCCGGGGTCGGCGTGATCTCGCTGGCCGTGGCGACCTGGGCCTACCGCCGGGCGGCCGTCCGGTGACGCGGCCCACAGAGTCACCTGGCACGATGACAGGGTGAGCGCTCCGTTGACTCCCCCCACGCCGCCGAACCGGCGGCCCGCCCCGTCGTCTCCGTCGTCCCCGTCCGGCGAGGCCGCCGGGCCCCCGGCGCCGCAGCCGTCCGGGCCCGCGCCGCAGGACGGGCCGAGCGCCGAGGAGCAGGAGTACGCGCGCACCTGGCGGGCACCGGGGAGCGGAGCGGGGACGGAGGGCTCGTTGTACGCACAGGACGGCCCCGGGATACGGGCCGAGCTGCGGGAGGCCGCCGTGGTCACGGTGGCCGTGGCGCTCGGCGGCGTACTGCTGGGCCTGCTGTGGCTGTGGCTGGCCCCGCGGGTGCCCCTGGTCGGGACCGTCACCCAGAACAGCTGGGCCGTCTACCTCAAGGACGTCGAGGGCGAACAGGCGATCGGCGTCGACGGAACGTTCACGCTGCTCGCCGTCGGGCTCGGTGTGCTGAGCGCCGCGGTCGTCTTCCTGCTGCGCAGGCGCGGGGGAGTGCCCCTGGTGGTGGCCCTCTGTCTCGGCGGGCTCCTCGGCTCGCTGCTCGCCTGGCGGCTCGGCGTGTGGCTCGGCCCGCAGCAGGACATCGTCGCGCACGCCAGGGCCGTGGGTCAGGGCAAGACCTTCTCGGCCCCGCTCCGCCTCGGCGCCAAGGGCGCCCTGCTGGCCTGGCCGCTGGCCGCGCTGGTGGTGCATCTGGCGGTGACGGCCCTGTTCGGCCCGCGCGACCCCGACCCGTACGCGCAGACACCGGCCCAGGGCCCGGCCGGTGATCCGGCGCAGGGCCCGCAGGAGAGCACTCCGCCGACGCCGTAGCCGGTCCGCCAGTTCGTCCGGCCGACCGTCCGTCCGACCGGCCGTCCGCCCCCGGTCCGGTGCCGGTACCGCCGGTGCCACCGCAGCCGCCCCGCTGGACGGCCGGACCCCAGGCGGGCTCGGCGGAGCCGGGCCGGTGCCCCCGGCGCCGCATTCGCCGTAGCCGCCCACCGGACTGCTGGCACCGGCCGGTGCCGCACCGGCACCCCGGTCGCCCCGGTGGACGGCCGGACCTCGGGCCGCCTCTGCGGAGCCGGGAGCAGGTGCGGCGGGACCGGGAGCCGGGACGGCGGTTCGCGGTCCGGCCCTGCGTTCGTGCCGGAGCGCCTCCCCGGAGTCACCTGCCGGGCGGCCGGGCCCGGCTCATCGAAGCAGGGCAGGGAGCAGTGCCCGAAGCGGGGCAGGGGGCGGGGGAGCGGTGGTCAGGGGCGGCCGATCGGGGCCAGGACCGCCCCGGTCAGGCGGGACAGGTCCGCCGGGGCGAGTTCGACCTCCAGGCCGCGCCGCCCGGCCGAGACGCAGATCGTGCCGTGGGCCGTGGCCGAGGCGTCCAGGACGGTGGGCAGCCGCTTGCGCTGGCCCAGCGGGCTGATGCCGCCGCGGACATAGCCCGTGGTGCGCTCCGCGAGGGCCGGGTCGGCCATCGCCGCGCGCTTGCCGCCGACCGCCGACGCCAGGGCCTTCAGATCGAGCGAGCCCGCGACCGGCACCACGGCCACCGTCAGCGCGCCGTCGACATCCGCGACCAGCGTCTTGAACACCCGCTCCGGCGAGACCCCCATCGCCTCGGCGGCCTCCTCGCCGTAGGAGGGGTGGGCGGGATCGTGGTCGTAGGAGTGCACGGTGTGGGCCACGCCCGCCGCGGTCAGCGCCACCGTCGCGGGCGTCCCGCCCGCCTGCTGCTTCTTCGCCTTCTTCGCCATCGGGCGCTGCTCTTTCTGCTCGGCCTGCTCGGCGTGCCGTGTCGTGCCGTGTCTCGGTGTCAGTTGAAGCTGGTCGGACCGCGGGTCAGCTCCGGGGCCGGGAGCGACGGCAGGCTGCGGATGATCGACGTCTCCGAGCGCAGCAGCCGCAGCTCGTCGCGCAGCCGCGAGGAGGTGTCCGGGGCCTGGAGCAGCCGCTGCCGGGTCGGGGTGTCCAGCACCATGGCCGCCGCCACCAGGTACGACACCACGCTCGGCTCGTCCGGGAGTTCCGCGCCCGTGGCCAGGGACCGCTCGCGCGCCCCGGCCAGCCGCTTCTGGTACTGCCGGAAGGACCGCAGCACCCCCTCGGCCAGGGCGCCCGCCTCGTCGCCCGGCTCCTCGGGCAGCTCCTCCAGCTCGGCGGTGAGGAAGGGCCCCGAGGCGTCCACCGACAGCAGCCGCACCCGGGTGGTGCCGGTGGCCAGCACCTCGAAGCTGCCGTCGGCGCGCTCCCGTATCGTCGCCGCGTCCGCCACGCAGCCCACGCCGTGGAACGCCTTGGCGGGGTCGGGCCCGAAGCCGGCCGTGGGGCCGCGCTCGGGCACGGCGGTCGGATCCGGCAGGCCGGGGGCGCTGGGCGCCACCTCGTGGCCGTCGCGGATCGCCACGACGGCGAACCGGCGCGGCTCGTCCTCGGGAGTCTTGAGCAGGGTGCGCAGCATGGCGCGGTAGCGCTCCTCGAACACGTTCAGAGGCAGCACCAGTCCCGGGAACAGCACCGAGTTCAGGGGGAAGAGCGGAAGCCGGACGGTGGTCACGGCGCAAAAGCCTAATGGTCCCGCGATCCGGCCCGTCCGCCGCGCCCGGTTCCGGCGCCGCCCGGGGCGCCCGGCAGGGGCATCGAGCGGACGTCGGCGCGCAGTTCCAGGAACAGCCCGAGCGGATCGTCGGACACCCGGTCCCAGGGGAAGGAGGTGGCGTAGGGGCCGATGAGCCGCAACTGCGCCAGCGCGTCCCGGTGGCGGCCGAGCCGGACCAGGACGTACGTCAGCAGATTGCGCAGTTCCGCCGGTGCGGGCGCCGCCGCCGGGAGCAGCGCGGACAGCGCGATCGCCCGGTCCGCCGCCGCGTCCAGCCGGGCCCGCCCCACCTCGGCCCCGCGCCCGGCGGCCAGGCAGGCGAGGGCGGCCCGGAGCGGCAGACCCTGCACCAGGGCGTGCGCGGGGGCGTCCTGGGCCGCCCGGTCGGCGAAGTCGAAGCACTCGCGCCGCGCGCCGTGCGGGCCGTGGGCGGCCAGATAGCGCAGGGCGGCCACATGGCAGCCGTGGTGGTGCGGGGCGCGGCGCACGGCCGCCTCCCACAGCTCGCCGAAGTACCGGTGCCCGGCACGGCTGCCGCGCGCGTGGTCGAGGGCGACCCGCCAGGGCACCGGGTCCCGGTCGTCGGCGCGGGCCGCGGCGGTGATCAGCGGGCTGACCTCGCGCAGCAGATCGGCGCGGGCCGGTGAGGGCCAGGCGCGGTCCACCGCGAGCTGGGCGGCGACCAGCAGCGCGTCCGGGTCGTCGGGAGCGGCGGCGCCCCAAACGTCCAGCCACTCGCCGCGCGAGCGCGCGAACGCGGCCAGGTGACGCGCGTAGCGGTCGCGGTCCTCCCACTCGGCGCGCTCCCGGGTACCGGCGAGCAGCGCGGCGGCGGGCCCGTGCGAGCCGCGGGCGGCGGCGACCAGGGCCGGGCCGAGGCGTTCGTCGGGCGCGTCGAGGAGCACCTCGTCGTCGGCGGGCAGTCCGGTGGCGGGGGCGGCCCCGGCGGTGGGGCGCCCGCTTCGCGGCATCCGGGTGGGGCGGATGAAGGGGGGCAGCAGAGCCATGGTGTCGACCATTGAAAGACGCAGGTCGCGGACGCGCCAGAGGGTTGGGGGAAGCCGGTGAAAGTTGTACGGCGGCCGGTCAAGGTCGGGTAAAGAGGTGACTGTTCATCAGGTGTCCGGGCGCCGTCCGGACGTCCGGGCGGCGGCGTGCGCACCGGCGTGCGCGGGCCTGCGACGGGGGCGTACGGCGGGGGCGTACGGCCGGGTGGGGCGCCCCGGGCGGGCTCAGCTGCGGCGCAGCAGCCGGGTCGCGCCCGCGGCCACCGTGGTGGCCAGGGTCCAGCCCGCCATGACCATCGCCGCCGCCAGCCACTGCCAGCCGCCGCTGAGCTGCCACTGGCTGACCTGGCCGAAGTCCACGACCGGGAGCAGCAGGTCGAGCGCGTACAGCGCCGGGTTCCACGGCGGGTGGTCGCCCGCCCCGGCCCCGGCCGCGGGCCGCCCCGCGTGCGCGAAGGCGAGCGAGCCCGCCGCCCACAGCACCGCCATCCACACCGCGGCCCGGCCGGGCCGGTAGCCGTAGGCCACGGTCCCGTCCTGCACATAGCCCCAGAGCCTGGCCGCGGGCGGCAGCGTCTCGCGGCGGCGGCGGTGCTTGGCGAGCAGCACCTCGCGCGCGTCCTCGTCCTCCCCGGCCTCGCGCAGCACCGCGGCCAGCCGCTCGTACGGCTCCGGGTTGTACTCGGCGGTCGCCGCCGCCACCCAGCCGAGGCGCTCGGCCAGCGGGAACGGGCCGCGCGGCACGAGGTTCTCGTAGACGAAGCCGCCCATGTGCAGACAGCCGGGTCCCGGCCAGCCGGCCGCCCGGTCGACGAGGGTGGAGATCCGCGCCCCGGACAGCACCACCTGGCCGCGCGGCAGCCGCTCCCCGAGGAAGCGCAGCTCGGGCGCCTGCACCCGGCGCAGCGACAGCGCCTGCTCGTCGGTGAGGGCGAACCGGGCGCCCTCCAGGTCGACGGCCTCGCCGAAGCGCCCGTCGTCCAGCCGCACCCCGCCCTGGCACTCGAAGTGCTGGATCCGCGTCCCGCGCGCCGGGGTGACCCCGCTCAGCAGCGGGGAGCCGAGGGCGGCCGGGGTCAGGTACAGGGTGCGCCCGACCGTCAGCTGCGGCGCGTTCAGCGCGAAGCGGGTGTACGGACCGGCCAGCCGGGCGCCGCGCAGGCTCAGCGAGGCGCCTATCTTCGCGCTGCGCAGGCTCACCTCGCCGTGCGCCTGGAGCATCTCGGCCTGGAGGTCCTGGCCGACGGTGAGCCCGTCGGCGGCGATCGACCGCCCGACGCGGTCGTGGTGCACGCTGGCCTGGTTGAGCAGCAGGTCCGTGCCGATGCGCGCGTCGGTGAGCCGGACACCGGCCAGGAAGCGGCAGCGGGGCAGGTGCAGATCGCCCTCGGTGTGCACCCGCGCCGCCTCCAGGCGCGGCACCGCGCAGTCCACCAGGCGCACGGTGGTGAAGCGGGCCTCGGGCAGCAGCACCTCGTTCTCGAAGCGGCAGCCCATCATCTCGACGTAGGGCACCACCGTGCCCCCGGCCAGGTCCAGCGTGCCGGTGATGCGCAGTCCGGTCAGCTTCAGGGACGAGACACGCCCGGCGAGCGCGGGCGGTCCGTCCAGCAGCAGCCAGCAGACCACCCGGGCGCGGACGCTCCGCTGCGGCCCCCACGGGTGCAGTCCGTGCGGATCGTCCACCGCCGCGTCGCCGCCGCGCAGGTCGTACACGCTGCCGTTGCGGAAGGCCTGCCACATCCCGGCCTCGACGTCGGTCAGGTCGTCCGGCAGGTCCCCGGCACGGCCGCCGGTCCCCTCGGTCACGTTTCTTCCCTTCTTTCCCTGCTACCCGTGAGTTCTGTCGTTTTGTACAACCGGTGATGCCCGTTGTGTGACGGTCTGAACGCGGAATGTGAAGCGGATCTTCCGACTTGTACCGGAAGGCCGGAACCGTGCGCTCCCGGGCTCTGTATCAGCCATTGATACGGGCGCACGGGCCCGGAGCGCGGTCTGAGAGAATTGGAACCGTGATCTCCCGAATCGATCTGCGCGGCGACGCCCTTCCCGAGGGCCCCGCCCTGCGTGACCTGCTGCCCCGAGCCGACTTCGACGTACAGGCCGCCCTGGAGAAGGTGCGTCCGATCTGCGAGGCCGTGCATCATCGCGGGGACGCGGCACTGATCGACTTCGCCGAGAAGTTCGACGGGGTACGGCTGGAATCCGTGCGGGTTCCGGCCCAGGCGATCAAGGGCGCCCTGGCGGAGCTGGACCCCGCGGTGCGCGCCGCCCTGGAGGAGTCCATCCGCCGGGCCCGTCTGGTCCACCGCGAGCAGCGCCGCACCACGCACACCACCCAGGTCGTCCCCGGCGGCTCGGTCACCGAGAAGTGGGTCCCGGTCGAGCGGGTCGGGCTCTACGCGCCCGGCGGCCGGTCGGTCTACCCGTCCTCGGTGATCATGAACGCGGTGCCCGCGCAGGAGGCCGGTGTCGAGTCCATCGCGCTCGCCTCCCCGGCCCAGGCCGAGTTCGGCGGACTGCCGCACCCGACGATCCTCGCCGCCTGCGCCCTGCTCGGCGTCGACGAGGTGTACGCCGCGGGCGGCGCCACCGCCGTCGCGATGTTCGCCTACGGCACCGAGTCCTGCCCGCCCGCGAACATGGTCACCGGCCCCGGCAACATCTGGGTCGCCGCCGCCAAGCGCTACTTCACCGGCCGTATCGGCATCGACGCCGAGGCCGGGCCCACCGAGATCGCGGTCCTCGCCGACGCCACCGCCGACCCGGCGCACGTCGCCGCCGACCTGATCAGCCAGGCCGAGCACGACCCGCTGGCCGCCGCCGTCCTGGTCACCGACTCCGCCGAGCTGGCGGACGCGGTGGACAAGGAGCTGGCGCCCCAGGTCGCCGCCACCAAGCACGTCGATGACCGCATCCGCCCGGCGCTGTCCGGCAGGCAGTCCGCGATCGTCCTGGTCGACGGCGTGGCGGAGGGCCTGAAGGTGGTCGACGCGTACGGCGCCGAGCACCTGGAGATCCAGACCGCCGACGCCGCCGCGGTCGCCGACCGGGTGCGCAACGCCGGCGCGATCTTCATCGGCCCCTGGGCGCCCGTCTCGCTCGGCGACTACGCGGCCGGCTCCAACCACGTGCTGCCCACCGGCGGCTGTGCCTGCCACTCCTCGGGCCTGTCCGTGCAGTCCTTCCTGCGCGGCATCCACATCGTCGACTACACGCGCGACGCCCTCGCCGAGGTCGCCCACCACGTGGTGACGCTGGCCGAGGCCGAGGACCTGCCCGCGCACGGCGCGGCGATCAAGGTGAGGTTCGGGTGGAAGGTACCGGCGGACCAGTGAACTTCGGCATCGACGACCTCCCCGTACGCGACGAGCTGCGCGGCAAGTCCCCCTACGGCGCGCCCCAGCTGGACGTCCCCGTACGGCTGAACACCAACGAGAACCCCTACCCGCTGCCCGAACCCCTCGTCGAACGGATCGCCGAGCGGGTCCGCGAGGCGGCCCGCGGCCTCAACCGCTACCCGGACCGGGACGCGGTCGAGCTGCGCACCGAGCTGGCGAAGTACCTGACCCGCACCGGCGGCCACCGCGTCGGCCCGGAGAACGTCTGGGCGGCCAACGGCTCCAACGAGGTCATCCAGCAGTTCCTCCAGGCCTTCGGCGGCCCCGGCCGCACCGCGATCGGCTTCGAGCCCTCGTACTCGATGCACGCGCTGATCGCGCGCGGCACCGGCACCGGCTGGATCTCCGGGCCGCGCGGCGCGGACTTCACCATCGACGTGGCCGCCGCCGAGAAGGCCGTCGCCGGGCACCGGCCCGACGTCGTCTTCGTCACCACCCCCAACAACCCCACCGGCAACGCGGTCCCGGCCGACACGGTCCTCGCGCTCTACGAGGCCGCGCAGGCGGTGAAGCCGACCATGGTCGTCGTCGACGAGGCGTACGTCGAGTTCAGCCACGGCGCCTCGCTGCTGCCGCTGCTGGAGGGCCGGCCCCATCTGGTGGTCTCCCGGACCATGTCCAAGGCGTTCGGCGCCGCCGGGCTGCGCCTGGGCTATCTGGCCGCGCACCCCGCGGTGGTGGACGCCCTCCAGCTCGTCCGGCTGCCGTACCACCTCTCGGCGATCACCCAGGTCACCGCGCTGGCCGCGCTGGAGCACACCGACACGCTGCTCGGCTACGTCGAGCAGCTGAAGTCCGAGCGGGACCGGCTCGTCGGCGAGCTGCGGGCGATCGGCTGCGACGTCACCGAGTCGGACGCCAACTTCGTCCAGTTCGGGCGGTTCGAGGACTCCCACGACGCCTGGCGGCGGATCCTCGACCGGGGCGTCCTGGTCCGGGACAACGGCGTACCGGGATGGCTGCGGGTCACCGCGGGGACCCCGGCCGAGAACGACGCGTTCCTCGATGCGGTGCGCGATCTCAAGAAGGAACAGGAGCAGAGCGGATGAACCGCGTCGGGCGCGTGGAGCGCACCACCAAGGAGACCTCCGTCCTGGTCGAGATCGACCTCGACGGCACCGGCAGGACCGACATCGCCACCGGTGTCGGCTTCTACGACCACATGCTCGACCAGCTCGGCCGGCACGGTCTGTTCGACCTGACCGTCAAGACCGACGGCGACCTGCACATCGACTCCCACCACACCATCGAGGACACCGCCCTCGCGCTGGGCGCCGCCTTCAAGCAGGCGCTCGGCGACAAGGTGGGCATCTACCGCTTCGGCAACTGCACGGTCCCGCTGGACGAGTCCCTCGCCCAGGTCACCGTCGACCTCTCCGGCCGCCCCTACCTCGTGCACACCGAGCCCGAGAAGATGGCGCCGATGATCGGCGAGTACGACACCACGATGACCCGGCACATCCTGGAGTCCTTCGTCGCCCAGGCCCAGGTCGCGCTGCATGTGCACGTGCCCTACGGACGCAACGCCCACCACATCGTCGAGTGCCAGTTCAAGGCGCTGGCGCGGGCCCTGCGCTACGCCTCGGAGCGCGACCCGCGCGCGGCCGGCATCCTGCCTTCGACGAAGGGCGCCCTGTAACCGCCATGAACAGCTTCTCCACCATCCTGATCGTCCTCGGCCTCTTCCTGGCCGGCGGCGTCTACTCCTTCGCCAAGCAGAAGATGCCCACGAGCCTGATCGTGCTGCTCTCGCTCGGCGCGGCGATGTGCATCTTCACGGGCGTGCTGCGGCTGGAGGTGTGGAATTGAGCACCGGCGGCGCCAAGAAGGTCGTGGTCTTCGACTACGGCTTCGGCAATGTCCGCTCCGCCGAGCGGGCGCTGGCCCGCACCGGCGCCGAGGTCGAGATCACCCGTGACTTCGACCGCGCGATGGCCGCCGACGGCCTGCTGGTCCCCGGCGTCGGCGCCTTCGCCGCCTGCATGCGCGGCCTGAAGGAGGCCCGCGGCGACTGGATCATCGACCGCCGGCTGTCCGGCGGCCGCCCGGTCATGGGCATCTGCGTCGGCATGCAGATCCTCTTCGCGCGCGGCATCGAGCACGGGGTGGAGGCCGAGGGCCTGGACGAGTGGCCCGGCACGGTCGCGCCGCTGGCCGCCGACGTCGTCCCGCACATGGGCTGGAACACCGTCGAGGCGCCCGAGGACTCCGAGCTGTTCGCCGGTCTGGACGCCGCCGCCCGCTTCTACTTCGTGCACTCCTACGCCGTCCAGGACTGGCAGCTGGAGACCGTCAACCCGGCGATGCGCGCCCCCAAGGTCACCTGGGCCACCCACGGCACGCCCTTCGTGGCCGCCGTGGAGAACGGCGCCCTGTGGGCCACCCAGTTCCACCCCGAGAAGTCCGGCGACGCCGGAGCGCAGCTGCTGAACAACTGGATCGGAATCCTGTGATGGCTTCGAAGCTCGAACTCCTGCCCGCCGTCGACGTCCGCGACGGCCAGGCCGTCCGCCTCGTGCACGGCGAGTCCGGGACCGAGACCTCCTACGGCTCCCCGCTGGAGGCCGCCCTCGCCTGGCAGCGCTCCGGCGCCGAGTGGCTGCACCTGGTCGACCTGGACGCCGCGTTCGGCACCGGCGACAACCGCGCCCTGATCGCCGAGGTCGCCGAGGCCATGGACATCAAGGTCGAGCTGTCCGGCGGCATCCGCGACGACGACACCCTCGCCGCCGCCCTCGCCACCGGCTGCACCCGCGTCAACCTGGGCACCGCCGCCCTGGAGACCCCCGAGTGGGTCGCCAAGGTCATCGCCGGGCACGGCGACCGGATCGCCGTCGGCCTGGACGTGCGCGGCACCACACTGCGCGGGCGCGGCTGGACCCGCGACGGCGGCGACCTCTACGAGACGCTGGCGCGCCTGGACAAGGAGGGCTGCGCCCGCTACGTCGTCACCGACATCGCCAAGGACGGCACCCTCCAGGGCCCCAACCTGGAACTGCTGAAGAACGTCTGCGCGGCCACCGACCGCCCCGTGGTCGCCTCCGGCGGCGTCTCCTCGCTCGCCGACCTGCGCGCGCTGGCCGCGCTGGTGCCGCTCGGTGTCGAGGGCGCCATCGTCGGGAAGGCCCTGTACGCGAAGGCGTTCACGCTCGAAGAGGCCCTGGAGGAAGTGTCGTCATGACGTCCGATGCCGTACGGCGCGTGCAGAGCGGAGTTCCCTGGGAAGAGACGTTCGGATTCGCACGGGCCGTCGCGGCGGGGGACCTCGTCCTGGTGGCGGGCACCACCGCCTTCCGGGGCGACGTCCTGTACGGGGAGGGCGACCCGTACGAGCAGGCGCGGACCGCCTTCGCCAGCGCGGTGGAGGCGATCGGCGCGTTCGGGCTCGGCGTGGAGTCCGTGATCCGGACCCGTATGTATCTCGGCCATGCCCGGGATATGGACGGTGTGGGCCGCGCCCACAAGGAGCTGTTCGACGCGGTGCGCCCGGTGGCGACGCTGCTCGTCGTGGACGGTTTCGTCGACCCGCGCGTCCTGGTCTCGGTGGAACTCGAAGCATTCAGAGGAAGATCAGAGGAGCCCGATTCATGACCCTGGCGGTCCGAGTCATCCCCTGCCTGGACGTGGACAACGGCCGGGTCGTCAAGGGCGTCAACTTCCAGAACCTGCGCGACGCGGGCGACCCCGTCGAGATGGCCAAGGTGTACGACGCCGAGGGCGCCGACGAGCTGACGTTCCTGGACATCACCGCGTCCTCCGGCGACCGGGAGACCACGTACGACGTGGTGCGCCGCACCGCCGAGCAGGTGTTCATCCCGCTCACGGTCGGCGGCGGCGTCCGCACCGCGCAGGACGTGGACCGGCTGCTGCGGGCGGGCGCCGACAAGGTGGGCGTCAACACGGCGGCCATCGCCCGCCCGGACCTGATCCGGGAGATCGCCGAGCGCTTCGGCCGCCAGGTGCTGGTCCTGTCGGTCGACGCGCGCCGCACCGGGGCCGGGACCTTCGAGGTGACCACCCACGGCGGGCGGCGCGGCACCGGCATCGACGCGGTGGAGTGGGCGCACCGCGCCGCCGAGCTGGGCGCGGGCGAGATCCTGCTCAACTCCATGGACGCGGACGGCACCAAGGACGGCTACGACCTGGAGATGATCGCGGCGGTCCGCAAGCACGTCACCGTCCCGGTGATCGCCTCCGGCGGCGCCGGCCGGCTCGCCGACTTCCCGCCGGCCGTCGCGGCGGGCGCGGACGCGGTCCTCGCGGCCTCGGTGTTCCACTTCGGTGATCTGCGCATCGGCCAGGTCAAGGAGACGCTGCGGGAGGCCGGGCACCCCGTGCGGTGACCCGGCGGGCCCGGAGCCCCGGCCGCCGTACGGCGGCCGGGGCTTTTTCGCGCGCTGATCCGCAAGAAAAATTGCGCAAGAGAAGTTGCGCAAAATCAGTTGTGCAACTTTTCTTGTGCATCTAGCGTTGCGGTCATGACGGACAGGAAACGAGACCGCCGGATCCAGGACCTGGGCACGCTCAAGGCGATCGCCCACCCGCTGCGCATGCAGCTCTACCGCGCGCTGACCATCGCCCGTACGGCGACCGCCTCCCAGCTCGCCGAACAGGTCGACGAGGCCGTCTCCCTGGTCAGCTACCACCTGCGCAAGCTGGCCGAGCACGGGCTGATCGAGCAGGCCGAGCCGCAGACCGCGGACGGCCGCGAGCGCTGGTGGCAGCCCGCCAGCGACGGCGTCTCCATCCACGACGAGGACTTCTCGGACGCCCCCGAGAAGGCCGCCGCGCACACCGCCGCCAGCCGCCTCTTCTTCGACCAGCGCGCCGACCTGTACCGGCGCTTCCTCGACGAGCGCGTCCACTGGGGCTCCGAGTGGAGCCAGGCGGCCGACTCCTCCGAATGGCTGCTCAAGCTCACCCCCCAGGAACTGGCCGAGCTGTCCCGGCGCATGTACGGCCTCGTCCGCGAGTACGAGGAGCGCGGCCGGGCCGCCGTCGCCGCCGGTGACACCGAGGGCCGCGAGAACGTCGCGGTGCACACGTACGGCTTCCCGTTCCGCCCCTGACCCCGCCGCCCGCGCCCGCCCCCGGCCACGACGCCCGGGGCCAGGGCCGCCGCGTCTGAGAGGACGTACCGCCGTGACCACCACGCTCACGCCCCCGGCCGCCGCACCGCACGGCAGACCCGCCCACCGCGACCCCAACGTCCTGCGCTGGCTCGGCGGATACCTCTCCTCCGCGGTCGGCGACAACGTCTACTACATCGCCCTGTCCTGGGCGGCCGTCCAGTCCGGCACCCCCGCGCAGGCCGGGCTCGTCACCGCCGCCGGGGCGCTGCCCCGCGCCCTGCTGATGCTGGGCGGGGGAGTGGTGGCCGACCGCTACGGGCCGCGCCGGGTGGTCCTGGGCAGCACCGCCGTCCGCTCCGCCCTCGTGCTGACCGCGGCCGTCCTGCTGCTGGTCGCCAGCCCGGGGCTGTGGACGCTGGGCGCGGTCGCCGTGCTCTTCGGACTCGTCGACGCCGTCTTCCTGCCCGCCGCGGGCGCCCTGCCCGGCCGGATCGCCGCCCGCGACCAGCTCGCCCGCGTCCAGGGCCTGCGCGGCCTCGCCGTCCGGCTCGCCAACGTCCTCGGCGGCCCGCTCGGCGGCCTCGGCGTCGCCCTCGGCGGCACCGCGGGGGCCTTCGGCCTCGCCGCCCTCCTCGTCGGCATGTCCCTGCCGCTGCTGTTCCTGGTGCGGGTCGGCGACCCCGCGCCCGGTGCCGCCGGACCCGCCCGGCGGGCCCTCGGCGCCGAACTGCGCGACGGCCTGCGCCACATCCGCCGGGACCCCGTCCTGCGCCCCCTGGTCCTGGCCATCGCCCTCAGCGACCTCGGCTTCGTCGGCCCGATGAACCTCGGCCTCACCCTGCTCGCCCAGCAGCGCGACTGGGGGACCGCCGGCCTCGGCTGGGTGCTCGCCGGCTTCGGCACCGGCGCCGGGGCGGCCTCGGTCCTGCTCACCTGGCGCGGCCGGATACCGCGCGCCGGAGCGGTGGCCGCCCTCGCCAACGCCGTCTCCGCGGTCGCGGTCGCCGCCCTGGCCCTGACGCCGTCCGTCCCCGCCGCCGCCGTCACGGCCCTGGTCATCGGCGTGAGCGCGGGCCTCGCCGGAGCGCTGTGCGGGGCGCTGGTCCAGGCCCGCGCGGGCGCCGCCTACCTCGGCCGGGTCACCTCGGTCTCCACGCTCGTCGGGTTCGGTGTCGCACCGCTCACCTTCCCGCTGGTCGGCGCGGGCGTCGCCCTGTGGGGCACCGGACCCGTCTTCGCCGCCTGCGCCGCGATCAGCGGCCTGGCCGGACTCGTCGTCCTGGGCGCCCGCGACCTGCGCCGCGCCGAGCTCCCCTGACGGCCGGACCCGGGGGGATCAGAAGCCCAGCTGCCTGGTCTCCGACACCTTCGCGATCGCGTCCTGCTCGCCCTCCAGCTCCACCCGGGCCCTGCCCTGCCGCCCGAAGGCGAACAGCAGCAGCTCCGACGGCTCGCCCGTCGCCGTGACCACCGGGGTCCCGCGATGGGCGACGGTCGTCTGGCCGTTGGGCCGGCGCAGCACCAGACCCGTCGGGATGCCCCGGCCCAGCAGCCGCGCGGTGCGCTCCAGACGCGACCACAGGGCCTCCTGGAAGACCGGGTCCAGCTCGCGCGGCGCCCAGTCGGGCTGCGCCCGCCGCACGTCCTCGGCGTGCACATAGAACTCGACGGTGTTGGCCGCCTCGTCCACCTGCTTGAGCTGGAAGGGTGAGAACCGCGGCGGCCCGGTCCTGATGAGCTGGATCAGCTCCTCGTACGGCTTCGCCGCGTACTCCTCCAGCACCTTCTCCAGACGCCCCGCCAGCGGCTTGATCAGCGCGCCGCCGGCCGCGTCCGGGCGCCGCTCGCGCACCACCACGTGCGCCGCGAGATCGCGGGTGCGCCAGCCCTCACAGAGGGTGGGCGCCTCCGGCCCCGCGGTTTCCAAGAGGTCGGCGAGCAGAAGCCGTTCACGCTTGGCGAAGGTCGACATGCTGTCAGCCTACGACCCCCCGGCCCGTCCGCCCACCGGACCGTCGCCCGGTCCGCCGCTCCCGCGCGGCACAATGGCACCCATGACCAGCACGCCCGGCACCGCCCGGTCCAGCAGCCTCGCCCCCGAGATCGCCGCGCGGCTCAAGCGCGGCGCCGACGGACTCGTCCCCGCCATCGCCCAGCAGTACGACACCGGCGAGGTGCTCATGCTCGGCTGGATGGACGACGAGGCGCTGCACCGCACCCTGACCACCGGACGCTGCACCTACTGGTCGCGCAGCCGCCGCGAGTACTGGGTCAAGGGCGACACCTCCGGGCACGTCCAGTGGGTGAAGTCGGTCGCCCTGGACTGCGACGCCGACACCCTGCTGGTCAAGGTCGACCAGGTCGGCGCCGCCTGCCACACCGGCGACCGCACCTGCTTCGACGCCGACGTGCTGCGCGCGGACGCCACCGCCGGACCGGACGCGTCCGCCGAGCCCGCCGTGTCCGCCCCGGACGGGGCGTCCGGCCGCGCGGATTCCGGCGCACCGGCCGCGGATCAGTAGGGTCGGCCGCCATGGACCTCGACACCTTCCGCAAGCTGGCCGGTGACCGCCGCGTCATCCCGGTCACTCGCAAGCTCCTCGCCGACGGCGACACCCCCGTCGCGCTCTACCGCAAGCTCGCCGCCGAGCGCCCCGGCACCTTCCTGCTGGAGTCCGCGGAGAACGGCCGCTCCTGGTCCCGGTACTCCTTCGTGGGCGTCCGCAGCTCCGCCACGCTCACCGCGCGCGACGGCCGCACCCACTGGCTGGGCAGCCCGCCGGTCGGCGTCCCCGTCGAGGGCGACCCGCTCGCCGCCCTGCGGGCCACCGTCGAGGCCCTGCACACCCCGCGCGACCTCGCCCAGGACCTGGGCCTGCCGCCCTTCACCGGCGGCATGGTCGGCTACCTCGGCTACGACATCGTGCGCCGCCTGGAGAAGGTCGGCCCCGGCGAGCGCGACGACCTGAAGCTGCCCGAGCTGACCATGCTGCTCACCTCCGACCTGGCCGTCCTCGACCACTGGGACGGCACGGTCCTGCTGATCGCCAACGCGATCAACCACAACGACCTCGACACCGGCGTCGACGAGGCGTACGCGGACGCCGTCGCCCGCCTCGACGCGATGGAGGCCGACCTGTCCCGGCCCGTCGCCCAGCCCCCGGCCGCGCTGCCGCCCTCCGAGCTGCCCGAGTACACCGCCCGGTGGGGCGGCGCCGACTTCCGGGCGGCCGTCGACGACGTCAAGGAGCGCATCCGCGCGGGCGAGGCGTTCCAGGTCGTGCCCTCGCAGCGGTTCGAGACGCCGTGCACCGCGAGCGCCCTGGACGTCTACCGGGTGCTGCGGGCCACCAACCCCTCGCCGTACATGTACCTGTTCCGCCTCGACGGCTTCGACGTCGTCGGCTCCTCGCCCGAGGCGCTGGTCAAGGTGGAGGACGGGCGGGCCATGGTCCACCCCATCGCCGGCACCCGGCCGCGCGGCGCCACCCCGCAGCAGGACCAGGCCCTCGCCGACGAACTCCTCGCCGACCCCAAGGAGCGCGCCGAGCACCTGATGCTCGTCGACCTCGGCCGCAACGACCTGGGCCGGGTCTGTGAACCGGGCTCCGTCGAGGTCGTCGACTTCATGTCCATCGAGCGCTACTCGCACGTGATGCACATCGTCTCCACCGTGACCGGCCGCGTCGCCCCCGGCCGCACCGCCTTCGACGTGCTCACCGCCTGCTTCCCGGCCGGCACCCTGTCCGGCGCGCCCAAGCCGCGCGCCCTCCAGATCATCGACGAGCTCGAACCCTCCCGGCGCGGCCTGTACGGCGGCTGCGTCGGCTACCTCGACTTCGCCGGGGACTCCGACACCGCCATCGCCATCCGCACCGCGCTGCTGCGCGACGGCACCGCCTACGTCCAGGCGGGCGCGGGCATCGTCGCCGACTCCGACCCGGTCGCCGAGGACATGGAGTGCCGCAACAAGGCCGCCGCCGTGCTGCGCGCGGTCCACACCGCCAACCGGCTGGCCCCGTAGGGCGGCTGCGGGCGGCGCGCCAGGCCGGTGGGGCGCATCTCACGGAACCCCGGGTGACGCTCCGCCCGCCGCGCACGCGATAGTGGAGCACGTGACTGCCGTACCTCACCCCCGTCCCGAGGCCGCCGCCGCCCGCTCCGGCCGCCGCAGCCTCGCCGTCGCCCTGCTGTGCGGGGCGGCCGGCGCCGCCGTGGCGCTGCTGGCCTCCCGGCAGCGCTGGGCGGAGGGCACCGCCTCGGTGGCCGGCGGGGCCTTCCCGCTGACCGCCAGGGGCAGCGACATCACGGGCGTGCCCGCGGCGCTCGCCGTCGTGGGACTGGCCGCGCTGGTCGCCGTCTTCGCGGTCCGCCGCTCCGGGCGCGTGCTGGTCGCCGCCCTGCTCGCGCTCTCCGGCGCGGGCACCGTCGCCGCCGCCCTCAACGGCGCCTCCGACGACGGCGCGCTCGACGAGAAGGCCGCGCAGGCCTCCGGCGACACCGCCGCGACCGCCGCCTCGCTCAGTCACACCGGCTGGCCCTACGTCGCCGTGGCCGGCGGCGTGCTGCTCCTGCTCGCCGGGCTGCTGGCCCTGCGCTACGGCAGGTCGTGGCCCGCGATGTCCGGCCGCTACGAACGCTCCGGCGCGCCGCGCCCCCGCGCGGCCAAGCCCCTCGACCCCGACCGGCCCGAGGACCTCTGGAAGGCCCTCGACCGCGGCGAGGACCCGACCGGCACGGGCCCCGCCTGACCGCCGCCCGGCCGGTCCGCCTTCCCGATGGGATGAAACGGGTCGCGAGGAGCGACCCCCGCTCACGTCGCGTGCACGCGTACGGGACAATGGAACCGAGCATCCGGCTCGGATCCGTACCGGCGCCGCACGAGCGACGTACAAGCGACGCACAAGCAACGAGGAGCAAGTCATGGCGGGCAGCAGCCACGGTCACACCCCGGCCGCCTGGACCGGTGTCATCATCGCCTTCATCGGTTTCTGCGCCGGTGGCGCCTTCATGGTGATGGCCCAGCCCGTCGGCTTCTGGGTCAGCATGGGCATCGTGCTGCTCGGCGGTGTCGTCGGCGGCGTCATGCGCCTGATGGGCATGGGCCAGAAGAACGAGCACCCGGTGCACCAGGTGGCCGTCAAGGGCGCCCCGGCCGGTGCCAAGGGCTGACAGCCTCGCGGCGCACCGCGCGGCACGACGGGCACGACGGGAAGGGGCGGCCGGCAGCCGCCCCTCACGCGTGTGCGCGACGTGCCCGCCGCGCATCCCGCGCGCGCAGGCCGCGCCGCGGGCAGAATGCGACAGGTGAACGCAGACAGTCACCGGGCGCCGCGCGGCCGGACGCCCGTCCCCGGCCCCCGGGGCGCCCGCGACGGCGGGACGGCCCCCGGAGCGCGCCCCGGGCAGGTGCTCGGACGGCTCGCCGTACCCGGCGCGGTGCTCGCGGCCGTCGCCGGTGCCTTCGCGTACGTCGCGGTGGTGGACCCCGGCGAGCCGGGGCACTACCCCGCCTGCCCGCTGCTGCGCCTCACCGGCCTGTACTGCCCCGGCTGCGGCGGACTGCGCAGCGCCCACGCCTTCGCCCACGGCGACCTCCTCACGGCCCTGCGGGACAACGCCCCGGCCGTCCTCGGCTATCTGGCCTTCGCCGTGCTGTGGACGCTGTGGACCGTCCACGCGATCCGCGGGCGCCCCCTGCGTCTCGCGCCGCCCCCGGCGCTCCTGTGGAGCCTGGGCGCCCTGTTCGCGCTCTTCGCCGTTGTCCGGAACCTGCCGTTCGGCGGCTGGCTCCACCCTTGATCGTCCGGTGTCTGTCCAGGTAATGGGACCGCGGTCGGCCGGATGTGAGCCCTCGCCCCTCCTGCGGATACCATCGCAGTGACCACCGGTTCCGCCCGCTTGATCCGCCAGATCCGTCAGATCCGCACGATCCGCCGCAGGCGGCCCGCCGGAGGCCGCTCGACCCGCTGGAACATCCCACCGTCTGGAAGGGGGCCGCTCGCGTGAGTGTGCTCGACGAGATCATCGACGGAGTCCGTGCCGACCTTTCGGAGCGGCAGGCGCGCGTCAGCCTCGACGAGCTCAAGGAGCGCGCGGCGAAGGCACCGGCCGCCAAGGACGGGCTCGCCGCGCTCGGCGGCGACGGCGTCAAGGTGATCTGCGAGGTCAAGCGCTCCAGCCCGTCCAAGGGCGCGCTGGCCGCGATCGCCGACCCGGCCGGACTCGCCGCCGACTACGAGGCGGGCGGCGCCTCCGTCATCTCGGTCCTCACCGAGCAGCGCCGCTTCGGCGGCTCGCTCGCCGACCTGGAGGCCGTCCGCGCCCGGGTGGACATCCCCGTGCTGCGCAAGGACTTCATCGTCACGTCGTACCAGCTGTGGGAGGCCCGCGCCTACGGCGCCGACCTCGCCCTGCTGATCGTCGCCGCCCTCGACCAGCCGGCCCTGGAGTCGCTGATCGAGCGCGCCGTGTCCATCGGGCTCACCCCGCTCGTGGAGGTCCACGACGAGGACGAGGTCGAGCGCGCCGTGGACGCCGGTGCCAAGGTGATCGGCGTCAACGCGCGCAACCTGCGGACGCTGGAGGTCGACCGCGACACCTTCGAGCGCGTCGCGCCGGAGATCCCGGACAGCATCGTCAAGGTCGCCGAGTCCGGGGTCCGCGGCCCGCACGACCTGATCGCCTACGCCAACGCCGGGGCCGACGCCGTCCTGGTCGGCGAGTCCCTGGTCACCGGCCGCGACCCGAGGACGGCCGTCGCCGACCTGGTGGCCGCCGGGGCGCACCCCGCACTGCGGCACGGCCGCGGCTGAGCCGCCGGTAGGCTGGGCACCGATGACGCTCACCATGACGACCGCCGACCGGCACGCGCGCCTGGCGCGCGGCTGCCGCCCCCGGGGCTGCCGCGCCCCGGCGCGGCGGGTGCACGGCCGACGCGTCCGGTACGTCATCGGTGCCGAACCGGGGCAGGTCAACGGCCGCCGATGGCAGCGCCCCTGACGGGGCGCGAGCAACCGCGTCCGGCCCGCCGCCGGACGCCGTCCCGCCCCCACGGCGCACAGTGTTGTCCCACGCACTCACCGTGAGGTTCTGGCATGCCCAGCGAATTCTTCTTCCCCGACCAGGACGGTCAGGTCCCCAGCGCCGAGGGCTACTTCGGCGCGTACGGCGGCAAGTTCATCCCGGAGGCCCTGGTCGCCGCCGTGGACGAGGTCGCCGTCGAGTACGACAAGGCGAAGGCCGACCCCGCCTTCGCCCGTGAGCTGGACGATCTGCTCGTCCACTACACCGGCCGGCCCAGCGCCCTGACCGAGGTGCCCCGCTTCGCCGAACACGCGGGCGGCGCCCGGGTGTTCCTCAAGCGCGAGGACCTGAACCACACCGGCTCCCACAAGATCAACAACGTGCTCGGCCAGGCGCTGCTCACCAAGCGCATGGGCAAGACGCGGGTGATCGCGGAGACCGGCGCCGGCCAGCACGGCGTCGCCACCGCCACCGCCTGCGCCCTGTTCGGCCTGGACTGCACGGTCTACATGGGCGAGATCGACACCGAGCGGCAGGCCCTGAACGTGGCCCGGATGCGCATGCTCGGCGCCGAGGTCGTGGCCGTGAAGTCCGGCAGCCGCACCCTGAAGGACGCCATCAACGAGGCGTTCCGCGACTGGGTCGCCAACGTCGACCGTACCCACTACCTGTTCGGCACCGTCGCCGGTCCGCACCCCTTCCCGGCCATGGTCCGCGACTTCCACCGGGTCATCGGCGTCGAGGCGCGCCGCCAGCTCCTGGAGCGCGCCGGACGGCTGCCGGACGCCGCCGTCGCGTGCGTCGGCGGCGGCTCCAACGCCATCGGCCTCTTCCACGCCTTCATCCCCGACACCGGCGTCCGCCTGATCGGCTGCGAGCCGGCCGGGCACGGCGTGGAGAGCGGCGAGCACGCGGCGACCCTGACCGCGGGCGAGCCGGGCGTGCTGCACGGCTCCCGCTCCTACGTCCTCCAGGACGACGAGGGCCAGATCACCGAGCCGTAC
Organism: Streptomyces sp. NPDC003284; assembly: GCF_053589675.1. Lineage (NCBI taxonomy): Bacteria > Bacillati > Actinomycetota > Actinomycetes > Kitasatosporales > Streptomycetaceae > Streptomyces > Streptomyces sp. NPDC003284. The sequence continues at coordinate 677,810 of NZ_JBSFSI010000002.1, forward strand.
TCCATCTCGGCCGGGCTCGACTACCCGGGCATCGGCCCCGAGCACTCCTACCTCAAGGACTCCGGCCGCGGCGAGTACCGCGCCGTCACCGACGACGCCGCCATGCAGGCGCTGCGCCTGCTGTCGCGCACCGAGGGCATCATCCCGGCCATCGAGAGCGCCCACGCGCTGGCCGGCGCCCTGGAGGTCGGCCGGGAGCTGGGCCCGGACGGGCTGCTCGTGGTCAACCTCTCCGGGCGCGGCGACAAGGACATGGACACCGCCGCCCGCTACTTCGGCCTGTACGACGCCGACGCCGAGGTGGCCGCCGACGCGGCCGACACCGCCGAGATCGAGGGGGACGCCAAGTGAGCGGCACCATCCAGCTTCTGTCGGACACCCTCGCCGCCGCCCGCGCCGAGGACCGCGCCGCGCTCATCGCCTACCTCCCGGCGGGCTTCCCGACCGTGGACGGCGGCATCGAGGCGATCAAGGCCGTCTTCGACGGCGGCGCCGACGTCGTGGAGGTCGGGCTGCCGCACAGCGACCCGGTCCTGGACGGCCCGGTCATCCAGACCGCCGACGACATCGCCCTGCGCGGCGGTGTGCGGATCGCGGACGTCATGCGCACGGTCCGCGAGGCGCACGCGGCCACCGGCAAGCCGGTCCTGGTCATGACGTACTGGAACCCCATCGACCGCTACGGCGTGGAGCGGTTCACCGCCGAGCTGGCCGACGCGGGCGGCGCCGGGTGCATCCTGCCCGACCTGCCCGTGCAGGAGTCCGCGCTGTGGCGCGAGCACGCCGACAAGCACGGTCTGGCGACCGTCTTCGTGGTGGCGCCCAGCAGCAAGGACGAACGGCTCACCGAGATCACCGCCGCCGGTTCCGGCTTCGTCTACGCCGCCTCGCTCATGGGGGTCACCGGCACCCGCGAGTCGGTCGGCGCGCAGGCCCAGGACCTGGTGCGGCGCACCCGCGGCACGGGCACGGGACTGCCCGTCTGCGTCGGGCTCGGCGTCTCCACCCCGGCCCAGGCCGCGGAGGTCGCGGGCTTCGCCGACGGTGTCATCGTCGGCTCGGCGTTCGTCAAGCGGATGCTGGACGCCCCGGACGCCGCCGCCGGTGTCGAGGCCGTCCGGGAACTGGCCGGCGAACTGGCCCGCGGGGTGCGCGGCCAGGCGTAGCCGGACGCGCGGCGCCGCGCGGCGGACGCCGCAGAACGGACACAGCAGAACATTCGGTCACTCGAACGGGTGGACCTGGGACCGGGGAGGCGCATTGCGCCTCCCCGGTTCGTTCTGGGGGTGTGAGCGAGAAGAACCATGACGCGAAGCGCACCGCCCGGCAGCGGCTGGCGGTCCAGCGCGAGAAGCAGAAGGCCTCCGAGCGGCGTCGGCGCACGCTGATCGTGGCCGCCAGTGTGGTCTGTGTACTGGCCCTGGCGACGGTGATCGGCGTGCTCGCCGCGAACTCCGGCAAGGACAAGAGCAGCAGCGGCGCGGGCCCGGTCGCGGCGCCCTCGGGCGCGCAGGGCAAGGACGGTCTCGCGATCCCGGTCGGCAAGGACGGCGCCCGGTCGACGCTCACCGTGTGGGAGGACTTCCGCTGCCCGGCCTGCCAGGCGTTCGAGGCGGCGTACCGGCCGACGGTGCACTCCCTCGTCGACTCCGGCAAGCTCCGCGTCGAGTACCACCTGGTGCGCCTGATCGACGGCAACCTCGGCGGCAGCGGCTCGCTGCGCGCGGCCAACGCGGCGGCCTGCGCCCAGGACGCCGGGCACTTCCCGGCCTTCCACGACGTGCTCTACGACAACCAGCCCAAGGAGACGGACGACGCCTTCGCCGACAACGCCGCGCTGATCCGGCTGGCAGGCAAGGTGAAGGGCCTGGACACCCCGGCCTTCCGCGCCTGTGTCGACAAGGGGACGCACGACAGCTGGGTCGACAAGTCCCACCGGGCGTTCCAGTCCGGCGGCTTCTCGGGCACCCCGACCGTCCTGCTCAACGGCAAGAACATCCTGGAGGACCGGTCGATGACCCCGGCCAGGCTCAAGCAGCAGGTCGAAGCGGCGGACAAGGGATGAGCACGGTCCGGACGGGAGCGGGGCAAGGCGCGGGTAAGGGTCCGGTGAGGGCCGGGTGTGTCCCCGGGCGGTGCCGCCGCCGGGCGGCGGCCCGTTATGGACCCGTAGCCGGGCTGCTCGTCCTGGCCCCGCTCCGGCTGCGGTAGCGTCGACCCTGCCATGGAACTTGCCTACATTCCCAGCCCGTCGCACGGAGTGGTGTACCTCGGTCCCCTTCCGCTGCGCGGCTACGCGTTCTGCATCATCATCGGCGTCTTCGTAGCCGTCTGGCTCGGCAACAAGCGCTGGATCGCCCGTGGCGGGCGGGCCGGCACGGTGGCCGACATCGCCGTCTGGGCCGTCCCGTTCGGCCTGGTGGGCGGTCGGCTCTACCACGTGATCACGGACTACGAGCTGTATTTCGGCGAGGGCCGTGACTGGGTGAACGCCTTCAAGGTGTGGGAGGGCGGCCTCGGCATCTGGGGTGCCATCGCGCTGGGCGCGCTCGGCGCGTGGATCGGGGCCCGCCGCCGCGGTGTGCCGATGCCCGCGTACGCCGACGCGGTGGCGCCGGGCATCGCCTTCGCGCAGGCGCTGGGCCGCTGGGGCAACTGGTTCAACCAGGAACTGTACGGCCGGGAGACCCACGTCCCCTGGGCGCTGCACATCACCTCGACCACGGACGGCCGGGTCCCCGGGTACTACCACCCGACCTTCCTCTACGAGTCCCTGTGGTGCGTCGGCGTCGGCTTCCTGGTGATCTGGGCCGACCGCCGCTTCAAGCTGGGCCACGGCCGGGCGTTCGCCCTGTACGTCGCCTCGTACTGCCTGGGCCGCGGCTGGATCGAGTACATGCGCGTCGACGACGCCCACCACATCCTGGGCCTGCGGCTGAACGACTGGACGGCCCTGCTGGTCTTCCTGCTCGCCGTGGCCTACATCTGGATCTCGTCGAAGAAGCGGCCGGGCCGCGAACTCCAGGTCGAGCGCGGCCTGCCCGCCGAGGACGGGACGGCGGCCGGGACGGAGACCGGCACGACCGCCTCCGCCGCGGACGGCACCGCGGACCGGGCCGAGAAGGACAAGCCCGAGAAGGACAAGCAGGACACCCACACCCCCGGCGACACCGCCGACGACGCGGCCGGGCCCACCGGCAAGGCGGGGGACGCGGACGCGACCGGTGCGGCCGAGGAGGCCCCGGCGGAGGCCGGGGTGAAGGACGAGGCGGGTACGGCCAAGAAGGGCTGACCGCCGCGGCCGCGCGGTCGTCCTGGCCGGCCGCCGGTCCTGTGCGCGGCAGGGCGCTCCCGTCCCGGGGGCGCCCTTCGCGTGCGCGGGACCGGCGGCCGCCCGGTCAGCAGCGGCGGGCCAGCGCCAGGGTGCGCCGCGCCGCCGCGACCACCGCCGCGTCGATGAAACGGCCGTCCGCGAGGGCCTGGGCGCCCGGATCCATGGTGGCCGCCTTGACGACGGTCTCGGCCTCCTCCAGCTCGCGGTCGGTCGGCAGATAGGCGCGCTCGATGATGGGGAGCTGCCGGGGATGGATGGCCGCCCGGCCGAGGAAGCCCAGCGAGCGGCCGTGCGCGCAGGAGGCCGCCAGCCCCTCCAGATCACGGATGTCGGGGTGCACGGACTGCGCGGGCGGGGCCAGCCCCGCCGCGCGCGCGGCGACGACGACCCGGGCCCGGCACCAGTCGAGCCCGGTGTCCTGGCGCACCCCGAGGTCGGCGCGGAGGTCGGCCTCGCCGATCGAGACACCGCGCAGGGACGGGTGCGCCGAGGCGATGGCGTACGCCTGCTCGACGGCCAGGGCGTTCTCCAGCAGCGCGTACAGCGGCGGCCCCGCGCCGTGCCCGGCGGCCCCCGCGCCGTCCGGTGCGCCGCCGGGGCCGCCCTGCTCCGTCCGCCGCGCGATCCGCACCACCTGCTCCGCCGACGTCACCTTGGGCAGCCGCAGCCCGGCCAGGCCCGGCCGGGCGGCGACGGCGGCCAGATCGGCGGCGGCCAGCGGCCCGTCCAGGGCGTTGACCCGCACATGGACGGGGACCGGCGGCGGCTCGGTCAGGAGTTCCGCGGTGGCGGCGCGGGCGTACTCCTTGCGGTCCGGGGCGACCGCGTCCTCCAGGTCGACCACGACCACGTCGGCCCCGCAGGCGAGGGCCTTGGCGACCACCCGCGGGCGGTCGCCGGGGGCGTAGAGCCAGGTCAGCGGGAAGGCGGCGGTGACCGTCACAGGACGCCCTCCGCGCGCAGCGCGGCCACTTCCTCCGGGGTGAGGCCCAGCTCGGCCAGGACCGCCTCGGTGTCGGCGCCGTGCGGCCGGCCCGCCCAGCGGATCGCGCCCGGGGTGTCGGAGAGCCGGAACAGCACGTTCTGCATGCGCATCCGGCCCAGCTCCGGGTCGAACAGGGTGGTGAGGGTGCCCAGCGCCTGGTACTGCGGGTCGGCGACCACGTCCCGGACGTCCTGGATCGGCGCGATGGCGGCCTGGGCCTTCTCGAAGGCGGCCATGACCTCGGTGCGGGTGTGCCGGGCGATCCAGCCGCCGACCGCCTCGTCGAGGAGGTCGGCGTGCGCCGCCCGCCCGGAACCGGTCGCGAACCACGGCTCGGCGGTCAGCTCCGGGCGCCCCACCAGGCGCAGCACCCGCTCGGCCACCGACTGCGCCGAGGCGGAGACCGCCACCCAGGTGCCGTCCGCGGTGCGGTAGGTGTTGCGCGGGGCGTTGTTCTGGGTGCGGTTGCCGGTGCGCGGCTGGACGTAGCCGAGCTGGTCGTACCAGAGGGGCTGCGGGCCCAGCACGGTCAGGATGGGTTCGATGATCGCCATGTCGACGATCTGCCCCCGGCCGGTGCGCTCGCGGGCCGCCAGCGCGGTCAGCACGGCGTACGCCGTGGCCAGCCCGGCGATGGAGTCGGCGAGCCCGAAGGGCGGCAGCGTGGGCGGCGCGTCCGGCTCCCCGGTGATCGCGGCGAAGCCGCTCATCGCCTCCGCCAGGGTGCCGAAGCCGGGCCGGGACGCGTACGGGCCGAACTGGCCGAAGCCGGTGACCCGGGCGAGCACCAGGCGCGGATTGGCCGCCGAGAGTTCCGGCCAGCCCAGCTCCCAGCGCTCCAGGGTGCCGGGGCGGAAGTTCTCCACGATCACGTCGGCGGTCGCGGCGAGCCGCAGCAGGGTGGCCCGGCCGCCGGGGCGGGACAGGTCCAGGGTGATGGCGCGCTTGTTGCGGCCGAGCAGCTTCCACCACAGGCCGACGCCGTTCTTCGCCGGGCCGTGGCCCCGGGCGGGGTCGGGCCTGGCCGGATGCTCGACCTTGATGACCTCGGCGCCGAAGTCGCCGAGCATCATGGCCGCGATGGGCCCGGCGAACAGGGTGGCGAGGTCCAGGACGCGCAGCCCGGTGAGCGGCGGCGCGGTGTCGGGCGGCGCGGTGTCGGGCGGCGCGGTGTGCGGCGGCGCGGTGTCCCGCGGGCCGGTGGTGTGCGCCTCGGTGGCATCGGGGTCGGGCGTCATGGGCGGGACGCCTCCTGACGGGTGAGCCGGGCCAGCGCGTCGAAGCCGGTGCCGTCGAAGTCGGCGACGGTAGTGGCGAGCCGGTTCTTGAGCGGGGCGGTCCAGCGGTCGGGGAGCGCGGCGGGGGACCCGGCGAGCAGCCCGGCGACCGATCCGGCGGTGGCGCCGTTGGAGTCGGTGTCCCAGCCGCCCGACACCACCCGGCAGATGGAGCCGGTGAAGTCGCCGTCGGCATGGGTGAGGGCGGCGGCGATCAGCGCGGTGTTCGGCACGGCGTGCACCCAGTGGTACCCGGCGTGCGCCGTGTGCAGTTCGTCCACGACGGTGTCGAAGTCCGCGTGGGCACCGGCCAGCCGGACCGCGTGCCGCACCGCGCGGGCCAGCCGGGAGCCGGGCGGCACCACCCGCAGCCCGGCGGCCAGGCAGGCGTGCACGTCGTGGGCGCCGCTCGTGGCGGCGGCGATCACGGCGGCGGCGAACATCGCGGCGTAGACGCCGTTCCCGGTGTGGGTGAGGGCGGCGTCCCGGTACGCCTGCTCCGCGGCGGCCCCTGGATCGCCCGGGTTGGTCCAGCCGTGCACGTCGGCGCGGATGAGGCCGCCGATCCACTCGCGGAAGGGGTTGCGGTGGCGGGCGGTGCGCGGCGGTTCGATGCCGAGCAGCAGATTGCGGTAGGCGACGCGTTCGGCGGTGAAGGTACGGCCCGCGGGCAGCTCGTCCAGCCACAGGCGGGCGAGGTCGGCGGTGGTGAAGCCGCGGCCGTGGCGGCGCAGCAGGAGCAGACCGAGCAGCGGATGGTCGAGGTCGTCGTCCTCGGGCATGCCGTCGATGTTCTCGGCGAGGCAGGTGGCCGCCGAACGGCGGTTCCAGGGGTGGGCGGCGGCCAGGTCCTCGGGCACGCCCCGGGCGGTGAACCAGGTGCTCAGCGGCCAGTTGCCGGTGGCGCGCGCGAGCTGCCGGATGCCCGCCAGCGGGAGCTTCTCCACCGGCTTGCCCAGCAGACAGCCCGCGGCCCGGCCCAGCCAGGCGGCCTCGAAGCGTTCGACGGCGGGCGCGGCCCCCGGGCGCGGGGCGCGGCCGGGCCAGTCGGGGCACAGCGCCCTGATCGCGGCCGGCCCGGTGGGCTCCGCCTCGGCCAGCCGGCTGGGCAGCTCGGCCAGTTCGTCCAGCAGGTCCTCGGCCAGCAGCCGCAGATAGCGTGAGACGGGCTCCGGCGAGGCACCGGCGCGCGCCGGTGCGTCGGGGCCGCCCGCCGCCCGCCACCGCGCGGCCACCGCCGCCGGTTCACGGCCGTCCTGGGCCGCCTGGCGCAGCTCGTGGCCGAGCAGGTCCTCCGGCTGCACCCAGGTCAGTCGGAGCATCCCGCACCTCCCAGCAGGGCGAACGCCCGCTCGTGCGCCCGCCGTCGGCGTACGTCCTCGGTGAAGACCTCGCGCGCCACCGCGGTCAGCGTGCGCGCGGGCTCCCACAGGTCCAGGCGGCTGGCCTCGCCCACCGCCTTCGCCCAGTCCTCGGGCACCGGGGAGCCCAGCGCCCCGGCCAGCGCCCCGGCCATGGTGGCGATGGAGTCGCAGTCGCGGCCGTAGTTCACCGCGCCGAGGACGGCCCGCCGGTAGTCGCCGCGCGCCACCAGCAGCAGGCCCAGCGCGACGGGCAGTTCCTCGATCGCGTGCAGCCGGGACGGGCGGCGCGCGCCCAGCGAGGGGCTGCGGTAGTCCGGGCCGACCGTGTCGTACGGGGCGACCGCCGCCCGCAGCGCGCCGAGCGCCGACTCGATGTCCGGGCAGCGGCGGGCCGCCGCGCGGACGTCCTCGATCGCCGCCCGGGTGCCGTCCTTGGCCAGGGACAGACAGGCCGACACGACCGACTCGGCACTCGCTCCCGGCGAGCAGGCCGCCGCCACCCCGGCCGCGAGCACGCCCGCCGCCTCCCGGCCGTAGGAGGACTGGTGGGCGCCCGCGACGTCCAGCGCCTCCGCGTACGCGGCCCGCGGATCGCCCGCGTTGACCAGGCCGACCGGCGCCATGTACATCGCGGCACCGCAGTTGACGATGTTGCCGACGCCCGCCTCGCGCGGGTCGACGTGGCCGTAGTGCAGCCGCGTGACCAGCCACTTCTCCGCCAGGAACACCCGGTGCAGCGGCAGCGCCTCGCGCTCCAGCTCGGGGATCCAGCGCGGGTTGGTCATCAGGTCCGGGACCAGGTGGTCTGCGACGGCGTAGGCGTCGAGGTGGTCGCGGACCCGCGCGTACACCCGTACCAGCGCGTGGGTCATCAGGGTGTCGTCGGTGACGTGCCCGTCGCCCTTGTGGTAGGGCGCGAGCGGGCGGGCGGTGGGCCAGGCGTCGCCGTGCCAGGGGCCGACGATCCCGTGCACCCGGCCGCCGTGCCGCTCGGCGATCTGCTCGGGGGAGTAGCCCTCGACGGGCCCGCCGAGCGCGTCGCCGACGGCGGCGCCGACCAGGGCGCCGGTGATCCGCTCGTCCAGACCCGCTCCCGGATCGGCGGTTTCTTCTTCTCTGGGCGTCATGCCCCGAATCATCCTCCTGGCGGGGCCGGTTGTACGGCTTCCAGGAGTCCGGCGAGTTCCACGAGGTCGGTGCCGGTGAGGCGGGGCAGCACACAGCCGGACAGGGTGCGGCAGGCGTCCCGCCAGGGCCCGGGGATCGCCGCCGCGCCCTCCAGCGCGCCGGTGAGCGCGCCGGTCAGGGCGGGCGCGGAGTCGGCGACCCGGGACAGGCAGGCGGCGGCGGGCAGCGCCCGCGCGATCCGGCCGTCCGCCGCCGTGGCCAGGGCGAGCGCCACCGGGACGGTCTCGGCGGCGGCGACGCCGTAGCTGTAGACGTGGTCCACGATCTCGTGCTCCAGCAGCGGCACCAGCGCGAAGGCGTCCGCGCAGTCCGCGGCCAGCCTCAGCGCGTGCCGTGCGTTGCGGCCGATCTCGGTGCCGTCGGGGAGTTCGGCGAGCGCGGCCGACACGCAGGCGCCGGTCCCGGACCCGGTGAGCGCCAGGGAGAGCGCCGCCGCCATCGCGCGGGCGCCGTGCACGCCGTCGCCGTCCTGGGTGTAGCGGGCGTCGAACTCGGCCAGGCCGGCGGCGCGCCGGGGGTCGCCGGGGTGGGCCACGGCCAGGGCGCAGGCCCGTACGCAGGCGGCGTCGTCGAAGTAGTGCGGGTTGTCGTGGCCGGTGGCGGGCGGGCGCAGCCCGGTGGCCAGGTTGCCGAGGCCCGCCCGGACGGAGATGCGGGCCCGCAGCGGCAGCACCGCCGACTCGATCTCGGCGGCGCGTCCGGCCGCCGCGGCGACCTCGGCCGCCACGGCGTTCCAGGTGAGGTCGATCGCGGCGCGCGTCCGGCGGTCCCGGCTGAGGTCGCCGAGCGCGCCGTCGTCCCCGGCCCGCAGCACGGCCTCCGCCGCGAACACCGCCCACTCGGCGTCGTCGGAGGGGCCAAGGCGCAGCGGTTCGGGGGACTGGTTCAGCGCCACGGGCACCGGCAGCGTGGTCGTCGCGTTCTCCTCGGCGAAGGTGTCCAGCTCGCGGGTGAGCCGCCGGGTCCACTCCGGCATCCGGGCCGCCCGGTGCCGCGCGGACGGCCAGCCGGCGGCGTCCCCCGCCGCGAGCCCCAGCAGCAGCCCCTCGATCCGCCGCCCGCTCACTGCCCCGCCTCGCCCTCGTCGGCGGTCAGCGCGTACGCGCCGGTCCCGGCGAGCGGCCCCGGCACGGGCACCGCCCCCGGGGAGCGGGGCGGTGCGCCGGTCTCCCGGTCCGGTTCCGCCCCGCCCTCCCCGGCGGGCCGCGTGGCGAGCGGGGCGTCGGCGCCCCGGCGGCCGGGGGTGACGACGGCCGGGGCGGGCGGCCCGGATGCCGGAGCGGACCCGGGCAGGGCGGGCGCGGGTCGCGGGGGTGCGGGTCGCGGAGGTGCGGAACGGCCGTCCCGCGCGGGCCCGGCGGCGGGGGAACGGACGCCGTGCGCGGGTACGGCGGTGTCGTGGCCCGCGCGCTCGGCAGCGGGCCGGGCGGGTCCGGCGGTCCCGTGCCCCGGGCTCCCGGCCGTGGCGGAGCGGGCGGGGGCGGCGTCGGGGCGTACCGCGCCGGTGGCGGGGCGGCCCACCGGAGCAGGGGGCGCCGAGGGTGCCGAGGGGGTGGACGCGGTCCGCGCGGGGCGTACGGGGACGGGCCCCGCGCCCCGGCCCGTACCGGCACCCGAGCCGATTCCAATACCCGAGCCGATTCCGGCAGACGTACCGCTCCCGGCCCCCGTACCGCTTCCGGCCCCCGGCCCCGCGGCGGCGCCCCGGCCTGCTGCGGTGCCCTGGCCCGCACCGGCATGCGGGCCTGCGTCGGCGTCCGGACCCGCACCGGTCGGCCCGGTACCGGCCTCCAGGCCCGTACCGGCCTCCGGACCCGTACCGGCCTCCGGCCCCGCGCCCCCTCCGCCGCCCGGGTCGAGCACCGCCCGGGTCACCAGCAGGTCCGCCACCTCCAGTACGTGCCGCCCCGCCACCGAGGGCAGACAGGTGCCGCGGGCCGGGCCGATGGCCGCCGCCCAGTCCTCGGGGACGGCGGCCACGCCCTGGGTCGCGCCGGCCAGGGCGCCCGCGACCGCGGCCGTGGTGTCGGCGTCGCGGCCCATGTTGACGGCGGTGAGGACGGCGTCGCGGAAGTCGCCGTCGGCGGCGGCGTACGCGCCGAAGGCGAGGGCGACCGCTTCGGGGGCCAGGTCGGACCACGGATAGCCGGCGATGACGACGGCGGAGCGGATCGCGCGTTCGCCGCGGTGGGCGGCGGCCGCCGCCCGGCGCAGCGAGCGGGCCGTCCAGGAGTCGTCCGGTACGACGGCCAGCGCGGCGGCCACGACCGCGACCGGCGGCGCGCCCGCCATGGCCGCCGCCACCCCCGCCGCCACGGCCCGGCCGCCGTGGATGCCCTCGCCCTCGTGGCTGACCGAGCCGTCGACCGCCACCAGGCGGGCCGCCTCCGCGGGGCGCCCGGCGGCGAACACCCCGAAGGGCGCCGCCCGCATCGCCAGGCCGTCGCTCCAGGCGTGCCGGTGCTGGGCGGAGACGGGCGCCGCCAGGCCCCGGCGGAGGTTCTCCAGGGTGCCGCGCTCGCTGAAGCCCGCGCCGCGGAAGGGTCCCTCGGCGCGGACGGTGATGTGCTCGTGCCAGGCGGCCTCCACGTGCGCGGGGGTGAGCGCGGAGCCGTGGCGGGCGAGCAGCAGCCCGCTGAAGAGGGCGTACTCGGTGTCGTCGGTCCCGGCCGGGCGGGCGGCGACGTAGCCGGTGATCCGGCCCCAGCGGGCGCGGATCTCGGAGGGTCTCAGGTTCTCCGCGGGCGCGCCGAGGGCGTCCCCGACGGCGAGGCCGAGCAGTGCGCCGCGTGCCCGGTCGCACACGCGGGCCGGGGGGACGCCGGCGGTCGAGGCCATCGCGGGCTCTCCTCTCCACGGCGCCCGGCGAAGGGCGCAGAACCCCTGTGGACCCTGCGGCCCCTGCGGATCCTGTGGACCCCTCGGACCCTCCGGGTGCTTTGGACAGGTGTCCCCGGCGGCGGTCCGGTCGCAGCCTGGAGCGGCCCGCTGTCACCCGTACGACATCTGGGCAGGACCTCGCACGAATGAGCAAAGTCAGGTAAAGCCGCAGGTTAGCCCAGCCTTTCCTTGCTGGCGGCGCGGAATGACGGGGCGTAGATTCGGTGTTGTCGAAAAGTAGAACCAGTCCAAAAGCAAGCCTTGCCTAAGCATTCTGGGGGACTCTCATGGCCATCCTCGACACCGAAGCGACCCTGCACGAGGCGCACCGGGACAACCACACGCACCGCGATGTGAACGGCGGCTGGCTGCGCCCGGCGGTCTTCGGGGCGATGGACGGCCTGGTCTCCAACCTGGCCCTGATGACCGGTGTCGCGGGCGGCGCGGTGAGCCACCACACCATCGTCCTCACCGGGTTCGCCGGTCTGGCCGCCGGTGCCTTCTCCATGGCGGCCGGCGAGTACACCTCCGTCGCCTCCCAGCGGGAGCTGGTCGAGGCCGAGCTGGACGTCGAGCGGCGCGAGCTGCGCAAGCACCCGCAGGACGAGGAGGACGAGCTGGCCGCCCTCTACATGGCGCGCGGCGTCCAGCCCGAGCTGGCGCGCGAGGTGGCCCGCCAGCTCTCCCAGGACCCGGAGCAGGCCCTGGAGATCCACGCCCGCGAGGAGCTGGGCATCGACCCGGGCGACCTGCCCTCGCCGCTGGTCGCCGCGGTCTCCTCGTTCGGCTCCTTCGCCCTGGGCGCGCTGCTGCCGCTGCTGCCCTATCTGCTCGGTGCCGACGCGCTGTGGCCCGCCGTGCTGCTCGCCCTGGCCGGGCTCTTCGCGTGCGGCGCGGTGGTGGCCAAGGTGACCGCGCGGAGCTGGTGGTACAGCGGTCTGCGGCAGCTTGCCCTGGGTGGTGCCGCCGCCGGTGTGACGTACGCCCTGGGCACCGCGTTCGGAACGGCCGTAGGATGACGGCACCGGAACTTATGCCCTTCACTGCATAAGTAACCGTTTCCCGCTGGTTTCGAGTGTGTGACCACCGGGCATGAGCCGTAAGCGCTGTGGGCAAAGAGGCCCGGAGCACACCCCCTGGGGCGGGTGCGACGCCGCCCGTCCCGCCTCCCGGGTCCGGCCGACGGACGGGGATCCGACCGATCCCGCCCCCGCAGACCCCCGCAGACCCCCCAGCCGAGACCTCCACCGCCGGGCGCGGAGACCCCGCCGCCGACCCCACGGTGTCCGCATGCTGGAACGAAGTATCCACTTTCCGGGACCCGCTCCATCATGTAACCTGCACCAAATTTCGCACTTCAGCAGAGGGCCAACGTCGTCCCTCGGCACCAGCACATGCCAGATGACGACGACGGGAGAGCCGATGCGTACGCCGCGCCAGCCGTCCCAGCACTCCACGAACGGCCGAAACTGGTCGTTCATGGATGCTCGCCCTGCTGCGCAGGGTATGTACGACCCCCGCAACGAGCACGACGCCTGCGGCGTCGGCTTCGTGGCCACCCTCACCGGCGAGGCGAGCCATGCGCTGGTCGAGCAGGCGCTCACCGTGCTGCGCAACCTGGAGCACCGCGGCGCCACCGGTTCCGAGCCCGACTCGGGCGACGGCGCCGGCATCCTCTCCCAGGTGCCCGACGCGTTCCTGCGCGAAGTGGCCGGATTCGAACTGCCCGCCGCCGGCGCCTACGCCGTGGGCATCGCCTTCCTGCCCGAGGACGGCACCGCCGAGGCCGTCTCACAGATCGAGACGATCGCCGCCGACGAGGGCCTGACCGTCCTCGGCTGGCGCGAGGTCCCCGTCGCCCCCGCGCTCCTCGGCGCCACCGCCCGCTCCACCATGCCCGTCTTCCGCCAGCTCTTCGTCGGCGACGGCACCAGCGAGGGCATCGCGCTGGACCGCAGGGCGTTCGTGCTGCGCAAGCGCGCCGAGCGCGAGGCGGGCGTCTACTTCCCCTCGCTGTCCTCCCGCACCCTCGTCTACAAGGGGATGCTCACCACCGGCCAGCTGGAGCCGTTCTTCCCGGACCTGTCCGACCGCCGCTTCGCCTCGGCCGTCGCCCTCGTCCACTCCCGCTTCTCCACCAACACCTTCCCGAGCTGGCCGCTCGCCCACCCCTACCGGTTCGTCGCCCACAACGGCGAGATCAACACCGTCAAGGGCAACCGCAACTGGATGCGCGCCCGCGAGTCCCGGCTGCACTCCGAGCTGTTCGGCGGCCAGGACAAGGCGATCGACCGGATCTTCCCGGTCTGCACGCCCGACGCCTCCGACTCCGCGTCCTTCGACGAGGTGCTGGAACTGCTGCACCTGGGCGGCCGCTCCCTGCCGCACGCGGTGCTGATGATGATTCCCGAGGCGTGGGAGAACCACGCCTCCATGGACCCGGCCCGCCGCGCCTTCTACGAGTACCACTCCACGATGATGGAGCCCTGGGACGGCCCGGCCTGCGTCACCTTCACCGACGGCACCCAGGTCGGCGCCGTGCTCGACCGCAACGGCCTGCGCCCCGGCCGCTACTGGGTCACCGACGACGGCCTCGTCGTCCTCGGCTCCGAGGTCGGCGTCCTCGACATCGACCCGGCCCGCGTCGTGCGCAAGGGCCGCCTCCAGCCCGGCCGCATGTTCCTCGTGGACACCGCCGAGCACCGCATCATCGAGGACGACGAGATCAAGGCGTCCCTCGCCGCGGAGAACCCGTACGCCGAGTGGCTGGAAGCCGGCGAGATCGAGCTGGGCGACCTGCCCGAGCGCGAGCACATCGTGCACACCCACGCCTCGGTCACCCGCCGCCAGCAGACCTTCGGCTACACCGAGGAAGAGCTGCGCGTCATCCTCGCGCCGATGGCCAAGGCCGCCGCCGAGCCGATCGGCTCCATGGGTACCGACAGCCCCATCGCCGCGCTCTCCGAGCGCCCGCGGCTGCTCTTCGACTACTTCACCCAGCTGTTCGCGCAGGTCACCAACCCGCCGCTGGACGCCATCCGCGAGGAACTGGTCACCTCGCTGCGCAGCTCGCTCGGCCCGCAGGGCAACCTGCTGGAGCCCACCGCGGCCTCCTGTCGCAGCGTCGTCCTGCCCTTCCCGGTGATCGACAACGACGAGCTGGCCAAGCTCATCCACATCAACGCCGACGGCGACATGCCCGGCTTCAAGGCCGCGACCCTCTCCGGTCTGTACCGGGTCTCCGGCGGCGGCCAGGCGCTGGCCGCGCGCATCGACGAGATCTGCGCCGAGGCCGACGCCGCCATCGACAACGGCGCTCGCCTGATCGTCCTGTCCGACCGGCACTCCGACGCCGAGCACGCGCCGATCCCGTCGCTGCTGCTCACCGCGGCCGTCCACCACCACCTCATCCGCACCAAGCAGCGCACCCACGTGGGCCTGCTGGTCGAGGCCGGCGACGTCCGCGAGGTCCACCACGTCGCCCTGCTCATCGGCTACGGCGCCGCCGCCGTCAACCCGTACCTGGCGATGGAGTCCGTCGAGGACCTGGTCCGGGCCAGCACCTTCCTGCCCGGCATGGAGTCCGAGCAGGCCATCCGCAACCTGATCTACGCCCTCGGCAAGGGCGTCCTCAAGGTCATGTCCAAGATGGGCATCTCCACCGTCGCCTCCTACCGCGGCGCCCAGGTCTTCGAGGCCGTCGGCCTGGACGCGGGCTTCGTCGAGAAGTACTTCAACGGCACCACCACCAAGATCGGCGGCGTCGGCATCGACGTCATCGCCCGGGAGGTCGCCGCCCGCCACGCCAAGGCCTACCCGGCCTCCGGTATCGCGCCCGCGCACCGCGCGCTGGACATCGGCGGCGAGTACCAGTGGCGCCGCGAGGGCGAACCGCACCTGTTCGACCCGGAGACCGTCTTCCGCCTCCAGCACTCCACGCGCTCGGGCCGCTACGACATCTTCAAGAAGTACACCGACCGCGTGAACGAGCAGTCCGAGCGGCTGATGACCCTGCGCGGCCTGTTCGCCCTGAAGACATCTGAGAACGGCGCCTCCGGCCGGACACCGATCCCCGTGGAGGAGGTCGAGCCGGTCTCCGAGATCGTCAAGCGCTTCTCCACCGGCGCCATGTCGTACGGCTCCATCTCCCAGGAGGCGCACGAGACCCTCGCCATCGCCATGAACCAGCTGGGCGGCAAGTCCAACACCGGTGAGGGCGGCGAGGACGCCGAACGCCTGTACGACCCGGCGCGCCGCTCGTCCATCAAGCAGGTCGCCTCCGGCCGCTTCGGCGTGACCAGCGAGTACCTGGTCAACTCCGACGACATCCAGATCAAGATGGCCCAGGGCGCCAAGCCCGGCGAGGGCGGCCAGCTGCCCGGCCACAAGGTGTACCCGTGGGTGGCGAAGACCCGGCACTCCACGCCCGGCGTCGGCCTGATCTCCCCGCCGCCGCACCACGACATCTACTCCATCGAGGACCTGGCCCAGCTGATCCACGACCTCAAGAACGCCAACCCGGCCGCCCGCATCCATGTGAAGCTGGTCTCCGAGGTCGGCGTCGGCACGGTCGCGGCCGGTGTGTCCAAGGCCCACGCGGACGTCGTGCTGATCTCCGGCCACGACGGCGGCACCGGCGCCTCCCCGCTGACCTCGCTCAAGCACGCGGGCGGCCCCTGGGAACTGGGCCTGGCCGAGACCCAGCAGACCCTGCTGCTCAACGGCCTGCGCGACCGGATCGTCGTCCAGACCGACGGCCAGCTCAAGACCGGCCGCGACGTCGTCATCGCCGCGCTGCTGGGCGCCGAGGAGTTCGGTTTCGCCACCGCGCCGCTCGTCGTCTCCGGCTGCGTCATGATGCGCGTCTGCCACCTGGACACCTGCCCCGTCGGCATCGCCACCCAGAACCCGGTGCTGCGCGACCGCTTCGCCGGCAAGGCCGAGTACGTGGTGAACTTCTTCAAGTTCATCGCCGAGGAGGTCCGCGAGATCCTCGCCGAGCTGGGCTTCCGCTCCATCGAGGAGGCCGTCGGCCACGCCGAGATCCTCGACGTCACCCGTGCCGTCGACCACTGGAAGGCGCAGGGCCTGGACCTGGCACCGCTGTTCCATGTGCCCGAGCTGCCCGAGGGCGCCGCCCGCCACCGGGTGACCGCCCAGGACCACGGCCTGGAGAAGGCCCTCGACAACGAGCTGATCCGGCTCGCCGCCGACGCCCTGGCCGCCGGTTCCGCGGCCGACGCCCAGCCGGTGCGCGCCCAGGTCGCCATCCGCAACATCAACCGCACCGTCGGCACCATGCTCGGCCACGAGGTGACCAAGAAGTTCGGCGGCGCCGGACTGCCCGACGACACCGTCGACATCACCTTCACCGGCTCCGCGGGCCAGTCCTTCGGCGCCTTCCTGCCGCGCGGCATCACCCTGCGCCTGGAGGGCGACGCCAACGACTACGTCGGCAAGGGCCTGTCCGGTGGCCGGATCGTCGTCCGCCCCGACCGCGCCGCCGACCACCTCGCCGAGTACAGCGTCATCGCGGGCAACACCCTCGCCTACGGCGCCACCGGCGGCGAGATGTTCCTGCGCGGCCGCACCGGCGAGCGCTTCTGCGTCCGCAACTCCGGCGCGCTGGTCGTCTCCGAGGGCGTGGGCGACCACGGCTGCGAGTACATGACCGGCGGCCACGCGGTGGTCCTCGGCGAGACCGGACGCAACTTCGCGGCCGGCATGTCCGGCGGCGTCGCCTACGTGATCGACCTGGACCGCGACCACGTCAACGCCGGCAACCTGGACGCCGTCGAGGCACCGGACGAGACCGACCTGCGGTGGCTGCACGACGTGGTGCGCCGGCACGCCGAGGAGACCGGCTCCACGGTCGCCGCGAAGCTGCTCGCCGACTGGCCAGCCGCCGCCGCCCGCTTCAGCAAGATCATCCCCCGTACGTACAAGGCAGTGCTCGCCGCCAAGGACGCCGCCGAGCGAGACGGTCTGTCCGAGACCGAGATCACCGAGAAGATGATGGAGGCGGCGATCAATGGCTGATCCGAAGGGCTTTCTGAACCACGGCCGCGAGGTCGCCACCTCCCGCCCGGTCGAGGAGCGCGTCAAGGACTGGAGCGAGGTCTACGTCCCCGGCTCCCTGCTGCCGATCATCAGCAAGCAGGCCAGCCGGTGCATGGACTGCGGCATCCCGTTCTGCCACAACGGCTGCCCGCTCGGGAACCTCATCCCCGAGTGGAACGACTACGCCTACCGCGGGGACTGGGCCGCCGCCCAGGAGCGGCTGCACGCGACCAACAACTTCCCGGAGTTCACCGGCCGCCTCTGCCCGGCCCCCTGCGAGTCGGCGTGCGTGCTCGGCATCAACCAGCAGCCGGTCACCATCAAGAACGTCGAGGTCTCCATCATCGACAAGGCGTGGGAGACCGGGGACGTCGCCCCGCAGATCCCCGAGCGCCTGTCCGGCAAGACCGTCGCCGTCATCGGCTCGGGCCCGGCCGGACTGGCCGCCGCCCAGCAGCTCACCCGGGCCGGCCACACCGTCGCCGTCTACGAGCGCGCCGACCGCATCGGCGGCCTGCTGCGGTACGGCATCCCCGAGTTCAAGATGGAGAAGCGGCACATCAACCGCCGTATCGAGCAGATGCGCGCGGAGGGCACCCGCTTCCGTACCGGCGTCGAGGTCGGCCGCGACATCTCGGCCACCGCCCTGAAGAAGCGCTACGACGCCGTCGTCATCGCCGCCGGTGCCACCACCGCCCGCGACCTGTCCGTCCCGGGCCGCGAGCTCAGGGGCGTCCACCAGGCGATGGAGTACCTGCCGCTGGCCAACAAGGTCCAGGAGGGCGACTACGTCAGCCCGCCGATCTCGGCCGCCGGCAAGCACGTCGTCGTCATCGGCGGCGGCGACACCGGCGCGGACTGCGTGGGCACCGCCCACCGCCAGGGCGCGGCCTCCGTCACCCAGCTGGAGATCATGCCCCGCCCCAACGAGGAGCGGCACCCGGTCGGCCAGCCCTGGCCCACCTTCCCGATCCTCTACAAGGTCACCTCGGCCCACGAGGAGGGCGGCGAGCGGATCTACTCCGCCTCCACGACCCACTTCGAGGGCGACGAGGACGGCAACGTACAGTGGCTGCACCTGGCCGAGGTCGAGTTCACCGACGGCAAGCTCACCCAGAAGCCGGGCACCGAACGCAAGATCCCGGCCCAGCTGGTCACCCTCGCCATGGGCTTCACCGGCACCGACCGGGACAACGGCCTGGTCGAGCAGTTCGGCCTGGAGCTCGACGAACGGGGTAACATCGCCCGCGACGCCGACTTCCAGACCAACGTGCCCGGCGTGTTCGTGGCCGGTGACGCGGGCCGCGGCCAGTCGCTCATCGTATGGGCGATCGCGGAGGGCCGCTCGGCCGCCCGCGGCGCCGACCGCCACCTGACGGGCGCCAGCGACCTGCCGGCCCCGATCCGCCCGACGGACCGCTCGCTCATGGTCTGACGCGCGGCCGACACAGACGTCCCGTACAACGGCGTACGGAACACCGCCGGCGCCTGCCCGCCCGTCCCCGACCGGACAACAGGGCAGGCGCCGTCACATGTCCGAAACCGCGCGGCCCCGCCCGGCGTCCTGATGAGCGGGACACACGGGACACGGGGGGAGGCGCGGGACACATGGCCGCGATCAGTCTGAGCAAGGTGGAGGAGACGGCGCCCGCGCTGGTCAGCCTCTACAAGAGCGCGGGGGTCTCCCTCACCAAGCACGGCCTCACCGGTCAGCGGGCCGCCGTCTACCTCGTCCTGGACCACTCCGGCTCCATGAGCCCGTACTACCGCGACGGCAGCGTCCAGGCCCTCGCCGACCGCGTGCTGGGCCTGGCCGCCCATCTCGACGACGACGGCCGCGTCCCGGTGGTGTTCTTCTCCACCGGCGTCGACGCCGTCACCGAGATCGCCCTCGCCGACCACGAGGGCAGCGTCCAGCGCGTCGCGGCCGGTCTCGGCCACATGGGCCGCACCCACTACGACGTCGCCATGGACGCCGTCATCGACCACTACCTCGACTGCGGCGCCACCGACCCCGCCCTGGTGGTCTTCCAGACGGACGGCGGCCCCTCCAGCAAGGCCGCCGCCGAACGCCATCTGTGCAAGGCCGCGAAGCTCCCGCTCTTCTGGCAGTTCATCGGCTTCGGCAACGCCCGCAGCCGGCAGTTCGACTTCCTGCGCCGGCTCGACGAACTCGCCGTGCCCGCGCGGCGCGCCGTCGACAACGCGGGCTTCTTCCCGGCCGGCCGCGACCCGCGCAGGATGTCCGACGAGGAGCTGTACGACCGGCTCGTCGGCGAGTTCCCGCAGTGGCTCGCGGCGGCCCGCGCCGCGGGGATCGTACGGGACTGAGACCGGCCGCCTCGACCGGCGCCGCCGCACGGGCACGTCACTCGCGCATGTCACTCGGGCACGCCACGCGGGCATGTCACACGGGCACGTCACCGGGCACGCCCGCGCCGATCCGGCGGACCTGCTCCTCGGTCAGGGACAGCCGCAGGGCGCCCGCGTTCTCCGCCGCGTGCGCCGCCGAGGACGTCCCCGGAATGGGGATCACATGGGGCGAGCGGTGCAGCAGCCAGGCCAGGGCGACCTGCGCCCGGGTCGCGCCCAGTTCGTCCGCGACCGCGGCCAGCACACCGCCGTCCGCGGCGTGCGCGCCCCGGGCCACGGGGAAGTACGGCAGGAACGCGATGCCCAGGCGCGCGGTGTGGTCCACCATCGCGTCATGGCCGCGCTCCGCCAGGTTGTACAGGTTCTGCACACTCGCGATCGGGGCGACGGCGGAGGCGGCCGTCAGCTGCGCGACCGTCACCTCCGACAGCCCGATGTGCCGCACCTTGCCCTCCTCCTGGAGCTGCCGCAGCGCGCCGATCTGGTCCGCCAGCGGATACCCCGGGTCGATGCGGTGCAACTGGAGCAGATCGATGCGGTCGGTGCGCAGCCGTCGCAGACTCAGCTCGGCCTGCTGGCGCAGATACGCCGGATGCCCGTGCGGGATCCACTCCGCCGCGCTCGGCCGCAGCACCCCCGTCTTGGTGGCCAGGGCCACGCCGTCGCGGTACGGGTGCAGCGCCTGCGCCAGTAACTCCTCGTTGGCGCCCAGCGCGTAGGCGTCCGCCGTGTCGAACAGGTCCACCCCCGACTCGGCCGCCGTGCGCAGCACCTCCAGCGCCGTGGCCCGGTCCGCGGGCCCCCGCCACACCGGCGCGGCCGCACGGGAGCGCTCGTGCTCCGTGTCCGCGAGCCGCATGGCGCCGAAACCGATCCGGCGCACCTCCACATCGCCGCCGATCCGGAAAACCTCGTTGATCGTCATGGCAGTGACGATAAGAGATCGCACGGTCACAGGAGACCGGACGCCGCATCGCCCCCTGTGAAGGACGTCACGTGCGCATCCGCAGCCCCGCGCCTCACGTGTCGCACTCCAGCACCGTCCGGCACAGCCCGCACCGCGCCCTGACCCGGCCCCGCACCGGCACCCGGATCCGCTGGTGGCAGGTCGGGCACGGGAACGACACCCGCAGCGGCTCCGACCCGCCCGCCGAGAACGCGTACGGCACACCGGTGTCCCCGTCCGGCAGCGGGCCGTGGTCCTGGGCGTGCCGCCGGTCGCGCGCGTACCGGCGCCGCCCCGTCCAGCCCGCGGCCGTCAGCGGCGGCCGCCGCGCGTCACTCGCCGCCCGCGCCCGCCCCTTCACATACGCCTCGTAGCCCTGCGCGCTGGTGAACCACGTCGAGGGATCCTCACCGAACAGCAGCGCCCGCTCGGCCAGGACGTAGCCGAACTCCTCCGGCGTCAGATAGCCGAGCTTCTGCGAGGAGGCGCCGTCCTCCCGGAAGGCGTCCAGCAGCAGCCAGCCCGCGCCCAGGTACGTCGCCGCCGTGTCCGTGAGGATCTCGTTGTCCCGGGTGCGCGGGAAGGACAGGTCCAGGCGGTGCAGACAGACGTGCATCACCTCGTGCGCCAGGGCCGCGCCGATGTCCCGGCGGTGCGTACGGAACCGGTCGTTCAGCTCCACGAAGTACTCCGGGCCCGCCGTCAGCTCCACGTTCGCCGCGTGCGTCATCTCCCGGAAGCTCACGATCAGCCGGGCGTCCGGCAGCCCGTAGTGCCGCACCAGCTCATGGGCCACCCGCTGGGCACCCAGATGCAGGTCGTCGGTGTCGGCGAACGCCACGTCCGCCGGGGCCACGCTCGTCGCGAACGTCCGGACGGTCTCGTACGACATCCGCCGGTACAGCGCCGTGATCGAGGCCCGCACCGTCTCCAGATGCGGGAAGCCGTGCTCGACCGGCCCGCCGTTCGCCATGCCCGCACCCCCAGAGCCGACCGGACACCTCTTCTAGCTGTCTCCCACTGTAGAACCGGTCCTCCGGCTCCACCTGATCAAGGCGGCGCCCACCCCGTGGGGTTGACTAGGGTTGACCCCCATGAGCACCAGCAGCACCGGTAACGGTGACGTCGACCCCGCGGTCCGCCAGGAACTCGCCCGGCTGCGCGACAGCATCGACAACATCGACGCGGCCGTCGTCCACATGCTCGCCGAGCGGTTCAAGGCGACCCAGCAGGTGGGCCACCTCAAGGCCGCCCACCAGCTGCCGCCCGCCGATCCGGGCCGCGAGTCCCGCCAGATCGCCCGGCTGCGCGCCCTCGCCGAGGACGCCAAACTCGATCCGGCCTTCGCGGAGAAGTTCCTCAACTTCATCATCGCCGAGGTGATCCGCCACCACGAGCGCATCGCGGAGGACTCCGCGGGCGACCGGGCGACACCGGCGACCTGACCTGGGCCGGACCGGGCTGACCCGGAAATGGCTCAGGCAAGGGCTCGGAAAGGCGCTCGGAGGAGGGCTCCGTGGGGCCCGTACCGGCTCCGGAAGGCCCCGGGACGGTCCGCCGCCGGCCGTCCGCGCCCCCTCCCGGCCGCCCCGGCGCGCGGCGGCACCCGCCCGGCGCGCGCGAGGTCACCCCCTGCGCCCGGCACCCCGGCCGGACCCGTCCCCCGAACCCCCTCGTGCCCCGCCCCCGCCATCGGGCAGCATGGCGTGCATGTCCGTACTCACGCGCGACGAAGCGCAGACCCGTGCCCAGCTCCTCGACGTCCACCACTACCACGTCGACCTCGACCTGACCGTCGGGGAGGACACCTTCGACTCCCGCACCCTGATCCGGTTCTCCGTACGCACCGGCCAGGACGGCACGGACACCTTCGTCGAGCTCAAGCCCGCCGAACTGCGCTCCGCCACCCTCGACGGACAGCCCCTCGACCCGGCCCGCCTCGACGGGAACCGCCTGCCGCTGACGGACCTCGCCCCCGGCGAGCACGAACTGCGCATCGACGCCGCCATGCGCTACTCCCGCACCGGCGAGGGCATGCACCGCTTCACCGACCCCTCCGACGGCGAGACCTACGTCTACACCCAGCTGTTCATGGAGGACGTGCAGCGCGTCTTCGCCGCCTTCGACCAGCCCGACCTCAAGGCCGTCTTCGACCTCACCGTCAAGGCCCCCGAGGGCTGGACCGTCCTCACCAACGGCATCGCCGAACACACCGGCGGCGGCGCCTGGAAGGCCGCCACCACCCCGCCGCTGTCCACCTACCTCGTCGCCGTCGCCGCCGGGCCCTGGCACTCGGTGCGCACCGAACACCGCGGTCTGCCCTTCGGCATCCACTGCCGCCGCTCCCTCGCCCCCCACCTGGACGCCGACGCCGACGAGATCCTCGACGTCACCCGCGCCTGCTTCGACCGCTACCACGAGAAGTTCGAGGAGCCCTACCCCTTCGACTCCTACGACCAGGCCTTCGTCCCCGAGTTCAACGCGGGCGCCATGGAGAACCCCGGCCTCGTCACCTTCCGCGACGAGTTCGTCTACCGCTCCGCCGTCACCGACACCGAGCGGCAGACCCGCGCCATGGTCATCGCCCACGAGATGGCCCACATGTGGTTCGGCGACCTCGTCACCCTCAGGTGGTGGGACGACATCTGGCTCAACGAGTCCTTCGCCGAGTACATGGGCTACCAGACCACCGCCGAGGCCACCCGCTTCACCGGCACCTGGACCGAGTTCGGCCTCTCCCGCAAGTCCTGGGGCTACGACGCCGACCAGCGTCCCACCACCCACCCCGTCGCCCCCGAGGCCGTCGACGACACCGCCTCCGCCCTGCTCAACTTCGACGGCATCTCCTACGCCAAGGGCGCCTCCGCACTGCGCCAGCTCGTCGCCTGGCTCGGCGAGAAGGACTTCCTCGCCGGGATCAACACCCACTTCCGCCGCCACCGGTTCGGCAACGCCACCCTCGCCGACTTCATCGACTCGCTGGCCTCCGCCACCGACCGCGACGTCCACGCCTGGGCCCAGGCATGGCTGCGCACCACCGGCGTCGACACCCTCGTCCCCACCGTGCGCGCCGACCACGGCAACTGGCACCTCGACATCGCGCACCGGGGCAGCTCCGGCACCTGGTCCGCGCCGGATCCCGCCAAGGACCGGGACGGCCTCAAGCACGTCGGGAGCCTCACACCCGGGGGCGGCACCCGGCCGCACCGCATCACCGTCGGCGTCTACGACCACGACCTCCACGACGCCGGCCGGCTGACCCTGCGCACCCGCGTGGAGGCCGACGTGCCCGCCACCGGCGGCGCCGGTATCAGCGCCGGCGGCCCGCGCCCCGCGCTGCTCCTGCTCAACGACGGCGACCTCACCTACGCCAAGATCCGCTTCGACGCCGAGTCCTTCCGCACCGTCCGCGAGAGCCTGTCCGGCCTGCCCGACCCGCTGAGCCGCACCGTCGTCTGGAACGCCCTGCGCGACGCCGTACGCGACGGCGAACTGGCCCCCGACGTCTACCTGGAGACCGCGCGCGCCCATCTGCCGCGCGAGAGCGACCTCGCCCTCGTCGAGGCCGTGCTCTCCTTCGCCCGCGTCCACATCGCCGACCGCTGTCTCGCCCCCGGGCAGCGGCCCGCGGCCCTCGCCACGCTCGCCTCCGTGTGCCGCGACCTGATCCGCCGCACCGAGGACGGCGACCACCCCGGCCTGCGCCTCATCGCCGTACGCCACTTCATCGACGTGGCCGCCCACCCCGACACCATCGCCGCCTGGCTCGCCGACGGCACCGTCCCCGGCGGCCCCGAACTCGACCCCGAGCTGCGCTGGCGGGTCCTCGCCCGGCTCGCCGTCCTCGGCGCCACCGACGAGTCCGCCATCGCCGCCGAACTGGAGCGTGACCCGTCCGCCAGCGGCCAGGAGGGCGCCGCCCGCTGCCGCGCCGCGCTGCCCGACCCGGACGCCAAGCGGGCCGCCTGGGAGGCGATGTTCGCCTCCGACGACCTCTCCAACTACCTGTTCACCGCCACCGCCCAGGGCTTCTGGCAGCCCGAACAGGCCGACCTCGTCGCCCCGTACGTGGCCCGCTACTACGCGGACGCCGTCGCCCTCTCCGCCCGCCGCGGTCCCGCCATCGCCGCGGCCGCCGGACGCTACGCCTTCCCCGCCCACGCCGTCGACGCCGAGCACCTGCGCCTCGGCCGGGCCTGCCTGCGCGAGGACGACCCGATCCCGGCCCTGCGCCGCAAGCTCGACGACCAGCTCGACGACCTGGCACGGGCGCTGCGCGTCCGCGAGGCCGGGCGGACGGGGGAGCGGGCGGAGCCCGGCGAGCCGGAGGAGACGGCGGCGCGCTCGGGGGTGTAGTGCCAGGGGCGTAGTGCCAGGGACGTACGACCCGGCTGGTCCCCGTCTGGTCCCCGTCTGGTCCCCGACTGGTCCCCGTCTGGTCCCTGACGACGATGCGCGGGCCGGTCGTCCTTCCTAGGCTCGGACCCCGGAAGGACGATCAGCCCGCGGGCCGGCCCGGACACCGTCGCACCGTCCGGAGCCCGCCCGCGCCACGCCCCACCACGGAGGAAACCGTGATCGTAGTCACCGGCGCCACCGGCAACGTCGGCCGTGCCCTCGTCGAGCGCCTGGCCGCCGCCGGCCGGCCCGTCCGGGCCCTGACCCGCGACCCGCAGCGGGCCGGACTGCCCGAGGGCGCCGAGGTGGTGCGGTTCCGGCCGGACGACCCGGCCGCCCTGTTCGCCGGGGCGGACAAGCTCTTCCTGTACGTCCAGGCGGCGGGCGACCGGACGGCCGCCTTCCTGGCGGCGGCCCGCGAGGCGGGCGTCCGGCACGTCGTCCTGCTCTCCTCCGCCATCATCACGGAGGGCGCCGACGAGACCCACCCCATCCACGTCATGCACGCCACCGCGGAACGGGAGATCCGGGCGAGCGGCCTGGAGTGGACGTTCCTGCGGCCGGGCGCCTTCGCCACCAACGCCTTCCAGTGGGCCGGGCAGATCCGCGCCGGGGACGAGGTGCGCGGCGTCTTCGCGGACGGCATGACCGCGCCCATCCACGAGGACGACATCGCCGCCGTCGCCGAACGCGTCCTGCTCGACGGCGGCCACGAGGGCGCCGCCCACCGCCTCAGCGGGCCGGCGGCCATCAGCAACGCCGGCCAGGTCGCCGCGATCGGCCGCGCCCTCGGCCGCACGCTCACCTACACCGAGGTGCCCCCCGAGCAGGCCGGCCCCGAACTCTTCCCGCACGTGCCGCCGCACATGCTCCAGAGCCTGCTCGCCACCTTCCGCGACACCGTCGGCGCCACCCCCGAGACCACCACCACGGTCGAGGACATCACCGGCACCCCCGCCCGCCCCTTCGCGACCTGGGCCGAGGACCACAGGAAGGACTTCGGAGCCTGAGACACGGGGGAGCACGGGGGAGCGGGGGAGGGGGACACCGCGAGCGCCGCGGGGCGCGCTGCGCGGGCGCTTGCGGGGCGGGGGCGGTGGGGGGGCGGATGCGGGATGCCTGCGGGCGGGGGCCGGGCCCTGCGGCGCGGTCGCGGCCCCGCCGCGGAGCCCGGGGCCCCGGCCCTCGGCTGTGCGGCCGGGCCGCCACCGGTCCGCCGCGCGCCGCGCCGGTACGGCCGTGGGTCCGACGCATACGGGGCGGCTCCGCACCCCCCCGGCGACCGGGGGCCGCGCCCGGGACGCCTACGCCGCGTCCGGCACCCCTGGTCGACGGGCCCCGGCCCTGAGCTGTCCCAGCCGCCCGGGAGCGGCAGCCGGACCTCATGGCGCCGAGCCCGAGCCCGAGCCCGTGCTGCGCGGGCCGCCTCGGCGCCCGAGGCGGGTCCCGCCGACCAGCCGGTAGCCGTCACGGTGACAGGCAGCTCCGTCCGCCGGGCGCCGGTCCTGGCCTCTCCCGGCCGTCCGGGAACGGCAGCCGGACTTTATGGCGTCGAGCCCGAGCCCGTACTGCACAGGCCGCCCGGCCGACCGGTGCGTGTCCGGCCGACCAGCCGGTGGACGGCGGGCCGAGGGGCAGCCCCGGCCGTCAGGCACCGGTGCATCAGCCCCGGCACGGGGAGGACCGGCCGACCGTTGCGCGTCTCGCCGACGGGCTGGTGATCAGCGGGCCGATGGGCAGGCCCGGCCGCCGGGCACGGGCGTACCAGCCCCTGCGCAGGGAGGCCCAGTCGACCTGCCGGTAGCCGTCAGGGCGACAGGCAGGACCGTCCGGCGGGCCCCGGACCCGGGCCCTCCCAGTCGTCCGGGGTCCGGCTACCGAACACGTGTGGCGCGGCCCCCCCGTAGCCCCGGCTCCGACGGCTCGACGGCGCCGCCCGCTCGCAGGAAGGACGCCGTCCAGTGAGCCCGAGCGTCCAGCCGCAGCCAGCACGGGCGCGGGCCCCGCGCGCCCGTTCGGCCAGGCGGCAGGCGCCGGAGACCCTGCCCGCCGCCGGTCGCCGCGGTGGCGGTCGCCGGAAGCGCGCCAGTGCCCGGAGTCGCCGGAGCCCGCGGTCGCCGGAGCCCGGCGGAGCCGTACGCCCCGGCGCTCGGGTGTGCGGCCGAGCGCCGGGGGCGCGGGCTCCGTGTGCTCCCTGTGCGGCAATACCCCCGAGGGCTCCGCTCGTTGGACTTTCCGGGCACCCCGCCTTCAGGCGGACAAACCGGAAGCTCCTGGCCCGCGCACCCCTAAGGACAGCCCATGGGCACTCCGCACCCGCCCGCACCGCGGGTCAGCCTCGCCTCCGGGCCCGAGGGCCGCCACGCCCTGCGGCCGCTGCTGGACACCGTGCTCGGCGCGCTGGACAGCGGACGGGCGGCCCGGGGCGGGCCGCTGCCCGCGGGCGGCCCGGAGGCCGTCGCCGCCCGGGTCCGCGCGGCCGCCGGGGTCGTACTGCCCGAGTACGGCGAGCCCGACGCCCTGCGCGCCCTCGTGCACGCCCTGGCCGAGGGCGCCGCCGACCCCGCCGACCCGCTCTGCGCCGCCCACCTGCACTGCCCGCCCCTGGCCGTCGCCGTCGCCGCGGACCTCGCCGCCGCCGTCCTCAACCCCTCGCTCGACTCCTGGGACCAGGCACCCGCCGCCTCCGCGCTCGAAGCCCTCGTCACCCGCGGCCTCGCCCGCACCGCGGGATGCGCCGACGCCGTCGTCACCACCGGCGGCACCGAGTCCAACCACCTCGCGCTGCTCCTCGCCCGCGAGAAGCGGGGCAGCGGCCTCCGGCTCGTCCACGGCGCCAACGCCCACCACTCCCTGCCCCGCGCCGCCTGGCTGCTCGGCCTGCCCGCCCCCGTGCGCGTCCCCGCCCCCACCGGCACCCTCGACCCCGCCGCCCTGGCCGAGACCCTCACCGCCCTCACCGGACCCGGCGCCCCCCGCACCCCCCTCCTGGTCGCCGCCACCGCCGGAACCACCGACGCCGGACTCATCGACCCGCTCCCCGAGACCGCCGCGCTCTGCGCCGCCCACGGCGCCCGGCTGCACATCGACGCCGCGCACGGCGGCGGCCTCCTGTTCAGCGACCGCCACCGCCACCTGCTCACCGGCCTCGACGCCGCCCACACCATCACCCTCGACCTGCACAAACTCGGCTGGCAGCCGGTCGCCGCCGGGCTCCTCGCCGTACGCCGCGGCGGCGACCTCGACGCCCTCCGCCACCGTGCCGACTACCTCAACGCCGACGACGACACCGAGGCCGGCCTGCCCGACCTCCTCGGCCGCTCCCTGCGCACCACCCGGCGCCCCGACATCCTCAAGATCGCCGTCACCCTCAAGACCCTCGGCCGCGCCGGACTCGGCGCGCTCGTCGACGAGGTCTGCGCCCACGCCCGCACCCTCGCCGACCTCGTCGAGGACCACCCCGGCCTCGAACTGCGCGGACGCCCCGTCATCAGCACGGTCCTGTTCCGGCCCGCCGGGGCCCCCGACGACGCCGTGGCCGCCGTACGCCGCCGCCTGCTCACCGACGGCCGCGCCGTCCTCGGCCGGGCCCGCCTGGACGGCCGGCTCTGGCTCAAGGCCACCCTCCTCAACCCCCGCACCCGGCCCGACGACCTGGCCGCCCTGCTGAAACTGGTGGAAGGAACCACCCCCCGATGAGCCACCCCCACGCCCCGACCGGCCCCCACCCGCCGACCGGCCGCCCCCCGGCCCAGCACTCCCCGGCCCGGCACTCCCCGGCGAACCGGACGGCCGCCGACCGGCTGCCGCAGAGCCGCCCCCCGATGGACCGCACCCCCACCCAGACCGCCCCCCGCGACCTGGTCGGCATCGGTGTCGGACCGTTCAACCTCTCCCTGGCCGCCCTCGCCCACCCCCTCACCGGCCTGTCCACCGCCTTCTACGAACAGCGCGCCCGCTTCGACTGGCACCCCGGCCTGCTCATCGACGGCGCCCGCCTCCAGGTGCCCTTCCTCGCCGACCTCGTCACCCTCGCCGACCCCGCCAGCCACTGGTCCTTCCTCAACTACCTCAAGGACCGCGACCGGCTCTTCCCCTTCTACTTCGCCGAACGCCTCCACATCGAGCGCGCCGAGTACGACGCCTACTGCCGCTGGGTCTCCGACCAGCTCCCCGCACTGCACTACGGCCACCAGGTCGACACCGTCCGCTGGAACCCCGAACACCGCCTCTTCGAGGTCGACTTCACCCAGCTCGACAGCGACGGCGAGGCCGAGGCCCTGGGCCGCACCTACACCCGCAACGTCGTCCTCGGCGTCGGCACCGAACCCCACGTACCCGAACCGCTGCGCCCCCTGGCCGGCGCCCCCGGCGCCCTCGTCGTGCACGCCGCCGACTACCTCGACCACCGCGACGCACTCCTCGCCGCCGGGCACGTCACCGTCGTCGGCTCCGGACAGTCGGGCGCCGAGGTCTTCCTCGACCTGCTCAAGGGCCGCCCCGCCGGCCACGAGCGGCTGCACTGGATCGGCCGCACCGAGGCGTTCGCCCCCATGGAGTACTCCAAACTCGGCCTGGAACACTTCACGCCCGACTACACCCGCTACTTCCACGCCCTGCCCGAACCCGTCCGCGACCGGCTCGTCCCCGCCCAGTGGCAACTGCACAAGGGCGTGGACGCGGACACCCTCGCCGCCATCCACGACGAGCTGTACCACCGCACCCTGCACGGCGGCTGGCCCGACGCCGTCCTCACCCCCGGCGTCCGCGTCCGCACCGCGGGCCGCGTCGCGGGCAACAAGGTCGAACTCCACCTGGAACACCCCCAGCAGGACGCCCGCAGCCGCCTCACCACCGACGCCGTCGTCCTCGCCACCGGCTACCGGCCCCGCCCCCTGGGCCACCTCCTCGCCTCGCTCGACCCCTACATGCAACGCGACCAGAGCGAACGCCCCCGCGTCGACGAGCAGTACCGCCTCCTCCTCGACCCCGCCGTCACCGCCGCCGGCTGCCACGTCTACGTGCAGAACGCCGAACACCACACCCACGGCGTCGGCGCCCCCGACCTCGGCCTCGCCGCCTGGCGCAGCGCCACCATCCTCAACTCCGTCACCGGCACGGCCAGCTACCCGCTGCCCGCCCGCACCGCCTTCACCAGCTTCGGCCTGCGACAGCAGCGGCCCCAGGTCCCGCCCGCCCACCAGTTCAAGGCACTCGCCCCCCTGGCGGACGGGACCTGAGGCCGCGCCCCCGCCACCGCACCGCTGCCCGCGGCACGGACACACCGGCCGCGGGGCCGGTGCACCGGCCCCGCACCGGCCCGCCGGTCAGAACACCGGCGTACCGTCCCGCGTCAGCTTCCAGTCCACCGACGCGAAGTCCTTCGGGTCCAGCACACCCTTCGCCGTCGCCCACTCGGCGATCCGGGTACGGATCTCCGTCGACTCCGACCACAGCTCCTTCGCCGCCGCCACATGCGGGAACGCGCCGCCGCCGTTGGCCCGGTAGTTGTTCACCGCCAGCACGAACTGCTGCGCGTCGTCCAGCGCGGCACCCTTGAACGTCAGGTTCCGGATCCGCGCACCGGCCGGCTGCGCGACGTCGATGTCGTACGCCAGCCCCGACACGTAGTCGTAGTTGTAGTCCGGCCGGCCGCCCGCGTTCGTCAGCTTCTCCACGTCCACGGGCGCGCCCGCCGCCGTCTGCACGTAGTAGCCCGCCGAGTACTCCAGGTACTCCCGCACCTGCGCACCCGTCATCAGCTTCGCCACCAGCGTGTTGTCGTACACGTACAGGCTCGACAGGTCCCGGATCGTCACATCGCCCGCCGAGATCTGCGAGGTCCGCGAGAACGGCGACGCCTGCGCGATCACCGGCAGCGCCGCGTACTGCGTACCCGCCAGCGCCGCCTTCACCACGTCCTCCTGGACCTTGGTGATCAGATCGATGATCGGCGCGTCCTTGTAACGGGCGTCCACCGTCGTCAGCGTCTGCGTGGCCTGCCCGACGACCTGGTTGACGTACTGCACCACCTTCTTGTGCTCGGCCTTGAGCAGCCTGGTGATCTTCGGGTCGTCCGGCACCGAGTTCGAGTTGCGCAGCGAGGCGGCGACCGACTCCACCTCCCAGCGGCCCCGGGAGAACACCAGCTCGATGTCGAACAGGGTCAGCCGCTCCGCGAAGCACAGCGGCTCCGACAGCACCACCGTCTTCCCCGACTTCTCGTTGACGACCTTCAGCTCCGGGATCTCCAGATGCGCGTGCCCCACCAGGATCGCGTCGATCCCCGGCACCAGCCGGGCCACGTTCGCCGCCGCGTCCTCCACGTACGGCAACTGGTCACCGTAGGACGACTGGCCCGACGTACCCGAGTGCGCCGACACGATCACCACGTCCGCGCCCATCGACCGCAGCTTCGGCACCCACTTCGCCGCCTGCTCCTCAAGCCCCGGGAACGTCAGCTTCCCCTGCACATACGCCTTGTCCCAGATCGCGATGCCCGGGTTGGTCAGCCCCAGCACGGCCACCTTCACCGGCGCGGCACCCGGCACATGGAACGTCTTCATGACGTACGGCGTGAACGCCGGGCGCTGCGTCTTCGCGTCCAGCGCGTTCGCGCCCAGCAGCGGGAAACGGCACTGCTGCTCGAACTTGCGCAGCGTCTCGATGCCGTAGTTGAACTCGTGGTTGCCCAGCGCCACCGCGTCGTAGCCGATCGCGTTCATCGCCTGCGCCATCGGGTGCACCGGACCGCCCTTGGCGGTGATCGGGTCCACCTTCGCGTAGTAGTACGACAGCGGGGTGCCCTGGATCGTGTCACCCGCGTCCAGCAGCAGTGTGTTGCGGCGGCCCTTCTCCTCGCGGACCTGGTTCACCAGCGTCGAGATGCGCGCCAGGCCCTGCGCGTTGCCCGCGCCGTCCGTGTACTCCGCGTCCTTGAAGTAATCCCAGTTGAAGACGTGCCCGTGCAGGTCCGTCGTGCCCATCACGGTCAGCGAGTACCGCTGGGGGCGGTGCCCGTGCCCATGACCGTGGCCGTGCCCGGGGGTCGCGGCCTCGGCCGCCGGAGCCGCCGCCGCACCCGCCAGCGCCACCCCCGCCCCGGTGACGGCGGACTTCTTCAGGAACTTCCGGCGGTTCAACGCCATGTCTGGTTCTCCTTGCGAAGGATCGGCTTGCGAGGACCGGCCCGCGGGCCGGCCGGAGCGCGACCGGCCGCGGACGGCCGACGACGCGCGTAGACCGACCATGGATGGACGCGCGTAGATTCTGGCCGGGACATGCCGAAGCGCAACAGTCCCCGCAGGTTGCGATCTGATGACCGCCGCCCCGTGCCCTCGCCCCGGCACCCGGTGGCACAGTGGGAGACATGACCTTCGCCACCCCCGAGGAACCCGGCCCCGCCGTCCCGTACGGCACCCCCGACGCCCCGCGCATCGCCGTCCGCGGCGAGGCCCACCTCGAAGTCGACCCCGAGATCGCCCGCATCGGCATCACCGTCAGCGCCCGCGGCAGGGACCGCCGCTCCGCCCTCGACGACCTCACCCGCCGCAACAGCGCCGCCCTCGACCTCGTCCGGTCCTACGGCCCCGCCGTCGAACGGCTGGAGACCGGCGCCTTCTCCGTCGCCCCCGAACCCGCCCGCCACGGCCGCGGTGAACGCGTCCGCACCTACCACGGCGCCGTCCACCTCACCGCCGAACTCACCGACTTCACCGCCCTCGGCGAACTCACCACCCGACTGGCCGACTTGGACCTCACCCGAGTGGACGGCCCCTGGTGGGAACTGCGTCCCGGCTCGCCCGCCCACCGCGAGGCCCGCCGACAGGCCGTACACGCCGCCGTCCAGCGCGCCAAGGAGTACGCCGAAGCCCTCGGCACCACGCTCGCGGCCCTCATCGAGATCGCCGACATCGGCGCCGAGGGCAACGCCTCCTTCCCGCCGTACGCCGGACGCGCCCGCGCCGCGGCCTTCGGCGCCCCCGGCGGCGCCCCCGAGGAGGCCGCCCCGCTCGACCTGGAACCCCAGCGTCAGCACGTCCATGCGCAACTCAACGCGCGATTCACCATGAAACCGCCCAAACTGTAAACACGTCAGAACACCGGACCGAGAGCGAGCCCCCACCCCGACCGACACCGCACACCCCGCCGGAAGCCCGCCGAACGCTCAGAGGAGCACCGCCCCGCACACTTCAACACTTGTCAATAACCCTTCATCCAAAGGTCGTTGAACAGTCACGTCGCACCAAATCCCTACCGACAGGTAAGGCCTAGGCTCACACCATGCGCCGAGCGAAGATCGTCTGTACCCTGGGGCCCGCCACCGACACGTACGACCGGATCAAAGCCCTGGTCGACGCCGGAATGGACGTCGCCCGCTTCAACCTCAGCCACGGCGAGCACGCCGAACACGACGAGCGCTACCAGCACGTACGCAAGGCCGCCGACGAGACCGGCCGCAGCATCGGCCTCCTCGCCGACCTTCAAGGCCCGAAGATCCGCCTCGGCCGCTTCCGCGAAGGACCCGTACTCCTCGAACGCGGCGACACCTTCACCATCACCGTCGAAGAAGGCGTCGAGGGCGACCGCCACCAGTGCGGCACCACCCACGCCGGCCTCGCCGCCGACGTCACCCCCGGCGAGCGCATCCTCGTCGACGACGGCAAGGTCGGCCTGGAGGTCACCGCCGTGGACGGACCCCGCGTCCGCACCCGCGTCACCGAGGGCGGCATGGTCTCCGACCACAAGGGCCTCAACCTCCCCGGCGTCGCCGTCTCCGTCCCCGCCCTGTCCAAGAAGGACGAGGACGACCTGCGCTGGGCGCTGCGCACCGGCTTCGACGTCATCGCGCTCTCGTTCGTGCGCAGCGGCCGCGACATCCTCGACGTCCACCGCATCATGGACGAGGAGGGCCGCCGCCTGCCCGTCATCGCCAAGATCGAGAAACCGCAGGCGGTCGAGGCCGTCGACGAGATCGTCGCCGCCTTCGACGGCATCATGGTCGCCCGCGGCGACCTCGGCGTCGAGATGCCCCTCGAACAGGTGCCCATCGTGCAGAAGCGCGCCGTGGAACTCGCCCGGCGCAACGCCAAGCCGGTGATCGTCGCCACCCAGATGCTGGACTCCATGATCGACAACTCCCGCCCCACCCGCGCGGAGGCCAGCGACGTCGCCAACGCCGTCATCGACGGCACCGACGCGGTGATGCTCTCCGGCGAGACCAGCGTCGGCAAGCACCCCGTCACCACCGTCCGCACCATGGCGAAGATCGTCGCCGCCGCCGAGGAGGTCATCCTCGCCCGCGGCCTGCCCCCGCTGACCGAGCACAACAAGCCCCGCACCCAGGGCGGCGCCGTCGCCCGCGCCGCCGCGGAGATCGGCGACTTCCTCGGCGCGCGGTTCCTCGTCGCCTTCACCCAGTCCGGCGACACCGCCCGCCGCCTCTCCCGCTACCGCTCACCCATCCCCGTCCTGGCCTTCACCCCCGAGCCCGCCACCCGCTCCCAGCTCAGCGCGACCTGGGGCGTCGAGACCTTCCTCGGCCCGCACGTCGACTCCACCGACGCCATGGTCGCCCAGGTCGACGAACTCCTCCTGCGCCACGGCCGCTGCGAGAAGGGCGACGTCGTCGTCATCACCGCCGGCTCCCCGCCCGGCGTCCCCGGCTCCACCAACCTGGTCCGCGTCCACCACATCGGCGAGGACGACCGGCCGCGGTAGGGGACCGTCAGTACTTGGGCCCGATGTGCGCGTCCATGAGGGCCACGGAGGCTCTGCGGGCGACGGAGATGTTCCAGCCGTGGGCCTTCCACTCGACACCCAGCCGGTCGAGGGTGTCGGTGCAGAGCCGCGTGATGTCCGCCGACAGGTTGGTGAAGAAGTACCGCGGGTACTCGTAGCGCTTGCGCTCACCGCCGACGAGACGGGTCGTCCAGTTGGTGATCCGGCAGCCGTCCGAGTGGATGAGCCCCCGGACGAACTCCCAGGGATACGCGTCGACGATCTCCTGCTGCCAGGGGGCGAGCGCGATGCGGCGCTCGTGCTTCCTGCCGGTGCCGTGCTGCGGGAACAGGCGGGGCCAGTGCCGGGAGTAGCTGGTGATCATGGTGCATCCCTGCTTCTGCTCGTCGTACACCCCGACGCCGGGCCGCACCGCCGTGATGGCCTCCCGGCACTCACGGAGGAGTCCGGGCCAGGCGTCGGCACATGCGATCCGCAGGTAGTGGCCGCCGCGCGGATGCGGGCTGAGACACCCGTCGCCCAGATACAGGCCCAGCAGATAGGCGTACGCCGCCTCGTCCGCGGGCGGCCCCGGGTCGGTGGGCGCCATGCGGGGAAGGGGTTCGAGGCGGACGCGCCAGGAGCGGATCGCGGCGCGGGAGACGCCGGTCTGCTTGCTGACGGAGTTCAGGCTGCGCCCTTGCGCGAGCAGGGCGAGGGCGTGCTTGCGCGTGCCGAGGTCGTACATGTGACCACCGTCGCGGGGCGGTGGCGACGGCACGCGGCAAAAAGCGGATGTTCACGAGAACGTGGACATCCGCTGGGGAAGCGTGACCTTGGGAACTGTGGAAAAGTACCCCGGGTCGGATTCGAACCGACGCTGGATGGTGTTTGAGACCATTGCCTCTACCGCTGGGCTACCGGGGCGCCCTTCGAAATGAAGATCGACGGTCACCCGCCGTGCCCCCACCTTACCGCAGCTAGGTACGCTCTTGGGAGCAGTATCTGCCTCCCCCGGAACAAGGAGCGCCCCCGTGACCGGCCCCGAGTCGCCCCAGTCCGTCGACGCCGCCGCCGGCGACGACACGTCGCATGTCCCGCCGCTGACGACCCGTGTGGTCATCGCCGAGGACGAGGCGCTGATCCGTCTCGATCTCAAGGAGATGCTGGAGGAGGAGGGCTACAGCGTCGTCGGTGAGGCCGGGGACGGTGAGCGGGCGGTGGAGCTGGCCCGGGAGCACCGGCCGGATCTGGTGATCCTGGATGTGAAGATGCCGAAGCTGGACGGCATCTCGGCGGCGGAGAAGATCGCCGAGGAGAGCATCGCCCCGGTGCTGATGCTGACGGCGTTCTCGCAGCGTGATCTGGTGGAGCGGGCGCGGGACGCCGGTGCGATGGCGTATCTGGTGAAGCCGTTCAGCAAGAGTGACGTGGTGCCGGCGATCGAGATGGCGGTGTCGCGGTTCACGGAGCTGCGGGCGCTGGAGAAGGAGGTCGCGGACCTCTCCCAGCGGCTGGAGACCCGGAAGCTGGTGGACCGGGCGAAGTCGGTGTTGCAGACGGAGTACGGGCTGACGGAGCCGGCGGCGTTCCGCTGGATCCAGAAGACGTCGATGGACCGCCGGATGTCGATGCAGCAGGTGGCGGAGGCGGTCATCCAGGACAGCGAGGAGAAGAAGGCGGCCAAGGGCGGGAAGCCGGTGCGGTCCGAGGAGGACTGAGCGGCGCCCGCCCGCCGGTGCGTACGGAGAGGCCCGCACCCCCTGACCGGGGTGCGGGCCTCTGCGTGTGCGGCGGGTGCGGTCCGGTGGGCTCAGTCCTCGCCGAGGTAGGCCTTGCGGACGGATTCGTCGTGCAGGAGGTCGCGTCCGGTGCCGGAGAGGACGATGTTGCCGACCTCCATGACGTGTCCCTGGTCGGCTAGGGAGAGCGCGGCCTGGGCGTTCTGTTCGACGAGCAGGATGGTGGTGCCCTGGGACTTCAGTTCGACGATCGTGGACATGATCTTCTGCATCATGATGGGCGACAGGCCCATGGACGGTTCGTCGAGCATGAGGAGCTTGGGCTGGGACATGAGGGCGCGGCCCATGGCGAGCATCTGCTGTTCGCCGCCGGAGAGGGTGCCGGCGGCCTGCTTGCGGCGTTCGCCGAGGATGGGGAAGAGGTCGTAGGCCCGCTGGATGTCCTTCTCGATGCCTTCTTTGTCCTTGCGGAGGAAGGCGCCGAGCTGGAGGTTCTCGGCGATGCTGAGCCGGGGGAAGATGTGCCGGCCCTCGGGGGAGTGGGCGAGTCCGAGGGCGACGATCTTGTGGGCGGGGACGCCGGTGAGCGGCCTGCCGTCGAAGAGGATCTTTCCGCCGCTGGGTTTGAGCAGGCCGGAGAGGGTGCGCAGGGTGGTGGTCTTGCCGGCGCCGTTGGTGCCGATGAGGGTGACGACCTCGCCCGCCTCGACGCTGAAGGAGATGCCTTTGACGGCCTCGATCTTGCCGTAGGCGACCCTGAGGTCCTCGACCTCCAGGAGTGCGGTCACTGGGCTTCTCCCTTGGTGCTGTGCTCCGCTTCGGCCTCGGCGGCTTCCGCCTCGGCCGCCTCGACCTCGGCGGCCTCCGCGTCGCCGGGGGCGCCTTCGAAGGGTTCGCCGAGGTAGGCGGCGACGACGCGTTCGTCGGCCTGGACGACGTCGGAGGTGCCCTCGATGAGTTTCTCGCCCTGGACGAGGACGGCGACGCGGTCGCAGAGGTTGAAGATGAACCGCATGTCGTGCTCGATGACGAGGACGGCGATGCCCTGCTCGCGGATGGCGAAGACGAGTTCTTCGGTGGCGCGGGTTTCCTGGGGGTTCATTCCGGCCGTGGGCTCGTCGAGGAGCAGCAGGCCGGGTTCGCTGGCGAGGGCGCGGGCGATCTCCAGTTTGCGCTGTTCGCCGTAGGGGAGATTGCGGGCGAGATGGTCGCGTTTGTGGGCGAGGCCGATGAACTGGAGCAGTTCCATGGCCCGTTCTTCGCTCGCTTTTTCCGCTTTCTTGAATCCGGGGCCGCGCAGGAGTGCGGACCAGAGTCCTTCTTTGGTGCGGGTGTGCCGTCCGATCAGCACGTTTTCCAGGACGGTCATGTTGGCGAAGAGCCGGATGTTCTGGAATGTGCGGGCGATTCCGGCCTGGGTGACCAGGTGGGGTTTGGGGGGAAGGACGGTTCCTTTGTAGGAGACGGTTCCTTCGGTGGGGACGTAGAGGCCGGTGAGGCAGTTGAAGAAGGTGGTCTTGCCGGCGCCGTTGGGTCCGATGAGTCCGACGATCTCGCCGCTGTTGACGGTGAAGTCGACGGAGCGTACGGCGGTGAGGCCGCCGAAGCGCATGGTGACGTCACGGGCTTCGAGTACTGGTGTCGTCATCGTCCTCACGCCCCTGCCTTGGTGACGGCCGGGTCCTCGGGGAGCGTCTTCTGTTCGGGTACGTCGAGTTGTCCGGTCTCGTGGAACTCCAGCTGGCGGCGGCGGTTGGCGATGATGCCCTCCGGCCGGAACCGCATGAGGAGGACGAGGGCGAGGCCGAAGGCGAGGAGTTCGTAGTTCTTGAGGAACTGGAGCTTCTCGGGGATGAGGTAGAGCATGCTGGCGCCGAGGAGGGGGCCGCTGACGGTGCCCATGCCGCCGAGGACGACGGCGGCCAGCAGGAACGCGGAGTTGGGCGGGGCGGCGCCGGCGAACTGGTAGGGCGTGGGGACGACGGAGTAGCTGACGTGGGCGCTGACGGTGCCGGCGAGTCCGGCGAGCGCGGCGCCGAGGGCGAAGGCGATGAGCTTGACGCGGAAGCCGTTGATGCCCATGGCGGTGGCGGCGGTCTCGTCCTCGCGGATGGCGACCCAGGAGCGGCCGATGCGGGAGTCGGCGGCGCGGGTGAAGACCAGTACGACGATGGCCGTGAAGATCAGCATCAGCAGGAAGTAGTTGGCGAAGCGGCCCAGGGTGAAGGAGCCGATGTCGTGCGGGTCGCCGAAGTTGAAGCCGAACATCTCCAGGTCGGGGATGTTGGCGATGCCGTTGGGGCCGTTGGTGATGTCGGGTCCGGAGGAGCCGTCGAGGTTGTTGACGGCGATGCGGAAGATCTCTCCGAAGCCGAGGGTGACGATGGCGAGGTAGTCGCCGCGCAGCCGCAGGGTGGGGGCGCCGATGAGGACGCCGAAGACGAGGGAGGCGCCCATGCCGACGAGGACGGCTCCCCAGAAGGGGAGTTGGGTGCCGGAGAAGCGGGAGTACTCGGAGCCGGAGACGAGGGCCGCGGCGTAGGCGCCGACGCCGAGGAAGGCGACGTAGCCGAGGTCGAGCAGGCCGGTGAGTCCGACAACGATGTTCAGGCCGAGCGCGACGGTGGCGAAGATGAGGATGTTGACGCCGATGTTGGCGTTGTGGTCCTCGGTCTGGGTGAAGGGGAAGATCGCCGCGGCGAGGAAGGCCATGGAGGTGGCGAATCCCTTGTGGCGGGCGTTGAGCGCGGAGAAGCGGTCGGTGAGTCCGGCGCTGAAGAGGGCCCAGGCGGAGAAGACGACGAGGAGTCCGAAGCCGCTGAAGGTCTCGCCGTACTCGTCGTCGGGGGTGCTGATGCCGTAGGTGAAGACGACGAGTCCGAGGGCGAGCGCGAGGGTGATGGCGACGCGTTCGGCCCAGGCGGGCAGCGGGGCGGGGCGGGGGATGTCGTCGGCCTTGGCGAAGTACGACTTCCAGGTGTCGCCGGGGCGCGGCAGGGCGAGGGCGCCGATGACGGGCAGCAGTGAGGCGACGGCGGCGACGTAGCCGCCGGGTTCGAGGTTGGCGAGGCCGCCGAGTTCGATGGCGATCGCGAGGATCGTGTACCAGGTGACGGCGAAGGCGGCCAGGGCGGTGAGGAAGACGGGGGCGGTGGTGCGGGCGGGGTTGAGCCAGCGCAGTCCGCGGACGTCCCAGAGGGTGAGGGCGTACAGGAGGGTGAGGATGCCGCCGGTGAGGGTGAGGAGCTGGAGTCCTGCCGGGTAGGCGGTGACGGTGAGGTCGCCGGGGAATTCGGCGGTCCAGGTCCAGGCGAGCATGGTGCTGGCGATGGTGGCGACGGCGCCGACGGTGGTGAGCAGCCGGGCGGCGCCGTGCGGCAGCGGGATGAGCGGGGTGCCCCGGTCGGGGCGGGTGGTGTCGGTCATGGTGCTCACGCCCTGTCCGCGACGCGTTCGCCGAGCAGGCCCTGTGGCCTGAAGAGGAGGACGAGGATGAGCAGGACGAAGGCCCATACGGAGGCCCAGCCCTGGCCGCCGAACTGGTCCATGCCGGGGATGTCGGCGATGTAGGCGGTGGCGAGTCCTTCGGCGAGGCCGAGGACGATGCCGCCGAGCATGGCGCCGTAGATGTTGCCGATGCCGCCGAGGACGGCGGCGGTGAAGGCCTTGAGTCCGGCGACGAAGCCCATGTCGTAGTTGACGCTGCCGACGCGGAAGCCCCAGGCGATGCCGGCGACGGCGGCGAAGAAGCCGCCGATGGCGAAGGCGATGACGATGATGCGGTTGGTGTCGATGCCCATGAGCTGGGCGGTGTCCGGGTCCTGGGCGGTGGCCTGCATGGCGCGGCCGGTGCGGGAGGTGCGGACGAAGAAGGCGAGGGCGCCCATGCAGAGGGGGGCGGCTATGAGGACGAAGAGTTCACCGGACTGGATCTTGAGGCTGTCGGTGATGTTGAACGGGCCGCCGGGCAGCTGGGGGAATTTGCGGGCGTTGTCGGCGTGCGGGTACCAGTTGAAGACGGCCTGCTGGAGGGCGAGGGAGAGGCCGATGGCGGTGATGAGGGGGGCGAGGCGTGGGGCGCCTCTGAGCGGCCGGTAGGCGAATCGTTCCGCTCCCACCGCGATGAGCACGGCCACCAGGCCGCCGCCGATCAGCATGAGGGGGAGGGCGATCCACATGGATGTGCCGTCGGGCAGGACGAGATAGACGGAGAGGGCGCCGAAGCCGCCGGTCATGAAGATCTCGCCGTGGGCGAAGTTGATGAGCTGGACGATGCCGTACACCATCGTGTAGCCGATGGCGATCAGCCCGTACATCGAGCCGAGAATCAGCCCGTTGGCCAGCTGTTGCGGCAGGGTGTGCACCGCAAGGCCTCCATGTGGGTGCGGAGAGTGACGGGGGAGAGAGGTCGGGCCGCGCGGTGACGGGTCGTCGTGGCCGCGCGGCCCTGGTGTCGTCCGTGCTGAAGCTGGGTCAGCTTGCGTTGTACGTACCGGTCTTGACGGACTTCCACGCACCGTTGGTGACTTGGTACAGGGTGAGCTGCTTGTTCTTGGTGTCGCCGTACTGGTCGAAGCCGACCGGTCCTGCGATGCCCTCGAAGTCGATCTTCTGGAGCTGGTCGACGACCTGCTGGCGGGCGTCGGAGGGGACCTTGCCGTCCTTCACGACGTTGCCGACGGCCTTGATGATGGCGGTGGCGGCGTCGTAGGAGTAGCCGCCGTAGGTGCCGTAGTCGCCCTTGTAGCCACCG
This sequence comes from Streptomyces sp. NPDC003284, assembly GCF_053589675.1. Classification (NCBI taxonomy): domain Bacteria; kingdom Bacillati; phylum Actinomycetota; class Actinomycetes; order Kitasatosporales; family Streptomycetaceae; genus Streptomyces; species Streptomyces sp. NPDC003284. The sequence goes on from NZ_JBSFSI010000002.1 coordinate 718,830, forward strand.
GACTTGTACTTGTCGATGAACTCCTTGGCGGCGGGCAGGGTGTCGACGGGGACGCCGACGGAGGTGACGAAGTCGCCCTCGGCCGCCTTGCCGGCGGTCTGGATGTAGGTCGGTGTGAACATGCCGTCGCCGCCCATCAGCGGGATCTTGGCACCGGCGTCCTTGAGCTGCTTGGTGAGGACCTGCGACTCGTCGTACTGGCCGCCGTAGTAGAGGAGTTCGGCGCCCGAGTTCTTGATCTTGGTGACGAGGGTGGAGAAGTCCTTGTCACCGACGTTGATGTGGTCGGTGCCGGCGACGGTGCCGCCCTGCTCCTTGAACTTCTTGCCGAAGATCCCGGCCAGACCCGCTCCGTAGGTCTGCTTGTCGTCGACGACGAAGACCTTCTTCTTCTTGAGGGTCTTGAAGACGTAGTCGGCCGCGAAGCCGCCCTGCACCTCGTCGGTGATGGCGGTGCGGAAGTACGTCTTGAAGGGGCGGACCTTGTTGCCGGAGACCCAGTCCTTGCCCTGCGTCAGCTCGGGCGCGGTGTTGGACGGGGAGATCTCGGCCAGGTTCGCGGAGGCGAAGACCTTCTGCATGGTCTGCGCGACACCGGAGTTGAGCGGGCCGACGACGCCGAGGACGTCCTTGTTGGCGACCAGCTGGGAGGCGTTCTGCTGGCCGGTCGGCGGCAGGGCCTTGTCGTCGAGGGCGACGACCTTGAAGGTGACGCCGGGGACGAGCTTCTTCTCGTTGGCGTCCTTGACCGCGATCTCGACGCCGGACTGGATGCCGAGGCCGGTGGCGGAGTTCTGTCCCGTCAGCGGGGCGTCGACACCGATGACGACCGTGGTGCCGCCCTTGTCGTCGCCGCCCTTGTCGTCGCCTCCGCGGGAGCCGCACGCGGTGAGGGCCAGAGCTCCGGTCGTGAGGACGGAGGTGAGTATCACCAGGGAACGCTGTCGCACAATCAGTCCTTTCCGCAGGCATGTCCGCCCGGTGTGGGGGTGGCACAGGCCGCGCTGGTACCGAACTCCCGGTGGAGCGGTGACTGGCCGTGACTCTAAGCCTGGGGTGTGGCCATGGGCATGGTGGTGGACTGGCTTGTGACTTTCTTGTTATGCCGTTCCGGTTCAGGGGCTTCTCGGAAGGTCGCTCTCGGCCGGTTTGGTGGAATTCCCGTCCGGTCCGCATTCTGAGAATGCGCACTTCCGGTTGGCCGTCGGCGGGGCGGCGGCGGAGCGGGCCGCGAGCGCGCCGCGAGGCCCCGGAAAGATCATGCCGGGGGGTGTCCGCGAAGAGGAATCAGAGCCTTCGTATTGCTTCTGTGTTACGCAGTGTTACGCAGAAAAATGGAAGATCGCATTCAGCGACGGCCGGGAAGGCATGAATACGGATATCTGGAGTGCGATACGCCGGGATGTCCCGCCCTGCGTGGTAAACAGCGCGTTGGGGCTGATGGGGCCGGTGGTGTTCGTGATGCACGTGGTGCGTCACGGTGTCCGGGAATGCCGCAAGGGGCGGCCCGGCACACGACCGGACCGCCCCCTGCCCGCGCGGGTCAGCCCGTGGCGGCGGCCCGTGCGCCGTCCGCGTCCGCCGGCCGCGCCTCGCGCAGCAGACAGGTGAGCCGCGCGCTGCACACCCGCCGCCCCTGCTCGTCACTGATCACGATCTCGTACGTGGCCGTCGAGCGTCCCCGGTGCAGCGGCGTGGCCACACCGGTGACCGCGCCCGAACGCGCCCCGCGGTGATGCGTGCAGTTCAGGTCGACCCCCACGGCGATCCTGGAACTGCCGCCGTGCAGCATCGCGCCCACCGAGCCCAGGGTCTCGGCGAGGACGGCGGAGGCGCCGCCGTGCAGCAGCCCGTACGGCTGGGTGTTGCCCTCCACCGGCATGGTGCCGACGACACGCTCGGCCGACGCCTCGGTGATCCGCACGCCCATCCGGTTCCCGAGGTCGCCGGCGGAGAACAGGGCGGGCAGGTCGATGCCGAGGGCGGCGTACTCGTCGATGACCTCCTGAGGGAACTTCACGTGCTGCTGCTCGCCCATGGGCCCGGCTCCGTTCGTCGTCGGTCGGCACTACGCCACTGAGCGGACGCTCAGTCGGTCGCCGATTGTTCCAGACGCACCACGACGGACTTGCTGGCCGGGGTGTTGCTGGTGTCCGCGGTGGCGTCCAGGGGCACCAGGACGTTCGTCTCCGGGTAGTACGAGGCCGCGCAGCCGCGCGCGGTCGGGTAGTGCACCACCCGGAAGCCGCTCGCCCGCCGCTCCACGCCGTCCTTCCACTCGCCGACCAGGTCGACGTACGAGCCGTCGGCCACCCCGAGCCGCCGCGCGTCCTCGGGGTGGACGAGCACCACCCGGCGGCCGTTCCGGATGCCCCGGTAGCGGTCGTCCAGGCCGTAGATCGTGGTGTTGTACTGGTCGTGCGAGCGCAGCGTCTGGAGCAGCAGCCGCCCCTCGGGCAGCTCGGGGAACTCCACCGGGGCGGCCGTGAAGTTGGCCTTGCCGGTCGCGGTCGGGAAGCGGCGCTCGTCGCGCGGGGCGTGCGGCAGCGCGAAGCCGCCGGGGCGGGCCACGCGCGCGTTGAAGTCCTCGAAGCCGGGGACCACCCGCGCGATCCGGTCGCGGATCGCGCCGTAGTCCCGCTCGAACTCCTCCCACGGCACCACGCTGTCCTCGCCCAGCACCCGGCGGGCCAGCCGGGACACGATGGCCGGCTCCGACAGCAGCACCGGGCTCGCGGGCGCCAGCCGGCCCCGGGAGGCGTGCACCATGCCCATCGAGTCCTCGACCGTGACGAACTGCTCGCCGCCGCCCCGCACATCGCGCTCGGTGCGGCCGAGCGTGGGCAGGATCAGGGCGCGCGCGCCCGTGACGACGTGCGAGCGGTTGAGCTTGGTCGACACGTGCACGGTCAGCCGGGCCCGGCGCATGGCCGCCTCGGTGACCTCGGTGTCGGGCGAGGCGGAGACGAAGTTGCCGCCCATCGCGAAGAACACCTTCGCCTCGCCGTCGCGCAGGGCGCGGATCGCCCGGACGACGTCGTAGCCGTGCTCGCGCGGCGGCACGAAGCCGAACTCCTTCTCCAGGGCGTCCAGGAAGGCCGGGGCGGGACGCTCGAAGATGCCCATCGTGCGGTCGCCCTGCACATTGGAGTGCCCGCGCACCGGGCACACGCCCGCGCCCGTGCGCCCGATGTTGCCGCGCAGCAGCAGGAAGTTGACCACCTCGCGGATGGTCGGCACCGAGTGCTTGTGCTGGGTCAGGCCCATCGCCCAGCACACGATGACGCGCCGGGAGGCGAGCACCATGTCCAGGGCGCGCTCGATCTCCGCGCGGGTGAGGCCGGTCGCGGCGAGCGTCCGGTCCCAGTCGGCGGCGCGGGCGGCGGCCGCGAACTCCTCGTAGCCGTGCGTGTGCTCGCGGACGAACAGCTCGTCCACGGCGCCCGGGGTCTCAAGGATCAGCCGGTTGAGGAGGCGGAAGAGCGCCTGGTCGCCGCCGAGGCGGATCTGGAGGAACAGGTCCGTGAGCGCGGCACCGGCGGCCAGGCCCTTCGGTGTCTGCGGGTTCTTGAAGCGCTCCAGGCCGGCCTCGGGCAGCGGATTGACGCTGATGATCTTCGCGCCGTTCGACTTGGCCTTCTCCAGCGCGGAGAGCATGCGCGGATGGTTCGTCCCCGGGTTCTGGCCGGCCACGATGATCAGATCGGCCTGGTGGAGGTCCTCCAGCAGGACGCTGCCCTTGCCGACGCCGATCGTCTCCGACAGGGCCGAACCGGACGACTCGTGGCACATGTTCGAGCAGTCGGGCAGGTTGTTGGTGCCCAGCTCCCGCGCGAACAGCTGGTAGAGGAACGCGGCCTCGTTGCTGGTGCGGCCGGAGGTGTAGAAGACGGCCTCGTCGGGGGAGGAGAGCGCGGCGATCTCCTCGGCGACGATGCCGAAGGCGCGCTCCCAGGTGACCGGCTCGTAGTGGTCGGCGCCCTCCGGCAGATACATGGGGTGGGTCAGCCGCCCCTGCTGCCCCAGCCAGTAGCCGCTGCGGCCGGCCAGGTCCGACACGGGGTGCGCGGCGAAGAACTCCGGGGTGACCCGGCGCAGGGTCGCCTCCTCGGCGACCGCCTTCGCGCCGTTCTCGCAGAACTCCGCCGTGTGCCGGTGCTCCGGCTCGGGCCAGGCGCAGCCCGGACAGTCGAAGCCGTCCTTCTGGTTGACCCGCAGCAGGGTCAGCGCGGTGCGCTTGACCCCCATCTGCTGCCGGGCCATGCGCAGCGAGTGCCGGACGGCGGGCAGTCCCGCCGCCGCGTGCTCGGGCCCGTCCACCTGCGGCGCGTCCTGGACCGGATCACCCTTGGGCGGCTTGGTGGCCATCGGACGCTCTCCTTCGACTGGCGACTGCGTGGGTGCTGCCTGTACTGCCGGTACTGCCTGTGCTGTGCCGGTGCTGCTTTCCCCGGCCGGTACCGCGAGATCGCGCCCCGGGCCCCGGACCGGACCCTCTCCGATCCTCGCACGAGGCGGTGACAATGCCGTCGGCCGGGGAGGAGCGCGGGCCGCGGGCCGCGGGCCGGGGGCCGGGGCCGCCGGGGTCCCGGCGGCCGGGCACAGCGCGGGTGGCGTCCGGCTGTCAGTGGCACGTGGCAGGATCGGGGACGTGGCAGAGACAGCATCGAAGAAGACCGAGACCGACCCCGGCGGCACCCGTCCGCGGCTGATGCTCATGGACGGGCACTCGCTGGCCTACCGCGCGTTCTTCGCGCTGCCCGCGGAGAACTTCACCACCGCGACGGGCCAGCCGACGAACGCGATCTACGGCTTCGCGTCGATGCTGGCCAACACCCTGCGTGACGAGGCGCCCACGCACTTCGCGGTGGCGTTCGACGTCTCCCGCAAGACCTGGCGCTCCGAGGAGTTCACGGAGTACAAGGCGAACCGCTCCAAGACCCCCGACGAGTTCAAGGGGCAGGTGGAGCTGATCGGCGAGCTGCTCGACGCGATGCACGCCTCCCGCTTCGCCGTCGAGGGGTTCGAGGCGGACGACATCATCGCCACCCTCGCCACCCAGGCCGAGGCCGCGGGCTTCGACGTACTGATCGTCACCGGCGACCGCGATTCCTTCCAGCTGGTCTCCGAGCACACCACCGTGCTCTACCCCACCAAGGGCGTCTCCGAGCTGACCCGGTTCACCCCGGAGAAGGTCTTCGAGAAGTACGGGTTGACGCCCGCCCAGTACCCCGACTTCGCGGCGCTGCGCGGCGACCCCTCGGACAACCTGCCGGGCATCCCGGGCGTGGGCGAGAAGACGGCCGCGAAGTGGATCAACCAGTTCGGCTCGTTCGCCGAGCTGGTCGAGCGCGTCGAGGAGGTCAAGGGCAAGGCCGGGCAGAATCTGCGCGACCACCTGGAGGCCGTCAAGCTCAACCGCCGCCTCACCGAGCTGGAGCGCGGCGTCGAGCTGCCCAAGGGCGTCGCCGAGCTGGCCAGGGCCGCCTACGACCGCAAGGCCGTCGCGATGGTCCTGGACACCCTGGAGATCCGCAACCCGTCGCTGCGCGAGCGGCTCTTCGCCGTCGACCCGGGCGCCGAGGAGGCCGAGACCACGCCGGTCGCGACGGAGGGCGTGGAGCTGGACGGCGCGGTGCTGGGCACCGGCGAGCTGGCCGGCTGGCTCGCCGAGCACGGCGGCCGGACCCTGGGCGTCGCCACGGTCGACACCTGGGCGCTGGGCACCGGCTCGGTGGCCGAGGTCGCGCTGGCCGCCGACGGCGGGGCCGCCGCCTGGTTCGACCCGACGCAGCTCGACGAGGCCGACGAGCAGGCGTTCGCGGGCTGGCTGGCCGACGCGGGCCGGACCAAGGTCTTCCACAACGCCAAGGGCGCCATGCGGGTCTTCGCCGAGCACGGCTGGAGCGTCGCGGGCGTCGCCATGGACACCGCGCTCGCCGCCTATCTGGTGAAGCCAGGACGCCGCTCCTTCGACCTGGACGCGCTGTCCCTGGAGTACCTGCACCGCGAGCTGGCACCGGCCGCTGCGGCCGACGGCCAGCTCGCCTTCGGCGCGGACGACGCCGCCGAGGCCGAGGCCCTGATGATCCAGGCCCGTGCCGTCCTCGACCTCGGCACGGCCTTCGGGGACCGCCTCCAGGAGGTCGGCGCCGCGGACCTGCTGCGCGACATGGAGCTGCCCACCTCCGCACTGCTCGCCCGCATGGAGCGGCACGGCATCGCCGCCGACCGCACCCATCTGGAGGCGATGGAGCAGACCTTCGCCGGCGCGGTGCAGCAGGCCGTGAAGGAGGCGCACGCCGCGGCCGGGCACGAGTTCAACCTCGGCTCGCCCAAGCAGCTCCAGGAGGTCCTCTTCGGCGAGCTGGCCCTGCCGAAGACCAAGAAGACCAAGACCGGCTACACCACCGACGCCGACGCCCTGGCCTGGCTGGCCGGCCAGACGGACAACGAGCTGCCGGTGATCATGCTCCGCCACCGCGAGCAGGCCAAGCTCCGGGTGACCGTCGAGGGCCTGATCAAGACGGTCGCCGCGGACGGCCGCATCCACACCACCTTCAACCAGACGGTCGCCGCGACCGGCCGCCTCTCCTCGACCGACCCGAACCTCCAGAACATCCCCGTGCGCACCGACGAGGGCCGGGCCATCCGCCGCGGCTTCGTGGTCGGCGAGGGCTTCGAGTCGCTGATGACCGCCGACTACAGCCAGATCGAGCTGCGCGTCATGGCCCATCTGTCCGAGGACGCGGGCCTGATCGAGGCGTTCACCTCCGGTGAGGACCTGCACACCACCGCGGCCTCGCAGGTCTTCGCCGTCGAGCGCTCGGCGGTGGACGCGGAGATGCGCCGCAAGATCAAGGCCATGTCCTACGGCCTGGCGTACGGCCTGTCGGCCTTCGGCCTCTCCCAGCAGCTGAACATCGAGGCGGGCGAGGCCCGCGCCCTGATGGACGCCTACTTCGAGCGGTTCGGCGGCGTACGGGACTATCTGCACCGGGTGGTGGACGAGGCCCGCGCCACCGGCTACACCGAGACCCTGTTCGGCCGCCGCCGCTACCTCCCCGACCTCAACAGCGACAACCGCCAGCGCCGCGAGATGGCCGAGCGGATGGCCCTCAACGCGCCGATCCAGGGCACGGCGGCCGACATCGTCAAGATCGCCATGCTGCATGTGGACCGGGCGCTGGCCGAGGCCGGGCTGAGGTCCCGGATGCTGCTCCAGGTCCACGACGAGATCGTGCTGGAGATCGCCCCCGGCGAGCGCGCGGCCGTGGAGGAGATCGTCCGCCGCGAGATGGCCGGCGCGGTCCGGCTCAGGGCGCCCCTGGACGTCTCGGTGGGCGTGGGGCCGGACTGGGAGTCGGCGGCGCACTGACGGCCGCCGGGCCCTGCGTACGGCCCGGCCGGGACGGGTCCGGCGGACGGCTTCACGGGCCGTCCACCGGACCCGTCCGCGTGCGCCGCCGGGCCGCCCGGTCGCCGGGCCGCCCGGAGACGCCCGGATCTGCCGTGACCTGCGGCGACTGCGTGTACATCACTCACGTGGCCCCCGCGAAGACGCACCGGCCATCCCCGCCCGACAGGATCTGGGCATGGGTATACGCATGCTCAACCACCGGCCGGCGGTATCCCAGACAGCCGTCGGCGCGGCCCCGGCCGCGTCGCCCCCGCCGGTTCCGGCCCTCGCGTCGACCGCGAGCACCGCCCGTGTCCCGACCGACCTCGCGGTCACCCTCCGGCGGGCCGCGTGGGACCTGCGCCGCCGGTTCACCCCCGGCGCGCGGCTTCCCTGGCGGCTGTGGGCCGATCTGACGCGCGGCTACGCGGCGCTCCTGCTCGCCCGGGTGCCGCGCCCCGTCCCCACCCGCACCCTCACCGTCTTCGTCGCGGCCTCCCCGGCCGTGCCCCGCCGCCCGAGCGGCCCGGCACCACGCGAGGACCGCCCCGACCGCCGGGACCGTAAGAACCGCCCGGACCGTACAGACCGTCCGGCTCGTCCCGATCGCACGGACCACCCGTCGCCCCACCCGCCCCCGCAGGACCACCAGAGCCGCCGCAACGGTCCGGGCCACCGCGACCGGTAGCCGGGCCCGGACAGCCTTCGGAAGGCAGCGAGCGGCGACGACCGCCCGGGACCGAGACCGGAACCAGGCCGGGACCAGGCCGGGACCAGGCCGGGACCAGGTCGGCGCCAGGCCGGAACCAGGCTGGAATCAGGGCCCGGCTCTCCGAAGGCCCGGCCGCCTCACCGAATCCGTAGGCCGCCGTCCCGCCGACGCCCGCCGCCGTCTCCCGCACCCGGCTCGGGCGGGCCCACGCCCCCACCCCCGCCGCCGCTCCCCACGCCCGCGCCCCCGCCCCCGTCGGCGACCCTGTGCCGGTGGCGCACCCGCACCACCACCGCGTACGCCGTCACCCCCGCCACCAGCCCGGCGCCCGCGCCGAAGCACACGGTGGGGATCAGGTCGAACAGGCCCCCGCCCCTCCCGTCCCCGGCCCACGAGCGAGCGACCCGCTGCACCGTCCCGGCCGCCGCGCAGCCGCCGATCAGGGCCGGGCCCCACCACCGGTCCCGGACCGGCAGCACCGGGACCCCGGCCCCGGCGGGATCGACCGCCACCGCCCGCCGCAGGGCGTGGACGACGAAACCGGTGATCGCGACCGCCGCCACCGCCGAGCCGCCGTACTGGAGGTACCGGTAGCCCGGCGCGCCCCAGACCCGGTGGTCCAGCACCGGGAACACCCGTACGCCCCACCGGTCGTGGTGGGTGAAGGCGTCCCAGACGACATGGGTCAGCGCGCCCACGGCCGCGGAGAGGTACCAGCGCGCCACCGAGGAGGGCTCCACGCGCGCGCGTGGAGCACCGCACCGCAGCAGTGCCGCGGGCCGCCCCTGGACACTCCGGGGGAGCAGCGCCACCAGGGGCTCACGGGCCAGGAGCCACAGCCCGGCCAGGAGCCAGGCCGTCGCCACGTCCACCGTCACGACGCCCGGCAGGGAGTGGGTGAAGGCGCCGAACCCCATCGCCGAGGGCAGCGCGTTCGCCGCGTAGTAGGTCGCGTCCGGTGCGGAGGAACCCGCGACGAGCACCACCGGCACCAGCCGCCACCGGCCCGTGCCGTCCCCGCGCACCGCGGGCAGGACGGCGGCCGCGTGGCTCGGAGTGAACGGCAACGAAACCCCTCACAAGGCGTGTTGACCGGACCGGGCGGCCCGGATGACCGACACGTCCAGTATGCGGGAGGGAGAACCGGACACGTCGGTTCCGCGTCCTCGTGCGGCCGAAGGTGGCCAACCGGAGCAAACCGGGCACGAACCGCTCCCGACACAAAGGAAGTTGTCGTAGGGTCACCTGGGTCGTGCATCCGAAAGGCTCCACAAGGGCAACCAGTACCGCGGGTCAACCGTCACAACAGGGCGAACACACAGGAACAGAGGGACGCTCGGGCGTTCACGGGAGGGGTTCACTCCATGGCGGCGCATTTCGGCAGGAGGCTGTACAAAGGGGCGGCGACCACCGCTGTGGCCGCGGTCGCGGTCGCGGCGCTCTCCGCTTCGGAGGCTCCCGGTGTGACGGCCGGCGACGACGGCAGACAGGCGACGGCCGGTGCGTCCTCCGCCCCCGACACCCCCGCGGGCGCCGGTGACACCGCGACCGGTGACACGCAGTACTACACGGACCTGCCGCCGCTGAAGAGCCCCGAGCCCGCCACCGGCACCGGTACCGGCACGGGAAGCGGCACCCCCGCCGTCGGCGGCCCGGCCGAGGCGGGCATACCCGCCACCGTGCTCGACGCCTACAAGAAGGCCGAGGCCGAACTGCGGACCGCGAAGCCGGGCTGCAACCTGCCCTGGCAACTGCTCGCCGCGATCGGCCGGGTCGAGTCCGGCCAGGCCCGCGGCGGCCAGGTGGACGCGCAGGGCACGACGCTCACCCCGATCCTCGGTCCCGTCCTCAACGGCAGCGGCTTCGCGAACATCAGCGACACCGACCACGGCGTCTACGACGGGGACAGCACCTACGACCGCGCGGTCGGCCCCATGCAGTTCATCCCCTCCACCTGGAAGTGGGCGGGCCGGGACGGCAACGGCGACGGCAAGAAGGACCCCAACAACATCTACGACGCCGCCCTGGCCACCGCGCACTACCTGTGCCGCAACGGCTGGGACCTGTCGGACCAGGCGGACCTGAACAGCGCGATCCTCAGCTACAACCACTCGCAGGAGTACCTGAACACCGTCCTGTCCTGGCTGGAGTACTACCGCAAGGGCACCCACTCCGTGCCGGACGGCACCGGCCAGCTGCCGAGCCACAGCAGCGGCGGCGGCACCCCCGGGACGTCGCCCACGAACCCCTGGCAGCCGACCGCGCCGACGACCGGCCCCGGGAAGTCCGGCACGCCGGGCACGCCGGGCACACCGGCCGAGCCGGGCAAGCCGAGCACCCCGGGCAAGCCCGGCAAGCCGGGCGGCGGCTCCCCGACCGAGCCGCCCACCAAGCCGCCGACGCCCCCCACCAAGCCCCCCACGCCCACCGACACCGTGGACCACCTGAAGGACGCGGACGCGGGCACGGGCGAGCTGACGGCGCGGGCCGGTGACACCTTCGCGCGGAAGATCGGCGCCCGCGCCGAGACCAAGGCCGGCAAGGCGGTCGCCAAGGTCAGGATCCGGTTCGTGATCAACGGTGACACCGACGCCGCCTTCGCGGGGGGCGAGAAGGCCGCCACGGTCGTCACCGACGCCTCCGGTCTGGCCGCCGCACCGGCGCTCCAGGCCGGTGAGAAGACAGGCTCCTTCACCGTGCGGGCCCTGCTGGTGGGCCGTACGGTCTCCGCCGTCGACTACCGGGCCACGGTCACCGCGCGCGGCGCCGACAAGCTCGTCCGCACCGGTGACACACCGCTGCTCTGCACGCCGGGCGGCACCTTCGCCGACCAGGTCGAGGTCAAGGCCACCTACAAGGGCGCCGTCGCGGACCGGGTCGCGGCCACCGCCACCCTGGTCACGTCCGCCGAGGACGGCACCGAGAACGACAAGGGCCCCTACTTCAAGGGCGACGACGACAAGCCCGTACGCACCCTGAAGAACCTCACGACCGACGGCAAGGGCCTGATCAAGCTGCCCAAGCTGTACGCGGACGACACCACCGGCACCTTCCTGCTCCGCATCACCACCACCGGTGGCGCGACGCTGACCGTGGAGCTGAAGGTCGCGGCGGACGGCACCGCCGAACCGTCACCGGACCCGTCCGGGTCCCCGTCCACGTCCCCCTCACCGTCCGGATCCCCGTCGGCATCCCCGTCCACCGGCTCGTAGGCCGCGCGGCGGCACCGGCACAGCGCCGGGGCGCCCGCTCCCGCACCCGCGCGGGAGCGGGCGCCCCGGCGCGTGCGGCCCCGGACCGGCCGCCGGGTCAGCGCCGCAGCCGGGCGTTGGTGTGCCGGGTCGGCTCGGCGGCCGCCGGGTCCTCGGGCCAGGGGTGCTTCGGATACCGCCCGCGCAGCTCAGCCCGTACGCCCTTGTAGCCGTCCCGCCAGAAGGACGCGAGGTCGGCGGTGACGGCGACGGGACGGCCGGCGGGGGAGAGCAGGTGCACGAGGACCGGCACCCCGGCCACGGCGGGCGAGGCGTCCAGCCCGAACATCTCCTGGAGCTTCACCGCGAGCACCGGCCGCTCGGGATCGCCGTAGTCGACCCGGACGGCCGACCCGCTGGGTACGGTGATCCGCTCCGGGGCCAGTTCGTCCAGGCGGGCCGCCTCCCCCGAGGCCCACGGCAGCAGCCGGGACAGCCCCTGCCCGGCGTCGATCCGCGCGAGGTCCGCACGGCGGCGGGCACGGCCGAGTTCCGGCTCCAGCCACTCCTCCACGCGCGCGTGCAGGGCGTCGTCGCCCACGTCGGGCCAGGGCGCGCCGAGCCGCCGGTGCAGGAAGGCGAGCCGCCGCCGCAGCGCCTCGGCTCCCGGCGGCCAGCGCAGCAGCCCCCAGCCCTCCTGGCGCAGCCCCTGGAGCAGCGCCCCGCGCACGAGCGCGGGATCGGGGTCGGAGAGGGGACGCGCCCTCAGTTCCACCGCCCCCAGCCGTTCGACGCGCCGCGCGACGACGTCCCCGCCGGTCCAGCCGACCTCGTCCCGCTCCTCGTGCAGCGCCCCGGCCGCCCGCCGGGCGATGTCCTCGTCGACGGCGGCGGCGAGCTGCACGCGCGCGTGCCCCCGGCCCAGCGGCCGGTCGGCGACCGCGACGGCGAGCCACGGCGACCCGCGCAGCGCGGACCCCTCGGCCGGCTCCGCCCGCGTGCCGGAGACCATCAGGTACGAACCGCCGTCCAGCCGCGCCACCCGCTCGGGGAAGGCCAGCGCGGCGACGAGCCCGGCCACGTCCTCCTCACGGCCCCCGCCCTCACGGCCCCCGCCGGAGGGCTCGGCCGCTCGCCCTTCCGGGGCGGGCGCCGCGGAGCCCTTCGCCGCGGCCCGCAGCCGCCGCACCTCCGTGCGCCACCGCCCCGCGTACGGGTCGCCGCCGCGCCGGGCGGCGCGCAGCGCGGCCGCGAGATCGTCGCCGTACTCCCGGGGCACCTCCTCGCTGAGCAGCGCGACCACCTCCGCGGCCCGCTCGGCCGCACCACCGGCGCCCGCGTCGAGCAGGGCCCGTCCGAGCCGGGGATGCACGCCGAGCCGGGCCAGCCGCGCACCGCGCTCCGTGGCGCGCCCGTCCGGACCGACCGCGCCCACGGCGGTCAGGACCTCCCGCGCCGCCGCCATCGCCCCGGCGGGCGGCGGATCGAGCAGGGCGAGCCCGGAGGCGTCCGGGTCGCCCCAGCAGGCCGCCTGAAGAGCGAACGCGGTGAGGTCGGCCACCTTGATCTCCGGCGCCGGGAACCGCGGCAGGCGGCCGTCCTCGGCCTCGGTCCAGCACCGGTACACCGCGCCCGGCGCCTCCCGTCCGGCCCGGCCCGCCCGCTGCCGTCCGGCCGCCTGCGAGGCCCGTACCGTCGTCAGCGCGCTCAGCCCGCGCGCGTGGTCCACCCGCGGCTCCCGGGCGAGCCCCGCGTCCACCACGACCCTGACGCCGGGCACCGTCAGCGAGGACTCCGCGACCGACGTGGCGAGCACCACCCGCCGCCGCGTCCCGGGCGCCAGCACCGCGTCCTGCACGGCCGCCGGGGCCCGTCCGTGCACCTGGAGCACGTCCGTGCCCGCCAGATCCCCGAGCGCGCCCGCCACCCGGGCGATCTCGCCCGCGCCCGGCAGGAAGCACAGCACGTCACCGGTCCGCTCGGCCAGCGCCCGCCGCACCACCGACCCCACGTGCGCGAGCAGCGCGGGATCCACCCGCATGCCGTGCGGCGGCCGCACCGGGCGCGCGGGCGGCGCCCACACCACCTCCACCGGGTACGACACACCGGCCGCCTCGACCACCGGCGCCCCGCCCAGCAGCCGCGCCCAGCCCGCGGCGTCCGTGGTCGCCGACGCGGCCACGAGCCGCAGCTCCGGCCGCAGCGCCTCCCGTACGTCGCACAGGAACGCGGCGGCCGTGTCCGCGTCCAGATGCCGCTCGTGGCACTCGTCGAGGACCACCGCGTCCGTACCGGCCAGCTCCTGGTCGCGCTGGAGGCGCTGGAGCAGCACACCGGTGGTGACGACCTCCACGCGCGTGCGCGGCCCGACGACGCGTTCCCCGCGGACGGTGTGGCCGACGCTCTCGCCGGGCCGTTCGCCCAGCAGCCAGGCCATCCGCCGGGCCGCGGCGCGCGCCGCGATCCGCCGCGGCTCGGCCACGACCACCCGCCGGGGCGGGCCCCCGCCGGTCAGCCCGGCCAGGGCGAGCGGCACCAGCGTGGTCTTGCCGGTGCCGGGCGGGGCCACCAGGACGGCACTGCCGTGCCCGTCGAGCGCGTCGTTCAGGGCGGGGAGGGCCGCGCGCACGGGAAGCGCGGCCAGGGCGTCGTCACGGATCACGCCCCCAGTGTCGTACGGGTACGGGAACGCCCTCCACGCGCGCGTGGAGGGCGGACGGGAACCGGGGTCCGTGTCCGGGCCGGGGTCAGTCCCGCTCGCAGACGAAGATCGCCGTCCCCGGGATGAGGTGCCCGCGCAGCGGGGACCAGCCGCCCCACTCGGAGGTGTTCCAGTCGGGCCACTCCGGTTCGACCAGGTCCACCAGGCGGAACCCGGACGTGACCACGTCGCGGACCCGGTCGCCCAGGGTGCGGTGGTGCTCGACGTAGACCGCGCCGCCCTCCTCGTCCTGCTCCACGTAGGGCGTGCGGTCGAAGTAGGAGGCGGACACCGACAGACCCTCCGGGCCGGGCTCGTCCGCGAACGCCCACCGGACGGGGTGCGTCACCGAGAAGACGAACCGCCCGCCCGGCCGCAGCACCCGGCGCACCTCCCGCAGCACCAGCCGCGGGTCGGCGACGAAGGGCAGCGCCCCGTACGCCGAGCAGGCCAGGTCGAACGAGCCGTCCGCGAAGGGGAGCACGGCGGCGTCCGCGCACACCAGGGGGAACGGTCCGCCGATGCGCAGCGCGTGCTGGAGCTGGCGGTGGGAGAGGTCGAGGGCGACCGGACGCGCGCCCTGCCCGGCCAGCCAGCGCGAGCACTGGGCCGCGCCGGCGCCGATCTCCAGGACGTCCCTGCCCTTCAGGTCCTCGGGCGGACCGAGGAGTTCCGCCTCCACCTCGTCCAGCCCCTCGGGACACCACACGAAGCGCTCGTCGCCGAGGAACGTGCCGTGCTCGACCTGGTACTCGTCGGCGTTCCGGTCCCACCAGCCGCGGTTGGCGCGGGCGCTCTCGGCGACACCGGCCGCGCGTCGGGTGGCCTCGGGCTCGCACAGTTCGGACTCTTGGATGATCGGCTCCCTCGTACTAGTCTGCGGGCTCTTCCGCGCGCCCCCGTGGCGCGCGCCGCCGAGGGCGTTCCGGTGCCGGTACGGCCCCGGAGGACGGTTCCTGTGCCGGGAATGCGGTGTTCGCCCCGGGTGTGCGGCTTCGCGCATTGACCCTGCCCGGCTGCCCCCGTATGCTACAAGTTGCGCTGCGGGCCTGCGCGCCTCAGACGGAGCAGGCTGCGCTCGCATCTGTTGTATGTCCCCTCGGTTCTCGAGGCGCCACCAGCGGTTTTGTGTGGCGCTTCCTTGGCTGTCCGGCTTCTGCAGAGCGAAACGGGCTCCCGGCGTAAGCAGTACCTACGACTTCAATGTCCGTACCGGAGCCCTTTCCCACATGACGAGCAGCACCGAGACCACCGCCACCACCCCGCAGGTAGCGGTCAACGACATCGGTAACGAGGAAGCATTCCTCGCCGCGATCGACGAGACGATCAAGTACTTCAACGACGGCGACATCGTCGACGGCGTCATCGTGAAGGTCGACCGGGACGAGGTCCTGCTCGACATCGGTTACAAGACCGAAGGTGTCATCCCGAGCCGCGAGCTCTCGATCAAGCACGACGTCGACCCGAACGAGGTCGTCGCCGTCGGTGACGAGATCGAGGCCCTTGTTCTCCAGAAGGAGGACAAGGAAGGCCGCCTGATCCTCTCGAAGAAGCGCGCCCAGTACGAGCGTGCCTGGGGCACCATCGAGAAGATCAAGGAAGAGGACGGCATCGTCACCGGTACCGTCATCGAGGTCGTCAAGGGTGGTCTCATCCTCGACATCGGCCTCCGCGGCTTCCTCCCGGCCTCCCTGGTCGAGATGCGCCGCGTCCGCGACCTCCAGCCCTACGTGGGCAAGGAGCTCGAGGCGAAGATCATCGAGCTGGACAAGAACCGCAACAACGTGGTCCTGTCCCGCCGTGCCTGGCTGGAGCAGACCCAGTCCGAGGTCCGCCAGACGTTCCTCACGACCCTCCAGAAGGGTCAGGTCCGCTCCGGCGTGGTCTCCTCGATCGTCAACTTCGGTGCCTTCGTGGACCTGGGTGGCGTCGACGGTCTGGTCCATGTCTCCGAGCTGTCCTGGAAGCACATCGACCACCCCTCCGAGGTCGTCGAGGTCGGCCAGGAGGTCACGGTCGAGGTCCTCGACGTCGACATGGACCGCGAGCGCGTCTCCCTGTCGCTGAAGGCGACCCAGGAAGACCCGTGGCAGCAGTTCGCCCGCACCCACCAGATCGGCCAGGTCGTGCCCGGCAAGGTCACGAAGCTGGTGCCGTTCGGTGCGTTCGTCCGCGTGGACGAGGGCATCGAGGGTCTGGTCCACATCTCCGAGCTGGCCGAGCGCCACGTGGAGATCCCGGAGCAGGTCGTCCAGGTCAACGACGAGATCTTCGTCAAGGTCATCGACATCGACCTCGAGCGCCGTCGCATCAGCCTCTCGCTGAAGCAGGCCAACGAGTCCTTCGGTGCCGACCCGTCGGCGGTCGAGTTCGACCCGACCCTGTACGGCATGGCCGCGTCCTACGACGACCAGGGCAACTACATCTACCCCGAGGGCTTCGACCCCGAGACCAACGACTGGCTCGAGGGCTACGAGAAGCAGCGCGAGGAGTGGGAGCGCCAGTACGCCGAGGCGCAGACGCGCTTCGAGCAGCACCAGGCGCAGGTCATCAAGTCCCGCGAGGCGGACGAGAAGGCCGCTGCCGAGGGTGGCGACACCGCGGGTGGGGCTCCGGCCGCGTCCGGCGGTGGCGGCTCGTACTCCTCCGAGGGCGGCGACACCTCCGGTGCGCTGGCTTCGGACGAGGCGCTGGCTGCCCTGCGCGAGAAGCTGGCCGGCGGCCAGAGCTGACCGCTCGCCGTCAGGCACCCGCAGTAGTGCACGACCGCGGCCCGTACCCCCTGTGTGGGGGTACGGGCCGCGGCCTTGTGTGCGCGGAGAACCGGCCGGTGCCCGGCGGTGCCCGTCCTCAGGGCGTCGGCGTCACCTCGATGTTCGTCAGGCCCTTCCCGCCGGTCACCGTGTTGCTGTCGTAGACGGTGGTCGGGCAGCTCGCGCTCCGGCCGGTCACGTCGACGGCCAGCCGGGTCGAGCCGGTCGCACCCGTCAGGGTCGACCTGTTGCCGCGGAACACGGTGCCGCAGCCCCAGCCGGACTGCTGGGTGTGGGTCTGGTAGCCGTCGTTCGTGGTGCGGGTGCCGGTGTTGTCCTGGACCAGGACGCCGTTGCCCTTCACATCGACCCAGGAGTCGTCGTAGTTGGCTCCGGTGAGGCCGCTGCCGTCGAACGTGTTGCCGACGATCCGGGCGCCGGTGGTGCCCTCCTTGATGTCGACGTTCTCGCCCCCGACACCGGGCCCGATGGTGTTGCCCAGGATCTGGATGTTGTCGCTGCGGTCCGAGAGCGTGTTGGCGGTGCCGACGTAGACGCCCTCGCCCATGCCCCGCCCGTCGTGCCCGGTGTCGTAGATCCGGGAGTTCCGGATGACGCCGTCCGTGCTGGAGTTCCGGAAGTGGACGCCCTCCATGTCGAGGTCGTGCACGGTCACACCGTCCACGATCACGCCCCGCGCGGCGTCGATCATGATTCCCTTCTGGCCGCCGGTGACGGTCAGCCCGCTGACCGTCCAGTACGACGCGCCGTTCAGGTGCAGCCCGTAGCCGCCGCCCGCGGTGAGCACGGCCCCGGCCGAGCCGGTCAGGGTGATGCGGGCGCCGGACGTGGCCGCGCGGGTGGCCTTGAAGTTGCCGGTGTACGTGCCGTCGGCCAGGTGGATCGTGTCGCCCGGGGCCGCCGCGGACAGCGCCGCCTTGAGCTGGGCCGCGGTGGAGACCTCGACCACCGGGGCGGCCGCCCGCGCGCCCGGGGCGCCGAGGAGCGGGGCGGCGAGGGCCGCGGTGACGGTGAGCAGGGAGGTGAGCAACGTGCGGGAACGTCGGCGCATGGGGGAGCCTTCCTGTGGTCACGGAGACGGGCGGGTGCGGGCGCTGCCGAGCGGCGCGGGTTCGCGTACCTGAACCGAGGGCGGTCACATGAACCGCGGACCGCTCCGGGACCGTAAGAGAGAGGCATGAGCGCGTCAAGAGTGCCGGTGTGGCGCGCCCGGAGCCGCGCGACGGCACGCGGCGGCGGGGAATGCCCGCGCCCCGCTCCTCGTTGTGAACCGATGAACACGAGGAGGGGCGATCACAGTGCTTGATCCGCAGGGTTTGTACACATGGGAGCCGAAGGGCCTGGCGGTCGTCGACATGGCGCTCGCGCAGGAGTCGGCCGGCCTGGTCATGCTCTACCACTTCGACGGCTACATCGACGCGGGGGAGACCGGCGACCTGATCGCCGGCGGGCTGCTCGACTCCCTGCCCCACCAGGTCGTGGCCCGCTTCGACCACGACCGGCTCGTGGACTACCGCGCCCGCCGGCCGCTGCTGACCTTCAAGCGCGACCGCTGGAGCGCGTACGAGGAGCCCTCCATCGAGGTGCGCCTCGTCCAGGACGCCACCGGCGCGCCGTTCCTGCTGCTGTCCGGTCCGGAGCCGGACGTCGAGTGGGAGCGCTTCGCGGCGGCCGTACGGGAGATCGTGGAGCGGCTGGGCGTACGCCTCGCCGTGTCCTTCCACGGCATCCCCATGGGCGTCCCGCACACCCGCCCGGTCGGCCTGACCCCGCACGGCAACCGCAGCGACCTCGTCCCCGGCCACCGCAGCCCCTTCGAGGAGGCCGAGGTGCCCGGCAGCGCCGCCGCCCTGCTGGAGTACCGGCTCATGGAGGCCGGGCACGACGTCCTGGGCGTCGCCGCGCACGTACCGCACTACATCGCCCGCTCCCCGTACCCGGACGCGGCCCTGACCGTGCTGGAGGCCATCACGGCCGCCACCGGGCTGGTGCTGCCGGGCCTCGCCCACTCCCTGCGCAACGACGCCCACCGCACCCAGACCGAGATCGACCGGCAGATCCGGGAGGGCGACGAGGAGCTGACCTCCCTGGTCCAGGGCCTTGAGCACCAGTACGACGCGGCCGCCGGAGCGGAGACCCGCGGCAACATGCTCGCCGAGCCCGTGGAGATCCCCTCGGCGGACGAGATCGGCCGGGAGTTCGAACGGTTCCTGGCCGAACGGGAGGGCGAGAACTGACCGCCCCCGCCGGGCCCGGCGTCCTCGCCGCCCGCGCCAGGCCCTAAGCTGCCGCCATGCTGAAGGTGGGCCTGACCGGGGGCATCGGAGCCGGTAAGAGCGAGGTGTCACGGCTGCTCGTGGAGTGCGGGGCGGTGCTGATCGACGCCGACCGCATCGCGCGCGAGGTGGTCGCCCCGGGCACACCGGGACTGGCCGCCGTGGCCGACGCCTTCGGCTCCGAGGTGCTCGCCGCCGACGGCAGCCTGGACCGCCCCCGGCTGGGTGCCGTGGTCTTCGCCGACCCGGAGCGGCTCGCGGTCCTCAACGCGATCGTGCACCCCCTGGTGGGGGCCCGTTCACGCGAACTGGAGGAGGCCGCCGCCGAGGACGCCGTAGTCGTCCACGACGTCCCGCTCCTCACCGAGAACGGCCTGGCCCCCCTCTACGACCTCGTGATCGTGGTGGACGCCCGCCCCGAGACCCAGCTCGACCGGCTCGTACGGCTGCGCGGCATGACCGAGGAGGACGCCCGCGCGCGCATGGCCGCGCAGGCGACGCGCGAACAGCGCCTGGAGATCGCCGACATCGTCATCGACAACGACGTACCGCTGGAACGGTTGCGGGACCGGGTGCGCGAGGTCTGGGCGCGACTGGCCGACAGGGCGCACAGCGCACCGGCCGGCGACCGGGAGTAGCCCGCGCGCCCCCGCACGGCCCGCGTCCGCCGGAATACGGTTGCCCGGTCGGGGCGTTGGACCCTTCCAGCAAGGGAAGGACTCAGCCGTGCCCGAGACCAGCGGTTCCCCCGGACGTACTCCGGAGACGCATGTCATCGACTTCCGCGCCGCCGAACACCTGCTCGCCGCGCGGGATCCACGGGGCGCGGTGAAGCTGCTCGACGGCGTCATCGCCGCGCACCCCGAGAACACGGCCGCCCGGCTGCTGCGGGCCCGCGCCTTCTTCGCCGCCGCGCAACTGAGACCGGCCGAGCTGGAGTTCACCATCGTCCTGGAGCGGGAGCCGGACAACGCGTACGCGCACTTCGCGCTCGCCCGCACCTACGAGCGGCAGGGCCGTCCCGACCAGGCCAAGCGCCACTTCCGGCTGGCCGCCGCGCTGGACCCCAACCCGGAGTACCTGCAACGGGCCAAGTTCGACACCTGACCCGACCGCCCGCTTCCGGGGGCGCCCTCAGTCGGGGGGCCGGTACGGGGGGACGTCACGGCCCGGCTGATAGTGCGGACCCTGGCGCAGATGACGGACGACGACCGCGAAGTCGACCGCGATCACCAGCCACAGCACACCGCAGGCCGCCGCCCACCCCGGCCGCCCGACCAGCACGAACACGGCCACGCCGAACATCGCCCAGGCCAGCCCCCACAGGCACAGCCAGAACCGCGCCCGCAGGGCACTGCGCGCGGTCGTCGGTTCGCTGCCCGTACGCATCGCCGCTCACCACTTCTCCCTGCCAACGTACTCTTCGCGCTGCGGCGGCGCGGGGAGTACGCCGGTGCGGCGGTGTGAGGAGTACGCCGGTGCGGGGAGTACGGCGGCCCCGGGAGCGCGGCCGGGGCGGGGCGGCGTGAGGCCGGTGGTCAGTGGCCGCGCGGACGGCCCTGCGGACCGCTCGGACCGTCCAAGGTGCCCAGGTCGCGCAGCCGCTCCAGCTCCCGGCGGTCGCGCTTGGTCGGCCGTCCGGCCCCGCGGTCGCGCACCCCGGCGGGCGCGACGGCCTCCCGGGGCGGGGGCGGCGGGGAGTTGTCGACGTAGCACTGGACGGCCACGGGCGCGCCGACCCGCTTGCGGATCAGCCGGGTGACCACGACGATCCGCTCCCGGCCCTCGCCGCGCAGCCGCACCTCGTCGCCGACGCGGACGGAGTACGCGGGCTTGACCCGCTCGCCGTTCACCCGGACATGGCCGCCCCGGCAGGCGGTGGCGCCGACGGAGCGGGTCTTGACCAGGCGGACGGCCCAGATCCAGCTGTCGATCCGCACGGTCTCGCCCGCGCCCGGACCGGCCGCCGCAGCGGCGGCCACGGCGGCGGCGACCCGGGGATCGACGGCGGCCGCCGCCGGAGCGGCGTCCCCGCGCCCCTGCCCGCCCGCGCCGCCCTCGTGCTCGCCGTCCCCGCTCGGGCCGCCCCTGTCCTGGTCGCGGTCCATGTCGTCTCCCGAAGCCATGGATCCGACCTTAGCCGCCCGGACCGGCCGCCCCGGAGCTATTTACGGTGGAGGCATGGACAGCAGCAGTCTCGACGCCCTCGACCGGCGCATCACCCGCTGCCGGGCCTGCCCGCGCCTGGTGGCCTGGCGCGAGGAGGTGGCCGATACCAAACGGGCCGCCTTCGCCGACTGGACGTACTGGGGCCGCCCCGTACCGGGCTTCGGCCCCCCGGACGCACGGCTGCTGATCGTCGGACTCGCCCCGGCCGCGCACGGCGCCAACCGCACCGGCCGCATGTTCACCGGGGACCGCTCCGGCGACGTCCTCTACCGGGCGCTGTACGACGTGGGCCTGGCCTCCCGGCCCACCGCCGTCTCCGCCGACGACGGCCTGGAACTGCACGGCGTACGCCTCACCTCGCCGGTGCACTGCGCCCCGCCCGCCAACAAGCCGACCCCCGGCGAACGGGACACCTGCCGGCCCTGGCTGGTCCAGGAACTGCATCTGCTGCGGCCCACCCTGCGGGCGGTGGTGGTGCTCGGCGCGTTCGGCTGGCAGGCCGCGCTGCCCGCGTTCACCGAGGCGGGCTGGACGGTGCCCCGGCCCCGCCCCGCCTTCGCGCACGGCACCCGGGTGGTGCTCCCCGGCCTCGACCTCTTCGGCTGCTTCCACGTCAGCCAGCGCAACACCTTCACCGGCCGTCTCACCCCGGCGATGCTCCGCGACGTCCTGCGCACGGCGGCGGACGCGGCGGGGCTGGAGACGAAGCCGGAGGAATGACCGCGCGGGCGCGCGCCCGGGACAGGAGCCCCGGGCGCGGGGGCACGCGGAAAACCGGGGGACGGCGCCGCCGCGCCCCGGCTAGGGTGCGCCGATGCCCCTCTATCCGGAGACCGAACCGTACGGCCATGGCCTGCTCGACGTCGGCGACGGCAACCACGTCTACTGGGAGACCTGCGGCAACCCGGACGGCAAGCCCGCGCTGGTGCTGCACGGCGGCCCCGGCTCCGGCTGCACCCTGGGCCACCGGCGCTACTTCGATCCGGCCGTCTACCGGATCGTGCTCCTCGACCAGCGCGGCTGCGGACGCTCCGTGCCGCACGCGAGCGCCCCCGGCACCGACATGAGCGTCAACACCACCCGGCACCTCCTGTCCGACCTGGAACTGCTGCGCCGGCACCTGGGCATCGAGCGGTGGCTGGTGTGGGGCGCCTCCTGGGGCTCGGTCCTGGGACTGCGGTACGCCCAGACCCACCCCGGGGTGGTCTCCGAGCTGGTGCTCACCGGGGTCGCCACCGGTTCGAACGCCGAGGTGGCCCTGTTGACCCACGGACTGGGCAGGTGCTTCCCGGACGCCTTCGCCCGCTTCCTCGCCGAGCTGCCCGAGGACGCCGACCGCACCGGCAACCTCGCCGCCGCCTACAGTCGGCTGCTCGAATCGCCCGACCCGGAGGTCCGCGCGCGGGCGGCACGGGCCTGGACCGACTGGGAGACGGCGATCGTCCCCGCCCCGCCGCGTTCCGTGCCCCGCTACGAGGATCCGGCGTTCCGCATGGCCTTCGCCCGCACCGTCACGCACTACTTCGGCAACGACCACTTCCTCGGCCCGGACAACGACGAGGGCGTGGTCCTGCGCGACGCCCCCCTGCTGGCGGGCATCCCCGGCACCCTCGTCCAGGGCGGTCTCGACTTCGGCAACCTCCTCGGCATCGTCTGGCGCCTGGAGCGGGCCTGGCCGGACAGCGAGCTGGTGATCGTGGACCGGGCCGGGCACCACGCGGGCGCTCCCGGAGTGGTGGACGTCCTGGTCGCGGCCACGGACCGGTACGGCGCCCGTGGCTGACGCGACCGCCGCGGCGGCCCTGCGGCGGCGGCCCGCGGACGCCTGCCGACACGGTGCCGCCCGCCCTCAGGGCCGCCAGACGTACCGGACGTCCGGCTCGCGCTCCTCGTTGCCGCTGCCGTCGGTGTACTCGGCGGCGACGAAGCCGTGCCGCTCGTAGAAGCGGTGCGCGGGCGCGTTGACCTGGAAGGTCCACAGCTCCAGCCCGCGCGGGCGGCGCTCCTTGGCGAGGGCGACGAAGCGGTCGCCCAGCCCGCGCCCCCGCCAGGCCGGATCGAGGTAGAGCTGGGACACCTCGGCGTCGTCGAGCACCATCAGACCGACGACGCCGTCCCCGCCGGTGTCGTCGGCCACCCATGTCTCCCGCGAGGGCACCACCACGTCCCGGAAGTACGCCCGCACCTCGTCGTCGGTGCGCGGCCGCACGACGGTGGGCAGCGCGGCGGCGAAGGACCGCAGCCAGACGTCGGCGACGGCCGCGGCGTCCGGTGCACCGGCCCGGCGCAGCACCACGGGCTCCACCGCACCCGGCGCCTCGCCCGCTGCCTCCTCCGGTGCTTCGTCCGCTGCCTCCTCCGGCGCCTCCGGTACGACGGCCGTCGCCGTGATCTCCACCAGCTGGCCCGGATACCCCAGGCAGGCGACGCCGAGCAGCGTCGACGAGTGCGGACCCGTGGCCAGTCCGGACGCCTCGACCACCTCCCATACGGTGCTCAGCACCGCCGGGTCCCCGCTGACGACGTACACGTCGGTCACCAGCACATGGGCCAGGTCGCTGCCCACGTCACGGAGCTGCCGGGACAGATTGGCGATCACCTGTTCGGCCTGGCGCACGGGGTCGCCCGCCCCGACGAGTCCGCCCTCGGCGTCCAGGGGCACCGCCCCGGCGAGGAAGGCCAGCCTGGTGCCCGCCTCGACGACGGAGGCGTGGGAGTACGTCGGCGGCGGGAAGAGGGCGGAGGATGTGACGCGCTGTATCAACAGGACTCCTGGGACGGTGGACAACCCGCCGATGATGCGCGCCGCGCGCACACCGGCGCACCCGAATTTCCCGCCGTGAGAGCCGAGCGGGACAACGCGCGAGACAACAAGACACGAGACAAAGCGAGACGCGAGACAAGGGGAGCACCACCGCATGGAACGCCCGGAACAGGCGGAAGACCCGGACCAGCTCTTCCTCGACTCCGTCGCCGACCGGCTCGCCGCCCTCCCCGGTGTCCGGGCCGTCGCCCTCGGCGGCTCCCGCGCCCAGGGCACCCACCGGCCCGACAGCGACTGGGACCTCGCCGTCTACTACCGCGACCGCTTCGACCCCGCCGAGCTGCGCGCCGTGGGCTGGCCGGGGGAGGTCTCCGGGATCGGCGAGTGGGGCGGCGGCGTCTTCAACGGCGGCGCCTGGCTGACCGTGGACGGCCGCCGTGTCGACGTCCACTACCGGGACCTCGCCGTCGTCGAGCACGAGTGGGCCGAGGCCGAGGCGGGCCGGTTCCGGGTGGAGCCGCTGCTCTTCCACCTCGCCGGGATCCCGAGCTACCTGGTGGTGGCGGAACTCGCGGTGAACCGGGTACTGCGCGGCGAGCTGCCCCGGCCGACGGCGTATCCGCACAGGCTGCGCCCGGCCGCGCGCGACCACTGGTACGGCCTGGCCACCGCCACGCTCGCCTACGCGCGCGCCGGACACGCGCCCAGGGGCGCCCTCACCCAGGTCGCCGGGGCGGTGGCCCTGGCCGCGACGCAGACGGCGCACGCGGTGCTGGCCGCGCGCGGGGAGTGGACCACCAACGACAAGGGGCTCGTGGCGCGCGCGGGGCTGGCGGACGTCGACGGCGTCCTCGGCGGGCTGACGGCGTCCCCCGAGGAGCTGGAACGGGCCGTGGACCGCGCCGGACACCTCCTCGGCACGGCGATGGCCGCCCTCCCGGATCACGCGGACGAGTGAGCACGATCCGTGCGCGGGGTGCCGCGCACGGTGCCCGGCTGCGCCGGAAGTGTGAGGTCGGACGCGGTTTCGGCGGTGAACTCGTGTCGACTGCGTCTCAGTACGGTCACCGCGCGAGGCGTTCACCCCATGCTTGGCGTTTAACTCTAGGAGTACAGCTCGACAGGGAGGTGCGGCGTGAACGGGCGAACAGTGCTCGAACGCTTTCCCGCCGGTGGTCCGCGCGGGTCATGGCCCGCGGAGGAGTTCGCGCACGCGCGGCGTCTGGAGGGCCTGCCGGCCGAGGTCGTCATGGACCTCGCCACGGACACCTTCCTGGTGATCGTCCGGGGCGGCGACGGCGGCGGTGACGTGAGCGCCTGAGTGCCGGGCACACCGGCGTACGCCCAGCGCTCCACCGGTTGTACGCCGACGGGGGAGGATCAGGCGCTGACCGACCGGGACCAGGCCGGGGTCGTCCCCGTCACCCGGCACAGGGCCAGATACAGGGGGATGGGCGGCGTGTAGGGGACCGTGCCGTCCGGGCGGTGGATGAGCGTGGGCAGCCGGTCGCGCGCCGTGTCGGGCAGGACTGCGCCGGTCGCGTAGTACGAGGGGGCGGGCCAGCGCAGGGCGTAGTCGGAGTCCGAGGGCACGATCCACCACCAGTGCGTCGCGTCGGCGAAGACGCAGCCCACGCGCGGCAGCCGGGGCATCAGCTCGGAGCCGAAACGGGCGGGCACCGCCACGGCGTCACAGCCCAGCGGGACCGTCATGCCCTCGGGAAGGGTGAGCCGGAGCGGCGGACCGGACGGTTCCGGGCTGCCCGGTGCGCCGGGCGTGCGCGGCGCGCGCCCCAGGCGTACGAGGGTGTCCAGGCTGCACACCTGGCCGGAGCCGAGATCGGAACCCTGAGTACCGCTCACAGCCATACAGACCCCGTTCCCTGAGCTTCGTGCGGTCGCGTGCCCTGCGGGGTGTGCGGGGTGTGCGGCGGGTGGGACGCCTGTGGCGCGTGCGTCCCGTGCGGTGCGGCATGCGGTCCGTGGGCCGCCTGCGGTGTGTGTGATGCGTGTGGTGTGTGCGCCGCGTGGTGCGGTGGCGGGGTGTGCTGGGCGTGCGGGTGCCCGTGTGGCTCCCGTGCCGCCCGCGGGTCGTCCTCGTGGCCGGGGTGACGGGCGGGGGCCGGCTTGGGGCGCGCGCCCCAGCCGAGGTCGCCGCGCACCTCGCGGTCGTCCCGGGAACCCTGTTCGCGCGCCGGTGCCTGGGCGTCCGCGGGCGGCTCCGCGTCCGCCTCGGCCGTCGTCACCACGGGCGGGTTCGCGTCCGCCGGTGCCGGTGCCGGTGCGTCCATGGGTGCCGCTGCGTCCACGGGACGCCGTACGTCCGTGGACGCCGTCACGTCGGCGGCGGGACCGTCCGCCGTGGCGGCCGCGCGGGGCAGGTCGGCCCACACGACGAGACCGTGGCCCAGCTCCTGCGCTCCCCAGGCGCGGCACAGGGCCTCGACCAGGAGGAGTCCTCTGCCGTGCTCCTCCTCCGGCCGCTGCGGCGAGGAGTGCGGCTCCCCCGGGGCGCAGCCCTCGTCGCGCACGGATATGCGCACCAGGTCGTCGCCGTCGAGCAGCTCGCAGACGACCTGGTTGCTCGCCGTGTGCACGATGGCGTTGGTGACCAGCTCGGTGACGATCAGGGCCGCGGTGTCACAGGTGTCCTCGCACACCGACCAGCCGGTGAGCCGTGACCTGGTCAGTCGTCTGGCCTGTGCGGGCGAACCCGGATGCGCGGCCAGTTCGAAACGGAACCGGCGCTCGGCAACGGCCCCGGTGGGGCCCGCTCCCGTGGCGGCGCCGGGGGCGAGAAGACCCGCGGCGGCGTCTGTTCCTAAGGGCGGGGACGGAATCACGCTTGCCACTATCTCCCCGCCGTGAACACTTGGCAAGTGTCACTATGAAAAATGCAGAGTGCTGTATGACGCGGTGAGGGGCCGTGGCACACTGCACGCAACAGCATGTCGCGCGGCGCCAGTTGAGATCGGCCGGAGATCCCTCGGGTCTTCGAATGAATCTTCGAATGGCGCCGCAGGGCTGTCAGGACTTTCAACTGGAGGTGGAGGGTGAGCGAACCGCGGTCCGCGCCGACCGTCGGGCAGGTCGTGCTCGGTCGGCGCCTCCTCGACCTGCGGGAACGCGCGGGACTCAAGCGCGAGGAAGCCGCCCGCATCCTCCGCGTCGCCCCCGCCACCGTCCGCCGGATGGAGATGGCCGAGGTCTCCCTCAAGATCCCGTACCTCCAGCTCCTGCTGAAGGCCTACGGCATCCCCGACGACGAGGCCGACGCCTTCGTACAACTGGCCGAGGAGGCCAACCGGCCCGGCTGGTGGCAGCGGTTCCACGACATCCTGCCGGGCTGGTTCTCGATGTACGTCAGCCTGGAGGGCGCCGCCGCGCTCATCCGGTCCTACGAGCCGCACTTCGTGCCCGGCCTCCTCCAGACCGAGGACTACGCGCGCGGGGTGCTCACCTCGGGCGCCATAGGCCAGACCAGCCCGGAGGACATCGAGCGCCACGTCGCGCTCCGTATGCAGCGCCAGGCCCTGCTCACCCGCTCCGACGCGCCCCGCTTCTGGGTCGTCCTGGACGAGACCGCGCTGCGCCGCCCGGTCGGCGGCCCGGAGGTGATGCGCACCCAGATCGACAAGCTGCTCGACGCCACGAAGCTGCCCAACGTGACGCTACAGATCGCCCCGTTCTCCTCGGGGCCGCATCCCGGTACGTACGGGCCCTTCGTGCTGTTCCGATTCGCCATGCCCGAACTGCCGGACATGGTCTACAGCGAGTACCTGACCGGCGCCGTCTACCTGGACGCGCGCAGCGAGGTGGCGACCCACCTGGAGGTCATGGACCGCATGGCGGCGCAGGCCGCCACAGCACATCGCACGAAGGAGATCCTCCGGGATCTCCGCAAGGAGTTGTGAATGGATCACATCACGTCCCAGCCCTCGCCGAGCCGTCGCGGCCGGCGGGTCCGCGGCGAGCGGATCTACAACGGCATGCCGGCCAGGGAGCTGGGCAGCGAGGGCTGGCACAAGCCGTGGAGCGGCGGCAACGGGGGCAACTGCCTGGAGGCGATGAAGCTGGCCGACGGTCGCATCGCCGTACGCCAGTCGACCGACCCGGACGGTCCTGCCCTCATCTACACCACCGACGAGATGACCGCCTTCATCGAGGGCGCCAAGGCGGGGGTGGCCGACTTCCTGCTCTCCTGACCGGCTTCCGCTGTTTTTCTTGCACGGCCCTTCTTGCACGGTTTCTTCTTAACTCTTGGCACTGACTTGATCCCCACCGACATCGACCGCTTACCGTCCGCCCGTCCCTCTCGCGACCGCTTACATTCCGGCTTACATTCCGCCTGACCGCAGACCGCAGACCGCAGACCGCAGACCGCAGAACCGCCGGACACCGGTTACGGGTGACCGTGTTCCCGCCCCGGCGGGCCTACACCGCCATCGGGCGGTCGTACGGCCCGATCGGGGCGGGCAGCCGTGAACCGCCCGTCAGATAGCGGTCGACCGCCGCGGCCACCGCCCGGCCCTCCGCGATCGCCCACACGATCAGCGACTGCCCGCGACCGGCGTCCCCGGCGGCGAACACCCCGGGGACGCCCGTCTCGAAGTGCGGGCCGCGCACGATCGTGCCGCGCGGCGCCAGTTCGAGCCCGAGTCCGTCGACGAGTCCGTCCCGCCGGTCCGGCCCGGAGAACCCGAGCGCCAGCAGCACCAGATCGGCCGGCAGCGTCCGCTCCCGGTCCGGCAGCGGGCGGCGCCGCGCGTCCACCTCGGTCAGGTGCAGCTCGCGCACATGCCCCTGCCCGTCACCGACGAGACGCAGCGTCGACGCGGCGAACAGCCGGGCGTCGGCGTCCGCGGCGGGCGCCGTACGCAGTTCCCCGGCCTCCTCGTGCGCGGCGGACATCCGGTAGATCTTCGGGTACGTCGGCCACGGCTCGCTGTCCTCGTCGCGCTCCGCGCCGGGCCGGCCGTAGATGTCCAGCTGGGTCACGGACGCGGCGCCCTCCCGCACCGCCGTGCCCAGGCAGTCGGCGCCGGTGTCGCCACCGCCCACGATGACCACATGGTGCCCGGCCGCCGACATCGGCGAGACCTCGATGTCCCCCTCGCACACCCGGTTGGCCAGCGGCAGATACTCCATCGCCTGCCGCACTCCGGCCAACTCCCGCCCCGGCACGTCCAGTTCGCGCCAGGCCGTGGCGCCGGTCGCGATCACCACCGCGTCGTGCCGCGCCCGCAGCCGGTCCGCGCCGATGTCCCGCCCGACCGCCGTGTTCGTACGGAACCGGGTCCCCTCGGCGCGCATCTGCTCCAGCCGGCGCTCCAGATGGCGCTTCTCCATCTTGAACTCCGGGATGCCGTACCGCATGAGACCGCCGAGCCGGTCGTCCCGCTCGTACACGACGACCGTGTGTCCCGCGCGGGTCAGCTGCTGCGCCGCGGCGAGCCCGGCCGGTCCCGAACCGATCACCGCCACCGTCCGCCCCGACAGCCGCTCCGGCGGGCGCGGCGGGGTGAACCCCTCCTCCCAGGCGCGGTCGGCCACGGCGCACTCGACGTTCTTGATGGTGACCGCCGGCTGGTTGATCGCCAGCACACACCCCGCCTCGCAAGGCGCCGGACACAACCGCCCGGTGAACTCGGGGAAGTTGTTGGTGGCGTGCAGCCGGTCGCTCGCCGCCCGCCAGTCGTCCCGGGCGACCAGATCGTTCCACTCGGGGATGAGATTGCCCAGCGGGCACGCCTCGTGGCAGAACGGGACCCCGCAGTCCATGCACCGGTCGGCCTGCTCACCGATGATCGGCAGCAGCGCACCCGGGACGTACACCTCGTCCCAGTCCCCGGCCCGCTCCGGGACCGGCCTGCGGGGCCACTCCCGGCGAGGCGTGTTCAGGAAACCCTTGGGATCGGCCATGGCCGTCTCCCTCGTGCTCGGGCGGCACTCTTCCGGCCACGGGGCGGGCGCGACTCTCCTGGTCACGATACGTCGCGCCGGACGCGTGCGCAGAGCGGTGGGGCCCCTCGCCCGCGCGACCGATCCCGCCGAGTGGTTCGCTTCGCGCCCCGTGCGCCTCCTGCGCCTCGTGTGCCCCGCATGCCCCGTGTGGCTCGTGCGTGCCCGCTGCTTCGGTCGGCCCCGCTTCGGGGGGCGGTGCTGCGGTCGTCTCCGCTTCGGCCGTCTCCGGTCCGGTCGTCTCCGCGGCGCGCCACGTCCGCAGTACCGACTCCACGGTGTCCGCGATGCGCCGCCGCGCCTCGGGCCGCGGCACTCCGTCCATCAGCAGCCGGTCGTACGGTGTGTCCAGATGCCGTACGGACGCCCGCACCGCGCACACGACCGCGCCCTCGGACAGGGCCCGGCCCGCCGCGCTGCGCCCCACCCGTCCGCTGCCGCGCTCCGAGGCGTGCGCCGCGACGGCCTCTGCGCGTCCGGGCGGGCATCCGGGAAACAGCCGCCGTATCTCCGCCGCGAACGCCTCCGCGAACCGCAGGTCCCGCGCCGCCCGCCGCCGCGCGTCCCGGGCCCGGCGCCGCCGCCGCGCCTCGGCGTCGGCCAGACACCGCTGTTCGGCGCGGGCGAGGGCCGCCTCCTCGACGAGGACGCCCTGCCGTTCGTAGCGGCCGCGGCGCCGGGCGAACCGCACCACCGGGACCGACAGCGTGCTCTCCTCCCGTGACCTGTGGGTCAGCGCGGTGTCGCCGCGCGGCAGGAACACCAGGTGGGCGAGGTCCGCGCAGTCCGGGCAGCGGGGCCGCCCCTCTTCGAGGACGAGCAGGGACAGCGGCCCGCGGCGGCACGCCGAGCAGTGCTTCCCGCGCAGGGGCTGGATCGCGACGAGGCCCTGCGGAAGCGGGGGTGCGGGGAGCGGGGCCATGTGGGGTACATGCCCGTACCGCCCTCGGCCCATCCGCGGGCGTCCCCGGCTGCCGCATCATGGCCGTGTGCGACTCGAAGCGATCACCTGGGAACGGCTCGGCGACCTCCTGGCCGAACGGCTGCTCGACGTGGAACCGGGTGACGGCGGCGCCTGGCCGCGCGTCGCCTTCGACGGCGCCCCCGCCGCCCGCCCCGGCGACCTGGCCGCGCGCGTCTCGGAGGCGCTGCGCGTACGCGGTCGGCCGACCCTGGTCGTCGGCACCGAGGGCTTCCTGCGGCCCGCCTCCCTGCGGTTCGAACACGGCCGCCGGGACGTGGACACGTACTACGACGGCTGGCACGACACCGGCGCGCTCTGGCGCGAGGTCTTCGGGCCGCTCGAACCGGGCGCGGACGGCCGGGTCCTGCCCGACCTGTGGGACCCGGCCACCGACCGGGCGACCCGCAGCCCGCACGTCCGGCTGCCGCCCGGCGGACTGCTGCTGCTCCACGGCCCCCTCCTGCTGCGGCACTGGTTCCCCTTCGACCTGAGCGTCCACGTCCTCCTCTCGCCGGGCGCCCTGCGCCGCCGCACCCCCGAGGCCGACCACTGGACGCTGCCCGCCTTCGCACGCTACGAGGCCGAGACCGACCCGGCCGCCACGGCGGACGTCCTGATCCGCGCCGACGACCCACGCCACCCGGCCTGGAACGGCTGACCCCCTCGACGACGGCCGAACCCCTCCGACCCCGCACGCACCACGATTCCCGGCGCCGCACCCCGGCCCCGGCCGTCCTTCCCCGCCCCGGACGGCCTCCCCTCCGCCGCCTCCTCCGCGCCCCCCGCGAGATGATCGGGGCATGACGCACGGCGACGGATATCTGCTGGACAACCGGCAGGACGAGGCAGGAGAGCGTTTCGATGCCTTCGCGCACCTCTTCGACCCCACCACCTTCCGGCATCTGGACGCGCTCGGCGTGGCCCCCGGCTGGCGGTGCTGGGAGGTCGGCGCGGGCGGCACGTCCGTCGTCTCCTGGCTGGCGGACCGGGTCGGCCCCACCGGGCGGGTCGTCGCGACCGACATCGACACCACCCGGCTCGCCGCCACCGCCCGCCCGCCGGTCGAGGTGCGCACGCACGACGTGGGCGCCGAGGAGCCGCCGGGGGAGGGCTTCGACCTGGTGCACGCCCGGCTCGTCCTGGTCCACGTCCCCGACCGGGAGCGGGCACTGCGGTCCATGATCGCGGCGCTGCGCCCCGGCGGACGGCTGCTCCTGGAGGACGCCGATCCGGCGCTGCAACCGCTGATCTGCCCGGACGAGCACGGCCCCGCCGAGGAACTGGCCAACCGGCTGCGGCGCGGCTTCCGCGGACTGCTCGCCGGCCGCGGGGCCGACCTGGCG
Source organism: Streptomyces sp. NPDC003284 (assembly GCF_053589675.1). Classification (NCBI taxonomy): domain Bacteria; kingdom Bacillati; phylum Actinomycetota; class Actinomycetes; order Kitasatosporales; family Streptomycetaceae; genus Streptomyces; species Streptomyces sp. NPDC003284. Next base: position 751,084 of record NZ_JBSFSI010000002.1, read on the forward strand.
TACGGGCGCACGCTGCCCCGGCTGCTGCGGGAGGCCGGGCTGCGCCGGGTCGAGGCCGATGCCTTCTTCCCGGTCGCGTCGCCGGCCTGCACCGCCCTGGAGTCGGCCACCGTCCGGCAGATCCGCGGCCGGCTCGTCGCCGCGGGCCTGGCCACCGACGAGGAGATCGACCGCCACCTGGCCAACGTCGCCACCGGCACCATGGACCTCGCCACCGCCCCGATGTTCTCGGCCTGGGGGCACAAGGAGTAGCGCCGCACCCGAGCAGCCACGGCGTGTCCCAGGGCTCACGAGGGCACCGCTCCCCGTGCCCGCCGAGGCGGTCTCGCGCCCACCCGCGCCACCGCGAGCGCGCCCGCACGGCAGCCGTCCGCCGCCGCGGTCCCGGGTCCGGCGCCGTCGGTGAGCGCGGCGAGGAACGCACCCGTGAACGCGTCACCGGCGCCGGTGGTGTCCAGCGGTACCACCGGCCGGGCGGGCACGCGGGCGCACACGGCGCCCGAGCGGGCCACCAGCGCACCGTCCCGGCCGCCCTTGGCCACCACCAGCGGGAAGCGCCGGCTCAGCGCGGCCGCCGCGTCCGCCGGATCGGCCGACCCGGTCAGCAGGCACGCCTCGTCGCGGCTGGGCAGCAGGACGTCCACGCCTTCGGTGAGCGCCAGGAACCGCTCCACGCCCAGCGTCGCGAGGAAACCCGCCGAAGCGGGATCCAGGCTCACCGGTACCCCACGCGCGCGTGCCGACCCGACGGCCGTCGTCACCAGCGCCCGGCCCGTCCCGGAGAACAGCAGATAACCCGACAGATGCAGCCGGGTGACCCCGTCGAGCAGCGCCGGGGACCAGTCGGCGGGCTCCAGACGCAGCGACGCCCCGCTGTCCGTGAGGAACGTGCGCTCCGCCGCGGCCGCCCCGTCGACCAGGCAGACCACCGTGCCGGTCGGCGCCTCGGGGTCCACGACGAGCCGGGCCCGCACCCCCGAAGCGGTCAGTTCCCGTTCGTGCCAGGCCGCCGTGTCCGCGCCCACCCGGCCGAGCAGCCGCACCTCGGGGCCTCCCCGGTACGCGGCCCAGCAGGCCACGTTCGCCCCCGCGCCGCCGGGCAGCAGCCGGATCGCGGCGGCGGTGTCGGTGCCGGGCGCGAGCGGCCCCGGGTGCCGGGCCACGACATCCGTGACCACGTCCCCGACCACCAGCAGCGCGCCCGCCCCGGCGCGCGGGGTCCCGGTGCCCCCGTCACCCCCTGCCGCCTCCCGCCCGGTGCTCACATCCGGGCCCAGGCGGCGGCGATGCGCCCGGCCAGCCGGACATTGCCGCGGACGGCCGCCAGATTCGCCCGGAGCGAGGCGCCGTCCGTGTGCCGGACGAGGAAGTCCAGCAGGAACGGCGTCACCGCCTGGCCCGTGACCCCCTCCGCCTCGCACGCGCGCAGCGCGTCGGCCAGCACCCGCGCGTGCAGCCCGGGATCGAGCTGTTCCTGCGGCGGGACCGGGTTGGCGACGATCAGCGCGGACTCGGGCGCCCGCAGCGTGTTCTGCGCCCGCATGACCTCGGCCACCTCCTCGGGCGTGCGCAGCGTCCAGTCCACCGGATGCCCCGAGTCCGACAGATAGAAGCCGGGGAAGCAGTCCGTGCCGTAGCCCGCCACCGCCACGCCCAGCGTCTCCAGCCGCTGCAAGGTCGCCGGCACGTCCAGGATCGACTTCACCCCGGCGCACACCACCGTGATCCGGGTGCGCGCCAGCAGCCCCAGGTCGGCCGACTCGTCCTGGGTCACCGTCCACTGCCGGTGCACCCCGCCGAGCCCGCCGGTCGCGAAGACACGGACCCCCGCCAGCGAGGCCAGCAGGGCGGTCGCCGACACCGTGGTCGCCCCGCTCGCCCCCGCCGCCACGGCGAGCGGCAGGTCCCGGTGGCCCAGCTTGCGGATCCCCTCCTCGTTCGCCACCCGCTCCAGCCGGTCCTTGTCCAGACCGATGTGCGGCCGCCCGTCCAGCACGGCGATCGTCGCCGGTACGGCGCCCTCCTGCCGCACCGCGTCCTCCAGCTCCAGCGCCACCTGGAGATTGCGCGGGCGCGGCAGCCCGTGCGCGATGATCGTCGACTCCAGGGCCACCACGGGACGCCGCTCCGCGAGCGCCTCCCGCACCTCTTCGGACACCACCAGCACGTGCCTGCCTCCCGTCCGCCACGGCTCTCCCTCCCCTCATCTCTGGCGGGCCCCGGCCCCGGTCAAACCCCTTGCGGCCCAGGCGGCACGGCACCAGCCTGGAATCCATGACGGACAACACGACACGTCTCGACCACGTCGTCCTCTGGGTGCGCGACCCGCTCGCCGCGGCCGGCTTCTACGAGAAGACGCTCGGCTTCGAGCCGCTGAGAACCGCGGAGTTCACCGCGGGCGAGGCGTCCTTCCCCTCCGTACGCGTCAATGAGGAGACGATCCTCGACCTCGCACCGCTCGACCTCGTGCAGGGCATGAACATGCTCCCCGGGGCGGCGGGCAGCGCGGGCCACCCGGTGAACCACGTCTGCCTGTCCCTGCCCGCCGACGCCTTCGACGCGCTGCGCGCCCGCCTGGAGCAGGGCGACGTCCCCGTGTCACGCCTCGCCCACGACTCGTACGGGGCCCGCGGGGCGGCCCGGCGCAGCTTCTACTTCCGCGACCCGGACGGCAACGTCTTCGAGGCCAGGCACTACGACTGAGCCCGCCCGCAGACGAGGACCCGCGCGCCGTGGACCCGGAACACCCGCGACCCGCGCACCCGCGCGCAGGCGCTCAGAACAGGGGCTCGGGCAGGACGCCCTCCAGCGCGAGCAGCGCGCGCTTGGTCTCCAGACCGCCGCCGAAGCCGCCTATGCCGCCGTCCCGCTCGACGACCCGGTGGCAGGGCACCACGACCGGCAGCGGATTGGAGCCCATCGCCACGCCCACCGCCTGGGCCGCGCCGGGCTGGCCCACCCGTCCGGCCAGATCGCCGTAGCCGACGACCGAGCCGAACGGCACGTCCGCCGTCAGCGCGCGCAGCACCTGCCCGTTGAAGCCCGAGTCGCCCGGGAGCATGGACCAGTCCAGCGGCAGCTCGAAGTCCCGCCGCTCGCCCGCGAAGTAGGCGTCCAGCTGGCGTATCGCCTCGGCGAGCAGCGGGGAGCCGGGCGCCTCGACGGGCGTGGCGCCCAGCCGGGCGGCGAGCCGGGCGAGCGCCCGGTCGCGCACCGCCTCGGTGGCGTGGAACACGACGTTGACCAGTCCTTCGTCGGTCACCGCCAGCAGCAGGGGGCCGATGCCGCTGTCGACCACGGCCCACACGACCTGCCGCCCGCTGTGCTCGTCCTGCTCGTGCTTGTCCATGCCGACCACCGTACGGGCCCCCACTGACAAACCCCGCCGACCTGCGGTTTCCCGGCCCGCGGGGGCGGATCGGCACGGCCGGGGCCGCGTCAGGCAGCGTCAGGCAGCGTTCAGGGCCTCGCGCACCACGTCCGGCTTGTCGGTGATGATGCCGTCGACGCCGTAACCGGCGACGGTCCGGGCACGGGCCGCGTCGTCGACCGTCCAGGCGAACACCCGCATCGGCCTGCCGTGCGGCCCGGCGACCGCGTGGACACGGGAGACGTAGTCCGCCGACAGCGTCCCGTACGACGGGTTGACCAGGTCGGCGAAGCCCGCGTACCGCGGCAGGTCCGCCGGGTCCGGCCGGCCGAGGAAGGCGGTCGTGACCCCGGGCGCCAGGCCGTGCACGGTGCGCACGCTGTCGGCGCTGAAGCTCTGCACGATCAGCCGGTCCGCCAGATGCCGCCGGTCGAGCCAGCCCTCGTCGCCGAGCAGCTTCAGCGTCTGGCGCTCGATGCCGGGGTACAGCTCCGGGTTCTTGACCTCCAGGAGCAGCTTCTCGTGGTTGTGCTCGACGCGGCGCATGTACTGCGCGAGCGTCGGCACGCGCGTGCCCGCGTAGGCGGGGGAGAACCAGCTGCCCGCGTCCAGGCGCGCGATCTCGGCGGCGGTGAAGTCCTTCACCTGCCACGGTGACCGGCCCGGGAAGACCTCCTCGACGTTCGTGGTGCGGCGCAGACTGTCGTCGTGCAGGACGACGAGTTCGCCGTCCTTGGTGCGCTGGACGTCGTTCTCCACCCAGCGGAAGCCGAGGGCCGCCGCCTTGTCGATCGAGGCCAGCGTGTTCTCCGGGGCGTAGGCGTCGGCACCCCGGTGGGCGACGACCAGGGGCCGTTCCTGGACGCCCGCCGCCCGGACCTCGGCGGCGGGCGGCAGCACCAGGGCTCCCAGGAGCGCGGTGGTCGTGGCGGCAACTGCGCGCGCGTGCATGCGGACTCCTCGTTTCGTGTGATCACCGACAGTGCAAGAGTGACAGCGAGGAGTCATTCATCGGGGATGATGGCGCATCGGACACGCGGACGAGGGAGTCGTGCCGGTCCCGTCACCGGGGCCGCACATCTGAGGAAGGGTCGTGCTTCTTTGCCGGAAAGTCGTTCGACCGTTCCGGCGGGGGCCATACTCTCTGCGTCAACCCTGGCCGCGGGGGCGGTCATGGGGCGGGGGCGACTCCCTCACATTCCGGGGCTCGACAGGGCGGAAGGGAACCTCGCATGCACGGCACGGTCGACGGATTCGGCTACGGGCTCGTCACTCCGCTGGTGGCCTGTCTCATGGCCTGCCTGGGCGGGGCGCTCGGCCTGCGCTGCACCACCCGCGCCCTGCTCGTCGCCCACTCCTGGCGCCCCGGCTGGCTCGCCCTCGGCTCGGCCGCCATCGGCTCGGGCATCTGGACCACGCACTTCGTGGCGATGATGGGATTCACCGTCCGGGGGGCGCCGATCCACTACGACCGGCCGACGACGTACGCGAGCCTGGCCGTGGCGATCGTCATGGTGGGCGTCGGGGTCTTCATCGTCGGCTACAAGGGCGCCACCGGCTCGGCGCTGTTCACCGGAGGCACCGTCACCGGTCTGGGCGTCGCCTCCATGCACTACCTGGGCATGGCCGGGATGCAGTTCGACGGCACCTTCGAGTACAACACCCTCACCGTCGCCGCCTCGGTCGTCATCGCCGTCGTCGCGGCGACCGCCGCCCTGTGGGCGGCCGGGCAGGTCAGGGGGTTCCTGTGGAGCGTCGGCGCGAGCCTCGTCATGGGCCTCGCCGTCACCGGCATGCACTACACCGGCATGGCCGCGCTCAGCGTGCACCTGCACGGCACGGGCGGCACCCCCGCCCCCGGCGAGTCACCGGCCGCGCTGCTCGCCCCCATGCTGATCGGCCCGCTCGCCTTCCTGGTCCTGGCCGGGGTCGTCGTCCTGCTCGACCCGCTGATGGTCATGGGACACAAGGACTGGGTCCCCGTGGTGCACGAGCCGGGGGTCCCGGCCCGCGCCCCGGCTGCCCGGCCCGCCCGCCGCCCCGCGCCCGGCCCCGGCCATGCCGCGACCGGCCCCGGCCGCCGGTCCCCGGCCTCGCGCAGCCCGCGCACCCCGCAGAACCGCTGATCGCGGCCCGTTGTCAGTGGGGGGTCGTACGGTGGATGGCATGCGGCCCGTTTCCCAGATCGAACGCACGGTGGCGCCCTTCGAGGTCGTCAGCCCCTACCAGCCCAGCGGCGACCAGCCGCAGGCCATCGCCGAGCTCGCCCGGCGCATCGAGGCGGGCGAGAAGGACGTCGTCCTGCTCGGCGCGACCGGCACCGGCAAGTCCGCCACGGCCGCCTGGATGATCGAGAAGCTCCAGCGCCCCACGCTCGTCATGGCCCCGAACAAGACATTGGCCGCCCAGCTGGCCAACGAGTTCCGCGAGCTGCTGCCCGACAACGCCGTCGAGTACTTCGTCTCGTACTACGACTACTACCAGCCCGAGGCGTACGTCCCGCAGTCGGACACGTACATCGAGAAGGACTCCTCGATCAACGAGGAGGTGGAGCGGCTGCGGCACTCCGCGACCAACTCGCTGCTCACCCGCCGCGACGTCGTGGTGGTCGCCTCCGTCTCCTGCATCTACGGCCTCGGCACCCCGCAGGAGTACGTCGACCGCATGGTCCCCCTCCGGGTCGGCGACGAGATGGACCGCGACGAGATGCTGCGCCGCTTCGTCGACATCCAGTACACGCGCAACGACCTGGCCTTCACCCGGGGCACCTTCCGGGTCCGCGGCGACACCATCGAGATCTTCCCGGTCTACGAGGAACTGGCCGTCCGCATCGAGATGTTCGGCGACGAGATCGAGGCGCTGTCCACGCTGCACCCGGTCACCGGCGAGATCATCAGCGACGACCAGCAGCTCTACGTCTTCCCGGCCTCCCACTACGTCGCCGGACCCGAGCGCATGGAGCGCGCCGTCCGGGGCATCGAGGAGGAGCTCAAGGAGCGCCTGGCCGAGCTGGAGACGCAGGGCAAGCTGCTGGAGGCCCAGCGGCTGCGGATGCGCACCACGTACGACATCGAGATGCTCCGCCAGATCGGCACCTGCTCGGGCGTGGAGAACTACTCGATGCACTTCGACGACCGCGGCCCCGGCACCCCGCCCAACACGCTGCTGGACTACTTCCCGGACGACTTCCTCCTCGTCATCGACGAGTCGCATGTGACCGTCCCGCAGATCGGCGCTATGTACGAGGGCGACGCCTCCCGCAAGCGCACCCTGGTCGAGCACGGCTTCCGGCTGCCCTCCGCCCTGGACAACCGCCCGCTGAAGTGGGAGGAGTTCCAGGAGCGCATCGGCCAGACGGTGTACCTGTCGGCGACCCCCGGCCAGTACGAGATGTCCCGCTCCGACGGCCAGGTCGAGCAGATCATCCGCCCCACCGGACTCGTCGACCCGGAGGTCGTGGTCAAGCCCACCGAGGGCCAGATCGACGACCTGGTGCACGAGATCCGCGCGCGCACCGAGAAGGACGAGCGCGTCCTGGTCACCACCCTCACCAAGAAGATGGCCGAGGACCTCACGGACTACTTCCTGGAGCTGGGCATCCAGGTGCGCTATCTGCACAGCGACGTCGACACCCTGCGCCGGATCGAGCTGCTGCGCGAGCTGCGTTCCGGCGAGTACGACGTCCTGGTCGGCATCAACCTCCTGCGCGAGGGCCTGGACCTCCCCGAGGTCTCCCTGGTGGCGATCCTCGACGCCGACAAGGAGGGTTTCCTCCGCTCGGGCACCTCGCTCATCCAGACCATCGGCCGCGCGGCGCGCAACGTCTCCGGCCAGGTCCACATGTACGCCGACAAGATCACCCCGGCGATGGAGAAGGCCATCGACGAGACCAACCGCCGCCGGGAGAAGCAGATCGCCTACAACAAGGCGAACGGCATCGACCCGCAGCCCCTGCGCAAGAAGATCAACGACATCGTCGCGCAGATCGCCCGCGAGGAGGTCGACACCGAGCGGCTGCTCGGCACCGGCTACCGCCAGGGCAAGGACGGCAAGGGAGCCAAGACCCCGGTCCCGGTGCTCGGCGACCCGGCGGCCAAGGGCGCCAAGTCCCCGAAGGCCGCCAAGGGCAAGGGGAAGGAGACGGTGCCGACCGACCGCCCCGCCGCCCAGCTCGCCGAACAGATCGAGCAGATGACCGACCGGATGCGCGCCGCCGCCGCGGAGCTCCAGTTCGAGGTCGCGGCCCGGCTGCGCGACGAGGTCTCCGAGATGAAGAAGGAACTGCGCCAGATGCGGGAGGCCGGACTGGCCTGACGGGAGAGACGGGTGCCCGGGGAGCGCCGCCCCGCGGGCACCCGCGTTCGCGCAGTGTTGCAAGACCGACACAAAGTGCGGACCGGAGTGCGGCGATGTCAGTGCCTCTGCGTAGGGTGCTGATCAACCGCGCGAACCCGCGGCAACAGGGGAGCAGTCCGAGAGGGGAATCAGCCGTGACCGTCAACATGACCAAGGGTCAGGCCATCAGCCTGCAGAAGAACGACGGCGGCAGCCTGACCGCGGTCCGCATGGGTCTCGGCTGGCAGGCAGCCCCCCGGCGCGGTCTGTTCGGTTCGCGTACGCGCGAGATCGATCTCGACGCCTCCGCCGTGCTGTTCGCCGACAAGCAGCCGGTCGACGTCGTCTTCTTCCGCCACCTGGTGAGCGACGACGGCTCCGTGCGCCACACCGGTGACAACCTGGTCGGCGGTGTCGGCCAGGGCGGCGACGACGAGGCGATCCTCGTCGACCTCCAGCGCGTCCCGGTCCACATCGACCAGATCGTCTTCACCGTGAACTCCTTCACGGGCCAGACCTTCCAGGAGGTGCAGAACGCCTTCTGCCGCCTGGTGGACGAGACCAACGGCCAGGAGCTGGCCCGCTACACCCTCGCCGGCGGCGGCAACTACACCGCGCAGGTCATGGCGAAGGTGCACCGCGCGGGCAGCGGCTGGACGATGACGGCCCTCGGCACCGCGGCCAACGGCCGTACGTTCCAGGACCTGATGCCGGCCATCCTGCCGCACCTGTAGGACGGCACCGGCGGGCGGGCACGACACGAGCAGCGGCACGGCACAGGGGGAGAAGGCGATGACGGCCGAGCTGGTGCGGGGGCAGAACCACCCGCTCTCCGAGACGCGCCTGGAGATCCGGGTCTCCGCCGGGACACCGGTGGTGGCCCTGGCCACCACCGGCGACGAGCAGGGCACGGTCCTGGGCACCGCCGGGGTGGCACATCCCGGCGCCCCGGTGCTGCCCGGCATCGAGGTCTCCCGCCAGGCGGCCGCCGACCACCGGCTCGCCGTCGACCTGGACGCGGTGCCGGAGACGGTGCACCGGGTGGACGTGCTCCTCGCCCTGCCCGGCGGCGGCCACGGCCCGGCCCGGTTCGGCGCGGTCGCCGCCCCCTTCGTGGCCGTCACCGGCCTGGACGGCGGCGAACTCGCCAGCTACACGCTCACCGGCCTGGACGCCGAGTCGGCCGTGATCGCGCTGGAGCTCTACCGACGGCAGGGCGCCTGGAAGGTACGCGCCGTCGGCCAGGGATACGCCGACGGTCTCGCCGAGCTGCTGGCCGACCAGGGGCTCGCCCAGGCCCGCGAGCTGGCGGGCACCGTCGAGGAGGCGGTCGCCGGCGGACTGGCCCGCTCGGTGGCCGCCCCGCCGCCGCGCACGGCGGACGGCGAGCGCTCCCGGCGGACCACCGCGTCCGCCCCGGGCACAGGACCGGGCGACCCCACGGCCGCCCCGACCGCCACGGGAACCGCCCCCGCGGCCCCGGCCCCCGGTTACGCGGGCCGGACCACCGGCACCCCCGCGCCCCCGGCCGCGCAACCGCCGCGCCCGGGTACCGGCCCGGCACCGACGTCCCCGTCCCCGTCCCGGGCCGACACGCCCCCGTCCGCCCCCACGCCTCCGGCGGGCCCCACGGCCCCGACAGGCCCCACCGCCCCCACGGCTCCCACCGCCTCCACGACAGGGGGCCCCATCGACTACAGCCACCCGCGACGGCAGACGACGGCCCCGCCCCCGCCCGCACCCGCCGCGCCCCCGGCGGAGCCGGGACAGCCCGCGCGGCCCGTGGCCGGCGACGCGACCGGCTGGTCCATGGAGGAGCGCCTCTACAACCAGGTCTGGGGCATGTTCGAGGACCTGGCCCGCACCGCGGCCGCCTACCGCAGCGCCGTCGACTTCGCCGACGCGCGCCGGGACAAGGAGCTGGACCAGGTCCTGTCCGACCCGCGCAGCCGCATCGGCGGCCAGGCCGACGCCGTACGGCAGGCGGCACACGCCCGGCACGAGGAACTGGCCGACCAGGCCAGGGCCGCCCTCGACCGCGACCTCGCCCAGCTCACCGCCGAGTCCGAGGTGGTCGAGCCCGCGCTGCCGCCCGCCTACGCGGGCTGGGACAACCCGGTCTGGCACGGATACCGCGTGCCGATGGAGATCCCGATGGCCGTGCGGCTGGGCGACCTCCATCTGCCGGAGGAACCCGGCCTGCGCATCCCCCTGCTGGTCCGGCTGCCGCTGGAGCGCGGCCTGTGGATCGACAGCGGCCGCTCCGGGCTGTCCGGCGACACGGCGGCCGACGGCGAGCAGTCGCGGCGGCTGGCGATGGAGACGGCCGTGGCGCTCACGGCCCGCCTGCTCGCCGTGTATCCGCCGGGCGAGTTCGGCGTCCATGTCGTCGACGCGGCCGGGTCCGCGGCCGGACCCCTCGCGCCCCTGGTGCGCTCGGGCGTGCTCGCGACGCCTCCCGCGGCCGGTGCCGCCGGGGTCGCGGACGTGCTGGGCCGGCTCACCCGGCGGGTGGACCTGGTGCAGATGGCGGTGCGCGCCGGTGCGCCCGACTCGCTGCCGCCGGATCTCGACACCGCCGAGCAACTGCTGATCGTCCACGACTTCCCGCACGGCTTCGACGACCGTGCCGTGACCCAGCTGCGCTATCTGGCGGACGAGGGCCCGGCCGTGGGCGTCCATCTGATGCTGGTCGCGGACCGGGAGGACGCCGCCGCCTACGGCCCGCTGCTCGACCCGCTGTGGCGTTCGCTGATGCGCCTCACCCCCGTGCCCGACGACCATCTGGCCGACCCGTGGGTCGGGCACGCCTGGACGTACGAGCCGCCCCTCGTGCCGCCGGGGAGCCGGGTGGTCGAGCAGGTGCTCGCGCAGGTCGCCGCGGCGCGCCGCGACTGGGGCCGGTGAGCCGGCCGCCGGGCGGCCGCCCCGGCCGCACCATCTGCGTCAAGCACAGGTAAAGACAGGTTGATCAGGGCTTTTGATCTTTTCTTTGCCTTGCCCTTTACCTTTCCTTGGTGATTCGGGTACTGTTTTCCGTACGGAGGGGAGTACTCCCTATCTGCTGCGGCGTGCCCGTCAATACGGATCGGACCAGATCCCGGGGCGCCGGCCCGTCCCGGGTGGAAGAGACCTCCGGCAGCGATGACGCTGACTCATCTGCCCGTGACGCAACAGCCGGAGGCGCAGTGGAAGTTTCCATCAACCTGTGGGTCCTGACCATCGTCGGTCTGGCCGCGCTGATCGCGGTCGACTTCTTCATCGGCCGCAAGCCCCATGACGTGTCCGTCAAGGAAGCGGGCATCTGGACCGTCGTCTGGATCGCCCTGGCCGGCCTCTTCGGGCTCGGTCTGTTCCTCTTCGGCGGCGGGCAGCCGGCGGGCGAGTTCTTCGCGGGCTTCATCACCGAGAAGTCGCTCAGCGTGGACAACCTCTTCGTCTTCGTCCTGATCATGGCGAAGTTCGCCGTACCGACGCAGTACCAGCAGCGGGTGCTGCTGGTCGGCGTGCTGATAGCCCTGGTGCTGCGGGCCGTCTTCATCGCCGCCGGTGCCGCGATCCTCGCCAGCTTCTCGTGGGTCTTCTTCCTCTTCGGCGCGTTCCTCATCTGGACCGCCTGGAAGCTGATCCAGGAGGCCCGCTCCGGCGGCGACGAGGAGGAGTTCGAGGAGAACAAGCTGCTCAGGGCCGCCGAGCGCCGCTTCGGAGTGGCCGACCGCTACCACGGCACCAAGCTCTGGATCCAGCAGAACGGCAAGCGCGTCATGACGCCGATGCTGGTCGTGATGCTCGCCATCGGCACCACCGACGTCCTGTTCGCCCTCGACTCGATCCCCGCGATCTTCGGCCTCACCCAGGACCCGTACATCGTCTTCACTGCCAACGCCTTCGCGCTGATGGGACTCCGGCAGCTGTACTTCCTGATAGGCGGCCTGCTGAAGAAGCTGGTCCACCTCTCGTACGGCCTGTCGGTCATCCTCGGCTTCATCGGCGTCAAGCTCGTGCTCCACGCCCTGCACGAGAGCGGCGTGCACGTCCCGGAGATCAGCATCCCGGTCTCCCTCGGCGTGATCTGCGCGGTCCTGGTCGTCACCACCGTCACCAGCCTGCTGGCCACCCGGAAGCAGGCCGCGACCGAGGAGGTGCGAGAAGAACAGGGCGACGCCGCGCACAAGGACCGTGCCGATGTCTGAGCGCCGTACGGGGACGTCCTCCCGTCCCGCGACCGGGCCCGGATCCCCGCACCCCGAGGGTGCGGGGGCCGCCGCCCCGGGCGCCCACCGGAATGCGAACCCGGCCGGCCTCTGCGACGATCGCAGCATGATCACGCGGTTCAGGGCGCTAGCCAAGGCATGGACCACGGTCGTGCCGGTCCTCGCGGTCGTCCTGCTGGTCCTCACCTGGGGGCGGGGGCTGCCCGGAGCGATCGTCGTCCTGGTGACGGTGGTGCTGGCCGGCGCGGTGCTCGCCGCGGTCCACCACGCCGAGGTGGTCGCCCACCGGGTCGGCGAACCCTTCGGGTCGCTGGTCCTCGCCATCGCCGTGACCGTCATCGAGGTCGCCCTGATCGTGACCCTGATGCTGGACGGCGGCGACAAGAGCGCGACCCTGGCCAGGGACACGGTGTTCGCCGCCGTCATGATCACCTGCAACGGCGTGGTCGGACTCTGTCTGCTCGCCGGCTCGCTGCGGCACGGCACGGCCGTCTTCAACGCCGAGGGCACCGGCGCGGCCCTCGCCACCGTGGCGACCCTGGCCACGCTCAGCCTCGTGCTGCCCACGTTCACCACCAGCAAGCCGGGGCCGGAGTTCTCCGGTGTGCAGCTCACCTTCGCCGCCGTGTCCTCACTGATCCTGTACGGGCTGTTCGTGGCCACCCAGACGGTCCGGCACCGCGACTACTTCCTGCCCATCACCCGGCAGGGCGACGTCATCACCGCCGACGACCACGCGGAGCGCCCCTCCGCGCGTATGGCCTGGACCAGCGTCGGACTGCTGGCCCTCGCCCTGATCGGCGTGGTCGGGCTGGCGAAGGGCGTCTCGCCGACCATCGAGTCCGCGGTGGAGTCCGCGGGACTGCACCACGCGGTCGTCGGTGTGATCATCGCCCTGCTGGTGCTGCTGCCCGAGACCATCGCCGCCCTCCGCTCCGCCCGCCGCGACCGCGTGCAGACCAGCCTGAACCTCGCGCTGGGCTCCGCGATGGCCAGCATCGGCCTGACCATCCCGGCCGTCGCCCTGGCCTCCGTATGGCTCTCCGGGCCGCTCGTGCTCGGCCTCGGCTCCACCCATATGCTGCTGCTCCTGCTCACGGTGGTGGTCAGCTCGCTGACCGTCGTGCCGGGCCGGGCCACCCCGCTCCAGGGCGGTGTCCACCTGGTGATCTTCGCGGCGTACCTCGAACTGGCCATCAACCCCTGACGGCGAGGGCCGCGAGAGGGGCGGCCCGGGGAGGGGCGTCCGGAGCCCCGTGATAGACCGGGTCCGGCGGCGGTCACAGCCGACCGCCGCCGATCGCCGTGCCCCGACGGACCCGGAGGAACCGTGCCCCGCACCCTGGCCAACGCCCCGATCATGATCCTCAACGGCCCCAACCTGAACCTGCTCGGGCAGCGGCAGCCGGAGATCTACGGCTCCGACACCCTCGCCGACATCCAGGCCCTGTGCGAGAGGACGGCGGCCGCGTGCGGCGGCACGGTGGACTTCCGGCAGTCCAACCACGAGGGCGAGCTGATCGACTGGATCCACGAGGCCCGGCTCGGCCACTGCGGCATCGCGATCAACCCCGCCGCCTACTCCCACACCTCCGTGGCCATCCTGGACGCGCTCAACGCCTGCGACGGGATGCCGGTCGTGGAGGTCCACCTCTCCAACGTGCACCGCCGCGAGGCGTTCCGGCACCACTCCTACGTCTCGCTGCGCGCCGACGGAGTCATCGCCGGCTGCGGGGTGCAGGGGTACGCCTTCGCGGTGGAGCGGATCGCGGCCCTGGCCGCCGGGTGAGGGCTGCACACGGGGTGTGCGGCCCCCACCGGGTGGGAGGTCACCACCCGCGCGCGTGCCACTCCGGCAGATGCGGCCGCTCCGCGCCCAGCGTGGTGTCGTTGCCGTGCCCGGGGTAGACCCAGGTCTCGTCCGGCAGCGGCTCGAAGATCTTCGTCTCGACGTCGTGGATCAGGCTCGCGAACGCCTGCTTGTCGTGGTGCGTGTTGCCCACGCCGCCGGGGAAGAGGCAGTCGCCGGTGAACACGTGCGGGTGTCCGTGCGGGTCGTCGTACACCAGCGCGATGGAGCCCGGGGTGTGTCCGACCAGATGGCGGGCGGTGAGCCGCACATGTCCGACGCTGATCGCATCCCCGTCCCCGACCGGGAAGTCCGTCGGCACGGGAATGCCCTCGACGTCGTCCCGGCCCGCGTACGTACGCGCGCGTGTGGCCGCCACCACCTCGGCCAGCGCCTGCCAGTGGTCCGCGTGCCGGTGGGTGGTGACGACGGAGGCGATGCCGTCGTCACCGATCGTGCCGAGCAGCGTGTGCGCGTCGGCCGCCGCGTCGATCAGCAGTTGTTCGTCCGTGGCCCGGCAGCGCAGCAGATAGGCGTTGTTGTCCATCGGACCGACCGCGATCTTGGTGATCATCAGGTCCTTCAGCTCGTGCACGTCCGCCGGGCCGCCGACCCGCACCTCTCCGCTGTACGTCATGGCCGTCAGCCTATGCCGTGCGGGCCGAGGCCGCGGACCCCCGGGCGCCGGTCACAGCGGCGGAAGCTTCGGGAGCGCGCCGCCCGTCACGGTGAGCGCGGCGCCGTCCCGCCGTCCGGCGAGCCAGCCGAGCAGGTCGGCCGGGGCGCCCGTGACGGTGATCTCCGGCGCGGTGGCCTCCCGGCCGGTGCTCCACGCGCGCGTGCCGTCCGTCAGCCGGGTCGCCGGCACGTCGGGACGGCCCGTGAACCGCCGGGCGAGGAAGTCGGTCTCCCGCTCCGTGAACCCGTCCCCCAGGTCCTCCAGCTCGTAGCCGATGCCGAGGTCGACATGGTGCAGCCCGACCTCCGCCCAGCGCCGGAAAGGCACCCGGGAGGCGCTGTCGGTGACGCCGTTGCGCAGCTCCACCGTGCGCGACCAGTCAGCGGGCGCGGCCGCCACCCGCCCGAAGCGGGCCGCGCTCTCGCGCACGTCGGCGAGTTGCTCGTCCAGCGGGCGCGGGGCGTCGCGCTCGATGTCCGCGTCGCGCGCCTCGCCGGAGACGTACATGGGACGCCCCTCCAGGACGTTGACGAGTGCGTCCGCGTTGCGGGCCAGGTGGGCGAGGACATGGCCGCGGGTCCAGCCGGGCAGCCGTGACTCGTCGGTCACAGCCGCGTTGTCCAGTGCACCGGCCGCGCTGAGCAGTCGTTCGGTGGCTTCCTGTACAGACGCCAGGTCACGCGCGTGATCCATCATGCGCCCGACCCTAGCGGCGTCACACCTTCGGGTGAAGGAGGCGGACTACGGCCGCAAATCGAAAGCGCGTGCGATATCGTCGGCGGCGGCGTCGGGCATGCTGGAGAGCCGGGGATTGTTGGACCCTCCGGGCGGATCCGGGAATCCCACCCGGCGTTGTCAGTGGCTCCCCCTAGGCTGAAGAAGCACGGGGGCCCCGCCCCTGTCACTTCTCCCAAAGAAAGGTGCGGACCGGCGTGGCCGACCGTCTCATCGTCCGTGGCGCGCGCGAGCACAACCTGAAGAACGTGTCGCTCGACCTGCCTCGGGACTCGCTCATCGTCTTCACGGGCCTGTCCGGTTCGGGCAAGTCCTCCCTCGCCTTCGACACGATCTTCGCCGAGGGCCAGCGGCGCTACGTGGAGTCGCTCTCCTCGTACGCCCGCCAGTTCCTCGGCCAGATGGACAAGCCGGACGTCGACTTCATCGAGGGCCTCTCCCCGGCGGTCTCCATCGACCAGAAGTCGACCTCGCGCAACCCGCGCTCCACGGTCGGCACCATCACCGAGGTCTACGACTACCTGCGTCTGCTGTTCGCCCGCATCGGCAAGCCGCACTGCCCCGAGTGCGGCCGGCCGATCTCCCGGCAGTCGCCCCAGGCCATCGTCGACAAGGTCCTGGAGCTGCCGGAGGGCAGCCGCTTCCAGGTGCTCTCGCCGCTGGTGCGCGAGCGCAAGGGCGAGTTCGTCGACCTGTTCGCCGACCTCCAGACCAAGGGCTACTCCCGCGCGCGCGTGGACGGCGAGACGATCCAGCTCTCCAGCCCGCCCACGCTGAAGAAGCAGGAGAAGCACACCATCGAGGTGGTCATCGACCGCCTCACCGTCAAGGACTCCGCCAAGCGCCGCCTGACCGACTCCGTGGAGACCGCCCTCGGCCTGTCCGGCGGCATGGTCGTGCTCGACTTCGTCGACCTCCCCGCGGACGACCCCGAGCGCGAGCGCATGTACTCGGAGCACCTGTACTGCGCCCACGACGACCTGTCCTTCGAGGAGCTGGAGCCCCGCTCCTTCTCCTTCAACTCGCCCTTCGGCGCCTGCCCCGAGTGCACCGGCATCGGCACGCGCATGGAGGTCGACCCGGAGCTGATCGTCCCCGACCAGGACAAGTCCCTCGACGAGGGCGCCATCCACCCCTGGTCGCACGGCCACACCAAGGACTACTTCGGCCGGCTCATCGGCGCCCTCGCCGACGCCCTCGGCTTCCGCACCGACATCCCCTTCGCGGGCCTGCCGCAGCGCGCCAAGAAGGCCCTGCTGTACGGCCACAAGACGCAGATCGAGGTCCGCTACCGCAACCGGTACGGCCGCGAGCGTGTCTACACCACGCCCTTCGAGGGCGCCGTGCCCTTCGTCAAGCGCCGGCACAGCGAGGCCGAGAGCGACGCCAGCCGCGAGCGCTTCGAGGGCTATATGCGCGAGGTGCCCTGCCCCACCTGCGAGGGCACCCGGCTCAAGCCGGTTGTCCTCGCGGTCACGCTCATGGGCCGCTCGATCGCCGAGATCTCCGCGATGTCCATCAGCGACTGCGCGGACTTCCTGGGCGAGCTGAAGCTGACCGCCCGCGACAAGAAGATCGCCGAGCGCGTCCTCAAGGAGGTCAACGAGCGGCTGCGCTTCCTGGTCGACGTCGGCCTGGACTACCTGTCGCTGAACCGCGCCGCGGGCACCCTCTCCGGCGGCGAGGCCCAGCGCATCCGCCTGGCCACCCAGATCGGCTCCGGCCTCGTCGGCGTCCTCTACGTGCTGGACGAGCCGTCCATCGGCCTGCACCAGCGCGACAACCACCGGCTGATCGAGACCCTGGTCCGGCTGCGCGACATGGGCAACACGCTCATCGTCGTCGAGCACGACGAGGACACCATCAAGGTCGCCGACTGGGTCGTGGACATCGGTCCCGGTGCGGGCGAGCACGGCGGCAAGGTCGTGCACAGCGGTTCCCTGAAGGAGCTGCTCGCCAACGAGGAGTCGCAGACCGGTCAGTACCTGTCGGGCCGCAAGGCGATCCCGCTGCCCGGCATCCGCCGCCCGCTCGACCCGTCCCGGCGGCTCACGGTGCGCGGCGCCCGGGAGAACAACCTCCAGGACATCGACGTGTCCTTCCCGCTGGGTGTCTTCACGGCCGTCACCGGTGTCTCCGGTTCCGGCAAGTCGACCCTGGTCAACGACATCCTCTACACCCACCTGGCCCGCGAGCTGAACGGCGCGCGCAACGTCCCCGGGCGGCACACGCGCGTGGACGGCGACGACCTCGTCGACAAGGTGGTGCACGTCGACCAGTCGCCCATCGGCCGTACACCGCGCTCCAACCCGGCGACGTACACCGGCGTCTTCGACCACGTCCGCAAGCTGTTCGCCGAGACCACCGAGGCGAAGGTCCGCGGCTACCAGCCCGGCCGCTTCTCCTTCAACGTCAAGGGCGGCCGCTGCGAGAACTGCGCGGGCGACGGCACCATCAAGATCGAGATGAACTTCCTCCCGGACGTCTACGTCCCGTGCGAGGTCTGCCACGGCGCCCGGTACAACCGGGAGACCCTGGAGGTCCACTACAAGGGCAAGTCCATCGCCGACGTGCTGAACATGCCCATCGAGGAGGCCACCGACTTCTTCGAGGCGGTCCCGGCGATCGCCCGGCACCTGAACACCCTCAAGGACGTCGGCCTCGGCTACGTCCGGCTCGGCCAGTCCGCGACCACCCTGTCCGGCGGTGAGGCGCAGCGCGTCAAGCTCGCCAGCGAGCTCCAGCGCCGCTCCACCGGACGCACGGTGTACGTCCTGGACGAGCCGACCACCGGTCTGCACTTCGAGGACATCAGCAAGCTGCTCAAGGTCCTGTCCGGCCTGGTCGACAAGGGCAACTCGGTCATCGTCATCGAGCACAACCTCGATGTGATCAAGACCGCCGACTGGGTCATCGACATGGGCCCCGAGGGTGGCGCGGGCGGCGGTCTCGTCGTGGCCGAGGGCACGCCCGAGCAGGTCGCCGGGGTGCCGGCCAGCCACACCGGCAAGTTCCTGCGGGAGATCCTGGGCGCCGACCGCGTCAGCGACGCGGAACCGGTCAAGGCACCGCGCAAGTCCGCCGCCAAGAAGGCGGTGGCGGCCGCTGCCGCCCCGCGCAAGACGGCCACGGCCAGGACGAAGACCGCCGCGGCGGGCAAGAAGGCCGCCCCCGCGAAGAAGACCGCGCGGGCCCGCAAGGGCTGATCCGCCGCACGGCCACCGCAGGCGCCCCGTGGGACCTCCTCCCGCGGGGCGCCCGCATGCACGCGCGGGCAGGGCCCGCGTCGGCTACGCCTCTGCTCCTCTACTCCGCTACGCCTCGCCCAGTTCCGAGGCGTACGGCGGCTCCGCGCCCGCACGGGAGCAGGTGACGGCCGCCGCACGCGCCGCGAACCGCAGCAGTGCCGTCCAGCCCGCCGCGCCGAGACCGGCGAGCCCTTCCGGGGAGAGCGCGTCGCGGGCGGCCAGACCGTGCAGCAGCGCGGCGTTTACGGTGTCGCCCGCGCCGATCGTGTCGACGACCGCCACCTTCTCGCCGGGCACCGTGTGCACGGCGCCGTCCCGCGTGTGCGCGGTGAGCCCGTCGCCGCCATGGGTGACCACCACGGCCGACGGCCCGGCGGCCAGCCACTCGCGCGGGGAGCCGCCCAGCCACCGCGCGTCCTCCTCGGAGAGCTTCAGCAGGGTCACCGAGGGCAGCCAGCCGCGAAAGCGCGCCCGGTAGGCGTCGGCGTCCGGGATCAGCCCGGCGCGGATGTTCGGGTCCAGCGCCGTGAACACGCCCGCCCCGGCCGCCGTCCGCATCAGTTCCTCGTAGGCGCTCGCCCCCGGCTCCAGCACCAGTGAGCAGGTCCCGAACGACACCGCGCGGGTCCCGGCGGGCAGCGCGGCGGGCGCGCTGAACAGGCGGTCCGCGGTGCCGTCGACGTAGAAGGAGTACGCGGCCGAGCCGTCGGCGCCGACCGTCGCGACCGCCAGGGTGGTCGGCTCGCCGCCGCGCTGCACACCGCTGACGTCGACCCCGGCCCGCCGCAGCCCGTCCAGCAGGGCCTCGCCGAAGGCGTCGCGCGAGGTGCGGGAGCAGAAGGCGGCGGGGGAGCCGAGACGGCCGAGGGCGACCGCCGTGTTGTAGGGGCCGCCGCCGAGCGCCGGCTTGAGGTCGGCGAGGGCGCCCGCGCCCTGCGGTACCAGGTCGATCAGGGCCTCACCGGCGACGACGATCACGAGTCGGTTCCTTCCTCGGGCTGTGCGGGGCATCCGCAGGACGTGCGGTGGACGAAGGCGCAGGGCAGCCGCACCGTGCGGGCGGGTGCCTCCGGGTCGGCCAGGCGGTCCAGCAGCACCTGGACGGCGCGCGCGCCCAGCTCCCGGCCGGGCTGGGCGATCGCCGTCAGATTGGGGGAGAACAGATCGGCCCAGTCGAAGTCGTCGAAGCAGCACAGCGCCAGGTCGCCCGGGACGGACAGGCCCCGCTCGCGCAGTGCCCGCAGCGCTCCGATGGTCATCGCGTTGTTGGCCGTGACGAGCGCCGTGGGGGGTGTGGCCAGGGACAGCAGGGCGTCCGTGGCCCGGTGTCCGCCGTCCGCCGCCGAGTCGCCGTGCACGACGAGCCGCTCGTCGTGGGGGAGTCCGGCGGCGGCGAGACCGTGCCGGTAGCCGGTGATCCGCTCCCGGGTGGTGCTCAGTCCGGGCAGCCCCGCGACGAGGCCGATCCGGCGGTGGCCGAGCCCGGCGAGGTGGGTGACCAGGAGCGCGGTCGGCTCGGCGCTGTCGGCGCAGACCTGGTCGAAGCCCGGCGCGCCGGACGCCCCGGTGTCCGGCGCCGCGTCGATCAGCCGGTCGAGGAACACGGTCGGTACGGCGTGCCGCGCGAGGTAGGCGACGAGGGCGTCCGGCCGGGCCGAGGGGGCGACGATCATGCCGTCCACGCGGCGCTCGTGCAGGAGCTGGACCACCTTGCGCTCGTGCGCCGGGTCGTCGTGCGGATCGGCGATGAGCAGGCCGTAGCCGTGCTCCAGCGCGTGCGCCTCGACCCCCTGGAGGATCTCCGTGAAGTACGGGTTGCTGATGGCGGACACGGCCAGACCGATGGACCGGGTGCGGGCGGTGACCAGGGAGCGGGCGAGCCCGTTGGGCGTGTAGCCGAGCTGCTCCACGGCGTCGAGCACCGCCTGGCGGGTGTGGGGCAGCACCGGGCGGGTGCCGTTCAGCACGTGCGAGACGGTCGCCACGGAGACTCCCGCGTTCCGTGCGACATCGGCCATGGTCGGCATCGCGCGCCCCCTCCCGAGTGGCCTGCCGGTGTCCTCGTGGCGGGGACCGTACCGCATCCGGGGAGCCGCGTAAACGCTTGCGCAAGCGTTTACGCGGCCCGCACCAGCCCCCGGGGGGGCTTCGCTCCAGCGGCCTCCGGGCACGTCCCGGCGGCCCCCGGCGGCCCCGGCCCACCACCGCCCGGACCCGCTCCCCGCCCGTGCCTCGCCGGTGGGTATCGTCGGCGGTGCCCGAATCAGCGACCCGTAGCGACCAGTGGAGTCCCCATGCCAGGCCGTCCCCGCGCGAGCCGCCGTACGATCCTGCGCACGGCGGCCGTCACACCCGTCGCCGGGCTCGGGCTCGCCGCCTGCGGGCCGGAGGGCGGCGGCGCGGCCTCGGCCCCGACGGCACCGGTCGACCTCGGCGCCGAGAGCGAGATCCCCAAGGGCGGCGCCAAGCTGTTCACGGACCACAACGTGGTCGTCAGCCGGTCCGGGGACGGCGCGCTGAAGGCGTTCAGCACCATCTGCACCCACAGGGGGTGCGCGATCACCGAGCTGGAGGGGACGACGCTGACCTGCCCGTGCCACGGCAGTCAGTTCGACGCCGTCACCGGCCGGGTGGTGCGGTCCCCGGCCACGGTGCCGCTGGACACGCTCCCGGTCCACGCGGACGGCGGCAAGATCGTCGCGGGGCCCGGCGCCTGATCCCCGGGCCGCCGCGCGGTCCGGCCGGTCACTCCCAGTCCCAGCCGATCCCCACCACCCCCGGCCGCACCCGCGGCTCGACCAGGTGGACCGAACGGTGCCGCTCGCTCACCTCCAGTTCCTGGCGGCCCCCGCGCGGCGCCGCCGCCGACTGCTGGGCGAACCGGTGGCAGCGCACCGGGAGCGCACTCGCGTCGAACCGCACCTGGAGGGCGTACTGCCCGCCCGCCGCGTCGAAGGCGCGCAGATACTCGCCGGACACCCCGGCCGTGCCGTCCTCCACGGCGTAGCGGAACAGGAAGGTGTCCCCGGACCGCAGCCGGGTGTCGAAGAGGAACTCGGCCACCAGCACCCCCGTCCCGTGGTCCCGGCGCACCCGCCCGGCGCGGCAGTTCTCCTGCGCGTGCACGCGCATCTGCTCCGGCACGCACTCCGGGTCGCCCTGGTGCACGGCCAGGAACCGGTCCACGCCGTCCCGGTGGGCGCGCACGATGTGCTGCGACTCGCGCCAGGCCAGTTCCCGGCGCGCGCCGAGCCCCACCCGCTCGTGGTGCCCCAGGCACTGCAAACCGCCGTCGACCGGCGCGTCGAGCTCGGCCAGGAGGTCGCGCAGGACGTCCGACGCCTCGACGAGGGAGCGGTAGGAGCGGACGCCGGACTGCCGGGCGACCGGGCGCTCCCCGGTCTCGGCCAGCAGCCGGATCAGTGACTCGTCGGGCAGCTGGAGGATCTCCTCCAGGGCCCGCACGGCCCGCAGCGACTCGGGGCGCTGCGGGCGCCTGGCGCCCTGCTGCCAGTAGCTCAGACTGGTCACCCCGACCTTGACGCCGTACCGCGACAGATGGTGCTGCACGCGTTGCAGCGGCAGCCCGCGGGCGGCGATCGCGGCGCGCAGCGCCACATGGAACGGACCGCCCCGCAGGGCCGTGTCCAGTTCCGCGGTGGCGACGTCCTCCTGCTGGGGGGCGTGCGGCAGCATGCACGGGCCTCTCTGTGAAGGACGGACGACGGCTGGTCGGACCGTCCGCGCGGATCGCCGGGGCCGCCCCGCGGGCAGGGACGTGGGAGCCGCCGGCGTGCGCGCACGTCCGTGGACCGTCGTCCGCGGGCCCCGACTTCCCCCGCATTGAAGCGTGTTGACCAAGTCCCGACAACACCTTCGGCCCGGCCGGAGGCACTCCTGGCCGAGTCCGCACCCCGCCGCCGGACCCGGGCCTCGTCCACGGACCGGTCCCGGCACCGTGCGAAGACGGCTGGTCACAGCGGGTAGTCGCACGTCTGTCCAGGGGGTGGCCGGGCGGCTGTGCGGGGTTGTCCACAGGCTCATCGCCCTGTCACCGCTCGCCAGTAGGGTGTGAGACATGGCCGACCCCTCCAGCTACCGCCCCAGGCCGGGAGACATCCCGGACACCCCCGGGGTGTACAAGTTCCGCGACGAGCACCGCCGGGTGATCTACGTCGGAAAGGCGAAGAGCCTGCGCCAGCGCCTGGCGAACTACTTCCAGGACCTGGCGAATCTCCACCCGCGCACGCGCACGATGGTGACCACCGCCGCGTCCGTGGAGTGGACCGTGGTGTCCACCGAGGTCGAGGCCCTCCAGCTGGAGTACTCCTGGATCAAGGAGTTCGACCCCCGGTTCAACGTCAAGTACCGGGACGACAAGAGCTACCCCTACCTCGCCGTGACGATGAACGAGGAGTTCCCGCGCGTACAGGTCATGCGCGGCCACAAGAAGAAGGGCGTGCGCTACTTCGGTCCGTACGGGCACGCGTGGGCCATCCGCGACACCGTCGACCTGCTGCTGCGCGTCTTCCCGGTGCGCACCTGCTCGGCCGGCGTCTTCAGGAACGCCGCCCGCACCGGCCGCCCCTGCCTCCTCGGCTACATCGGCAAGTGCTCGGCGCCCTGCGTCGACCGGATCTCCGCCGAGGACCACCGGGAACTGGCCGAGGAGTTCTGCGACTTCATGGCCGGCCGCACCGGCACCTATCTGCGCCGCCTGGAGCAGCGCATGACAGCGGCGGCCGAGGAGATGGAGTACGAGCGGGCCGCCCGCCTGCGCGACGACATCGGTGCGCTGAAGAAGGCCATGGAGAAGAGCGCGGTCGTGCTCGCCGACGCGACCGACGCGGACCTCGTCGCCGTCGCCGAGGACGAGCTGGAGGCCGCCGTGCAGATCTTCCACGTGCGCGGCGGCCGGGTGCGCGGCCAGCGCGGCTGGGTGACCGACAAGGTGGAGGACGTCACCACCGGCGCCCTGGTCGAGCACGCCCTCCAGCAGTTGTACGGCGAGGAGACCGGCGACGCCGTCCCCAAGGAGGTCCTCGTCCCCGCCCTGCCCGACCCCCTGGAGCCGGTCCAGCAGTGGCTCACCGGCCGCCGCGGCGCGGGCGTGTCCCTGCGCATCCCGCAGCGCGGCGACAAGAAGGCCCTCATGGAGACCGTGCAGCGCAACGCCCTCCAGTCGCTCGCCCTGCACAAGACCAGGCGCGCCTCCGACCTGACCACCCGCTCGCGGGCCCTGGAGGAGATCGCCGACGCCCTTGGCCTGGACAGCGCCCCGCTGCGGATCGAGTGCTACGACATTTCCCATCTCCAGGGCGACGACGTGGTGGCCTCCATGGTCGTCTTCGAGGACGGGCTCCAGCGCAAGGGCGAGTACCGGCGCTTCCAGATCAAGGGTTTCGAGGGCCAGGACGACGTCCGCTCCATGCACGAGGTGATCACCCGCCGCTTCCGCCGGTACCTGGCTGAGAAGGAGCGGACCGGTGAGTGGGCCGACGGCGAGAGCGACGGCGCGCCCGACGGCGAGCAGACCACCGCACCCGCCCTCGCGCCCGGCGAAGGCCCCGGCGACACGCCCGACGCCCCGGCCGGCGCCCTCACCGAGGACGACGGACGCCCCAAGCGGTTCGCCTACCCGCCGCAGCTCGTCGTCGTCGACGGCGGCCGGCCGCAGGTCGCCGCCGCCCGCCGCGCCCTGGACGAGCTGGGCATCGACGACATCGCCGTGTGCGGCCTGGCCAAGCGTCTGGAGGAGGTATGGCTGCCCGGTGAGGACGACCCGGTGGTCCTGCCCCGCACCAGCGAGGGGCTGTATCTGCTCCAGCGGGTCCGCGACGAGGCCCACCGCTTCGCCATCACCTACCAGCGCACCCGGCGCGCCAAGCGCTTCCGGGCCGGCCCGCTGGACGAGGTGCCCGGCCTGGGCGAGACACGCAAGCGGGCGCTGCTCAAGCATTTCGGCTCGGTGAAGAGGCTGCGGTCCGCCACAATCGACCAGATCTGCGAGGTGCCGGGCATAGGCCGCAAGACGGCCGAGACCATCGCCGTGGCCCTCGCCCAGGCGGCCCCGGCCGCACCCGCCGTGAACACGGCGACCGGAGAGATCGTGGAAGACGCAGAAGACCCAGAAGACGCAGCAGGAGTAGAAGCCGCAGAAGACGCGGAGATGACGGAGCCCGGGGCGACGCCGGGCACCGCACAGCAGCCGGTGCCCATGGGCGGCCCGGCCGAACGACGGGGGCAGGAGACATGACCGAGCACGAGAAGCAGTCCGCGGCGCCACGAGAACAGGCGCGGACGGAGCAACCCGGCCGGACCCCCGGGGAGACCCCCGGGGCGTCACGGGAACCGGCGCACGACGCCGCACAGGACACCGCGCACGGCGCACCGCAGGACGGCACGCACGACGCGGCGCAGGAGGACCGGCAGCAGCCGGACCAGGACCACGGAGCACAGGTGAGTACGGGCATCGACACGGCGGGCGTCCCCGAGGCGGCCATCCCCGAACTGGTGATCATCTCCGGCATGTCGGGGGCCGGCCGGTCCACGGCGGCCAAATGCCTGGAGGACCTCGGCTGGTTCGTCGTGGACAACCTGCCGCCCGCGCTGATCCCCACCATGGTGGAGCTGGGCGCCCGTTCGCAGGGCAACGTCGCGCGCATCGCCGTCGTCGTCGACGTCCGCGGCCGCCGCTTCTTCGACAACCTCCGTGAGTCCCTCGCGGACCTGGAGGCCCGCAACGTCACACGGCGGATCGTCTTCCTGGAGTCCTCCGACGAGGCCCTGGTGCGCCGCTTCGAGTCGGTGCGCCGCCCGCACCCCCTCCAGGGCGACGGCCGGATCGTCGACGGCATCGCCGCCGAGCGGGAACTGCTGCGCGAGCTGCGCGGCGACGCCGACCTGGTCATCGACACCTCCAGCCTCAACGTGCACGAACTGCGCGCCAAGATGGACGCCCAGTTCGCCGGCGAGGAGGAGCCCGAGCTGCGGGCCACCGTGATGTCGTTCGGCTTCAAGTACGGCCTGCCGGTCGACGCCGACCTGGTCGCCGACATGCGGTTCCTGCCCAACCCGCACTGGGTGCCGGAACTGCGCCCCTACACCGGGCTCAACGAGGAGGTCGCCGGGTACGTCTTCAACCAGCCCGGCGCCAAGGAGTTCCTGGACCGCTACGCCGAACTGCTGCGGCTCATCGCGGCCGGCTACCGCCGGGAGGGCAAGCGGTACGTGACCATCGCCATCGGCTGCACGGGCGGCAAGCACCGCTCGGTGGCCATGTCGGAGAAGCTCGCCGCGCGACTCGCGGCCGAGGGTGTGGAGACGGTCGTCGTCCACCGGGACATGGGGCGCGAGTGACCGGACGTACTCCCCGGCTGAGCAGGCTGCGCCGCGTGGTCCCCGAGGGCCGTGCGGGCCGCCTGGCGGCCGGTGCGGCCAGCCGGCCGGCCGAGGCGCGCGGCGCCCGGCCGCGGCGCCGCGGCGCCCAGCCCAAGGTGGTCGCCCTCGGCGGCGGCATGGGCCTGTCCGCCTCGCTCGCCGCGCTGCGCCGGATCACCGGCGACCTCACCGCCGTGGTCACCGTCGCCGACGACGGCGGCTCCAGCGGGCGCCTGCGCGACGAACTCGGTGTGCTGCCGCCCGGCGATCTGCGCAAGGCGCTGGCGGCGCTGTGCGGCGACGACGACTGGGGCCAGACCTGGGCCCGTGTCATCCAGCACCGCTTCACCTCCCAGGGCGACCTGCACGACCACGCGGTCGGCAATGT
This sequence comes from Streptomyces sp. NPDC003284, assembly GCF_053589675.1. Taxonomy (NCBI): domain Bacteria; kingdom Bacillati; phylum Actinomycetota; class Actinomycetes; order Kitasatosporales; family Streptomycetaceae; genus Streptomyces; species Streptomyces sp. NPDC003284. The sequence continues at coordinate 777,282 of NZ_JBSFSI010000002.1, forward strand.
GCTGATCGTCGCCCTGTGGGAGCAGCTCGGCGACCACGTGCAGGCTCTCGACCTGGTCGGCAAGCTGCTGGGCGCGCACGGCCGGGTGCTGCCCATGTCCGCCGTACCGCTGGAGTTGCAGGCCCTGGTCAAGGGGCACGACCCGGAGCGGCCCGAGGACGTCGACACCGTCCGCGGGCAGGCGACCGTCGCGCTCACCCCGGGCGAGGTGCAGTCCGTGCACCTGGTGCCGCACGACCCGCCCGCCGTCCCCGAGGCCGTCGAGGCGGTCCTGGACGCGGACTGGGTGGTGCTCGGTCCCGGCTCCTGGTTCTCCTCGGTCATCCCGCATCTGCTGGTGCCCCAGCTCCTCGACGCGCTCACCGAGACCAAGGCCCGCCGGGTGCTCTCCTTGAACCTCGCCCCGCAACCGGGAGAAACCGCCGGCTTCTCCCCGCAGCGTCATTTGGAGGTTTTGGGACGACACGCCCCTAAACTCGCCCTGGACGTGGTGCTGGCCGACGAGGCCGCCGTGCCCGACCGCGACGTCCTCACCGAGGCCGCCAAGCGGTTCGGCGCCGCGGTCGAGCTGGCGCCGGTCGCCCGGAGGGACGGAACTCCGCGGCACGACCCGGAGCTGCTGGCCGCCGCGTACGACCGTATTTTTCGGATGCATGGAAGGATCGGCCCATGGCGATGACGGCAGCGGTGAAGGACGAGATCTCCCGGCTCCCCGTCACCCGGACCTGCTGCAGGAAGGCGGAGGTCTCCGCCATCCTGCGGTTCGCCGGCGGCCTCCACCTGGTCAGCGGGCGCATCGTGATCGAGGCGGAACTGGACACCGCGATGGCGGCGCGGCGTCTGAAGCGGGACATCCTGGAGATCTTCGGGCACAGCTCGGAGCTGATCGTGATGGCGCCCGGCGGCCTGCGGCGCGGCTCGCGCTACGTGGTCCGGGTCGTCGCGGGCGGCGACCAGCTGGCCCGGCAGACCGGCCTGGTCGACGGCCGGGGCCGCCCGATCCGCGGCCTGCCCCCGCAGGTGGTCTCGGGGGCCACCTGCGACGCGGAGGCCGCCTGGCGCGGGGCGTTCCTGGCGCACGGCTCGCTCACCGAGCCCGGCCGCTCCTCGTCCCTGGAGGTCACCTGCCCGGGACCGGAGGCCGCGCTCGCCCTCGTCGGCGCCGCGCGTCGGCTCTCCATCGCCGCCAAGGCCCGCGAGGTCCGCGGAGTGGACCGGGTGGTCGTCCGTGACGGTGATGCGATCGGCGCGCTGTTGACGCGTCTGGGTGCCCATGAGTCCGTGCTGGCCTGGGAGGAGCGGCGGATGCGCCGCGAGGTCCGCGCCACGGCGAACCGGCTGGCCAATTTCGACGACGCCAACCTGCGCCGCTCGGCCCGCGCGGCGGTCGCGGCCGGTGCCCGGGTGCAGCGCGCCCTGGAGATCCTCGCCGACGACGTGCCCGAGCACCTGGCGGCGGCGGGGCGGCTGCGCATGGAGCACAAGCAGGCGTCCCTGGAGGAGCTGGGGGCGCTCGCCGACCCGCCGCTGACCAAGGACGCCGTGGCCGGGCGCATCCGCAGACTGCTGGCCATGGCCGACAAGCGCGCCGGAGACCTGGGCATCCCGGGCACGGAGGCCAATCTCAGCGAGGAGCTGGCGGACAACCTCGCGGGCTGAGCGGGTGCGCCGCGCGGCAGGGCCCGCCCGCGAGAGCGGCCGGGCCCCGGCCCGGCCCGGACGGGACACGGGCGCCACCGGGCCATGTGCCGCGGCACAGCCCGCCCGGCGCCCCCACCCGGCCCCCGCCCCCTGGCCGAGCCCGCTCCACCTCCACCGGACGCGACCGGCTCCCCGCTCGCGCCGGACCCGGCCGGAGCGCCTTTCCCGCCGGTTCTGGCGGGCTCCGCCCTTCCGCCGGGCGCGATCAGCACCCCTCTTCTCGGTCCGGGCCCGGCCGGTGCCCCCTGGCCGCCGGGTCCGGTGGGCTCTTCTCCCGCACCCGGCGCGACCGGCCCTCCTCCCGGGCCTGACCCCGCCGAGCTCCCCGTCCCCCCAGGTCCGGCCGTGCCGGTGGCAGATAGCCGACGGCCGGTCGCCGGTCCCGGTCGCCGTCGGGCTCCGCTGCCGCCCCCGTATGCCGGGGGCCGCGCGCCGCCGCGGAGGCGACCGCCGGTAGGCGCCACCGGCCGCCCGTCCCGCTGCCGCCCCTCCCGCCCCTTCCACCCGTCCCGTCCTGTCGGCCGTCGCACCGGTCCGCCCCACCCTTGTGCATCTGTGCATCTGTGCATCTGTGCATCTGTGCATCTGTGCGTCCTGCGCACCCGTTGCCCAGGCGTGGGGGCCGGGTTCCGGTGTTCCCCTGACTCAAGAGGCACCCTTGACCCGTTCCCGCAGTGACATGAACCTGGCAGGCGTGCGCCATGGTGGCGGACCACCGCCGGGGGGTTCCATGAGACACCGAGCGAGATCGATCCTTGCCGTCGCCGCGCTCCTGCTCGCAGGGGCGGGCCTGACGCCCGCCGCCCAGGCGCGGAGCGGAAGCGCACCGGGGCCGCACCCGGACGAGGTGAAGGTCTTCCGCGCCGAGGTCACCGCACAGCAGATGCCCCTGCTGCTGAAGGCGGGGCAGGACGCCCATGAACTCGGGTCCCGCCCGGCCGCGAACGGCCGCACCCCCGTCGAGCTGTATCTGACCGACGCCCAGGCCGGGAAGCTGCGCGCCCAGGGCGTCCGGCTCACCGAGCACGACCTGGCCTCCACGGCGCAGCGGCGGGTGCGCGCCGCCGGGCAGGGCGTCTTCCGGCCCTACAGCGGCAGGAGCGGGCTCGCGGCGGAGATCGAGGCGACCGCCCGCGACCACCCCGACCTCACCAAGGTCGTCTCCCTCGGCAGGACGGTCCGCGGCCAGGACATCCTCGCGCTGAAGCTCACCAGCGGCGCGCGGCGGACGGCGGACGGCACCAAGCCCGCCGTGCTCTACCTGTCCAACCAGCACGCGCGCGAGTGGATCACGCCGGAGACGACCCGTCGGCTGATGCACCACTACCTGGACCACTACCGCACCGACCGGCGTATCAGGAAGATCGTCGACACCACCGAGCTGTGGTTCGTCCTCTCCGCCAACCCGGACGGCTACGACTACACCTTCCAGGACGACAGCACCCGGCTGTGGCGCAAGAACCTGAGGGACAACAACGGCGACGGGGTCATCTCCAGCGGCGACGGCGTCGACCTCAACCGCAACTTCCCGTACAAGTGGGGCTACGACGACGAGGGTTCGTCGCCGGGACCGGCCAGTGAGACGTACCGCGGCCCGGCCCCGGCCTCCGAGCCGGAGACGCGGGCGCTCGACCGGTTCGAGAAGCGCATCGGGTTCCGGTACGCCGTCAACTACCACTCGGCCGCCGAACTGCTCCTCTACGGCGTCGGCTGGCAGGTCGCCACGCCGACCCCGGACGACGTCCTCTACAAGGCGCTGGCCGGCACGCCGGACAGACCGGCGATCCCGGGCTACCGCTCGCAGCTGTCCTCGGAGCTGTACACCACCAACGGCGAGGCGGACGGCCACGCGGCCAACGTCAACGGCACGGCGATGTTCACCCCCGAGATGGCGACCTGCGAGACCGCCTCGGACGCCGACCCGGACGACGCCTGGAACGCCGCCGACTGCCGGTCGGTGTTCAACTTCCCGGACGACGAGAAACTGATCGAGCGGGAGTTCGAGAAGAACCTCCCGTTCGCGCTCGCCGTCGCCGAGACCGCCGCCCACCCCGACCGGCCGAGTTCGCCGGTCGGCCTGGACGCCCCCGACTTCACCCCGGCCGCCTTCGGGACGTCGTACGCGCGCGGCGCCGACCAGGAGGTCTCGGTCGTCGCCCGCAGGTCCGTGCGGGACAAGGAACTGCGCTACCGCGTCAACGGCGGCCGCACCCAGGTGCGCGCCCTGCGTCCCTGGAAGGGCGGCACGACCTACGGCGGTGCCGACCACCTTTACTTCGACGAGTACCGGGCCCGGGTCCACGGCGCGGCACCGGGGGACCGGGTGGAGGTGTGGTTCACCGGCCGCACCGGCACCGGCACCGCGCCCACGCTCATGCCCACGTCCCCACCGGCCCCCACCCTCACCCCCACCCCCACCCCTGCGTCCGCGTCCGCGTCCGGAGCGGGAACGGCGAGCGAGCACTTCACCTACACCGTGGCCCGCCGCCCGCGCGCCGACACGCTCGTCGTCGCCGAGGAGGGCGCGCCCGCCACACGGACGCGCGCGTACGTGGACGCGCTGCGGTCCGCCGGGCGCACGGCGGCCGTCTGGGACGTCGCGACCCAGGGCGCGCCCGACGCGCTCGGCGTACTGAAGCACTTCGGCACGGTCGTGCACTACTCGGGCGCCCCCGGGCCGGGCAACGCCACCCAACTCCGGTTGCGCGCCTACCTCAACGAGGGCGGCAGGCTGATCGAGGCGGGCGAGCAGGCCGGCGGCAGCGTCGATCTGGGCGGCGGGAACCTCTCGGACGACTTCGGCCAGTACTGGCTGGGCGCCTTCTCGCACACCCCGACGCCGGGCGCCACCGGCTTCACCGGCTCCGGGCCGCTGGCCGGCTTCTCCGGCACGCTCGGCGACGCGCCCGGCCACCCGCTGGACCGGGCCGGTGCCTACGAGGTGACCTCCGAGCAACTGCCGCCGGACACGTACCCGCAGTTCGCGAGCGCGGGCGCGGGACGGTTCGCCGGGACGGCCGACCCGTACGCCCCCTACGCGGGCGCGGGGATGGCGGCCGCCGTGCACACCGACGACGCCTACAAGCGCCTCACCCGCACCGTCGACCTCACCAAAGTCACCGCGGCGGACCGGCCCGCCCTGCGCACCCGTCTGCTGTGGGACACCGAGCGCGGCTACGACCACGTACTGCTGGAGGCGCACACCGGCGCCGACGACTGGACGACGCTCCCGGAGGCGGGCGGCGCGACGAGCGCCGCCGTGCCCGCCGAGTGCGGCGCCGGGTTTCTGATCGAGGACCATCCCTGGCTGAAGCACTATCTGACGCCGGACACCGGCGGCTGCGCCGCGCACGGCACGAGCGGGGCGTGGAACAGCCTCACCGGCTCCTCCGGCGGCTGGCGGCAGGTGAGCTTCGACCTGAGCGCGTACGCCGGACGGACGGTCGAGGTCTCCCTCGCCTACGTCACCGACCCGGGCACCGGCGGTCACGGCGTCCTCGCCGACGACGCCTCGCTCGTCGTCGGCGGCGCCGCGCGGGACACCGAGGGCTTCGAGACGTCTCTCGGCCCCTGGCGGGTGCCGGGACCGCCGCCGGGCAGCCCGGCCGTCGTCAAGGACTGGGCCCGTACCGGCGTCCTCTTCCGGACGTACGGAGCGGTCGCCACGGGCCGGACCGTGCTGCTCGGATTCGGTCTGGACCACCTCACCTCGGAGGCCGGTCGCGCCGCCCTCCTGCGGCGGGCGATCGCGGCACTCGACAAGTGAGCCGGGGCCTGCACGAAAGAGTGATGAATGCGGTCAACGCGCACTGACACTCCGTACCGAAATGGAGTGAACCGGACGCGGGGCCGCGGCGGCCCGTACCCCTACTGCCGGGTACGGGCCGCCGTGCCGTTCAGGGGGTCTCCGAATGTCACCCCGGGGGGCTCAGGGAGGTAGGGTCGGGGGTGGTCGGGGACATCCCAAATACAGCTCGCCGGCGTCGAAACCGGCGTACCAACGAGGAGATCGGTTCGTGACGATCCGCGTAGGCATCAACGGCTTTGGCCGCATCGGTCGTAACTACTTCCGCGCGCTGCTGGAGCAGGGTGCGGACATCGAGATCGTGGCTGTCAACGACCTGGGTGACACCGCGACCACCGCTCACCTGCTGAAGTACGACACCATCCTCGGCCGCCTCAAGCAGGAGGTCACGCACACCGAGGACAGCATCACCGTCGACGGCAGGACCATCAAGGTCCTCTCCGAGCGCAACCCGGCCGACATCCCCTGGGGTGAGCTGGGCGTGGACATCGTCATCGAGTCCACCGGCATCTTCACCAAGAAGGAAGACGCCGCCAAGCACCTGGCCGGCGGCGCGAAGAAGGTCCTCATCTCGGCCCCCGCCAAGGACGAGGACATCACCATCGTCATGGGCGTCAACCAGGACGAGTACGACCCGGCGAACCACAACATCATCTCGAACGCCTCCTGCACCACCAACTGTGTGGCGCCGATGGCGAAGGTCCTCGACGAGAACTTCGGCATCGTCCGGGGTCTGATGACCACGGTGCACGCGTACACCAACGACCAGCGCATCCTGGACTTCCCGCACAAGGACCTGCGCCGCGCCCGCGCCGCCGCCGAGAACATCATCCCGACCACCACCGGTGCCGCCAAGGCCACCGCCCTGGTCCTGCCGCAGCTCAAGGGCAAGCTGGACGGCATCGCGATGCGCGTCCCGGTCCCCACCGGCTCGGCCACCGACCTGGTCGTCACCCTCCAGCGCGACGTCACCAAGGACGAGGTCAACGCCGCGTTCAAGAAGGCCGCCGAGGACGGCGCGCTCAAGGGCTACCTCGTCTACACCGAGGACCCGATCGTCTCCTCGGACATCGTGGGCGACCCGGCCTCCTGCACCTTCGACTCGTCCCTGACCATGGTCCAGGACGACAAGTCGGTGAAGATCCTCGGCTGGTACGACAACGAGTGGGGCTACTCCAACCGCCTCGTCGACCTCACGGTCTTCGTCGGCGACCAGCTCTGATCGGCAGAGCAGGCACCTCGATGTGAGAACAGGGCTCGGGCAGCGCACCTCGGCGCGGTCCGGGCCCTGACGCACGTACGGCGAGCCGGGCCGCCCGGCCCGCCCGCGTGCGGATCGACCGGTCCTCGTACGATCAAGAGCCCCTCCTCAGGAGTCCCATTCCCATGAAGACGATCGACGAACTCCTCACCGAAGGCGTGGACGGCAAGCGGGTCTTCGTCCGCGCCGACCTGAACGTGCCGCTGGCCGACGGTGTCATCACCGACGACGGCCGCATCCGCGCCGTGCTGCCCACCGTCAAGGCGCTCGCCGACGCCGGCGCCAAGGTGATCGTGGCCTCCCACCTGGGCCGACCCAAGGGCGCCCCGGACCCCGCCTTCTCGCTGCTGCCCGCCGCCGAACGGCTCGGTGAACTCCTCGGCACCCCCGTGGCCTTCGCCCAGGACACCGTCGGCCCCGCCGCGCACGCCGCCGTCGACGGCCTTGAGCCCGGCCAGGTCGCGGTCGTCGAGAACCTGCGCTTCAACCCGGGTGAGACGTCCAAGGACGACGCCGAGCGCGGCGAGTTCGCCGACGCCCTCGCCGCCCTCGCCGACGTCTACGTCGGCGACGGCTTCGGCGCGGTGCACCGCAAGCACGCCTCCGTCTACGACCTGCCGGCCCGGCTGCCGCACTACGCCGGGTACCTCATCGCCACCGAGGTCGGCGTCCTGAAGAAGCTCACCGAGGACGTCAAGCGGCCCTACGTCGTCGCCCTCGGCGGTGCCAAGGTCTCCGACAAGCTCGCCGTCATCGACCAGCTCCTCGGCAAGGCCGACCGGCTGCTCATCGGCGGCGGCATGGCCTACACCTTCCTCAAGGCGCAGGGCCACGAGATCGGCAAGTCGCTCCTCCAGGAGGACCAGATCCCGGCCGTCCGGGAGTATCTGGAGCGCGCCGAGAAGACCGGCGTCGAGCTGGTGCTGCCGGTGGACACGCTGGTCGCGCCCGCCTTCCCGGACCTGAGGACCAAGGCCCCGGCCCACCCCGCCACCGTCGCGGTGGACGCCATCCCGGCCGACCAGGAGGGCCTGGACATCGGCCCGCGCACCCAGGAGCTGTACGCCTCGAAGCTCGCCGACGCCGCCACCGTCTTCTGGAACGGCCCGATGGGCGTCTTCGAGCACCCCGACTTCGCCGAGGGCACCAAGGCGGTCGCCCAGGCCCTCGTCGACTCCGACGGCTTCACCGTGGTCGGTGGCGGCGACTCCGCCGCCGCCGTCCGTACGCTCGGTTTCGACGAGAACGCATTCGGCCACATCTCGACCGGTGGCGGCGCCTCCCTCGAATACCTCGAGGGCAAGACGCTCCCCGGCCTCGCAGCACTGGAGGACTGACCTCAATGACCACCCGCACGCCGCTGATGGCGGGCAACTGGAAGATGAACCTCAACCACCTCGAGGCCATCGCGCACGTCCAGAAGCTCGCCTTCGCCCTGGCCGACAAGGACTACGACGCCGTGGAGGTCGCCGTCCTGCCGCCCTTCACCGACCTGCGCTCGGTGCAGACCCTGGTCGACGGCGACAAGCTCAAGATCAAGTACGGCGCCCAGGACATCTCGCAGCACGACTCGGGCGCCTACACCGGCGAGATCTCGGGCCCGATGCTGGCCAAGCTCAAGTGCACCTACGTGGTGATCGGCCACTCCGAGCGCCGCCAGTACCACAACGAGACCGACGAACTGGTCAACGCCAAGGTCAAGGCCGCCTACAAGCACGGCCTGACCCCGATCCTGTGCGTCGGCGAGGAACTGGACGTCCGCGAGGCGGGCAACCACGTCTCCCACACCCTCGCCCAGGTCGAGGGCGGCCTCAAGGACCTCCCGGCCGAGCAGGCCGAGTCCGTCGTGATCGCCTACGAGCCCGTCTGGGCCATCGGCACCGGCAAGGTCTGCGGCGCCGGGGACGCCCAGGAGGTCTGCTCCGCGATCCGCGCCAAGGTCGCCGAGCTGTACTCCCAGGACCTGGCCGACAAGGTCCGCATCCAGTACGGCGGCTCGGTCAAGTCGGGCAACGTCGCCGAGATCATGGGCCAGGCCGACATCGACGGCGCCCTGGTCGGCGGCGCCTCGCTGGACGCCGACGAGTTCGTCAAGATCATCAGGTTCCGCGAGCAGTGAAACCGGACGTGAGTAGGCGGTAGCGGCGATACGTCGTACTCTTGCGGGGGCACAGCCGAGGTGCTGTGCCCCTGTCGTCCATCCGAATCCGAGGAAGTTGGTCCAGCCGTGGTTTTGGGGTTCTCGATCACCCTGATCGTCTTCAGCCTGCTGATGATGCTGCTGGTGCTGATGCACAAGGGGAAGGGCGGCGGCCTCTCCGACATGTTCGGTGGCGGCATGCAGTCGTCCGTCGGCGGCTCCTCCGTCGCCGAGCGCAACCTGGACCGCATCACCGTGGTGGTCGGCCTGCTCTGGTTCGCGTGCATCATCGTCCTCGGCCTGCTGATGAAGTCCAACAGCTGACGAGCCGGCGGACACCGCACATTCCGCACGTAAAGCCCCATGGTCGGTACGCGCCCTGTAGCGCGGCCTATCATGGGGCTTGCGTCTGTGCACGGGGGACGGTAACTCCCCACACTGGACGCGCGTTGGGCCTTACGTAGACTGAGGCGCTCGCGGCGAAGCGGTACGCCGACTCGCTTCGCGGCACCATCACGCAGGGAGTTACGACCGTGGCAAGTGGCAACGCGATCCGGGGAAGCCGGGTCGGGGCGGGGCCGATGGGCGAGGCCGAGCGCGGCGAGTCCGCGCCGCGCCTGCGCATCTCCTTCTGGTGCTCCAACGGACACGAGACACAGCCCAGTTTCGCCAGCGACGCACAGGTCCCCGACACCTGGGACTGCCCGCGCTGCGGCTTCCCGGCCGGACAGGACCGGGACAACCCGCCGGACCCGCCGCGCACCGAGCCGTACAAGACGCACCTGGCGTACGTACGGGAGCGGCGCAGCGACGCGGACGGCGAGGCGATCCTCGCCGAGGCGCTCGCCAAACTCCGGGGCGAGATCTAGTACCTGACGTCCCGTCGGGTACCGCTCGGGCGCCCGGGACGACACCGGCCCCACCCGGGCGGCAGGCCGCCGCCGGCCGATTGTCAGTGGTGCCCTCTACGGTTTGTGCATCAGCGAATCGTGAGGGGGCGGCGATGACGACGGTCGACGCGGCACAGGCCGTGGCACAGCCCGCGTGGCGCGGGGCGTTCGGACGGCTGTGGAGCGCGGCCGTGCTGTCCAGCTTCGGTGACGCGCTGCGCACGGCCGCGCTGCCGCTGCTCGCCGCCTCGCTGACCGATGACCCCCTGCTCATCGCCTCGGTCACCGCCTGCGGCTATCTGCCCTGGATCGTCTTCGGACTGCTCGGCGGAGCCGTCGCCGACCGGGTGGACCAGCGCCGCGCGATGGGAGCGGTGGACGCGGTACGCGCGCTGCTGGTCGGTGCCTTCGCGGTGGCCGTCGCCCTCGGGCACGCCTCGATCGGGCTGCTCATCGCCCTGGCCTTCGCGCTGACCACGCTCCAGACCCTCTTCGACAACGCGGCGACGGCCCTGCTGCCCGCCCTGGTGGACCGCGAGGCGCTCGGCAGCGCCAACACCCGGCTGATGACGGGGCAGCGCGTCGCCGGCGGCCTCGTGGGCGCTCCGGTGGTGCCCGTACTGATCGCGGCCGGGGCCGCCGTCCCCTTCGCGGCCGACGCCGTCACCTTCCTGCTGGCCGCCGTGCTGGTCGCCTCGCTGCGCACCGCGGCGCCCCCGCGCCCGCCGAGACCGGCGGGCAGCACCCTGCGCCGGGAGATCGCCGAGGGACTGCGTGTGCTGCGCCGGGACCGCGCCCTGCGTGCCCTGTGCACCGCCACCGCCCTGTGCAATGTGGGCATGGGCGCCCTCATCGCCACCCTGGTCGTCCTGGTGACCGGCCGGCTGCACACCGGGCCCGGCGGCTACGCGGCGGCGACCACCGCCTACACCGTGGGCAGCCTGGCCGGGGGAGCGGTCAACCGGCCGCTCGTGGCCCGGCTCGGCCGGACCCGGGCCGTGCTGCTGGCCGGTCTGACGCAGATCGCCGCGCTCCTCGTCATCGGCACGGTGCGCGACCTGGCCGCCCTGGTGGCCGCGATGGCCGTCTTCGGCCTCATGGGCATGGTCTGGAACGTCAACACCACCACGCTGATGCAGCAGCGCAGCCCCGAAGGGCTGCTGGGCCGGGTCAGCGCCGCCTTCCGGACCCTCGCGGTCGCCGGGGCACCGCTGGGCGCCCTGCTCGGCGGCGCCGTCGCCGCCGCGTGGGGCCCGAACACCCCGGCGCTGCTCGCGGCCGCGTTCTTCGTGCTGTCCGTCTGCGCGCTGACGCCCGTGCGCGCACAGCCCGAAGTCGGAACCGGGGAAGGGGAAGTGACGTCTCATCAGTCCACCGGATGAGCCGAGGGGGGCGCGGCGCGGGTGCCGTACACTCCTGACGATCATCAGAGCCGTCACTCGGGGGAGTTCGACATGGCTGGTGCACCACAGGGCTGGCTGAGCGGGGAACTGTCGGCGCGGTCGCTGCTGCGGCCCAGGGAGGTCGCGCGGGCGGTGTTCCACCCGGCCTGGATCCCGCCCGCACTCGATCCGGACGTGGAGAAGCTCAAGCGCGTGCGGATCATCGCCGGGACGGTCGCGGCCGTCGGTGTCTACACCGTCGTGCAGGGCGGCTTCGCCTTCGACGAGATGCTGGAGAACATGCTGACGGCCTCCGTCGTCCTGCTGTTCGTCACCCCGCTCACCGTGGGGGCGATGCTCTACCGGTGGCGCCGCACCGGCCCGGTCCGGGAGCTGAGGCAACCGCTGCTGCGGTCGATGCAGTTGCTGCTGGCCTTCGTCGGGACCATCGTCGGCACCGTCGTGCTGTGGAAGCTGGCGGCGGGCAGCGGACTGCTCGTGCTGCTGCTCGGACTCGCCGCCCTGTGGCTCACCGTCTTCGTCGGCTACGGCGCCTACCTGGTCTCGGGGAACTTCTTCGGCACCGCGGTCGTGCACCGCTGCCTGCCGCCGCTGCTCGCCACGGTGACGAGCTGGCTGATGGCCCTGCCCGACCTGGCCACCGGCGACCTGCACGGGCTCAGCCTCACCCTGGGGGTGCTGTTCGTCCTCGGCGCGCCGGTCACCGTGACCGGCATATCCCTGCTGGAGATGGGCCGCCTGCGCAGCCGCCACGGCATCCGCCTGGACACCCACCCCGCCGTCCGTCCCCGCCCGGTCCCGCCGAGGCCGGCCGCACCCCCGCCGTACATCCCGCCCCAGCCCCCGCACGCACCCCAGCCCCCGCACGCACCGCGGAACCCGTACGCGCGGCGGAACCCGTACGGCCGCTGACCGCGACGCACGGACGGGGGCGGCGCGGGCACGACGCCCGCGCCACCCCCGTCGGGTGTTCGAGTCTCCGGTGACCGGTCAGGCCGACGCCGGTGGATACAGCGACCTGGGCAACTGCGCAGCGGCCGCCGTGTCCAGCAGCCACAGCGTGCGGGCCCGGCCGTGGGCGCCCGCCGCCGGGGCCTGCACCTCGCCCGCGCCGGACAGCGCCATCGCCACCGCGTTCGCCTTGTCCTCGCCCGCCGCGAGCAGCCACACCTCGCGGGCCGAGCGGATCGCGGGCAGCGTCAGCGAGATCCGGGTGGGCGGCGGCTTCGGCGAGCCGTGCACCCCGACGACCGTGCGCTCCGTCTCCCGCACCCCCGGATGCTCGGGGAACAGGGACGCCACATGCGTGTCCGGGCCGACGCCCAGCATCAGCACGTCGAAGGTCGGCACCGCGCCGTGGTTCTCCGGCCCCGCCGCGCGTGCCAGCTCCTCGGCGTAGGCGTCGGCCGCCGCCTCGACGTCCGTGCCGTAGGGGCCGTCCGACGCGGGCATGATGTGCACGCGCTTCGGGTCCAGCGGTACGGAGTCCAGCAGCGCCTGCCGGGCCTGGGTGATGTTGCGCTCGGGGTCGCCCTCGGGCAGGAACCGCTCGTCGCCCCACCACAGGTCCAGGCGCGTCCAGTCGACGGCGTCCCGGGCGGGTGCTGCCGCCAGCGCGGCCAGCACGCCGTTGCCGTTGCGCCCGCCGGTCAGCACCACGGACGCCGAACCCATCGACGCCTGCGCGTCCACGATCTTCGTGATCAGCCGGGCCGCGGCGGCCTGCGCCATCAGCTCCTTGTCACGGTGGACGACCAGCTGCGGAGTGCTCACTTCGCCGCCGCCTTCCGGGTCGGGGACTTGCGCGCGGTCTTCGCGGCGCCGCGCCGCGCGGGCGCCTTCGCCGTGTCCTCCTCGCGGGTGGCCACCGCGACCGGACCCTCGGCGTCCGCCCCGTCGGCGTCCGCCCCCTCGGCGTCAGTCGGCCCGCCGACCGCTCCGTCGCCGCCGTTCAGCCGCTCGACGCCGTAACGCAGCGCCGAGGCGTAGGTGTCGTCCGGGTCGAGGCGCCGCAGCTCCTCCGCTATCAGCTCGGCCGTGTCGCGCCGCTTCAGCGCGACCGCCCGCTCCGGCTGGCCCTGGATGGCCAGCGTGGCCAGCCTGCCGTCGGCCCGGTCCAGCCGGATCGGACCGCAGCTCGTGTCCATCCGGACCCCGGTCAGCCCGGGACCGGCCGACGGCGAACGCTTCACCGGCACGTCCAGCCGGTCCGCCAGCCACATCGCCAGCAGCTCACAGCTCGGGTTGGACTCCTCGCCCTCCACCTCGACCGACTGGACCTCGCAGGTCACCTGGTCGAGCGCGGCGGCCAGCATGGAACGCCAGGGCGTGATCCGGGTCCACGCGAGATCCGTGTCGCCCGGGGTGTACGCGGCGGCCCGCGCGGTCAGTTCCCGCACCGGCCGCTCGCAGGCGTAGGTGTCGGTGACCCGGCGCTGGGCCAGCGCGCCCAGCGGGTCCTCGGCCGGGGCCGGCGGGCCGTTCACCGGCCACCACACGACGACCGGCGCGTCCGGCAGCAGCAGCGGCAGCACCACCGACTGGGCGTGGTCGCAGACCTCGCCGTACAGCCGCAGCACGACCGTTTCGCCCGCACCCGCCTCCGCGCCGAGGCGCACCTCGGCGTCCAGCCGCGAGGACGTGCGGTCGCGCAGGGTGCGCGAGACCCGCCGGATGACGACCAGGGTCCGCGAGGGGTGTTCGCGGGAGGCGTCAGCGGCGGCCTTGAGCGCGTCGTAGGCGTTCTCCTCGTCGGTGACGATGACGAGGGTCAGCACCATGCCGACCGCAGGGGTGCCGATCGCGCGGCGGCCCTGCACGAGCGCCTTGTTGATCTTCCCGGCGTTGGTGTCGGTCAGGTCGATCTTCATGGCCTGCGCCAGCTCCGTCCGTCTCGTGCGAGCATCTCGTCGGCCTCGGCCGGCCCCCATGTCCCGGACGCGTACTGCGCGGGCCTGCCGTGGCTGTCCCAGTACCGCTCGATCGGGTCGAGGATCTTCCAGGACAGCTCGACCTCCTCGGTGCGCGGGAAGAGGTTGGAGTCGCCCAGCAGCACGTCCAGGATCAGCCGCTCGTACGCCTCCGGGCTGGACTCGGTGAAGGACTCGCCGTAGGCGAAGTCCATCGAGACGTCCCGGATCTCCATCGACGTGCCCGGCACCTTGGAGCCGAACCGCACGGTCACGCCCTCGTCGGGCTGTACCCGGATGACGACCGCGTTCTGGCCCAGCTCCTCCGTCGCCGTGGTGTCGAAGGGGGAGTGCGGGGCCCGCTGGAAGACCACCGCGATCTCGGTGACCCGGCGGCCCAGCCGCTTGCCGGTGCGCAGATAGAAGGGGACGCCCGCCCAGCGGCGGTTGTCGATGCCCAGCTTCACGGCCGCGTAGGTGTCGGTCTTGGACTTCGGGTCGATGCCGTCCTCTTCGAGGTACCCGATGACCTTCTCGCCGCCCTGCCAGCCGGCCGCGTACTGGCCGCGCACGGCGGAGGCGCCGAGGTCCCTGGGCAGCCGGACGGCGCCGAGCACCTTCTCCTTCTCCGCCGCCAGCGCGTCCGCGTCGAAGGAGGACGGCTCCTCCATCGCGGTGAGCGCCATCAGCTGGAGCAGGTGGTTCTGGATGACGTCGCGGGCGGCGCCGATGCCGTCGTAGTAGCCGGCCCGGCCGCCGATGCCGATGTCCTCGGCCATGGTGATCTGCACATGGTCCACGAAGGACCGGTTCCAGATCGGTTCGAACATGGTGTTGGCGAAGCGGAGCGCCAGGATGTTCTGGACGGTCTCCTTGCCCAGGTAGTGGTCGATGCGGAAGACCTGGTCCGGGGCGAAGACCTCGTGGACGACCTTGTTCAGCTCCTCGGCCGACTCCAGGTCGTGGCCGAACGGCTTCTCGATGACCGCGCGCCGCCAGGAGCCGCCCGTCTGGTCGGCCAGCTGGTGCTTCTTGAGCTGCTGGATGACGACCGGGAAGGACTTCGGCGGGACGGACAGGTAGAAGGCGAAGTTGCCGCCCGTGCCCTGCGCCTTGTCCAGCTCGTCGATCGTGGCGCGCAGCCGCTCGAACGCCTCGTCGTCGTCGAAGGTGCCCTGGACGAAGCGCATGCCCTGGCTGAGCTGCTGCCAGACCTCCTCGCGGAAGGGCGTGCGCGCGTGTTCCTTGACGGCGTCGTGCACGACCTGCGCGAAGTCCTCGTGCTCCCAGTCGCGCCGGGCGAAGCCGACGAGCGAGAAGCCCGGCGGCAGCAGACCCCGGTTGGCGAGGTCGTACACGGCGGGCATCAGCTTCTTGCGGGACAGGTCGCCCGTGACGCCGAAGATGACCAGGCCCGACGGCCCCGCGATACGCGGGAGCCGTCGGTCGGCGGGGTCACGGAGCGGGTTCGCTCCGCTGCCGGAAAGACCGGAAAGCCCGGAAAGAGACGACAAGGCGTCAGCCCTCCGCGGGGGCGAGGCGCTCCAGCTCCGCCTCGGTCGACTTCAGCAGGTCGTTCCAGGAGGACTCGAACTTCTCGACGCCCTCGTCCTCCAGGACCCGGACGACGTCGTCGTAGGAGATCCCGATCCTCTCCAGGGCGTCCAGGTCGGCGCGGGCCTGCGCGTAGGTGCCGCGGACCGCGTCGCCGCGGATCTCGCCGTGGTCCTCGGTGGACTCCAGGGTGGCCTCGGGCATGGTGTTCACCGTGTTCGGCGCCACCAGCTCCTCGACGTACATGGTGTCCTTGTACGCCTTGTCCTTCACCCCGGTGGAGGCCCACAGCGGGCGCTGCTTGTTGGCGCCCGCGTTCTCCAGCGCGCTCCAGCGGTCGGAGGGCTGTGTCGAACTGTCGCCAGAGGCGAACACCTCCTCGTACGCCTGGTAGGCGAGGCGCGCGTTGGCCACACCGGCCTTGCCGCGCAGCGCCTTGGCCTCGTCGGTGCCCAGTTCGTCGATGCGCCGGTCGATCTCGGTGTCGACGCGGGAGACGAAGAAGGACGCCACCGAGTGGATCTTCGAAAGGTCCAGGCCGCGCTCCCTGGCCTTCTCCAGGCCGGTCAGGAAGGCGTCCATGACCTTGCGGTAGCGCTCCAGCGAGAAGATCAGCGTGACGTTGACGCTGATGCCGTTGCCGATGGTCTCGGCGATCGCCGGCAGACCCGCCTCGGTGGCCGGGATCTTGATGAGGGTGTTGGGGCGGTCCACCAGCCAGGCCAGCTGGCGGGCCTCGGCGACCGTCGCCCTGGTGTTGTGGGCGAGCCGCGGGTCGACCTCGATGGAGACCCGGCCGTCCTGGCCGTCGGTGGCGTCGAAGACCGGGCGCAGGATGTCGGCGGCGTCGCGGACGTCCGCCGTGGTGATCATGCGGATGGCCTCTTCGACGGTGACCCGGCGGGCCGCGAGGTCGGAGAGCTGCTGGTCGTAGCCGTCGCCCTGCGAGATCGCCTTCTGGAAGATCGTCGGGTTGGTGGTGACGCCCACGACGTGCTGCTGGTCGATCAGCTCGGCGAGGTTGCCGGACGTGATCCGCTTGCGCGACAGGTCGTCCAGCCAGATCGCGACGCCTTCATCGGAGAGGCGCTTGAGTGCGTCTGTCATGGAAATTGCATCTCCTACGTGTCGTATATGAGCGTCAGCGCTGGGTGGCGGCGAGGGATTCCCGGGCCTTGGCGACCACGTTCTCGGCGGTGAAACCGAATTCGCGGAACAGCACCTTGGCGTCGGCGGAGGCACCGAAGTGCTCCAGGGAGACGATGCGTCCGGCGTCGCCGACGTACTTGTACCAGGACAGCGCGACACCGGCCTCGACCGCGACGCGCGCCCGCACGGCCGGGGGCAGCACGCTCTCCCGGTACCCCTGGTCCTGCTCCTCGAACCACTCGACGCACGGCATGGACACCACGCGCGTGGGGACGCCGTCGGCCTGGAGCCGCTCGCGCGCCTCGACGGCGAGCTGCACCTCGGAACCGGTGGCGATCAGGATGACCTCGGGCTCGCCGCCCTCGGCGTCGAACAGCACATAGCCGCCCTTGGCCGCGTCGTCGTCCGGCTCGTACGTCGGCACGCCCTGGCGGGTGAGCGCGAGGCCGTGCGGGGCGCCCTTGCCGTACTCCTTGGTCCAGCGGCGCTGGATCTCGGCCCAGGCGATGGCCGTCTCGTTGGCGTCGGCCGGACGGACGATGTTCAGGCCGGGGATGGCACGCAGCGAGGCGAGGTGCTCGACGGGCTGGTGGGTCGGGCCGTCTTCGCCGAGGCCGATGGAGTCGTGCGTCCACACGTACGTCACCGGCAGGTGCATCAGGGCGGACAGGCGCACGGCGTTGCGCATGTAGTCGGAGAAGACCAGGAAGGTGCCGCCGTACACGCGCGTGTTGCCGTGCAGCGTGATGCCGTTCAGCTCGGCGCCCATCGAGTGCTCGCGGATGCCGAAGTGGATGGTGCGGCCGTAGGGGTCCGCCTCCGGGAGCGGGTTGCCCGCAGGGAGGAAGGAGGACGTCTTGTCGATGGTGGTGTTGTTGGAGCCGGCCAGGTCGGCGGAGCCGCCCCACAGCTCGGGCAGCACCTCGCCGAGCGCCTGGAGCACCTTGCCGGAGGCCGCGCGGGTCGCCACGCTCTTGCCCGCCTCGAAGACCGGGATCTTCTCGGCCCAGCCGGCGGGCAGCTCGGCGGCGGCGATGCGGTCGAACTCGGCGGCCCGCTCCGCGTGGCTGTCGCGCCACGCCTGGAAGGACTTCTCCCAGTCCTCGCGCGCCTGCCGGCCGCGCTCCAGCGCCTGCCGGGTGTGGCCGATGACCTCGTCGGAGACGTCGAAGTGCTTGTCCGGGTCGAAGCCGAGGACGCGCTTGGTGGCCGCGACCTCGTCCTCGCCCAGCGCCGAGCCGTGCGCGGCCTCGGTGTTCTGGGCGTGCGGGGCCGGCCAGGCGATGATCGAGCGCATCGCGATGAACGACGGCCGGTCGGTGACCGCCTTGGCCGCCTGGATCGCGGCGTAGATCGCCTGCGGGTCCAGGTCGCCGTCCTCCTTGGCCGCCACGCGCTGCACGTGCCAGCCGTAGGCCTCGTACCGCTTGACGGTGTCCTCGGAGACGGCGGTCTCGGTGTCGCCCTCGATCGAGATGTGGTTGTCGTCCCACAGCAGGATCAGGTTGCCGAGCTTCTGGTGGCCGGCCATCGAGGACGCCTCGGCCGAGATGCCCTCCTGGAGGCAGCCGTCACCGGCGACGCAGTAGATGAAGTGGTCGAAGGGCGACTCGCCCTGCGGGGCCTCGGGGTCGAAGAGGCCGCGCTCGTAGCGGGCGGCCATCGCCATGCCCACCGCGTTGGCCACACCCTGTCCGAGCGGGCCCGTGGTGGTCTCCACCCCGGCGGTGTGCCCGTACTCGGGGTGGCCCGGGGTCTTGGAGCCCCAGGTGCGGAAGGACTCCAGGTCCGCCAGCTCCAGGCCGAAGCCGGCCAGGTAGAGCTGGGTGTAGAGCGTCAGGGAGGAGTGGCCGGCGGACAGCACGAAGCGGTCGCGCCCCACCCACTGCGGATCGGCCGGGTCGTGCCGCATCACCTTCTGGAAGAGGGTGTACGCGGCGGGAGCCAGACTCATGGCCGTACCGGGATGGCCGTTTCCGACCTTCTGTACGGCATCGGCGGCCAGGACGCGCGCGGTGTCCACCGCGCGCTGGTCCAACTCGGTCCACTCGAGGTCTGTGGTGGTCGGCTTGGTGCTCACCCTGGGTCAGGGCTCCTCTCCACATGTCGGATGCCGGTGCGTGTGTCCACGCACGGGCTGCCGGCGTTCTCGGCGTCGGCCGGCCGTTGTTGAGCCTACCCCCGTAAAGACGTGCGTTTTTTCGAGTCATTCAAGACTGACGGGACTACGGGAAATCCGCCTCTCGGCCAACCGGGAGTGAATTCGGCACCTGAATAGGGGACCGCTCATCCGATCGCTCGATCGAGCCGGGCCGCGCCCGTTCGAAGGGGTGCCCGGCGGGGGAGCCGGCCGGGCCGGAAGGCCCTGGCCGGACGGCCGCCGGGCGGGCGCGGCCAACACGACCCCACCCCCGCGAATGTCCGGGTCTGGGCAACGTCTACAGTGGCGTGGTACGCGCGAGCCTTTACCCTGCGTTCATGGGGCGGGGCTCGCTGGGAGTCTCTGTCAGGGGTGTGCGTGACGGCCGTCGAATCCCGTCCTGGGGGTCCCTCCCAGGCCCTTAAGGCCCTGGGGGAGGGACTACTCGGTGCAGGCCAGAGCCCGAGCCACCGGCCGTTCGGGGCCCGGGTCAAGGCGTTCGTGGCACTGACCAAGCCGCGGATCATCGAGCTGCTGCTGATCACCACCGTGCCGGTGATGTTCCTGGCACAGCAGGGTGTGCCCAGCCTCAGGCTGGTGCTGCTCACCTGCGTCGGCGGTTATCTGTCCGCGGGCGGCGCCAACGCGCTGAACATGTACATCGACCGCGACATCGACGCGCTGATGGACCGCACCTCGCAGCGTCCGCTGGTCACCGGAATGGTCAGCCCGCGCGAATGCCTCGCCTTCGGCATCGGCCTGGCGGTCGTCTCCACGCTGCTGTTCGGATTCACCGTCAACTGGCTGTCGGCCTGGCTGTCGCTCGGCGCGCTCCTCTTCTACGTCGTCGGCTACACGATGATCCTCAAACGGCGTACGTCGCAGAACATCGTGTGGGGCGGCATCGCCGGCTGCCTGCCGGTGCTCATCGGCTGGTCGTCCGTCACGAACTCCATGTCGTGGGCGCCGGTCATCCTCTTCCTCGTGATGTTCTTCTGGACGCCGCCGCACTACTGGCCGCTGTCCATGAAGGTCAAGGAGGACTACGCGCGCGTGGGCGTGCCGATGCTCCCGGTCGTCGCCTCCAACAAGGTGGTCGCCCGGCAGATCGTGATCTACAGCTGGGTGATGGTCGTCGTCTCGCTGCTGCTGACCCCGCTGGGCTACACCGGCTGGTTCTACACCGTGGTCGCCCTGCTGTCCGGCGGCTTCTGGCTGTGGGAGGCGCACGGGCTCCAGAACCGCGCCAAGGCCGAGGTGACCGGCACGAAGCTCAAGGAGATGCGGCTGTTCCACTGGTCGATCACCTATGTGTCGATCCTGTTCGTCGCGGTGGCGGTGGACCCCTTCCTGCACTGACCCAGCAGCATCTGCGCCGTCCGGGCGGGGTGCGTGGCCAAGGCCACGCACCCCGCCCGTCGCCGTTGTGCCTACCCGTCGGTAGCATCCTGGCCATGGCAGACACGCAGCAGGTTGACCCCAGGGCCGAGCGCAAGGCGGCCCGCCTCGCCCACCGGATCGGCTCCTTCTCCACGGCGCACGGCGGCGCCGAGGGGCAGGTCGCGTACCTCGGCGAGCGCGGTGCCCGGATCGTCCTCGTCGGCGAGGACGGCACCTGGGGCGACATCGTGGCCCCCACCTTGGCCATCGCCGAGCAGGCCGTGCGGAAGGCGGGGATCACCGTCCACGAGTCCTTCGACGGCGAGTTCGCCGCCAAGGTGAAGACGGGCCCGTACGAGTGGACCCGCATGGCGGGCATTCAGCTCGGCGGCCCCGCCAACCGCTGACCGGGGCGCACGGAACGCAGTCGGCCGGTGCTTCGGCGGGGAACCTGGACCAGGTTCCCCGCCG